>NVUM01000005.1 GCA_002733125.1 Porticoccus sp.
GACATAGACGAACTGCGGTTGGTCGGTGCAATCGCCCGCCACTCAGGGCAGCGCACTACTGACTCAGGTAACACCATGGGTGGTCCAGTCGTTTCAATGTGGTTGCCTTTCTGCTAGGCTCACGATCAAATTCCGGGACCACTTGCATGATTAAACGCTGTTTCATAGTCGCAATGACGCTGTTGATTGCTTTGCAATCAGTGGCGTCTATTGCCTATGAAACACAACCGCACAACCCCGCAATGCCACATTATGATGCGCATTCACACGAATCAGCGGATTTTAAAAGCGAAAATCAGACAACCAAGTCGTCTCCCGACAGCCCCAGTCATTCAGCGGACCATTGCCATCACAGCCATAGCTGCTTTCACATGGTGTTGCTGGGAACCCTCACAGACATTTCCGGCGTGACGGCGGGAATAGTACTGTCCGACTACCAAGCCAACTTCACCACCGGGGTTCAATCCTCCCTTTTCCGCCCTCCCATTTCCTGACCCTGCGAATATCTTCCCCACCCGGGGAACAACTGTCATTTAGACTTTCGTAGGAGCAGCCTCATGCTTTTCAGAATGCCCATGCAAACTGGGCGGCGCGCAATGCCGTGCCACTTTATTATCCATGCCTTTTGCCTTCTAACGCTGGCATTCGGTTCCACCCTGGCACATGCCGGTGACAAACCACTCACTCTGTCCGAGGCCCTCTCGCGGGCCATGGCACAAAACCCCGGCCTCCAGGTCTTCGATTTTCGCCTTCAGGGTCTTGATGGCCGACGCATCACGGCAGATCAAAATCCTGCCCTGGAGGCCGGCCTGGAAGTGGAAAACTTCCTCGGCAGCGACAATCTGCGAGGAGTTGACGGGGCAGAGTACACCCTATCCCTGTCATCGGTTCTCGAACTTGGCGGCAAGCGTCAGGCCCGCGTCAGCGTGGTTGACTCACGATACGGGCGCGTCGAGGCCGAGCGCCGGGCCGAGACCCTGGATGTGCTCGGACAGGTGACCCAGCGCTTTGTCGCCACCCTGGCCCTGCAGGAAAAACTCCAACTCGCCGCTGAAGCCGTGGCGCTGGCCGAGGCCACCCACGAGATCGTCACCCGTCGCGCCGACCGCGGCGCGGCGCCCCAGGCCGAAGTCCTGCGCGCCAGGGCCGCGCTCACCCAGAGTCGTATTGAGCAGTCCCATCTGCGAGCCGCCTACGAGAGCCGGAAAATGGCTCTGGCTTCCCTGTGGGGTGATACCAGCCCGGACTTTCAAATGCTGGAAGGCGACCTGTTCCAGTTCGGTTCCTCCGACAACTTCGTTGCTCTGTACCAGCGGGTCAGCGACAGCCCGGCCATTCAAATCTACGCCAGCGAACAGCGTATCCGCGAAGCGGARATTCAGCTGGCGCGCAGCCAGTCCGARAGCGACATCCGTTGGCAGGTSGGCRTCCGGCGYTTCGAAGAGACGGATGAYACSGCCTTGACCGCTGGKYTCTCSGTACCGCTCTTTTCCGGACGGCGCAATCGCGGCGAGGTGCAGGCCGCCCTGGCGGCGCGGGATGAGGTCCGATTCCGCCGGGAGGATACCCTGCTSCGCCTCCATTCRCGCCTGTTCGACGCCTACCACTTGCGGCAACAAAGCATCGAGRCTGTTGAGCAGATTCGCAGCCAAATGCTTCCCGACCTGACCGAGGCACTCACTCAGACCCGCGAAGCCTACGAACGCGGCCGCTACAGCTATGTGGAGTGGACCGCCGCACAGCGGGAGCTGCTCTCAGCACGGGAGGCACTGGTCGACGCCGCCACCACGGCGCTGCTCAACCAGGCGYTGATCGAACAACTTACGGCGCAGCCACTCGCSACTGTTCCGGGCGCCCCGACGCGCTAACCCACAAATTCAGGATTCACACCATGCAAYTGATAAAACAACTCTGTCTGATTCTGGTRGCCASCTGCCTTRCCATCAGYCCCTTRCAMGCTGCCGAGGAACAACACGACGAATCGCAGGCMGAGGCCAGGGGGCCTCACGGCGGCATACTGCTGCAACAGAACGACGCCACCGTCGAACTGCARATCTTYGAGCAGGGGGTCCCACCGGAATACCGGGCCTGGGTCACCAGGGATGGCCGCGCCGTTACTGATGATATTGACCTYAATGTCCAGCTCACCCGCCTGGGYGGGCAAGTGGACACCTTCGACTTYGCCTACCAGGGGGACTACTGGCTGGGGGATGGCGTGGTGACCGAACCCCACTCCTTCGACGTAGAAGTGAGCCTCGCMATGGACGGCAAGAACTACCGCTGGCWCTGGGAATCCCACGAAGGTCGSACCCGGATCGCCCCGGCTATCGCMSRWAAAGCGGGTATCACAACGGCCGCMGCCGGGCCGRGTGCCATCGAGCGCAGCCTCACCACCTACGGCAGCCTGRCCACGGCACCGCAGCAGATTGCCCGGATCCGCGCCCGTTTCCCGGGCGTGGTCAGCCAGGTGAAGGTCAATCTGGGCGATCGGGTCGAACGTGGTGACGTACTCGCTCAAGTGGAATCCAACGAAAGTCTGCAGACCTACGCACTGCGCGCGCCCATCGACGGGATCGTCATTGAGCGTCGGATCAGCAATGGGGAAATGGCCGGTGAGCAACCCCTATTCGCCATTGCCGATTTGACCACTCTGTGGGCGGAATTCAAGGTCTTCCCCGGCCAACGGGCCGAGGTTGCCATTGGCCAGAAAGTCCGACTGAAGGCTGACGGCATCGAGCGGGAAGGCACCATCCGACACCTGCTGCCGGCACCCGGCAACGCGCCCTACACCCTGGCCCGGGTCGAAGTCGACAACGCCGAAGGCCTGTTGACCCCGGGTTTGCTGGTGGCCGGAGATATCGTGGTTGAAACGGTGGAGGCTCCCTTGGCGGTAGACAACCGCGCCCTGCAATCCTTCCGGGACTGGACCGTAGTGTTTATTCAGGTGGATGACACCTACGAGATCCGCCCACTGGAGCTGGGTCGCAGCGACGGCAACCTGACTGAGGTGTTGGGCGGCCTGCAGGCAGGCGATCGCTATGTGGTGGAAAACAGTTACCTGATCAAGGCTGATATCGAAAAATCCGGCGCATCCCACGACCACTAACCCAGGAGGCTACTATGATCAATGCCATCTTACGCCTCTCGGTAGAGCGGCGGTTTTTAATGTTATCCCTTATTCTGGTGCTGGTCGGCGTGGGCGTGTGGAGTTTTCAGCGCCTGCCCATCGACGCGGTGCCGGATATCACCAATGTCCAGGTACAGATCAACACCGAGGCACCGGGCTATTCGCCCCTGGAAGCGGAGCAGCGCATCACCTTCCCGGTGGAAACGGCCTTGTACGGCCTGCCCAACCTGTCCTATACCCGGTCCCTGTCCCGCTACGGCCTGTCCCAGGTCACGGTGGTGTTCGAGGAAGGCACGGACATCTATTTCGCCCGCAATCTGATCAATGAGCGATTGGGCGCCATCAAGAGCGCGCTGCCACCCGGGCTGGAGCCGGAGATGGGTCCCATCGCCACCGGTCTTGGCGAGATCTTCATGTACACCGTAGAAGCCCTGCCCGGCGCCACTCAAGCGGATGGCAGTCCGCTGGACGCTACGGCACTGCGTGAGATCCAGGACTGGATCATCAAACCCCAGTTGGCCCAGGTGCCCGGCGTGATCGAGGTCAACACCATTGGCGGCTACGACAAGCAGTACCACGTCACGCCGTCGCCCCAACGGTTGCTGGAGTTCGGCATCACGGTGGATGAACTGGTCAGCGCCCTGCGGGCCAATAACACCAATCGCGGCGCCGGCTATATCGAACGCAACGGCCAACAGCTGCTGGTGCGCTCGCCCGGGCAGCTGGCCACCATTGGCGATATTGAACAGCTGGTGATTGCCAACCGGGATGGTGCGCCAGTCCGGGTAGCCGATGTAGCTGAAGTGGCCATTGGCAAGGAGCTGCGCACCGGCGCCGCCACCCGCGACGGCAAGGAAACGGTGATGGGCACCGCCATGATGCTGGTGGGAGAAAATTCCCGGGCGGTGGCACAGGCGGTGGCCGAAAAGCTGGAGGCCATTCAGCCCTCCCTGCCCGACGGCGTCAAGGTGGAGGCGGTATACGACCGCACAGCCCTGGTGGACAAGGCGATTGCCACGGTGGAGAAGAACCTGCTCGAAGGGGCGCTGCTGGTGATCGTGGTGCTGTTTCTGTTGCTCGGCAATCTGCGTGCCGCTTTGATAACCGCAGCGGTGATCCCCTTGTCCATGCTTGCCACTATCACCGGCATGGTGCGGTCTGGCGTATCCGCCAATTTGATGAGCCTGGGGGCGCTGGACTTCGGCCTGATCGTCGACGGCGCGGTCATCATCGTCGAGAACTGTATCCGGCGCCTGTCCCAGGCCCAGCACCAGGGTCAGTTGGCTCTCAAGGAACGTCTGCAATTGGTGTTCGAGGCCACCAACGAAGTGATTCGTCCCAGCCTGTTTGGTGTCGCCATCATTACTGTGGTGTACCTGCCGATCTTTGCCCTCACCGGGGTCGAGGGCAAGATGTTCCACCCCATGGCGGCCACTGTCGTAATGGCACTGCTGGCGGCCATGGTGCTGTCACTGACCGTGGTGCCCGCCGCTGTGGCGGTCTTTATGGGGGGCAAGATCAGCGAAAAGGAAAGCCCGGTAATCAGCGGCGCCAAATCGCTCTACAGGCCCGCGCTACGGGTGGCCATGAGGTTCCGCTGGCTGGTGTTGGGCGGCGCGACCGCGCTGGTAGCGGTCTGTCTCTGGCTGGCGACCACCCTGGGGTCGGAATTTATTCCACAACTGGATGAAGGGGATATTGCACTCCATGCCCTGCGCATCCCGGGCACCGGGTTGGAGCAGTCCATCGAGATGCAATCGCAGCTGGAAGAACGGCTGAAGGCGTTTCCGGAGGTAGACAAGGTGTTTGCCAAGATCGGCACGCCGGAAGTGGCCACCGACCCCATGCCGCCGAGCGTAGCGGATAACTTCGTTATCTTGAAACCTCGGGACCAATGGCCGAATCCCGACAAAACCAAGGATGAACTGGTGGCGGAAATGGCAGCAGCGGTGGAAATGCTTCCTGGCAACAAGTATGAGTTCACCCAGCCCATCGAGATGCGCTTCAACGAATTGATCTCCGGCGTGCGCGCCGACCTCGGCATCAAGGTGTTCGGCGATGACCTGGATCAGTTGCTGGCATCGGCCAACGACGTCCTTGAGGTTGTGGAATCCATGGAGGGCGCTGCCGATACCCGGGTCGAACAGGTGACCGGCCTGCCCATGCTGTCGGTACACCCCAAGCGCATGGCGCTATCCCGCTACGGGCTGACAGTGGATGATCTCCAGGATCTGGTGGCAGCCGGTGTCGGGGGCGAAAACGCCGGCCTGATTTACGAAGGCGACCGCCGCTTCCAGTTGGTGGTGCGTCTTCCCGAAGACATCCGCCGGGATGTGGACAGCCTCGCGGACCTGCCAGTCCCCCTGCCGGACGGCGGCTATGTGCCCCTGTCGGAAGTGGCCGAGCTGGAGCTGGCTCCGGCACCCAACCAGATCAGCCGGGAAAACGGCAAGCGCCGGGTCGTGGTCACCGCCAACGTGCGGGACCGCGACCTGGGCGGATTTGTCGAGGAAGCACAGGCGCGCATTGCGGACGACGTGGACCTACCCCCCGGATACTGGCTGGATTACGGCGGTACCTTCGAGCAATTGCAGTCCGCCAGCCAGCGGCTTGCCATCGTGGTGCCCGTGACCCTTGCCATCATTCTCGCACTCTTGGTGATGGCCTTCGGCTCCCTCAAGGATGCCTTGATCATCTTCACCGGCGTGCCACTGGCCCTCACCGGCGGGGTTCTGTCCCTGTGGCTGCGAGACATGCCTCTGTCGATCTCGGCGGGTGTTGGCTTTATCGCCCTCTCCGGGGTGGCGGTGTTAAACGGCTTGGTGATGATCGCCTTTATCCGCGATCTGTGGCACGAGCAGGGTGACCTGATGAAGGCCATTGTCGAAGGCGCCCTGATCCGCTTACGGCCGGTATTGATGACCGCCCTGGTAGCAAGCCTTGGCTTTGTACCCATGGCACTCAATACCGGCACCGGCGCCGAAGTACAGCGTCCTCTGGCGACCGTGGTGATCGGCGGGATTATCTCGTCCACCCTGTTGACGTTGTTTGTACTCCCTGTGCTCTATGCGTTGTTGCATGGCAGAAGTGCCAGTAACTCCACGCCCACAGGCGACATTAAGCACGACACTGATAGTTAACCAAAACTCCATCGTGGGGAGGAATCTCCCCATGATTTTTTCAACGTTCTTTTATTGCGGTTTATGCCCTGGAAAGACTATGAAGGATCCACCCAAGCAACGGAAAGATGACTCGAAGAAGGCCTCACCTTTTAGAACACATCGCATCCACGCCATTAACAGTGACTGGTATTTTTTAACCCGTGAAGGTCAAAATATCGGGCCATTCCCGAACAAAAAAGCGGCCGAAGACAGCCTTGCGGAATTCCTGAAAACTATCAAAAAGGATAAGTAAACAATGGCCGATAATACTCAAAGTCGCCAAGGCACAGGCAACCAGGCAACCAGGCAACCAGGCAACCAGGCACAGAGTAAGCTGAATACAGCAGATGCTTTTTTATAAATAGCCACCAACAAGGTTAACCCAATGAGTCACGACCATGTGCATATGCCCGCTGAGACCAAGGATAAGCGCGTTGCTATCGCCATCTGGGCGAACGGGGTCCTGACCCTGGCTCAGATTGGGGGAGGCATCTTCGCCGGCAGTCTCGCCCTTATCGCCGACGCCTTGCATAACTTCTCTGACATGGCATCACTCGTCATCGCGTTTGCGGCGCAAAAAATTGCGCGCCGCCCGGCTGACGCAAAGATGACCTTTGGCTACGGACGCATTGAAATCGTTGCAGCCCTCATCAACTACACTACCTTGATCATTATCGGGATCTACCTAGTTTACGAAGGTGGCATGCGGATAATCGATCCTCCAGAGGTAAAGGGCTGGTGGGTCGTCTGGCTGGGTGGTATCGCTCTGGCTGTGGACGCCTTGACAGCGTTGCTCACCTATTCGATGCATAAAGACAGCGTCAATATCCGTGCACTGTTTCTTCACAATCTGTCGGATGCACTGGCGTCGGTCGCCGTGGTCATTGGCGGGACTCTTATTTTGCTCTACGACATGCGCTGGGTTGATCCTGCCATCACCATCGGTATCGCGGGCTATATTCTCTACCTGGGCCTGACAGAAATCGGCGGCACCATCAGAACACTCATGCTGGGTAGCCCGGTGGACATCGATACCGATGCCGTCATTGTTGCCCTCTCCAACATCGAAGGCGTTATCGACCTTCACCATGTGCATTTTTGGCAGATGGGCGAACACGATGCCTCGCTGGAGGCCCATGTGATTATCGAGGAAAGTGAATGGGATCAGCTTGAGAATATCAAGTACAGGATAAAACAGGCTCTGGCGCAGGAATTCAACATTAGTCATTCAACACTGGAATTCGAGCACCCGGACCACATGCACAAGGATGCCCACACCTATGGGCATGGTTGAGAGAGTGTTCTCCGCAAGCGTCGGCGAGAGTGGAGACTATTTCAACAGGCCGCCCAGGCGCGGAATTTTGCCGGCATGAATCCGAGCAGCGAGAAAGGACCAGAGACTAATAGCGCAGTTTCAGAATGCGCCGGGCGCCATTCAACACAATCAGCCCGATGATCAGACCAATGACCAGGTCGGGATAACGGGAACCCGTCCAGGCGACCAGTACACCGGCGAGGATAACCCCCGAATTGGCGATGACATCATTAGCGGAAAAGATCCAACTTGCTTTCATGTGCGCGCCGCCGTGCCGGTTTCTTGCTATAAGCACCAGACACCAGATGTTGGCCGCCAGGGCCACAACACCAAAACCCATCATTAACGCGGATACGGGTTCGCTGCCGAAGACAAATCGCCGCCCGACTTCAGCCAGGACCCCCAGCGCCAGAATCAACTGAAGCCAACCGGAAAAATGCGCCGCGCGCAGCTTCTTCCGCACACTGTGTCCAACGGCATACAGTGCGACGCCGTAGACGGCGGCATCAGCAAACATGTCCAAAGAATCCGCGATCAATCCAGTGGATTGCGCCAGCCAGCCTACTGTCAGTTCAACCACAAACATAACGCCGTTGATGGCCAGCAACCACTTCAGTATACCGGCTTCGACCTGGGCGGTTGCCTCTTCCTTCTCCCTGGCCAGGGCAAGATCCTCTTCCCCCACCGGGGTGGTTTTTTCGAGCGTGGCACCCAGTCCCAAGGAGCCCATCCTCTCCTCGATGGTAGCCCCATTGTCGCCATGGAATACGCGCACCTTCCGATTCGGTGTATCGAACTCCAGTAAAACGCGGGGCTCAATACTGTCCAAGGCCATGCGGATCATTCCCTCTTCCGATGGGCAGTCCATTTTTGGTACCCGGTAGTCACTGACATAGCCATGCTGAAAAGCTACGTCAGTATTCGCTATCCCAGAGGCGGGGACATTGGCAACCTTCGCGCTCTGGCAGCCGTCATTGCACGGGTCAGACATTGAAAAAGCCCTTGTGGATGTATAGACGGTCACTATAAACTCTATAACAACTATAGAGTCAATCGGAATATTGAGAGATGATAAAAATCGGCGAACTGTCGAAAGTGACTGGCTGCTCCGTGCAAACCATCCGCCATTATGAAAAGGAACATTTGATTGCCTCTGCAGAACGCAGTGAAGGCAATTTTCGCCTGTACGATGAAGCTGCCGTTGAGCAATTGCTGTTCATCAAGCACTGTCGCAGCCTGGATCTCAGTGTGCCGGAGATCCGGCAGCTGTTGGCATTAAACCGGTCGCCCGGTGCGCAATGTGATGATGTGAATCGGATGATGGATAGGCATATCGAGCAGGTGGAGGCCCGCATCCAGGAACTCACCAGGCTGAACGAGCAACTGAGAATGCTGCGCCGCAGCTGTTCAAACCGTCGGACAGTGGAGCAGTGCGGCATATTGCGGAATTTGTCGGCTACTCCGGTTTCGAGCGGGTGACACCCGGTTCCAAAAACTCTCCTGAACGTTCTGCAACAGGGGCATTTTTCCGCTGCCTTCTAGCCAGCCCCAGAAAGACCAGGAAAACCACCAGTACCGACAATTGCGCCAGGATCCCCTGCCAGGTGGATTTGACGCCGACCCAATCGAATTCAAAACTGACAGGCAATGGGGTAATACCGATAAGATCCGCTTCCTGAAGTGCCGACATCGCCTTACCCATGAGGATAAACGCCAGGGCCAGCAACAGGTAGGTGGTGACGGAAAAGAATCTGGCAATGGGTAATTTCACCGAGTAACGCACCAACACCCAGGCCAATACGGCCAAGAAAGCAGTACCGGCTACAAAGCCGCTGAATACGGATGAATATTGAGCGGCTGCAGCCTGGGTCAGCAGCGCCTGATAAAACAAGACCGTTTCAAAGACTTCACGATAAACCGCAATAAATGCCAGCAGCGCAAGACCCCACAGGGTACCCGCAGTCAGGTGGGAGTTGATGTGCTGCTGGATATAGGCCTGCCACTGGGCAGCATGGGTTTTACTGTGCATCCAGATGCCGACATAGAGCAACACGACCGCCGCCAAAAGGGCCGCAACCCCTTCCATGACTTCGCGGCTGGCGCCGCTGATACTCACCAGGGACTGCGCGGCAGCCCAGGTCGCAACACCGGCCACCAATGCCGTTACCCAACCCAAATGCACATACCGAAGTCCGTCACGCCGACCGGTTCGCACCAGCACAGTCACCAGGGCAATCACCACGAGCAGGGCTTCGAGCCCCTCCCGCAACAGAATAACCAAGCTGGCACTGAACAGGGTCGCATTGGACAAGGTAGATTCCGAAAGCAATCGATCCGCATCATCCAACCTTGCCAGCGTCCGGCTCACAGCGCTTTCCACCTCACCCGGGGACTGTGCCTGCTTCAATAATTGCCTTATCGCCATCATATCGGCTTCGAGCGTCTGGCGAAGTGCTTTATCCTGCGCATCCAGGCTGTTTTCGACCAATTCAAAGCCATCCAGATAAGCACTGACCGCCAGTGCTTGTGCTGTCTGATAATCGCCGCGCTGGTGCGCCTCTTGTGCTAGCAGCAGTTGGTCGCGGGTGATTTTCAGAGGATTGGTCGTTTCCTGGAATAACAGTTCTGGCTTTGCGCGCAACCGTTCGATCCCCTTCTGCGTCATCTCCGGATGTTCTGCAGCGAGTTGCGCCGGCGTGTGGTTAACCATCTGTGACAAGGTGACGCTGGGTGCCTCGCCTGTAACTTCAGAGCCGGATTGGAATGCCAATCCGCCGACATGGAACGCCAGCGACCAGCGTTCCTCTTCCGTCAGTTGGGTAAATGCCGGCATTGCGGTATCGTCTATGCCATTGGAGATGGCGTCGTACAGGCCCAGAAGTGACCGGTTCAAGGCTCGCTCTTTACTGGTGAAATCGGTTGGAGCGGGCTCCAGCTGTTCGGCCATCACACCATCGCCCCCACCAGCTGCGCCATGGCAAGAAGCGCACTGGCTCTCATACAACCCTTTGACGGTCGCTTTCGACAACAGATGATCCGGCAGGGACGACTGCGGCATCAGTGCCAACAACGTACCCCGCAGGCTGCCGCTCATTTGCCGAATTGTTTCAATAGCCTGTTTGTTCTGGATGGCTTCCTGTAAAGCCTTGGCCTGATCTGTCAGGTCGCCAGCGTCGGCTGATTTATCCTGAATCTCAGAAATATTCGTCACAATGAGCTGGGAGAACTCCAGCATTTCCTGATATTCACCGTCATTGACCACATGGCCATCTTTGACGGCTTCCACGTAATCCACAGCAATGTATTCGGCCAGCTGTGCCAATTGACGCATCTGAGCCCAGCCGTCATCACTCATCTCGGCCTGACTAGTCGCTGGAAGCAAACACGATAAGCCCAGCAGCAGTACTGAGACATTCAAAACAAATTGCTTCGGGCTTATAAAACGGTATATCCAGTGCGCCTGCATTAACGAGATCTCTACTTGGCTTGTTGCTAATGATAATTAATCTGAATTCTAATGCCTATGGTAGCTATAGAGTCAAGTGTGTGACTGGTTTGTTGGCATTCCTGACAACACGGCTCCTGTCGGCACACGGGATATCCTTCTGCCTCCATTGAGCTGCTCTCATAACCAGTCGTACCCGCAGTCCGGGGCCGTGCAGAATGGCATTACGGTGCGTATCTTCTGTCGGAGCAACCTCACGCATCGCACTCCTCTTGCGTTTGTACATTGGACTGGTTGAGATACACCAGCATGATCATCCTGATCTTCACGGCGACCCCGGACAATGCGATTCTCTAGGCGCCAACAGATTATCGATTTCTTACAAAGTGGATCCTAGCTCTTGGGCTCATTTCATGAAGAAGACCCGCTTCAGAGTGGCTTTTGGGTTGGTGCGGTATCCTTAAGCTGGCTTTAGCGGCTGTTCGATAAGCCCGAGGCGTTCGTAATAACGAATAGTTTCGACACTGACCCGAGCTGCTTGTGCCAGTTTACCGATGGTCAATTGACTCATCACTTTCTCCCGTAGCACTCACCTCTACATCAGCCATGCTGGGTAAACTGATCGTGAAGCGCGTGACGCCGCGTTCGGAGATCACCGCGATGTTTCCTTCATGGGCCTCGACTATGGACTTGACGATAGCCAGCCCCAAGCCAGCACCTTCGCTTTGGCGTTGCCGGGAAGGATCGACCCGGTAAAACCGGTCGAAAATCCTGAGCAAATGCTCGGCTGGAATTTCTGGCCCCGGATTCTGTACGCTGAGTAACGCCCTACCCTCGCCCGATGAATCCAGACGGATCAGCACACTTCTTCCCACTGGTGTGTGGCGTATTGCATTGGACAGCAGATTGGACAATGCGCGACGCAGCATGCCGCGATCACCCAGTATAATTAGCGCCTTTCCCTCCAATACCAATTCGATGTGTTTTTCCTCCGCCAAGGCCTCGAAAAAATCGAACAGCTCGCGCACTTCCCGGGCCAGATCGAGCGGTTCCCAGACAGGCTTGAGCAGGCCGTGCTCGCTTTGGGCCAGCCAGAGCATGTCATTAACCATCTTGGTCAGGCGTTCCTGTTCTTCAAGATTCGAGTAGAGCAGTTCGCGATATTCTTCCAGGCTTCTGGACTTCCCCAAACCCACCTGGGTCTGTGTGATCAGATTGGTCAGAGGTGTGCGCAATTCATGGGCGATATCGGCGGAGAAATGGGATAGTCGAACAAAACTGTCCTCCAATCGCCCAATCATATGGTTGAACGAATCAACCAACGTTTTCAGCTCCGCTGGCACGGTATTGGGATCGAAGCGCACATGCAGCCGATCTGCCTGAACATCACCCATAGACTCACTCAGAGCACGTATTGGCGCGTGCCCCTGATGCACACCATACCAAGCCGCCAATAGAGTAATGGCCCCTGCCGCCACCATGATCAACCACAAACTACGACGAAAATTTTCCAGAAAGTGGATGTGGAAATCCATATCGATGGCAGCAACGATGCGATAATCCTGGCCCGCGATGCGGGTATGAGTGATAGTGCCACGGTAGGTTTTGCCGTCAGTTTGCCAGGTGTAAATCTTGTCTACCTGAATGCGGCTCACAGAAGAATAGGCGTTTGCTTGTGGCAAAGGTCCACCCTCCTCAGGATCATAGACCAAACGTCCAGCATCATCCCAAACCTGAAAATAGACGCCATGGTGACCAGAAACAGCTCGCGCAAGGGCGCCCTCCGGAGCCGAGTCCTGATCTTTCGCCGATTGTAGAGCGTCTTCAACAGCACGAGTAATCACTACCAACTCGTCGGCATCCTGCTCAACAAAATGGCGCTCTACTTCATTCAGCACAAGATAACCGATCATCAGTAAACTGAAACCGATAGCCATCGCGACAAACAGCATCACCCGACCGTTGAGTGACAGTGGTTGTCTCCGGGCGAGACTAACTTTCGTCATGGTCGTCCTCGACCTCCAACTTGTAACCCAAACCGCGCACAGTGTGAATCAGCTTGGGTTCATAATCGTCATCGATTTTCGCCCTTAGGCGCCGTATGGCCACGTCAATGACATTGGTGTCGGAATCGAAGTTCATGTCCCACACCTGGGAGGCAATCAAGGAGCGCGGTAATACTTCGCCCTGTCGCCGAACCAACAGCTCCAGCAAACAAAACTCTTTGTGGCTGAGATTGATCTTGCGGCCGGCGCGCGTGGCCCGGTGACGCGGCAAATCCAGCGTGAGGTCGGCAACTTTGATCTGATCGGTCATCACCGGCACCGTACTGCGGCGTAACAGCGTGCGCACCCGGGCCAGCAGCTCGGCAAAGGCGAAGGGCTTGACCAGGTAATCGTCAGCCCCCAGTTCGAGGCCCTTAACGCGATCATCCACACTATCGCGGGCGGTCAGGAACAGCACTGGTGTTTGACGGCCAGCCTCGCGCAATGACTGCACAATTCGCCAACCGTCCACATCCGGCAGCATGACGTCCAGCACCAGCAAATCAAAGGTTTCGGTCATCGCTAAATGATGGCCGTCGAGGCCATTGCGCACTAACGTGACCATAAAACCCGCCTCGGTCAGTCCCTGCTGTAAATAATCGCCAGTTTTGATTTCGTCTTCGACCACCAATAGCCGCATCGTTGCCCTGCCCCGTAGTTTCCAGAATGGGTTTGGAAACAGCCTAAGCTCGGCTAACCCACAAGAAGATGACGGCCAGATTACAACCTTGTCATTTTTAAGTCATGCGGGTGACAGGCAGGGCTCGCTAATATGCGTAGTCAAAGCGTGTAACAACCATCATTTATTCGAAAAGAGAATTGACGCATGATCCATGGTTTTCCCCGACCCAAGCAACCCTGGCAGCTTAGTCGCCGCCGCTTCGTACAGGGACTTGCAGCCGGTGGCGTGCTGGCCGCCACACCGTCATGGTTACAGGCGGCCGTAAAAGGCGCAACCACGATGGGCTCAGCACCAGTGCTCAGCGGCCGAGAAATCGATCTGGTGATCGCCGAAACACCTGTCAATTTCACTGGCGTCACGCGCATGGCGACCACCATCAACGGTTCCATCCCGGCACCGACGCTACGGTTGCGTGAAGGCGATGACGTCACCATCCGCGTCACTAACCGCTTGCCGGTCGCTACCTCCATTCACTGGCACGGGATATTGCTGCCCTATGAAATGGATGGTGTACCCGGCATCAGCTTCAATGGAATTGCCCCGGGGGAAACCTTTGTTTATCGCTTTACACTTCGGCAGAGCGGCACCTACTGGTACCACAGCCACTCCGGCTTTCAGGAAATGACGGGCATGTACGGCGCCCTGATTATTGAACCACGGGCGGGCGAAAGACACCGCGCCGATCAGGATTACGTGGTGCAACTTTCGGACTGGACTGACGAAGACCCGATGCGCGCCTTCAGCAAACTGAAAGTGCAAAGCGATGTCTACAACTTCAATCAGCCCACCTTTTTCGATTTCACAGCCGATATCTCCAAACTGGGCTTGCAGGCGGCACTGGAAAAACGCCAGATGTGGAACCAGATGCGGATGAACCCGACCGATCTGGCGGACCTGTCGGCGGCGACCCTCACCTTCCTGATGAATGGCACCACTCCGGCGGGCAATTGGAACGGGTTGTTCCAGCGCGGTGATCGCGTACGGCTGCGGTTTATCAATGCCGCCAGCAATAGCTTTTATGATGTTCGCATTCCCGGTTTGAAGTTAACGGTGATCCAGGCAGATGGCCAGGATGTCGAGCCGGTCACTGTGGATGAATTCCGCTTTGGCCCCGGCGAAACCTACGATGTCATGGTCGAGCCCCAGGACGACGCTTATACGATCTTCGCCCAGAGCATGGAACGCAGCGGTTACGCCCGCGGCACCCTGAGTGTGCGGCAAGGTTTAACAGCGCCTGTGCCAGAACCCGATTCGCCCGAGTGGTTAACCATGAAGGATATGATGGGAGCAATGAGTGGTGGCGCCATGGGCCACGACATGATGAAAATGGACTCCATGGGCCAAACCAAGATGGATCATTCCCAAATGTCCGGCGGTATGGCCATGGACCATAGTATGCACGGCATGCAGCAGGGTTCTGACAACCCGCTTGCCAAACCTTCATCTACCATACGCCACGCCCGAACCGAATACGGGGTTTCGGTTGACCAACGGGTGGATACGCCAAGTACCAATCTCGACGACCCGGGTATTGGCCTGCGCAACTTAAGCCAGCGTGGACTCCGTCCACAGGGCCACCGCGTGCTGACGCTGGCCGACCTGAAATCCATCGATGGTGTACTGGATGACCGCCGCCCGCCCGCGAGGGAGCTGGAACTACACCTTACCGGCAATATGGAACGCTATAGCTGGTCTTTCGACGGACTCGAATTCGGTAAAAGCACACCGGTCTCCCTGCGCCACAATGAGCGCGTTAGAATCATTCTACAAAACGACACCATGATGACCCACCCCATGCACTTACACGGTATGTGGAGCGAACTGGAAACTGACCAGGGCGAATTGCGAGTGCGCCGTCATACCATACCGGTACAACCGGCACAGCGCATCAGCTACCTGACGACCCCGCATGACTTGGGCCGCTGGGCCTGGCATTGCCATCTTCTATTCCATATGGACGCAGGCATGTTCCGCGAGGTGGTGGTGTCATGAGACTTAATACGGTGAAATATCTCACAACACTGGTTGTTATTGTCGGTGCCCTTCAAGTAAATACGGCCCTGGCGCAAATGGATCACGGCGATATGCAAATGCAGGGTGGTAGTGCGCCAGCCGATGCCCGCGATCCCCATGCTTATTCCGACGGTTACACCTTGACCGAAGGCCCCTATGCACAGCCGGGGCCACGGCAACTGAAACTGGCGGACGAACACGCTTTCTGGTCCATTCTGGGTGATCGCCTGGAGTATCAGGAAGATAGCGATAGCACGGTTTACGATGTCCAGGCCTGGTATGGCACCACCTACGACCGCCTTGTCATCAAAGCGGAGGGTGATGTTGCCGACGGCACACTGGAAGAAAGTTCTACTGAATTGTTGTGGGGTCATGCGCTTAATGCCTATTTCGACACCCAATTCGGCGTTCGACTTGACCAATATGACGAAGGCAAGAACCGTCAGTGGCTAGCATTTGGTGTACAGGGCCTGGCGCCCTACTGGTTTGAGCTGGATGTTACTGCGTATGTTGGCGACGACGGTCGGACCGCTCTCTCCGCCGAAGCTGAGTACGAGTTGCTGCTGACACAGCGACTCATCTTGCAGCCCCGTGCGGAACTGAATCTGTACGGCAAGGATGACCCTGATAATGGTTCGGGGTCAGGCCTCTCGGATCTCGCAGTGGGTTTGCGCCTGCGCTACGAATTCAGCCGCCAATTTGCGCCCTACATCGGTGTGGAATGGACAGACACCTATGGCGGCACAGCCGATTACCGCCGCGCGGCTGGCGACGATACCTCAGATACCCAATTCGTCGCCGGACTGCGATTCTGGTTTTAACAATCACCAAGTTGATATAGAAACTTTTTAAACACCTATGAGGAACACCTTTATGAATATGAAAACACTAGCCACTGCCATCGTGTTCTCCACACTGGGCATCGATTTCTCTGCACAGGCCCATGAACCTAAAGAACATATGAAAGACGTTGAAAAACCGGACTGCACCGCCATGAAAAATATGGATCACAGCAAGATGGATATGAACGATCCGGTGATGCAGGCCATGATGCAGCAGTGTATGAAAGGCATGCACCAAGATAATCAAGCTTCCGAAAACGAACACCAAGAAGACGGCGGACAGGAAGAACACACCGCGAAAGATGAATCGCTCGAACACAAACACTGAGAACCCACAGTCTATCATTTCGAGCGATATTGCTAAGATTCAAACCGGATGGAGATGTCATGGCCGCTTTCAAATTTCTAACCTGTGGTAAATGTCTGCTTATCGCAGCAGCGATATCGATCATTGGCGGTCTGGCGTTTTTGTATTCCGGGCTCTATCCAATAGGCGCCGACGTTCCCCACAATAAGCTGTCCTACTGGCTCCTGGAAACACTGAGAGAGCGGTCGATCGCACGATCGGCAAGCGATATCGAAGTCCCCAACGATTTGGACTCTTCCAATCGTCTGCTTAAGGGTGGCGCAGACTATAACGACATGTGCGCCGGATGCCATCTGAAACCAGGAAAAACCCAGAGTGACTTCACCCTGGGACTGTATCCCGCACCACCCAATCTAACTCTAGCCGGTGATAAACATGGGCACGAGCATGCCGATAACACCGAAAATGACGACGAGGCCATTAAGCGACAATTCTGGATTATTAAACACGGCATCAAGGCCTCGGGCATGCCCGCCTGGTGGCCAGGACATGACGATGCACGTATCTGGAATATGGTGGCGTTCCTGCAGCGATTGCCAGAACTATCTTCCGATCAATACCAGATACTTACCGCGCGCGGACAAAACTCGGAAGGACATGGTCACTGATGTAGTATCCCAGGGCATCCTGCGCAGAGACCACCCCACAACCATCAAACGGTATGAGGAGAGACATTTACGCAGGTTGAAAAATTGCATAAACCCCATACTGGCAAGCCTGCTCTTACCGCCGCAATCCACCCCCAGTCGTCACACTGTCCTGCCCAACCTGAGCTATTACATTTAAGCGATTAACCGAGCTTACCCTGCTCAAACAAGTTCAAATCAGTTATGCTCCACACAGCACTACTTTTTAATTCGCAAGCGCAGGGCATTACTGACTACCGATACAGAGCTCAGGCTCATCGCCAGGGCGGCGATCATCGGCGATAAGAGTAACCCGGTGAACGGGTAAACCACCCCGGCTGCAACCGGCACACCGATACTATTGTAGAGAAAGGCGAAGCCCAGGTTCTGGCGCATGTTACTCACAGTCAAGTGGGACAAGCGGATCGCCTCGCCAATGCCGCGCAGGTCGCCTTTCACCAGGGTTAGCTGGGCGCTGTTCATTGCCACATCCGTACCGGTGCCCATGGCGATACCGACATCGGCCTTGGCCAGTGCCGGTGCGTCGTTGATACCATCACCCGCCATGGCGACGATGCGCCCTTCCTGTTGCAGGCGGCTGACAATATCCAGCTTGGCAGCGGGGGTAACCTCTCCGTAGACGTCGTCGATACCCAACTCCCGCGCCACCGCCCGTGCGGTTTTCTCGCCATCCCCGGTTGCCATGATGACCCGTACGCCCTCGCTACGCAGCTGTTCGATGGCCGATCGTGTGGTTTCCTTGATGGGATCGGCCACGGCCAGCACACCGGCCAAAGTACCATCGACCCCCAGGTAGATGACGCTGGCACCCTCCTCCCGTAGCTTGTCGGTATCCGTATCGAGGTGTAGCCGATCAATGTCATGGGCGTCCATCAGCGCGCTATTGCCCAACACCAGTGCATGACCTTCCACCCGGCCAGTAACACCAATACCCGATTCCGATTCAAACTCCTCCACTTTTGAGAGGTTTAGCCCCTGATCGCGGGCGGCCGTGACGATTGACATTGCCAGTGGGTGTTCACTGCCTTGATCGAGACTCGCGGCCAGCCGCATCACTTTGTCACGATCAAAGCCCGGGGTGGCGATGACCTCACGGAAAACTGGTCGGCCCTCGGTCAAGGTACCGGTTTTGTCCACCACCAGGGTGTCCACTTTACGCAAGGCTTCAATGGCGGCGGCATCCCGGAACAGCACGCCCCGAGTGGCGCCCATGCCGGTGGCTACCATGATTGACATGGGGGTCGCTAGGCCCAGGGCACAGGGACAGGCAATGATCAGCACAGCCACAGCATTGATCAGGCCGTACACCCAACCGGGCTCAGGCCCCCACAATCCCCAGGCGAAAAAGGTAATGACGGCAATGGCAACCACTGCAACTACAAAGTACCCGGCCACGACATCGGCCAGACGCTGCATGGGCGCACGGGAGCGCTGGGCCTGGGCTACCAGGTTGACGATACGCGACAAGGTGCTGTCCTGGCCTACGTGTTGTGCCTGAATGACCAGGCTGCCACTGGTGTTCATAGTGGCGCCAATGACCTTGTCGCCCGGACGTTTGGACACCGGCACCGGCTCACCGGTGAGCATGGATTCGTCTACCGCGCTGCCGCCTTCCACCACTTCGCCATCCACCGGCACTTTCTCGCCGGGCCGCACCCGCAGGTGATCATCGGTCTGAACATCGGCCAGAGGCACATCCGTTTCACTGCCGTCCGGATTAATACGGCGGGCAATATCCGGCGCTAACCGCAGCAGCGACTTGATGGCCTCGGAGGTACGGGAGCGGGCCTTGAGTTCGAACAACTGACCCATCAGGGTCAGGGAAATAATGACCGCTGCCGCCTCGAAATACACACTGACCTTGCCATCCATGATAAACGCCGCCGGAAATATCCAGGGCGCGATGGTGGCGACAACGCTGTAAATGTAAGCCGCAGCAGTTCCCAGACCGATCAAGGTCCACATATTGGGGCTTCTGTTAACTATCGACTGGGCACCGCGTACAAAGAACGGCAGGCCGGACCACAATACCACTGGCGTCGCCAACAGTAATTCAACCCAATTGTGCCATCCCATCGGCAGCCAGCCATGACCAAACATGGCTAATGTGAAAACACTGAGGGTAAAAGGCACACTGACCCAAAAGCGGCGCCGAAAATCCACCAGCTCTGGATCTTCAGCGTCATCCAGGCCAGGCATCTCCGGCTCCAGGGCCATACCGCATTTAGGACAAGTGCCCGGCCCCTTTTGGCGCACCTCGGGGTGCATGGGGCAAGTGTACCAAGTGTAGCTGTCGCCAACCGGTTCCTCAGTAGAGTGTAAATATTTGTCCGGATTATCAACAAATTTGTTGCGACAGCCAGCGCTGCAAAAATAGTAATCCTCACCCAGGTGATGAACATGATGGGCGGAATCCTCACTGACGGACATGCCGCAAACCGGATCCTTAAGCGCAGACAGCTGAGCCTGGTGCGCGTGAGCATCTCCGTGATCGCTTGTATGATTGTGATGACAGCAGCTGTGGTTATTCATGGTCTGGTCCTCCTGTTCGAGAACGCTCGGGTTGGTCAATTAAGTGAGGATTGTGGCGCGTTGATTTGCGACTCAATCAAGCGACAGACGGAGTGGCCATTTGGCGTACTGTCCGGCATGCTTTCCCACTCGGCCATGCTGGCTTCCATGCGATCGCAGAGAGACGTCAGTTCGTCGATGGTCTTGCGGGTTTCAAGGATCCGCTGCTGCATCATTTCCCGAACCCTGGGACAGGGAGAATGAGCGTGGTCGGCGTCGCTGAAAATTCGCTGAATGTCGTCGAGGTGAAAGCCCAGTTGCCTGGCCGTTTTAATAAAGCGCAAACGAGATAACGCCTGGTTCCCGAATATCTGGTAACCGTTACTTTTATCTCTGTTCGGAGACAGTAAACCGATCGACACATAGTGCCGAACAGTATCCTTGGTGACTCCGGCTTTGCTGGCTAGTTGGCTAATTTTCATGACGTTTACTCCTGAGTGTCCTTATTGTAGAACCATTGGGTTACCCCACGGTCAATAGTTTTTTTAGAACTTGATTCATCCATCCCCAACAGACTAGCGTTGCCGTCTTAACCCGGTCTGTTTCCACAAAAAGTAAGCCGCCGGCAATACCAATAGGGTCAATACAACGGCATTCAACATGTCACCCATCATAGGCGCCGCAATCAGACTCATGACTTCCGAGCCCGTACCCTTGCTGTACATAATGGACAGAAATCCGATAATGATGGCTGCTGGGGTCAGCATTACCGGTCGCATCTTTCTCGAAACGGTATTTTCTTCACCTCTCTGCGATACCCACAGGGGGCTTTCCCCGGCGGCGGGCCGGGACGAACAGCCTTGGCCGGCTCCGACGCCTGTTGCGTCTCAATATTGTGTTCCAGGTATCGGCGGGGACCTTTGCCTTGAGCACCTTGCGGATGCCGATGCTTCGGTTCGCCCGATTGGGTCTTTGGCGTGCCTGTGTTTGTCGGCGGATTGCGGGATATACCCGTGTTGACGACACCGAGCGTTATCATGAACAGCGCGTCCGCGAGCATTCCGATCCAGGCTTTAAACTTAAATGGCCTATTCATGGCTATCATCTCCAGACAGTAAGTACGAGACCCGGAAATGCCGCGCTCTGTCAGTCAATGGCTCCTTTGGAGAGCGGCAACTATGCATCATCATTCTCCGATGGCGGTGTCGGCGCACCCTCGGGCAATCCGCGCCCACGCCATAGCATGAAGATTGCCGGGTACACCACCAGCACCATCAACAGCGCAGAAATCACTCCACCGACCATGGGCGCGGCGATGCGCTGCATCACGTCTGCGCCGGTACCGCTGGCGAACAGGATCGGCACCAACCCGATAAAGGTCGACAGCCCGGTCATCAGCATGGGCCGGATGCGTTGACCGGCGCCGCTCTGGACGACTTCGGTCATATCTCCACGGGTATTGAGTCGGCGCTCTGCCTCCCTATCCCGCCAGGCGATATCCAGATACACCATCATCAGCAACCCCAGTTCCACGGCGAGCCCCGCCACGGCGATCATGCCTACCCAGACGGCGACGCTGAGCTTGAAGTTCAGCCACCACAGCAGCCAGATGGCACCACTGAGGGAAAACGGCACACTCAGCATCACCACCAGGGTCTCGGTGAGGGACCCCCGATGCATAAACAGCATGAAGAAGATCAAAAACAGAGTGGCCGGCACCAATAGCTGCAGCTTGGCCTTGGCCCGCTCGAAATACTGGAACTGCCCGGCCCAGGCCAGCCGGTAGCCGTCCGGTACGTCAACTCTGTCCGCCACTACCTGCTTCGCCCGTTCGACATAATCGGCAATGCCGATATCGCTTTTGACGTCGACAAAGACAAAGCCCACGAGCAGGCCGTCCTCGCTGCGCACCGCCGGCGGGCCGGTGCGGAACTCGATATCCGCCACTTGGGTGATGGGAATTTGCGCACTGGTGGGAGTCGGCACCAGCACCCGCTCCAGTGCTTCCACGTTATCGCGGTAATCCCGGGCGTAGCGCACCAGAATGTTGTAGCGCTCCCGCCCCTCCACGGTTTGCGAAACCACCTGCCCGCCCATGGCGGCCATAATCACCCGCTCCACATCGCCGACATTCAGTCCAAAGCGTGCGGCGGCCACCCGATCAACGGTAAAGTCTAGAAAGTACCCACCGGTGCTGCGTTCGGCAAAGGCACTGCGGGTAAAGGACGCCGTGCGCTCGTCCTGCTGAAGCGCGTTCTCGATGGCGATGCCGGTTTCCTCAATGGTGGCGAGGTCGGCACCAAACACCTTGATGCCCAGGGCCGAACGAATCCCAGTGGCGAGCATCTCGGTGCGGGTCTGAATGGGCATCCAGAAGATATTGGGCATCCCCGGAAATTTCAGCTTCTGGTCCATGTCTTGGATCAACCCGTCCCAGGTCATTCCCTCCCGCCATTGGTCCTTCGGTTTCAACGTAATTACTGTCTCCACCATGGACAGGGGCGCGGGATCGGTGGCGCTGGTGGAGCGGCCCACTTTGCCGAAGACGTGCTCCACCTCGGGAATATCGGCAATGATCCGATCCATGGTCTGCAAGGTTTGGGTCGCCTCCGTAATGGACATGCCTGGCAGAGCCGTGGGCATAAAGAGAATCGAACCCTCGTTGAGGGGCGGCATAAACTCGTTGCCCAACTGTCGGAAGGGAATGACGGTTAATAGCAGTACCAGCACTGCGCCGCCGACCACCGCCCAGCGAAAGCGCGCGGCAAGGGCCACCACCGGCCGGTAGGCGGCCACCAGCCACTGGTTCAGTTTGCTGCGATCGGCGCGGATCTTGCCGCGGATCAGCCACACCGCCAGGGCAGGCACCAGGGTGATGGACAACAGCGCCGCAAAGGCCATGGAGTAGCTCTTGGTAAAGGCCAGTGGCTTGAACATGCGGCCCTCCGTCCCCTCCAGAGCGAACACCGGCATAAAGGAAATGGTGATAATGAGCAGGGAGAAAAAGATGCTGGGCCCGACCTGCTGCATGGCCTCGATAATCACCTCCCGGCGGGACTTGGCTTTCTCCTCGGAATCGGCATCGTCACTCTCCCAACGGGCCAGCCGCTTGTGGATATTGTCGATAATGACAATGGCCGCATCCACCATGGCGCCGATGGCCACGGCAATGCCCCCCAGGGACATGATGTTAGCGGTGAGGCCCTGGAAGTACATCGGGATAAAGGCCATCAGCACCGCCACGGGCAGGGTGATCACCGCCACCAGCGTGGAGCGCACATGGAGCAGGAAGATGCCGATAATCAGAGAGACGATCAGCATCTCCTCGATCAGTGTCCAGGTCAGGGTGTCGATGGCGTCCTTGATCAGGGTGGAGCGGTCGTAGACGGGCACGATCTCCACGCCCTCGGGTAGCCCCGGTTTGATATCCGCTAGGCGCTGCTTGACCTTGTCGATGACGTCGAGGGCGTTTTCACCGTAGCGCATCACGACAATGCCGCCCACGGTCACCCCCTCTCCGTCCAGTTCCGCCTGACCCCGCTGCATGGCGGGCCCCAGGGCCACATGGCCGACGTCTTTTACCGTGATCGGTACACCCTCAGCCGTGGTTTTTAACACCACCTTTTCCAGGTCCGCCACAGACTTCACATAGCCACGGCCACGGATAAACTGCTCGTGGCCCGCCACTTCCAGGATACGCCCGCCCACGTCCTGGTTGGAGTCACCCACCGCCTCGGCCACCCGTTTGAGAGGGATGTTGTAAGAGGCGAGTTTGTTGGGGTCGAGACTGATCTGGTATTCCCGCTGGAAACCACCGATGGAGGCCACCTCGGCGACACCTTCAACCGCTTCCAGGGCATAGCGCAAATTGAAATCCTGCAGCGAGCGCAGGTCGGCCAGGCTGTGATTACCGGACGTGTCTCGCAGAGCATATTGGTAGACCCAACCGACGCCGGTGGCGTCCGGCCCCAGTGTGGGGGTAACCCCTTCCGGCAGCTCAGCGGCGGCGCTATTGAGGTATTCCAGCACCCGGGAGCGAGCCCAGTACATGTCCACGCCATCGTCAAAAATCACATAGACGAAAGAAAAGCCGAACATGCTCTGGCCACGCACATAGCTCACCCCCGGCGCGGACAGCAGGGTGGTCGTCAAGGGATAGGTGATCTGGTCCTCCACCAGGTCCGGGCTGCGCCCGGGCCACTCGGTAAAGATAATCACCTGCACATCGGACAGGTCGGGAATGGCATCCAGGGGCGCCCGCATTAGCGCCTGCCAGCCGCCGAAGGTCAGCGCGAGCATCGCCACCAGGGTAATCAGGGGGTTGCGGGCGCAATAGCCAATGATCCGCTGCAGCCAACCGATGGCCTCCCCTTCGGCAGGGGGATGAGCTGGTAGGTGCTTTTGATTGTTATCTACCATTGTTCCATCCCCGCTTTGAGTCGGCTTTCAGAGGCGATCAGGAAGTTACCGGAGGTGACTATCTTGTCGCCTGCCTCGATACCCTTGATGATTTCGATAAAGCCGCCGGCCCGCTGCCCGGTTTGCACCTTACGTGGCACCAGCCGGCCCTCCCCCAGGTCCTCGAATACCACCCGCAGTTCGCCGGCAATGATCACTGCCTCTTCCGGCACCACCACTCGTCGACCGAGGTCGGCCTGGAGTTTCACTTCGGCGTACATCTCGGGTTTTAGGTGGCCTTCGGGGTTGGCGACAGTGAGGCGCACCCGCCCGGTGCGACTGGCGCCATCCAGATAGGGATAGACGTAGTCGACCCGACCCTCGAACTGCTCCCCGGGCAGGTAAGGCAGGGTCACCGTCACCGGCATTCCCGGCGTCACCAGGGGCAGTTCGCCCTCGTAGATATCGGCTTCCACCCAGACCTGTGACAAGTCGGCAATGCGCAGCAATGTCATGCCGGCCTTGTGGGCGGTGCCTTCCACCACGTTCTTGACCACCACGGTGCCGCTGATCGGCGCGTGCATGGCGACGTAGTCGAAGGGCTCGCCCCGTTTCTCCAGGGTCGCGATCTCCCCATCGCTCATATCCCACAGGGCCAGGCGCTTGTGTGCTGCGCTGAGTAGCGTCGGCGAGGCGCTGCCGCGGCGTTTCAATTCCAGGTATTCCTGCTGGGCGGCCAGCAGTTCGGGTCCGTACACCGTGAACAACGGCTCTCCCTTGGCGACCGCAACCCCGACATAATCGGCATAGAGCTCGCCGATCCAGGCATCGAACTTGAGGCTGACATCAGCCAGGCGCGTTTCGTCGTAGGCGATCCGGCCTGCCGCGCGGATGGTGCGGGTCATGGCCATGGCTTGTGCCTCGGCGGTCATGACACCGATCAACTGACGGCGACGATTGTCCAGGGTCACCGTGCCCGGTGGCGCCTCGTCGGCCATATCACCGCCGTCAGTTCGGACGGCGCCCGATGCCAGTTGCAGCCCCTCACGACCGGTGGCCAGGTCGAAGCTGATTTGCCGGGCCGGCATCCCCGGTGCCTGAATCTTTAGGGTCAGGGGCCAGCTGCCTTTCATGAAGGGTTCGAAGGCTCCCCGGTAGAGGCCGGGTTCGATTTGCGCCATCTCCGCCGGGGCCTGCATGGCGGACATGCTACCCATAGCCGGCATCTCGGCGACCGCCTTGATCTCGGCGTTCTCCAGAGGCTCCCCATCGGTATTGCGCAGCACCACGCTCAGGACGTTCTCACCCACGCGCGGCGTGGCGGGTTCTATCGATACGTCCAGGCGATAGGGACCGCTGCGGTAAGGCAACTCGGTAGTACCGACCTCGTCTGTCCCTTCCGCTTCCTGGGCCAAAGCGGTCACGCCGCTGGCTGGCTGCAAGCCTTTTCGGCCTGTGGCCAGATCGAAGCTGGCCCGGGCCGATCCCACACCTTCCTTGCTGATCTGCAGGGTAAGCGGCCAACTGCCTTCCATGGCGGGCTCGAAGATCCCCCGGTAGAGGCCGGGTTCGATTTCCGTCATATCGGCCGGGGCCTGCATGGCGGCCATGGCGCCCATAGCAGGCATTTCCGCCACGGCCTTAATGGTAGCGCCACTCACCGTCTGGCCTTGATGATCCAGCAATACCAGGGTCAGGGTATTGTTACCGACGTGGGGTGTTTCCGGATCAAGCTCGATGCCCAGTTGGAACGGCCCAGCCCGATAGGCAGGCTGGAGGGCTGAGGGGCCATTAGCGGTGGCGGTAACGTTCCCGGACAGCCACAGCAGGCTCAGGGTACCGGTAACCACCAGAAACCCGATAACGGCAATAGAAAAAAAGATCGTTCTTCGGTTCATGGTCGTTTCTCTTGTTTGTGCGCGTCGACGGCGGTGGCCGCCGGTGCCTGGTTGGCGGGGATTGGCAGTGCGCTGCCCAAGGGCCGCCCGGCGGCCCGTTCCAGGGCCGCCAGCGCCCGCAGATAGTCCGCATGGGCGCGGGCCAGGTTGTCCTCGGTTCGCAGCTGTTGCCGCTCGGCATCGATGACGGTGAGGAAACTGCCCTGCCCCGCCCGGTAATCAGCGACGGCGGCATTGAGGCTTTCCTCGGCGAGGGGTAACAGACGCTGCCGGTGGATGGCGACGATGTCCCGGGTCTCCTGGACCTGCGCACGCCCCTGCTCCAGTTGCGCGAGTAACTGCGCCTCGCGATCCGTCAATTGCCACTGGTAGCGCATGACATCGGCTTCGGCCGCATTCCGGCTGGCACTGCGCTTGCCGGAGAAATCGAACGGCAGGTTGACAGTGAGACCGACTGCCCAGCGCTGGTCGGTATCCATCCACAGGCTGTTGTAACCGGCGGACAATTTGAAGTCGGGAAAATAGTCCCTCTCCGCCAGACCGTGCAGGGCACTCGCCTCGGCGATGCGCGCCTGAATCCGGCGCAGTTCCGGGTGCTCCCCCAGGGCGACCTCTTGCAACGCCGGCAACGATGGTGGTTCGACCGGTGTAGGCAGTGCCGCCGGCGGCGGCAGCAGACTTTGGGGAGGACGATTCAACAAGCCGTTGATCATCGCCCGCACTTCCCGCTGGTGCCGCCGATGGGTGACGATGTCGGTGTCGATTCGGGCCGCTTCCACTTCCGCCTGCAACACATCCTGCTGGCGGACTCGCCCTGCCGCGTACTGGGTTTCGGCGACGCGTCGCAACTCGACCAGCAGATCCCGGTGGGCATGTTTGATTTGCAGGGTGCGGTGGATATACGCCCACTCGGCAAACAGGCCCTTGGCCGCTGCCATCAGGGCCAGTCGGCGGTCCGCCAGGGATTGCTCCTCACCCTCGGCCCGGGCGCGGGCCGCGTCCTCGCGCAGGCCGAGTTTGCCGGGCCAGGGCAGTGTCTGGCTCAGCTCCACCCGCTCCTGTAAACCCCGGGGGCCACCGACAGTCTCTGGCGCTCCGGCATAGGTCAGCATGGGGTCGTCCAGGGCGCCGGCAGGGGCGATGCGGTAGTTAGCTGCCTCGGCAGCCGCCGCCAGCCCCTTAAGACCGGGATTGCGGGTCAGCACAGCGTCCACCAGTTGCTCGGCGGTTAGCGCCTCGACCTCCTGCAGGGATTGACTGTTTTCCGGTTGCGGCGGCACCGCGAAAGCCACCAATGGTGCAATGAGCACCACCAGCGCCATCAGGCCGCCAATTGGATTGTGCACGGGGGATCTCCTCCGTCGGTATAATGAATAATCCTCGGCTTCCCATGAGGGAAAACCGTAGCCTCACGACAAATCGGGCGGATTAATCAGATACGCAGACGCAGGGTGGAGAGATAGACGGTACGACCGCTTTCGGCCTGGGCGAGAAGCCAGTCCGGGTTGGGAGGGTGTGTTATTGCGGAGGTTGTGAATAGCGCGTCCGGGTAGGGCCAGAATACAAGCGCAATACTGTAAAGCCACGTCAACGATTGATCGGGACTCCACGATGAAGTCGAAGCGTCTTCAACGGCCGACTGGTAGTCCACCGCACAGCAAGACGCTGAAGACGTGGCCGGGCCGTCATGGTCACAACCCTCCTCCAAGGGAGAAGGCACTGCCGTATCGCAGCCCTCCATGCCATCTTCACAACAGCAGACCGACTGGGGTGGCATATCCATGGTTTCGCAGGCATAGGTAAACTGTCCCCAGACCATGAGGAGCATCAAAAATACCAGTGGCCAGCGTTTTCTCGGATGCATGTAGAAAGTCGGATTTGAGGTCAATAGGCTAGAGTAGTTTAGGGCGTCTAGAAACAATTGACAAGCAACTGCAATCGGGAGCCACCCAACACGCACCGACTGTTTCCGTCAATCACCGCATCTGCCGACATGGGTGTGTGGTTCATTCCGCCAGGACCGGCCCGCATCTCGAAGCACCTCATAGGCTGTGTGCAGAAAAACGACAGCCACAAGACTGGCGACGATTAAGTCCGGCCAATACGAATCGAGCCAAATAACCAGAGCTCCCGATATAATTACTCCGGCATTACCAATCACATCATTACGGGAACACAGCCACACAGAACGCATGTTCACATCCTCACCCCGATGCTTCATCAGCAGTCCGAAACAAACCAGGTTGCCAACCAGCGCCACGCCTGCAACCGCCATCATCGCCAACCCAATTGGCTGTGGTTCTCCCAGCAGGCTGGCGATAATCGTGAGGATGAGGCCCAGCCCAAAGGTGAGCTGAATCAACCCTTTCATAAAGGCGGCCCCGGCACGCCAGCGCACACTGCGAGCAACCACGAAGAGACTCATGGCGTAAACCAGGCTGTCACCGAGATTGTCGGCGGAATCCGCCATCAGCGCCTTGGAGTCCGCCCAGATGCCAGCGCCGAGTTCCGCGGCGAACATCAAGATATTGATCCACAGGACAACGTACAGGGTTTTACGGCGCCCCGCCGTGGCCAGTTGGTCAACCGTATCGACATCGCAGCAACCTGAACTCATTATCCTCTCCAAGCATTGTGTCTTCTCTGCTACCATAAAGTCTGTAACCGTTACAGAGTCAAGAGACACACCATGAAGATTGGCGAGGCATCACGACTGTCGGGCTGCCATATCGAAACCATTCGCCACTATGAACGGGTGGGCATTCTTTCACCTACTGCGCGTTCGGAAAGTGGCTACCGTTGTTACACAGACCATCATATCCAGCAGCTACGCTTTATTCTTCATGCTCGTGAGCTGGGTTTTTCCTTGGACGATATCCGGGAACTGCTGTCGCTCAAAGAACAATCCGATCTTTCCTGTGAGGCGGTGGACAGTATTACCGAGAAGCATCTGCACGGTATTCACAACCGCATCAGGCACCTTGAATCTCTGGCTGGGGAGTTACGGCGTATATCTGCAAGCTGTTCAGGTGGTCACATTGCCGAATGCCGTATCTTGGAGGCCCTAGGCAAACACTAGTGATTAAACAGGTTCGAAGCCTTGAAAGCACCTTGTAGGTATTGCACCTAGTTACCCGAATTAAGATAGAGATTGAGTGCCACTAATTGATGGTTCCCTGGACCACCAGAAGCACCATCAAAGTTGAGAGTTCGCTATGGCGGAAAGTCCAATTCAAGTCACACTGGCTAACCGCGTCGACAACATATCGGCCTGCTCGGCAAATTTCTTCGCATTGGCTTTCCGCAATTTTGCCAGGTTGTGCAACTTCCAACGAATACCGGGCAAATGTTCAAGATGAGTGATACCCATCAGCGACCAATCGGGAGCACCGGCTACCAGTGATAGCAGAAATTGCCGTTCCTTGCCGTCGAGCCCTGACTGAAGTTCATCAATCATTCGATCACGTGTCGCCAGTAATGCTTCGAGCGCCACGGAGTCGGCTGTCATCCCTTCGAAGTTGTGCTTGTAGTCATGGCTAATATCCCTCAGTTGTGGGAACAACACTTCATGCACCGGACGATTATGACTGGCCAGGTACACAACGAAGGCCTGGCGAATGCCGGGCGTGATGCCCTCATGCTCAAACAGCTGCATTACATCGAACAGATCACGGGGATGCTGACGATCAAGTGCGGCGACCAGCTTGCCACCATAAAGGTCTTCCAATGATGCCACAGGGATTTCCAAATCGGCCATCAGCACATCGCTGGCGACAGGTGTAATAGACGCCCGACGCACCGGCTTCACTGTTCCACGCAGCACGAAATTGGCTTCGATTTTGACTTCGGCTCCCCCACGACGCACCAACAGCTTGGTCTCACCCGCCTCAGCGGCCGGCATGTGTGTCTGAAATCCATGTTTGTTCAAGCGCTCCGCCGCGTGCCGAATCGCGTCGTTAATCCGCGCCAGTGCCTGTTCACGCGGCAGGGTGTGATCCGGGAAAACCAGATCGAGATCCACCGACAGTCGCGGCATGTCGCGCACAAAGAGGTTGATGGCCGTACCACCTTTCAAGGCAAACGTGTCATCCACGAAGACCAATGGTGCCACTTGTGTCAGTAGGCGTGCGGTATCGAGATACGCCGGACTCATGGCTTGAGCACCAACAGGCCGTCGCTGGATTTGGATACCCAAGGCCGGTCACTGCCGGTCGGCAACGTGTCCGGATCAAGTTTCTCTGCCCATGGCAATCCACCCTCGCGACCCAGTTGGAGGCAAAGTCGCACCGTCTTGACACTGGTACAGTGCTGCAACAGTTCACGCAGCACGTTGACGCGCAAATTGTAGGTGCTTTCGACAAGTTCGCGGGCTTCCTGCAAAGGCTGGCGCACGCCGACTTCGCTGAGCAGTTCCAGCAGTGCTCTTTCCGGCGACGACACCCGCGGCGCCCCCTCCCGTCTCTCAAAGGGCATGGCATGCAGCAAGTCCTCAGGGCGCTCGTCGAACAAGCGCTTGCGGTGATACTGTGCCGGAAAATGGTCGGTAAACCAGGCCGGCAAATGGCCATCAGCCCAACCATAAAGAAGCAACGTCGACTGTTGCGACACGTACTGGCGCACACCATACCAATCGAGCGCCGACTTGCCGCCGACGTGGAGTCCTGCAAGTTTGCGCTGCAACAGAAGGAGACAGGGATGCAGCTTTAATTCTTCGTTTGGCCGGCAGTAAACCCCTCTCGCCAACCGCATCAACCATCCGGCCCGCACGTAGTGAACGGCCAAGTCGGCAGAGATATCCAGGGCCGCCAGATCTTCCGACGTCAGCGGCGACCCTGGCTCCAGCCTGGTGTATAGAGCATTTAGTTTGCTCATATTTTTCGTAGCCATACTACGATTTATACAGCTTTCCCAAACACAAGTCAATTTAAGCAACTTATTTTAATCGTAGCCATACTACGATATTTGGCATTTTTATAAATAATGAAGAGTAATAGCGGTAGCCACTGATCGCAAATCATTATCCAAAATCCGCTCCATGTGCGGATATTCAGGCATGATTATCCGATTACCTGTCTATCGGTCGCACGGACGGAGTGGCCTGAGAAGGACTGCGCGCCTTCTTTTACCCTTCCGCCCCCCCTATACCGCGCCATAAAAGCCTCCAGCCAGCATCCCCACCCCGCCAGTCCCCTTCGGCCAGGAGCACAAAACCATTCTGGTTACATGATGTCAGAAACTGAGTTATACTTCTTACATCATGTAGAGCCACCACCAATGAAGACTTTGCCAGAAACCATCCTTCGACGTGCCCGCACCCTCCCCGAGGGTGGCGTGCTGTCGCCCAAAGAATTCCTGCACCTGGGAAGCCGGGCCGCCGTCGATCAGGCGTTCTCACGGCTGACCAAGGAAGGCAAACTGATGCGCGTGGCGCGTGGCACCTACGTTGCCCCGGTATCCAGCAGGTTTGGATCGCGCGCGCCCTCCCCTGAAAAAGTCATAAGCTCGCTGGCGAAGCGAAGTGGCGAAATTGTCGTTCGACACGGCGCAAATTCAGCCAACGCCCTGGGTCTGACCCAACAGGTACCCATCAAAGAGGTTTACCTGACGTCCGGCCGCACTCGAAAACTCAAGCTGGGTAAGGGGGAAATTTTGGTCAAGCACGCCCCCCGCTGGATGCTGGCTCTCGGAGCACGGCCTGCTGGCGAGGCTGTCCGGGCTTTGGCCTGGATCGGTTCGGCACACGCCGATGCATCCCTGGCATCGCTGCATCGCACCCTTCCCCCGGCTGAGTGGAAAGCGCTGACATCGGCTCGCGCCGCCCTGCCTTCCTGGATGGCACAGGCAATCGGGAAGGAAGCGGCACATGCCTGAAAGTTTTTTTGAGCTCAGCCAGAAAGACCAAAGGGAAGCGCTTGAATACGCGCGAGCGGAAACCGGACGTCCCGCCCATCTATTAGAAAAGGATATCTGGGTGGTATGGACACTTCGCACACTATTCGACGCGGCAATAGTCGCTGACCTAACCTTCAAGGGTGGCACATCCCTCTCCAAGGCCTACAAGGTCATTGACCGCTTTTCAGAAGACATCGACCTGACTTACGACATCCGCAAATTGATTCCCGACCTGACAGGTGAAAGCGGTGAGCTACCTCGCAGTCGAAGCCAGGCTGGCAAGTGGACGAAAGCTGTGCGCCATCGTCTACCCGATTGGATCACGACACATATTCAACCTGTCATAGAAGCCGCACTGGCCAAAGAGGGACTCCAAGCGCAACTTGAGCAGGGCGGCAAGGATAACGACAAACTGATGCTCCGCTACCCCGCCCTCACCAAGGGCACAGGGTATATTGCCCCGGTTGTCACACTGGAATTCGGCGGTAGGGCAACCGGTGAACCGCACGAAATACACTCCGTAGAATGCGACATTGCCGAGCACTTGGCTGAGATCGAATTCCCCAGTGCATCACCACAGGTCATGAGCCTGGCCAGAACGTTCTGGGAAAAAGCGACGGCTGCCCACGTGTTCTGCGCCCAGGGCCGTCTTCGTGGAGAGCGGTATGCTCGACATTGGCACGATCTGGCTGCGATCAGTCGAAGCCACCATTACACTACGGTCATATCAGACCACACTGTCGCGTCAACTGTCGCGCAGCACAAGGCGCACTTCTTCATCGAAAAAGACACAGAAGGCGAAGTCATTGACTATATCGCCGCGACAACGGGAAGGCTGAAAATTGTTCCAGACGGCGATGCGAAAACCGCACTTGCCAAGGATTATGAAGCCATGATGGCTGACGACGTCATGGTTGGAGAAGCACTGCCATTTGATGCACTGCTGGAGGCCTGTGCCGCCATCGAAAAAGCCATCAACGAATCCACAACAGGTACAAAGTAGAGATTGGGGGCGCCGTGAGCTATCGATATCGACGACCCAGCCTATGCGCGCAACGGGAAGTCAAATGTCATAACCGGAAACGCGGCCAACCTAGATACTGGTATAAAAACGACTTGCCGATAGACATGGCCCACTCAATCATCAACGAGGGGTCTAACCCATTGAAGGTAAAGGATTTAAAAATGGCTGACTATCGGCTTTACCGTCGGAAAAATACCGTCACGGTCCTACTTCAAACAAAGGTGCTTCTACTAAAATCCATACCTCAGACGAGTACTTTTCCCGTATAGCCGCTGACATTACGGCATCACGCTCGAGACTACCCTAACAGACTGAAGTATATCGGCAATGCGTTTCGCTGCGCCGCCACGTACATGTAAACCAAGCTCGAGCGAATATTCGAATGACCATCTGTGCATGTTGGATGACCCCACATAAGCCGATACGTTGTCTGCAAGTACCACCTTTGCATGAAACGTTTCATTACCCAAAGCGCCTGGCCGCTCAAGACGAAAGTTTAACACTGTGACACCCAGGTCATGCAACGCATCTTGTACGCCAGTAAGACCTGGCGGAGCATGGCCTTCTGAGGTCGCTCGTAGGATGAGACACATGTCCGACACATTGGCTCGTTCGAATAGGTTGAGCACGATTACAGCTCCAACATCATCAAGATATGGAGTCATGACAACAAAAGACGAGTGTGCAGACTCAGCTATAGCAGGTAGCAATTGCTTTGTATCCCTTAGCCCCCAACTTCCTGAGAGCATGCCCTCAAGCTGAACAGATACCTGACTTGGTGCCGGTGGCTTTGTTAGCACCACATCGACCCGGTCTTCGTCGCAATGAACCCTGCTACGGTAGAGATACGCGCCACGCAATAGTGGAGCAATCTGCGAAGCTAGAGATTTCTCATGCACGCGCCACGTTAGTTCTGTCGCTTTTGAAAATATTCCTACCGCCTGCCCAGCTATCAGAGCGCGTTCAACATCGCCTGCACGAGCGTGTGGTAAACCGATGCGCGTACAGATAGCCCTCAGTTCTAACGGCATATCAAGTGCATCAACACTAGCCATCTCACAGAGTGGAGCCCCCACCTCGCACAGAGGAGCAAGAGCATCGAAGGCGGCTAGCAGATCAGTTTTCATAATCTTCGTTGACTACTTCTAGAAAACCTCGGATCCGCTGTCCCTTGTGGGTTGCATCTTCCCGTGGTGCTGGTCCGCCTTTGAGCACGGCGCGTGACAATAGCTGGTTCTGCGCAACACACGAGGTCTCGGGAATCATTATGCAGTCCGGGCATGCTCCACCAGCACCATCGCAAAGTCTTCCAGAGTTGCAGCGGTGTGTAGAAGTCTCAAGCAACCGCGACAGAAAACGGTTGTTCTCGTTACGCCACAGAGAGGACAGGTTTCCAAGGTCCATCGTCGTACCATTCCGGTATACGACAAATGCCAGATCCAACGGGAAAATGTATTCACCCATCGAGCCTAGGTCCAGTCCAGACAGCTCCGCGACATTCTTCATAAGCACGTGTGCATATGTATGCAACAACGTGTAAACATATCGATAGGTCGATGCATCATCCTCTCTGAGCAAGGAGAAGTACCGTCCGAATGGCTGCGCCACTTGTAACAGTCGTCCACCCAACAGTAGCGACTCGTCACCGTCCCACTCTGGCAGATCGTGCACACCAACTGCCTGTAACCACGTGTATACGACTTTAGGGTCCAGCCGGACGTACAGAGCCTCATTGGCCTGGGTCACAACGTAAATCGGCCGCTGTCCATTGCGTAGAGGCTCAAATAGTCGTAACCGAACCGGCATATTCTGCCCACGTTTTTCAAAGGTGGGCGTTGTCGACACCCTCGTGTAACCGTGCGTGAAACGACACAAGTCAAATTCGCGAATCAGTCCGAGGTCGTCCAACCCGAGCTTATCCATCAGGTGTTGTGTCTCCGCTTCCTGGGCATGCTTGACAGTTGCATCCTTCGGCGCCAAGTCGTTATCGAGATGATTAAAGCGCACAAACGGAGATCGCCCCCCATCGGGTGCAGCCGAAAGTTTTCCCCGATTAAGTGCTTCATGTTCCACAGCCAAGACAAACGGATCGAACCGACTAGTATATTCACTGCGATTCGCCAGTTGCACCATCACGGCAGAAGGCAAATCGACGCTGGGTCGCACTAATGGTGGGTCGCTTGTAGTCCAGCGAGTAACCAGCTTTCGGAGCTCACCATTCATGAGATTGAGCACTTCAGTATCACCCCTGGCTTCAGCGTCTCTTCGCATGCGGTCGATAGTTTCGTAGGACTCCCACTCGCTAGCCTTGCCTGCCGCCAGTAGAGCCTCCTTCATCTCGTCGGGCGTAAGCTCCGCGCCACCAAAGTGAAACTTGGTCGCAATAAAGGCAGCCAACTCAGCATGCATCTGTGGCTCAAGAAGAGTTATGAGTTGGTGCTCCGTCTCAGGAAAGAGCACAAACTGCTCGGCTTGGGGATAATATGCTGATGACGCGCGGTAGGAGATTGGTTCCATGCGGCGCTCTCCGATTCGCGCACCAGCACGATCGCGGAAGACTCCTGTAGTGAATCGGTCATTCTGGCGCCATTCGTTGCTACCCTTATGCCCGCAAGTCGGATTAGCACAGTAGAAGTGCCACTGACCAATTCTTGGTGAATCGGTATTAAGTTTAAAGGCTTTACCCCCACATACCGTGCATTCCTCTCCATACAACCACGCGTCGTCGGTGCGATTGTTCCACTCCCAGCGCCCAGGGGTAGCGGGCATCCATTCACCTGACCAGTGCACAAAAATTACGTCAAGCTGGCGCCATTGGCATGGACCGGTTGCTCCCGCTGCAGTGCATTGAGTATTGCGGAGAGAACCTATGTTTTTGGACAGATCAGAGGCCGACTCGAATCTCTTAAACAGATGACACTTGTTACACACAAAGGTCAGCGGAGCAGGAGCATAGCCCATCCGAAGCGGACTTAGGAATGCTAGACGATCACCAGCAAGCGGCACCACAGAAGTACCACTGAGAAGCGCCTCATCGAGGCATTGATGCGGATCGATTTGTCGATCAGAGGTACTCATTGAGTAGGCGCGAGCGAACCAGCTCTGCCAGACCTCCTGCAGGCGAAGAATGATTTGCGCCTTGGTCTCAGGTCTGATCGGCGCATCGTCGACGGATGCCGAGAGGTCGGGAATTGATATACATGCGCCAAGCCCCCCTTCGAAGGTAAAGAACGCCCCAGGCGCGTACGCGGACCCCAGCTGGTTGCGCGAACGAGCCATCGTAGGAGCGCTAAGTGCCTTCTCGTCATCCTCCGATGCGAGAAATGTTCTTCTTGTCGCCATATCAGTCTCCTGCCTGTGAGTTATCCGTGCCATCGTTGTTAGCGACACCGTGACGAATCAAGTCCATCACCATCTGAACTTCGCCTGACAACTGCTTACGCCCTCCCCCGTCGCGGGATGAAACTTGAATGATGCCTCCTTGATCGACATCTCGTAGCGACGTCATCGGCTTTAATAACAAATCTGTCTGACTCTTGAAATAGCCGTCCATCGTGCCACTACCCCAGAGCGGGCTGCTCCATGTATCCACGATAAGGCTCCGCGTACGCTGGTCGATTCGTTGACGATAGTGATCTTCTCCTTCGGGAGCGAAACCACCTCGCAGACCTACCGCAAGTTCGATAAATCGGTTGATTTCGTCAATGAGAGCGTCTCCTCTTCTGGAGAGCTCTCTTCGCACATTCGGAATGATGGTGAAGTCCGGTGTCTTATTCTTTTCATTCTCCGGAAGACGTAGCAATTCGTGACTTGGCAATACTCCAAGCATATATGCCTGAAAAAGGCTCGGAAACACACGTTCAATGGCACGTTCTGCCCAGCGATCAATAGCCGCGGGCTGAACCATACGCTCAAGAAAACGATGGAAGATATCAAAGACATGGACAATATGACGGTCGCGACGGCGTTGTGGCGTTGGCAGCAATACAACGAAGCCGATATGCATACGCCCGACACGTGACGAGGCTTGGATGTATTCAGCGATATCTGAGGGCATACCGGCGAAAAACATTGAGTTGAACTCATCGACATCAACACCATGCGAGATGGCAGATGTGGCGATGACGGAGCGTAATTGCTCGCGGATAGGCGAAAGAGGCTGCCCCGGATCCACGCGCAGCTGAGCTGTGTCCACCACTGCCTGAATTTCACCCTGCTCCACTGAGCCTGTAATGAGTCTTGTGTCGATCCCAGCCAGTTCGATGCCTTCGTTGAGATGACGCTTACGTGTCTCCTCTGCCTCGGCGGCCATAATCTGATCGCCACCCTTTTTATTAGTTACATAAGTCAGTGCGATACGATGCAAATCGACGAGTGTTACGAGTTCCGAAGCACTTGCCGCCAACAGAACTTCCTTGTGTAGTCCTTGAATTGGCCCCGGCGATACGTGATCGGCCAGTTGCTGTTGCACTAACCTGAGCTGATGGTCATCGCCACTCACAAGGCTGTCGAACAGACGCGTGATGATCAAGTGGAAGCCTGAAAGAACCGCCACACTTGTCGAGGTGTGAGGCTTACCATTAGTCATGAACGCCGTATACACACGAGCTTGTTGGCTGGCAACTTCGATATTTGGATTGGCTCGCCGAGCAACTTCTTCGACGGCAGCCTCCGCAGGCTCTGCGTAAAAAGACCCGTATAGCGAAGGCCCTGGCTCAGGAAACTGCGTGGCTGGAATTGAACGTTGGTACAAGTGCTCTAGCTGCCGCTCCGGATCTGAAACCGTCGCTGATGCAGCGATAATCTTGGCTCGTCGACGTCGCCCTTGAGGATCAACTGCAACAAACTCACTCAGCGGCTTGCCTAGGTATTCGAAAACAGCATCTAGCGTCGACTCGAATAGCCCCGCGAAAGTACCCAATGACTCATCAAGTAGGTGCGCCTCATCCTGAATAGTAAGACTGGGAAAAGGGTCATGAAATATCCTCTGCCCCGATTTATAAGCGGGATACACACCCTCCATACCTTTGGTTTCTGGCCCCAGGGCAAGCTCCTTATTGTCAGGGATATAGAGACGCCCATTGGCAGGTTTGAACCATGGCGCGGCTCCGAACATGCCATAAATGCGTCGAATGGTCCGACTGGAATGTCCAATAAGTGCCAGTTTATCGACCGTACCGAGCAGTACGGATGGCGCTAGATCATAGATGTCTTCATCAACGATGTAGAACGGCAGCGGCTGCCATTGCCCCTGATTAGAATCGCACTGAATATCGGTACAGACGTGCCCAAGCGTCTGGTCACCGTGCTCAACAAACAGACGGAGCGCAGTTTCTTCCTGGCAAAACGGGCACTTGGGCAGCTTTCTCCAAGCGCGCAGTGCGGCGGAGTACTTCGCGTCGTCCTCCCGAAGTCCCTCCTCATCCGTCAACCCTGGCGGCGTAGTTGTGACTTGAGGGATGCTTTTGACGCCTTTTGTATTGTGGCGGTTCGGCGAACCTCCACTCCCTACCCAAAAACCGATGGACAACCTATCACCAGAGTATTCATACCGTCGGCGCACACGTTCAGCCCAAGCGAGCACACGAGCACAACGTTGTGCCTGCTGAATCGTGAGCAACCGCAATGGATAACGAATCAATGCGGTAACACCGCGTTGCTTCCCGCGTAGCCTGTCGAGCATCAGGTTAAAGACGAGCAAGCCGAAAAATGCCTCAGACTTACCTCCACCCGTGGCAAAGTACAGGAGGGTAACAGCGTCATCGCGACGCTCGTCGTAGAAATGGCTAAACTCTTTGATACGGGAGGCCAGCGCTGGGATATTAGCAATGATGAAGGCCAGCTGGAAAAGGCGCCACTCATTATTGTCGTGCTTGAATCGCGATTGCATGAAGTCAGCCATCGCTTCGTTCATTGCAAGCCAAGCTTCGTAGACGATAGCTTTTGGATTCGATTGTTGCCCTCGTTCTTGCCATACCGACTTGGACTCTCGTAAGCATTCAAGCCCAGCCGCGATCGAGTTCATTTCTGCTGCCCACTTGACAATATCCGACCGTAAAGCCTCCGTCTCTCGTGCGATGCCTTCGCTATCAGATGAATCAAGTCCTTCTTTAGGATTCACCTCACCAGGTAACGTATCCATCCATGCCTGCATGGCTGGCACGAGCGGCTCTATTCCTTTTAGGCCTTCAGGCTTCGCAAGCAGGCGCACTTTCCGTTTTACTCCATTGGCACTGGTCGGCACGATACGTGGCTGTATGTAGCGTGGAGTCCAAGTGGTTTCTAACACTGAAAGTTCAGGCTCTGATTCTACGCGAACAACCCCACAGTTATGTCCCATTGCCGGATAGTTAAGGTATTTGTTGAATCGGTATGAAGGCTTGATGCGCTCCAGCCTTAGCGAGTGGTGATCCGCCGATGGCAACTGAGAGCGCAGTGATACGAGAAAGACAGCTTCTTCGGTCTCGTCGACATGCTGGCGAGGAGCCTGGCTAACATTCTCCAGTGCTACAAACAAGTTGCACCTCGAACTATCAAGCCAATCAGTACTAAATTGAATATCCCAATTAAGCTGAATATTTGGAATAGCTATTGGTAAGTCAGACTTTCGGACTCTGTCGAGGAAGTCTAGCCAATTGGTGTACTGGCTAGCTGGAATGGTGAGCTGGCGACGATATCCCCACTCCTTTCCTCCTGTCTCTGGATCATCGCTATGAACCCATTCATCCAACCGTTTGACGATGGCATCGTTCATACGCCCAGCATGCTCATCGGCGTCGCGTTGAAGTTGAACACTGGATCTAGAGGTATCCAGTTCAAGCGCAGGGAGGTCAACCTCCAAACGCATCCACTTGTGAGGAACTGCTAGGGGTTCAAAATGTTCATCCTTGATTGGAGGCGTTCCAGGCGCGGTAACGGGAAATGCTTCTTTCAGCGTATCACCTGACTCGTCTCCTCCAGTATCGCCACCTGCTTCAGTTTCAGTAGCTTCCTGTGGTAAGTCAGAGGTCAGCAAATGCCTTGGGATACCCTTGGCAGCATATACTTCATCAACAACCTTTTTGCGAATTTCGAGCCAGCCCGGATGCTTCCACTTGGAAGTGTATGTGCCTTTGGCCTTCTCCCACTCTTCATCCAAACGTTTGTTACGCTCGGCTTTGAGTTCATCAATCACAGCTTGTCGCAACATGAAGACTGGCCTGCAGTTGGGGCGCTTGAGATCCTTTTCATGCGGTAAGACACGCACATACAATGAAAGCTGCGGCTGAATTGTTATCACCGAAGGAGATGTCGCATTTAGCTGCATCTGCAGCCCGTGTGATGAAACCCAGATAGGTGAAGTCACCTCGTCGTCGCCAGACGGGTTACGTTGCGGCAAGAGAAAACCAGAATTCAAGAGCGCCCTTGGGCGGGCTCCGAACAAATACTGCCCCGTGGAGCCCTGGCCGCTCAGTTGCGCATAAGTCAGGTTAAGAATGCTATCAACCACTGCTTCCTTCAAGGTGGATGAAATCTTGGCGGGGTCATCTCGGACTACAGATTGATTCATATATTCTGCTCCTTGACAGAGCTAATCCATTCGATGGTTGCCACGCTCTCACGAGCGTGATCGAACAATAGTGTAAGTGTCTGTCGTTTGATATTGGAGTTGGTCATGACTGACTCGGGCTGCAATAGCATATAAGCGTAGATATCTGAGATATGTCGACCATCCAGTCGGCGTGAGTTTCGAACAGCCATGATAACGCGCTGCCATTGATATGCTGCTTCCAAGGGAGAAAACCCTAAAATATCTGCAAATGCTTTGAAGGCTGCTTCACTTCGTGGGGCTTGTGGTCGAAGCTCCTCGAAAGGAGTATTTGGCGATTCACCCAGATCTATCCACTGTCGTATTGACGCCTCCTTCGGTAAATCAGTTTCCAACCTAGGATCAGTATCGAGGATTCGCTTACGCAGCTCCCTGGCGTTATCGGCAAGCGTACCTTCCGAGAATTTTTCAGTGAAGCGCTTTTGTACTTGTTCATGATAGCTGCGCAATGCCTCTTCAAATGTCTTATCTGTATGAATAGGAACACCAGCCTCACGTAGCACTTGCTCAACCATTTCACGCAGTTCAGCCGACATAACAAACAGCTTGTCACCCACTTCTAATGACTTGATTTGGCAGACTCTGAATCCCCGGTCTGATGAGTGCAATGATGTAGGATCGTAAACGTAGACCTCAGAGCTTTCTCGTCGATACTGAGTAGTGCCATTATCCAGTCGAATGATCCATGCATCAGGATCGATACCCTTGTATTCAGCGGATACCTCCCCGGAAAGATCTACACGAAAGGTAGGCAAAGTATAGTCACTGGTAGACAAAACTGATGCATCGTTCGGAAGGTCCTTTAATTGACGAAGAATTGATTCAATTCGCGGCTTAAAAGATCTAAATTCTGAGAAATTTTCAATAATGGGTTTTAGAGAGGCACGCAAAAACTGACCTGCTCGTTGTGTGAGGAGAATCACTGAGTGTGCAGGCACTCGATCATCGGTAAGAACTAATCTCAGACAAACTTCATTCAGACCTGCAAAGACAAGTGTAGACCTCTCACTCTGTCCCAGATGTTCTTCAAAATGTGTAGCTGAAATAAGATGAACGCGGTCTCTGAAGGCATCGAATAAGATACCCCCTGGATATTGACGGTACTCCGCTAGAAAGCGCTCCGCCAATCTACGATAAAGGGCACTGGTAAACACGACGGTGACCTCGTGCTTTTTTCCTTTAATTGCATTTGCTACGATCTCAGCCAATTTGTGAGCAAAAGGAGTTGCTTCTTGATAGCTGGCGAACAGCTCAGAGCCTTTATCTATACATTCCATCAATGCGGAACGGCTTTCTCCAACTCCCACGTCACGATCAAATTGGTTTAGCACACTAATTTGAGTAAGCCAATCAAAAGCTACTCGGGTGTGCGCAGCTACATCAGGCCCTGATAAGTATTCGGATAAGTGCTTTATACCGCATGGAAGAGCAGCAATACGTGATACATACGCCGCTGCATCCACTAGGGGTTTGGCTCCTTCTCTCCCCCCAGGAGTACCTCTAGCAATCCGCGTCAATTTATTGGCAACTTTAGCGACATCCGAATCGACAATATAGACTTCGAACTCCTTTGGAACGGGATGCAGGCATTCGTATACCCCTTTAGACAATAGCCCTTCAGCTCCGACAGTACTTGGGAAACCATCAATCTTAAAATGCTGAGGTGTTTTCCAACGTAGATCTGGCTCACGCTTATTGTTACGTTTCCAGAGTTCATCCTTCAGCTTATATGCCGAATGAGGCTCATCCGTGACAACAATCACACCGGGAGGTTTTTCATAAAAAACTTCTTCTAGCGCCATGCAGAAACGTGCAATTCTCCCCTTCCAACCGGGAGCCTCCAATCGAACAGCACGTGTAGCAGAAATTAGCACCACCTCAGGTGGAGAGAGACCAGCAAGTTCTTTGAGCGCCTTATTCAACTCCTCATCCGACATTCGGCCATCGAGCGCGAATAAAGCATCTGGAGCCGACCTCGGGGCCCCTATGACTTTGCACTGCAACTCCTTCAAGGACTTAGCATGTGCTCGCTTCACCAACTTAGTACGTATAAGCGCAAGCAGCTTGTCAGTGCAGGGTTCCCATTTTTCAAACTCAGGTGTAGCAAGAAAGCTAGGCAATAACTCTCCTATGGTTGGATTGAAATGCTTCCCCTCAGCATTTGGTAAACTGGCGTCACTGAAGGAGTAGAAGTAAGCATCTTTATCAGGAAAAGAGCGTTTAACTAAACTGTTGGGGGACACCTCGGCCAGTCTATTTGCTATATCTAGTACTGCAGTTCGATCGAAATGAATATGATTAAGGGGATAGAACACATTCGTCTTTACTGGAAAAAGAACCCCTCTGATGCCTTGTTTATCTCCTTCTTGCCAACGTGCCAGAGTCGCCAACGCATGCACTAATGTTAATGTCTTCAACGTAGCCGGCCATACAAGCGCAATGTGTCGTGAGCGATATTCGGCTGCATATAGATACAAATCTGCCAATTCAACTAATGTGCTGGATGGGGTACTCGGGAATTCATCTTCGTCTCGAAATAAATCTATCAACGAACTCTGGACTCGTCGAATAATCGGAGGTAAAGGTTTCGGCTTCTGTTTTTCTTTGCCCTCCTGCTTTTCCTTATTCTTACGAGATGGGCCTATCGTTTTTGACACAAGATCAGGATTGCGCTGCTTCTTTCTGGCGAGTAAATTCAGCGCGTTTTGTTTCGCCTCTTGCCGCTGCTTCTCCGCCTCCTTTAGATCTTTGAACTTGTCTTTACGCGCCATAGGACTTGTCCTGATATAGGGAGTAGCTTATGAGTGACTAATTTCCAAAAGCACTCTGTGCTGCTTCTTCGAAATCACGCCCCTCCGATAAAAGTTTTTTCAACTTATCGGGGTTTGGCAGAGGTAACTGCTTAAGCTCAAAAATAGACACATTCGTTGCTCCAGATATACACCTAAAACACCTATCGATTATTGATAAACCTAGCAAAAGGGACAATTGCGCAGGTGCCAATGCTGGCTCTGGCACAGTTTGTTCTAGGATGACCGTATGGTTTTCACCAACAAATCCACCGTAAGTCTCTAGAATTTCATCCGGAACAGTTGCTGCAATTAAGCGCCTCGACTGATCATTCGAGGTTACACGTTGCAAGATGACGCTAGGGTGTCGAACTATTGATTGGTGTGACTTCGAGCCTAGGTCCACAAAGCAAGGTTCCTTGTTGAGCTTAGGGGACCCATCGAACCGCAAACGTCCATCAGAAGCTATGTCACTGGACCAGAGGAGTGGAATAGCTGAAATAGCTTTTGCCTTAGCAACATTCTTTGCCGATAAATAGGTAGGACGCTGGTCACGGTTCCATACAAATGCTCCAATCCGAGCCTTATAGCCATAATCAACAATGGTAAACTTGGACTTCGTCGCTCGACGTAATAGTTCAGTATCACTTTCAGACCGAGGAATGGGCCATGCCGAACCAGAGTTTGGTAGCGAGCATTTCCCAACATTCACATACTTCCCATCTCGAGATACGACACATACCCTCGCAACTCCATCAACGGTATTTCCTCCTTCTTGGCGCTGCATAAGAGTAAGAGCGGTTTCCTGCTCAACGTCTATGAAAACGCCCAAACGATCACTCACCATGCCGATACTAAGCAATTTAGTATGGGATATGAGATAAGTGCGCAACTTTGAAAAATATTGTCCCGACAAAAAACTCGTGGGCGTCACCAGAGCACATCTGCCTTGAGGTGCGAGCAGATTTACGCAAAGCGCCATAAAAAGCGCATAGAGGTTTGGCTGAGCTTCGACGATCTTCGAATACCCATCGATATACATCTTCACTTCTTCAGATTTCATTTTACGAAACGGCGGATTGCAGACAACAACGTCCAACTTCCCCTCCAAGTGCGACATTTGGAGTAGTGAATCGGCGCATGCAATCTGAAATTTTGGGATAAATCCAGAGGTAATCACTTCCTCATGCAAAACCATGAGCAGAAAATGTCTTGAGAGCCGGCATAAGATGTTGTCTTTATCGGTTCCGTATAAATGCTTTTGAACATGCCTAAGAATTTGCTTCGGGCTTGCCCCTTTAGCTCGCAGCATATCTTGCATTCGCATGGCGATTGGAGTCAGGAAAGCGGCTCCGCCGCAAGCAGGGTCACAGAAACTATTAACAGTAAAATCGACCCCATCAGCCTCCAAATCGTCTAACAGACGTTTGGTAAGCGAAGGAGGAGTAAAGAACATTGCTAATTGTTTGCGATGCATATGTCCAACCAGTTGAGCATAAGCAGACGCCAACCAATATGTTGCTTCTGACAAGTCATACGATTTGATGAACTCAACAAAATCGACTACTGTGGCATCGTTCTGCAAAACGAGAGGGGCTGGCAATCCTGACCGAGGCAATCCTTGGAATGACAGTTTGCACCAGCGCGACAATGCTGCTCCGATTAAGGCTTCAGCTGTAACTTGACGTTCACACATGGTGTGATTTAGTAAACGAACAAATCGCTGGAAACGGGTCTTATTAGGTACAGCCATAGATTAGTGCGTCCAGTCGATTATTATAGATTCCATATCAGCTTCGCCCGGTGCTGTCAGAAAATTCCTGTACTACAACGAGAAGCTCAAACAATATCTGTCTCATTCAATACATTCCGTAACTCTTGTCCTGCTTTCTTTAAAACTTCATCGGCTCCATCTAACTCCCGCCTACCGGCATAAGCCAATGCCAACAATGTCAGGGGATGTACCTCCATCACCTGGCAGAGTTCGTCGATCTTGCTCAGTGTTGGATTCTTCAAGCCTCGCTCCAGAGAACTCAAATAGGTACGACTGGACACCTTGGAGAACGCTTCCTGGCTTAGGCCGCGCGCTTTCCTGATTGTCTTTAACGCCTTGCCTAATGAGTTCTCCGTTGCATTATCTCGGTTTCCGTATGACGCCATGCTAGTATCCGATTGCGCCCTATAGGGCTACAGACTATAGCATTCATTTAACCATGTATTCGCTTGAACTTGCACGTTCACCAAGCTCTGATAAGTCATTTTGTGCACAAATCTCCGCGCGACGAGCGGAATTTCGGACATGATTTTCCCTATGGCCGATCTACCGGCAGGCCTGCCGTCTTGATGGGAGTTGAGCGAGCGTCCTTCCTCCTACCCCGCCGAAACCCGCGATCCCGCGCCATAAACGCCTCCAGCATATGCGGTATCAACGTCACCGCATCCACCGGCTCGCCGTAGGTCTGGGCGTGCAGCTCGGCATAGCGCTCCAGATCCGCCTTCAGGGTCGCCGGGCAGGCAAAGGTCAGTTTGACGGTTTCGGTCTTGGGTAGCGGTCCCAGTCGCAGCTTGTTGGTGGTCATGGCGTAGTCACCCGCTGGTAGATCAGTGGTTGGTATGGCCGCAACACCAGGTCGCGGTTAACGATCAGGCGCACCGGCAAACCTGGGCGGCTGGTCAAGGTGGGCTGAATATTAAGGTTGCGGCGGGTGACCTCCTGGCCGACCTGGTTGATGCTGTCCTGCGCGCTGTCCCGCCCGGCGATGATGACGCGGTCGCCGTCCTGGCGATTCTCTGGCGCGGCCAGTTCGGCGCCCACACCGAGCAGGGTGGTCAGGGCGGCACCTGCGAACAGGCGGTCCCAGTGCCAGTCGACGCCGTCCTCCAGACCCGTGTAGCCAGCGGGGTCGGTACCGGCGAGGTTGTCGAGTTGGAACGAGGAGGTGTCCGGTAGGATGACCCGCTGCCAAACCACCTGCACCCGGGTCTGCCCGTAGCTCACCTGGCTGTTGTAACGTCCCAGGATGCGCGAACCTTGAGGGATCAGTACATGGCGGCCGGTGGCGGTGTCATAGACCGGCTCCGTAACGGTGGCGATCACATCGCCCGGCAGGTCGGAGTTGATGCCGGTGACCAGGGCACCGGCAATCACCGTGCCGGCCATTACTTGATAAGGGGACACAGGCGTTTGCAGATCCCCGGAATTACGGGTTTCTGTAAATGAGAAGTTACTGAGAAAGGCTTCCTTCTGTTCCTGGCGGTTCTGCAGGGCAATGGGGTCGGTCTCTCCGGGAGGCGCGCCCTGCAACATCGCCAAAGAATCGAGGGCGCCCAGGCCCTGATTTATCGGCAACCCCTCTCCTCCACCTGCAACAGAAGCTATGGTAGAAGACCGTGGTCGAATCGACCCGAAGAATACGGCAGAGGCTGCGGCCTCTTCCGCTTCCTTGAGGCGTGCCAGTCGGTCGGCTTCCGCCGAGTCCTGGCCGTCCCGATAACCCATGGCCTGCCGCTCCGCCTTCAGAATTGGCTCACCCAGGTCACCCGGCAGCGGCTTACCCAGACGAGGCACTTCAGGCGGCAGTTGCGAATAGTCCGCTGGCAAACGGGCCAGTCCTTCGGAATGAGCGACGCGCTCGACGTTGTACAATTCGTCCGCGCCATTCAGATCGTCCCGCTCGGGCACCCGCAGCGACCAGAAAAGGGCACCCAACACGGCGGTAGCGACACCACCGGAGATGACCGCCAGCATTCGCCGGTTCAGTCGCGTGACCGGCCGCGGCTGGGCACGCAGCGCCACCTGTTCCGGTGCCAATTTCGGCGATGGTTCTCGCTGTGACTGATTCGGAGTGCTGTCATCGTCCATGCTCACTCCCTCCGTACCCCATCGGTTCGCTCAATGCGTACCACCTCCCCTTCCTCGCCACCCAGGCGAAGTTCGGCGGCACCGAAAAGCCGGTCCACGATGTAGTAGGGCGAGCGAAAACGGTAGTTAACCAACTGCCCATCGCCCTGCGGGCCGATCACAAACAGCGGCGGCAGTTCACCCTGGGCGATCCCGGCTGGGAACTGGATATAGACCTTCCCACCATCATCGAAGGCTCTCAGCGGTCGCCATGACGGCTGGTCGCCAGTCAGGGCATAGCGGAATCGCAAATTTTCCAAGGACAAACCCCGGTCAATCGGCGCGGCCACCTCGGCCGCCTGTGAGCGACGTTGCAAGGCCAGCATACGATCCCTCGGGTAGTCCCAGGAGACCGAGGCCATCCAGGTGCGCTCGGTCGAGATCAACTCCATCAGATAGGTACGGCGATTGGTGGTGATCACCAGGTTGGTCCGGATGTCCACGCGGATGGGTTTGACCAACACATTGACCCGCTGCTCGGCTCCGGTGCCACTGGACGTATCCCCCACGATCCAGCGCACGGTATCGCCAGCGGCGACCGTCACCAGTTCCTCGCCGGGCTGCAGGGCAATGACGGTCACTCGCTCCGGGCTGGCATAGACCTGGTACAGCGCACCGTCGGCAAAGGGCCAGACCTGTACGGCATTGACATAGCCTTCCCGCGTCGGTGCCACACGCGCCTCCTCGTTAGCCTGGGTTATCTGTACCTGTGGGCCTTCGGGCACGACTTCCTCAGCATCCGCTTCTTCCGTGGGTAATGGCATCAGTTGCCCCGGCAATGGCAGGGGTTTTGGCACTTCGACCACTTCTATTGTTCTGTCGGGCTCCGGCAACAGGGTTGCCGCGACCGGTTCGTCCAGGGTAATTTGTGGCGGTTTTTGCGGCGTGGCACAGCCGACCAGTGCAAACGACCCCGCCAGCACCAGGACTCCTGTACACCTATTCAATGGATTGCTCATGGCATCTTTCCTTCAGTGGCCTCCAGTTCCCGGCTCCACGACAGGCCATTGACGTAGATGCCCAATGGGTTGCGGCGCAGCCGCTGCTCGGTGCGCGGGGTTTGCAGCACGACGGACACCACTGCCGTCCAGCGCTCAATACCGGCCGCCGCGCCGTTCACAAACCGGTGCTCGCTCCAGCGCACCTGAAAGGAGCTGTCGCTGGCGCGCACTACGCTGTTGATCTGCACCGTCACCGATTCTTGGCCGATACGGGCAAAGGGATCATTGCTGCGAGCGTAGTCGTTAAGCACCGCCGCCCCGCGATCGGTGGTGTAGTTGTAGGCGTCCAGCCAGTTCTGGCGCACCACCACCGGATCGATGGAGAGCGAGCGCACCAGGGTTATAAAACGGGCCAGGTGATGGGCGATCTGCGCATCGTTGGGCCGGTAGGGTGTGGTCGCCTCCCCCACAGCCCGCACCTGGCCGCCCGTGTCGACCTCAACGACATAGGGCGTGACAATGGACTGGGCCGAACGCCACACCAGTCCGCCGGCCATCAGCAGGGCCAGCGCCAGGCAGCCAAAGGCCATCAGCCGCCAGTTCCGGGCCTGCACCCGGGCCGAGCCTATGCGCTCATCCCAGGCCTGGGCAGCTGCCTGGTAAGGTGTGGCCGGTTCAGGGGATTCGGCATAGCGCGCGTGAGGTCGCTTGAATCGCATGAAAAATTCTCCTTAGGAGTCCGGGTCGTTCAGGCTGGGGCCTGAACCAGAACCGCCACCGTCACCACCGCGCAAGGTGTGGGCGACCGTCGTGGCGGTATGGGAAAGTTGCTGGCGACGTTGCAACTGCCTGGCCCAGGCCGGCTGTCCACCCGAGGTTGTTGTGTGTTTCGGGATTGAGGCCGCGGAGTCCATGGCCGAACTCGCCCCACTGGCCGCAGCCTTCATCGAGCTGGCACCTCCTGCCGCCATCCGAACGGCACCGGGGGCCATTCGCGCACCGGCGACCACAGCGCCACCCACTCCAGTGGCAGCAGCACCCAGGGCCACGGCGGTCCCGGCCGCGCCGAGGGTGGCGCCCGCCATCGCTCCGGCGCCTAGTTGTGGTGAGCCGGAAACCAAGCCAGTGGCAATACCCGGCCCAAAGATTCCCAAGGCCAACAGCGCCAGGGAGGCCAGCATGATCACCAGCGCAAAATCCACAGAGGGTTCATCCGGGGCGACCTGGAACTCGGCAAAGAGCCCCGTGCCGATACCAATGATCACCGCCAACACCAGCACCTTGACGCCGGAGGACACCACGTTGCCCAGGACTTTTTCAGCGAGAAAGGCAGTCTTGTTCCACAATGCGAAGGGCACCAACACAAACCCGGCCAGGGTAGTCAGCTTGAACTCGATTAAGGTGATGAAGAGCTGGATCGCCAACACAAAGAAAGTCAGGATCACCACCAGCCAAGCCAGGAACAGCACCACGATGGGCGTGATATTGACGAATACCTCCGGGAAGCCGGACATCTCGCTGATCTGCTCCAGGATTGGCGCGCCGGCATCCACGCCCACCTTGGCCAGGCGGCCCGGTTGCAGGAATTCCGCAGCCGTCATCCCAGTACCCGACGCCATCAACCCCAACCCGGCGAAGGAGCGGAACACGATACCCGCCAGCGTATTGAAGTTGCCTATGATGTAGGCGAAGGCTCCCACGTAGAGCACCTTGCGAATCAGGCGAACCAGCACGTCATCGGCCTGCCCGGTAGCATGGCTCAGCGCCCAGAAAAGTCCCGCGATGGTCATGTCGATCACCACCAGGGTGGCTGTCAGAAACGCCACTTCTCCACCCAGCAACCCGAAACCCGAATCGATGTAGGTGGAGAAGACGTTGAGGAAGCGGTCGATTACCGCGACATCATCCATGGCCACGCGCCTCCATCGGAACAGGTATCAAAGTCATCACACTGCCTCAATACCCGTAGAAGGAAACCGGCTGCGGTGTGTAGGCCGTGCCCTCCCCCAGGAATCGACGGGTCACTTCCCGGCCACGCTCTGTGGCGGCAGCCTGCCGGGCCAACTCCAGGGACGCGGCCCGATCCTGCGTCAGCCGCAGTTGCTGGGACTGGATGGACTGCTTGGCCTGCAACGCGAGCAGTTGGTTGGTAGCCTGCATCGCCTGCAGGGCACCGTTGGCTGACTGACTCTGATTCACCAGATCCGTCAACACGCCCTCGTCTGAAGACAGGTTCTGGGACACCTGCCCCTGCATGCGCATCGCCGTGTGCAGGCCATCAAGGGTGTGCGCCCAACGCTCACGGGCATCCTGGGCCATACGGTCACCGCTTACGCTAGCCGCGTATTCCTGCGGGTAGAGCCTGGCAAATTCCTGGTCAATGCGGTTTACCTCATAGGCCAAGCCCTGGGCCTCGGCAATCAGGCGCCCGGTGGTCGCCAGTGCCGAGCGCAGTCGATTCACCGAATTGAAATCAAGCCGCTCCAGATTCCGCGCCTGGTTGATCAGCATGTTCGCCTCGTTCTGCAGCTGCTGTACCTGGTTGTTGATCTGCTCCAGGGTGCGGGCGGCGGTCAGCATGTTCTGCGCCAGATTCGAGGGGTCGAGCACAATATCGCCGACACCAAACAGAGCCTGGGCAGGCTGGACGACGGTGAAGGCAATGGCGCTGGCCAGCGCCGCCACGCGAAAGCGGGATACCAACGAGGGTTTACGGTTCATGGCTTTTCCTCCTGGGAAGTTCATCCAGAGATGCTCCTGCGGGTGAGTGTTGATCAAGCAATTGCGCCGCCCAATCGAGGCCTCGATGGCGCAGCCAGGCGGCGGCAAAATCAGGTACCGGCATCGAGGCCAGCAGCGCATCCATCGCGCGCTGATCCTCGGGCGTCGAGGCGCCGGCAAAGGCGAGCGCCACCGGCCCCAGGTCCAGGTCGAACAGACGATTGCCTAGGCGTGACTGGTAGTAGTAATCGCGCTTGGGCTCGGCAGTGGCGACAATCTGAATCTGCCGGGCATTGAGTCCGAAGCCTTCGTAGATGGAGCGAATCTGTGGCTCGGTGGCCTGGGGGTTGGGCAGGAAAATGCGGCTTGCGCAACTTTCAATAATCGCCGGCGCGATGCTGGAACCCTGGATATCCGCCAGCGACTGGGTGGCGAAAATCACGCTGACGTTCTTCTTGCGCAGGGTCTTCAGCCACTGGCGGATGCGCGCCGCGAACACCGGATCGTCGAGGAATAGCCAGGCCTCATCCAATATCAGAAGCGTCGGAGCCCCGTCGAAACGCTCATCGAGGCGTGCGAACAACACGCCCAGTACGGCCAGCACGGCAGCGCGGCTGGCCATCAATTCCTCCATCTCGAAGCACTGCACATCGGCTGTACCCAGGCGGTCATGCTCGGCGTCCAGCAGCTTGCCGTGGGCACCACCCAGCAGGTACGGGGCCAGCGCCTGACGCAGTGCATTGTGCTGCAGCAGGACGGAAAACCCCGTCAGAGTGCGCTGCTCCATCGGCGCACCGGCCAGGCTTTCCAGCGCCGACCAGATCGCGGCTTTTTCATCGGGGCCAAGGGTTACCCCTTCCTGCCGTATCCGCCCTTCCAGCCATTCCGCCGCCCAGGCGCGGCGCTCCTCCCGGTCGATACCGGCCAGGGGTTGAAAGGCAATCTCGCCCTCCGCACCCAAGTCGTAGTGCTCGCCACCAAGGCCCAGAATCGTCGCGCGCAGAGAGCGCCCCATGTCGAAAGCGAAAATCCGCGAACCCGGATAGCGACGAAACTGCAAGGCTAGTGTGGCCAGCAGCACCGACTTGCCCATACCGGTAGGCCCCACCACCAGGGTATGACCGACATCACCAATATGGGTGACCAGCCGGAACGGCGTGGCGCCATCGGTGCGCGTGACAATCAACGGCGGGCCGTCCAGATGAACATTCTTCATCGGCCCCGCCCAGACCGCCGACACCGGCAGCAGGTGCGCCAGGTTTAGCGTAGAGACAATGGGCTGGCGCACATTGGCGTAGGCATTGCCCGGGATCGAGGACAGCCAAGCCTCCACGGCATTGATTGTCTCGGGGATGGTGACAAAACCCCGTCCCTGGATGACCCGTTCCACCTGGCGCAGCTTCTCATCGGCAATATCCGGGTTCTCGTCCAGCACTGTCACTGTAGCGGTCACATAACCAAAGGCCACCTGGTCACTACCGAGTTCCTGCAGGGCGGCGTCCGCATCCCCCGCCTTGTTCGAGGCATCGGTATCCACCAGCGGGCTTTCCTGCTGGAACAGGGTCTCCCGCAATAGCGCCGCCACGTTCTTGCGCTTGGCAAACCACTGCCGGCGCAGGCGGCCCAGCTCCCGTTCTGCCTCCGCCTTGTCCAGGCACAAGAAGCGGGTATTCCAGCGGTAGCCGAAACCCAACCGGTTCAGGTCATCCAGAATCCCCGGCCAGGTCGAGGTGGGAAAACCCCGCACCGAAGCAACCCGCAGGTGAGCCTCGCCCAGCATCGGCGCCAGGCCACCGGTCAACGGGCTGTCGGCCAGCAAAGCGTCAAGATGGAACGGTGTCTCCGGTACCACCACTGGATGACGGCGAGTGGAAACGGTGCCGTGCAAATAGGTCAGCGTCTCGCTGTCATCCAGCCAAGCCAGTTCCGGCATCACGCCATCGAGCAGATCGAACACGCGGTCCGTCTCCGCCGTAAAGGCGTCCAGACGCTCACGCCAGTTCGCCCCCTGGCGAGACGTATTTTCGTACAAGAGGCTGGCCGCCCGGGCACGGGACTCTTCCGGTGGCAGGTACACCAGCGTCAGGTGATAGACGCTTTCGAAGTGGCTGTGGTTTTCCTCGAAGGCAGCTCGCCTTTCCTCCTCCACCAGCCAGGACAGTGGCTCGGGAAACTCCGACTGCGGATAGCCTGCTGCCTGGAGTCGTTCGGCTTCCACGAACAGCGCCCAGCCCGATCCCAGGCGCCGCAGCGCGTTATTGAGCCGCGCCGATGTGGCGATTAGTTCGCCTTGGGTGGCACTGTCCAGATCCGGCCCCCGAAAGCGCGCCGTGCGCTGGAACGATCCATCCTTGTTGAGTACCACTCCTCTAGCGACCAGCCCTGCCCAGGGCAACCAATCAGCCAACAGGGCGGGACGCTTGCGGTATTCGGTCAGGTTCAGCATCGTCTCCCCTCACACATCCAGCAAAGGCTTGTGCTTAAGATGCCGCAGGAACACCGCCATGAACTGCGGGTCGGCCTGCGCACCCCACACCGCCAGGGAATGCCCCAGCAGCCACAGCACCAGGCCGGGCAACCACAGTTGCAGTCCCAATCCCACCGCGGCTGCCAGAGTGCCGTTGGCGATAGCCACGGTACGCGGTGCCCCACCCAGCAGGATCGGCTCGGTCAGTGCCCGGTGCAGCGGCACCTCGAAACCGTCGGTGAATGCGGACACTCCGTTCATGCCACCACCGCCCCGCCAGAGAAGCTGAAGAAAGACAGGAAGAACGAGGAGGCCGCAAAGGCGATGGACAGGCCAAACACGATCTGCACCAGCCGCCGAAAACCGCCGGAAGTATCACCAAAGGCCAGTGCCAACCCGGTGGCGATAATGGCGATCACGGCGACAATCCGGGCCACCGGCCCCTGGATAGAATCGAGGATGGATTGCAGCGGCCCCTCCCAGGGCATGCTGGAACCTGCGGCCTGTGCCGTTGTCGCCAGGCACAGCAACAACGCGGCAAACACCAGGGTGTTCAAGCCTGAACGTAAAACCGGATTTACAGAAATCCGCATTGGATGAACAGCGGTCATGATGGTTCTCCAGATGAGGTTGAGGATGAGGCCGTTGAAGATGAAAGCGGCGACAGGGATTCGTCGAGGTGATAGCCGTTGCTGTCGAAGCCGGTGACCCGGGCCACGGTGCGTACTTTGCGAGCACGACCGCGCCCCGCGATAAACACCACCACGTTCACTGCCTCGGCGATCAGCGCGCGCGGTGGCGTGATGGCGACTTCCAAGATCAGTTGCTCAAGACGAAGCAGTGCACCGTGGGCGGAACCGGCATGTACGGTGGCGATGCCGCCGGGATGGCCTGTGCCCCAGACCTTGACCAAATCCAGCGCCTCGCCACCGCGCACCTCACCGACCACCACCCGGTCCGGGCGCAGGCGCATGGTGGCCCGCACCAGCTCGGTCATGGACACCACGCCGGGGCGTGTGCGAAGGGGTACGTGGTCTTTTGCAACACACTGGAGTTCAACCGTATCTTCCAATACCAGCACCCGGTCATCGGTGGCCGCAATCTCTGCCAGCAGTGCATTGGCAAGCGTCGTCTTGCCGGTACTGGTGCCGCCGGCCACCAGGATGTTCTGCCGCTCGCGCACCGCGGAGCGCAGGAAATCCGCCTGATCCTCTGCAAGCACTCCGTTACGCACATAGTCTTCCAGCGGAATTACCCCTACCGCGCGCTTGCGCAGGGCAAAGGCGGGCGCTGGTGACGCCGGAGGCAAGACACCCTCGAAACGCTCGCCGGTTTCCGGCAGCTCAGCACTCAGCAATGGCCGACCACGATGGACTTCCACACTCACGTGAGCCGCCACCAGGCGAATGATGCGTTCGCCATCGGCGGCGGACAGCGTTTCACCGGTTGGCGCTCGTCCCGTGGACAGACGATCCACCCACAAACTGCCATCCGGGTTGAGCATCACCTCCACCACATCCGGGTCCGCCAGCGCGGCGGCGATCAAGGGCCCCATGGCGGTACGCAGCATGCGGATGCGGCGGTCGAGTGATTGTGTCGAGGATGACGATGGGTGAGCCGCGTTCATGATTCGCCCGCCCCATCGTGCTGTTGTTGCTGCTCGCGCTCTTGGGCCTCAACCTGGGCGGCAATCTCATCCAGTCGTCGCGTATCGGGTTCCAATTCTTCATAAACCTCCCGCACCAAACTGCGGCCACGCAAAATGTGGCGGCCCAACTGCTCGACGAATTGCTCGAAGCGCGCCCTGCCCTGGGCCCTGGCCGCCTCCTGATGTGACTCCGGCAGCGGCGTGCTCACCGTCAGGTAGTAGCGCACGTACAGCGCCACCGTCTCGATCAGGATGTTCTGGTCCCGCTCCAGTTTCTCGAACTGGCGGGACAGGCGATCCAGGCGTTTCGCCATGGCCGCCTCGCGCTTGTCGGCGGCATCGGGCGAGAGCCAGGATGCCAATGCCGCTGCAACGATGGACGACTTGGACACACCCTTCTTCGCGGACAACTCGTCCAGGCGTCTGGCATGATCGCGCTCGATAAATAGGTTCAGTCGGTGTCGGGAATACAGTCGGCTCATAGGGCAATTCCATCGTCGGGGTCGAGGGCGGCCTGCCGTGCCAAACGTTGCAGGCGCGGATCAAACTTCGAGGGCAAGGGCGTGATGCCGTCCTCATCATCCAATAGGGTCAGGTCATTGGTGGATGGTTTGGCTTCCAGCTCCCAGGTCACAGTCTCCGAGAGTTCCGGTTGCCGACGCGGACCGCCATCATCACTCCCTCCGGCGTCACCAACCGCGGTGGAAGCCACAGCCGGCACCGTCGGCACCGCCAGTTCACTCCAGTCATTGGGGCGAACCTCAGGCACGTCGATATAACGCCCTTCATCCAGAACAGGAGGTGGCAGTACCCGACGGGTAAAATTGGCATCCAGGTAATAGCGCAGCTTCTTTGCCTTGATCGGCGGCTGACCCGAAACCATCACCACCGCTTCGTCCGGCGGCAATTGCATCACCTCCCCCGGCGTCAACAGGGGCCGCGCCGTCTCCTGGCGCGAGACCATCAAATGCCCCAACCAGGGTGCCAGCCGGTGTCCGGCGTAGTTGCGCTGCGCCCGCAGTTCGGTAGCCGTACCCAGGGTGTCGGAAATCCGCTTGGCGGTGCGCTCGTCGTTGGTGGCGAAGGTCACCCGTACATGGCAGTTGTCGAGAATGGCGTGGTTGACGCCGTAGGCCTTGTCGATCTGGTTGAGGCTCTGGGCGATCAGGAAACTGCGAATGCCGTAGCCCGCCATAAAGGCGAGTGCCGACTCGAAAAAGTCCAGTCGGCCCAGTGCGGGAAACTCGTCCAGCATCAGCAACAGCTTGTGCCGACGCTCGATGCCGTCGCTGCCATCCAGGGATTCGGTCAACCGCCGTCCGATCTGGTTGAGGATCAAGCGAATCAAAGGTTTCGTGCGGTTGATGTCCGAAGGCGGCACCACCAGGTACAGGGACACCGGGTTTTCGGCGGCGATCAGATCAGCAATACGCCAGTCGCAGCGGGAGGTCACGGCGGCCACGGTCGGGTCACGGTACAGCCCCAGGAAACTCATGGCGGTGGACAGCACACCGGAGCGCTCGTTGTCCGCCTTGTTGAGCACTTCCCGTGCCGCCGAGGCCACCACCGGATTTGGCCCATCATCCAAATGCCTGGTGGTCATCATCCGGTGCAGGGTCACCTCGAAGGGACAGGCCGGATCGGAGAGGAAGTTGGCGACACCGCGCAGGGATTTATCTTCACCCGCGTAAAGCACATGCAGGATGGCGCCGACCAGCAAGGCATGAGAGGTTTTCTCCCAGTGGTTGCGGCGCTCCAGTGCGCCTTCGGGGTCCACCAGGATATCGGCAATATTCTGCACATCGCGGACTTCATGGGCACCGCGCCGCACTTCCAGCAAGGGGTTGTAGGCCGCCGACTTGGCATCAGTGGGATTGAACAGCAAGCAGTGGGAAAACCGTGCCCGCCAGCCAGCAGTCAGTTGCCAGTTCTCGCCCTTGATGTCGTGGATCACCGCCGAGGCGGGCCAGGACAACAGGGTTGGCACCACAAGGCCCACACCCTTCCCTGAGCGGGTCGGTGCGAAGGTCAATACATGTTCCGGGCCTTCGTGGCGCAGGTATTTATCGTCGTGCTGGCCAAGAAAAACACCGGCATTGCCGGTCAGACCGGCACGGTGGATTTCCGCAGACTCCGCCCAGCGCGCCGAACCGTAGGTGGTCACCAACCGCGATTGGCGGGAGCGCCAGATCGACATACCGATGGCGACCACCACGCTGACCAGACCACTGGCCCCGGCGATGGCACCGCCGGTGACAAACACGCCGGGCGCATAGGCGTCGAAGAAAAACCACCAGTCGAACAAGCGCCATGGGTGGTAAACCGGTTTATCCAGCAGTTCGAACCAGGGGGCACCCAAACGAGACTGGTAGCCCAGCGCGTCGGCCACCCACTGGGTGGCACCCCACACCCCGGCGATGACGATGCCGAACACCGTCAGCACCTGACCGTAGAGTACGCCTGTCGCCCGCATATCCGCCTCCGAATTTGCCCTGGTTTCGCACGCACATGAGCGCGCCAACAGGTGTCAGATTCGGTGCTGGATCAGTGCCGGTCAAAGACTGTTATCGGCACAATACAGAACGGAAATGCAAGATTGCCAGGCAAGGCGAACGGGATAAAACTACCGGGAATGAGAGGGTATTTCAGCAAAGCAAGTTAAGGATCCAAATTTGCTTCGCTTAATTCGCGCCGGAATGTCGGCTTTCTTCCAGTCTCTCTTCATTCTCCAGCCATCGACACAAATCCTGTTATGTAATCTATTTCCAAATCCTGTGTCCTAATGCCCAGGTAGATTGCTTTCTTCATTCCTCGAGCTCCGATACGAATCGGCACCACCGGAAAGTGTTCTGTATTCTCGTTTACCAGCCAGTGCGGCAGTGCACCCACTCCCCGCCCCGCTGCAATCATTTCCAGCATGATTTCGGTGGTCTCAATCGTCTTGTGACGCCGGGGCGCAGTGTTGGCAGGAGTCAGAAAGCTGCTGAAAATATCCAACCGTTCAGGCTCAACCGGATAAGTAATCAATGTTTGGTCCTCCAGATCCGAAGGCTTTACATACGTCTGGTTGGCGAGGCGACTGTTACGCGCGACAACAAGCACCTGCTCGTAGTCAAAAACAGGGACAAATGTCAAACCAGCGCGGGTCAAGGGGTCAGGCGTAATCAGCAGGTCAATCTCGTAGCCGAACAATGCGCCAATGCCTCCGAATTGAAAACGTTGCCGAACATCGACATCCACATCCGGCCACGCTTTCAGGAAAGGGTTAACAATTTTCAATAACCACTGGTAACAGGGATGACACTCCATACCGATGCGCAGAATCCCCCGCTGTCCGGCAGCATATTCAGCCATCAGTTGCTCCGCATGCTCCAGTTGAGGCAAAACCCGCTGGGCCACGCCGAGCAGATATTCCCCCGCCCGGGTGAGGCGCAGGCGTCGGCCGTCCTTCTGCCAAAGGGGCGTACCCAGTTGTTGCTCCAGCTTTTTGATGGCATGACTGAGAGCAGATTGGCTTAGAAACAGCCTGTCCGCAGCACCGGTAAGCGTTCCCTGCCGGTCCACTTCCCGTAGGATATTCAAATGTATTCGATCCAGCATAATTCATGCATGCTCTTCATGTATTATTGAATTAATACCATTTTTATTCATGATTTTAAAGATCTAGCATGGCTCCTTTTTCAGAAGGAGACATTGAACAATGATCACCACACACAATTTGGGATTTCCCCGTATCGGCGCTCAACGTGAACTGAAATTCGCACTGGAGTCCTACTGGAAAGGCGATACCGGCGTTGCCGAACTGGGCACCACCGCCAACAAATTGCGAAAGCGCCACTGGCAGCTTCAGGAACAACTGGACTGGCTGCCGGTCGGAGACTTTTCTCTCTACGATCAGGTGCTGGACATGAGTGTCACCCTGGGCCACCTGCCGGAACGGGTGCGGAACTTGCCAGGTAATGAGCTGACCACCTATTTCCGCGTCGCCCGGGGCCGCGCACCGGAGGATTGTGGTTGCAGTACTGGCCACACCGATGAGCCAGGTGTAGCAGCTGGAGAAATGACTAAGTGGTTCGACACCAATTACCACTATATCGTGCCCGAATTTAGTGCCACCACGGAATTCCAGCTCAATCCCACCCGCTTGCTGACACAATTGGCGGAGGCAAGGAACACCGGCATCAACTGCAAACCGGTAATCATAGGCCCGGTGACTTATCTTTGGCTGGGCAAAAGCAAAGATGGTAGCAATCGTCTGGCCCTGCTGAATCGGCTGCTACCGATCTACCGACAGCTTCTGGACACACTTGCCCAACAGGACATCGAATGGGTTCAGGTTGATGAACCGGCGCTGGTCACCGACCTGGATGAGAGCTGGAAGGAAGCTTACCGAACCGCCTATAACCAACTGCACCGGGACGATCTCAAACTGCTGTTGACCACCTACTTCGGCGAGCTGGGAGACAACCTGGAACTCGCCTGCGACCTGCCGGTGAATGGCATTCACCTGGATGCGGTTCGCGGCGTGAGGGATGTGCAGCGTCTGGTGGGGCAATTGCCCGCAGACCGGATTCTCTCCCTTGGGGTAATCGATGGCCGCAATATCTGGAAGTCCGATCTTAACGCCCTTCTTGACACACTGGAGCCTCTGCACAGGGAATTTGGGGATAGCTTATGGCTTGCACCATCCTGCTCCCTGCTTCATGTGCCCGTCGACCTCGACAGCGAAACCGAACTGGATCCGGAAATCAAAAGCTGGCTGGCATTTGCCAAACAGAAACTGGAAGAACTGGTTATCCTCGGCCGTGCTCTCAACGAAGGCCGCGAAGCTGTCGCCGGCGCACTGGTGGACAATCGGCGGGCCATTGCAAGCCGTCGACAGTCAACGCGGGTTCACAACCAGACGGTGAAAAAAGCCGTAGAAAGCATCACTGCGGACCTGGGCAATCGACTTTCACCCTATGAGCAACGTGCCTCTGTGCAAAGAACTCAGTGGTCCTTGCCCCTGTACCCCACCACCACTATCGGCTCGTTCCCCCAGACTGTGGAAATTCGCCAGACACGCAGCCAGTACCGCACGGGAAAACTGAACGAGGCCGACTACCGCGCCCGCATGGAGGCGGAAATCCGAAGTTGCATCCGTCAACAGGAAGAATTGGGCCTGGATGTACTGGTGCATGGCGAGGCCGAGCGCAACGACATGGTGGAGTATTTCGGTGAACTGCTGGAGGGCTTTGTCTTCACCCGTTTCGGCTGGGTGCAGTCCTACGGCTCCCGCTGTGTCAAGCCGCCCATCATATTCGGCGATATCCGGCGTCCAAAGCCGATGACAGTGGAGTGGATCAAATATGCCCAGGCCCAGACCGACAAGCCGGTAAAAGGTATGCTCACCGGCCCGGCCACCATTCTCAACTGGTCCTTCGTCCGCGACGACCAGCCCCGGTCCGACACCTGCCGACAACTGGCCCTGGCGATCCGTGAGGAAGTGCTGGATCTGGAAAAAGCCGGGGTCAAAATCATCCAGATCGACGAAGCCGCACTGCGGGAAGGCTTACCATTGCGACACGCAGAGTGGCAAACTTATCTGGATTGGGCGGTCGAGGCCTTCCGAATCGCCGCCAATGGCGTGGCAGATACCACCCAGATTCATACCCATATGTGTTATTCGGAGTTCAACGATATTATTGAGGCCATCACCAGGATGGATGCCGATGTCATTACCATCGAGACATCACGCTCGGATATGGAATTGCTAGACGTGTTCGACAATTTCCGCTATCCCAACGAAATCGGCCCGGGTGTCTACGATATCCACTCGCCGAACATCCCGACGCAGGAGCAAATCGTTAACCTGATGCAAAAAGCCGCGCAGCGGATTCCCGCCGAGCGGTTATGGGTAAACCCTGACTGCGGATTGAAAACCCGGCGTTGGGATGAAGTTCTCCCGGCCCTGAAAAACATGATTGATGCGGCACATGAACTACGGGAGGCGGTGAATTAAATGGAGCAATGAATAGAGGGCGACCTGATATTGGTCGCCCTCTATTCACGCATCAGCTGTAACGTTCAGTCTCACCCTGCTTGATGGCCAGCAGACAATCCTTGCAGAGACAACTGTCCCATTGTTGCCCTATCCACTCTTTCTGAACCTCCATCAAGGACACGTCACTACACTGGCAAATGGTAATGGAACCCAACTTGCACTCAAACGCCTTGTGACAACGGGGACATTCCAGGATTTCGTGCTCAACCATTTACGAGCCCAGCCTACACAGCACGCCAATATTTTCCTATTACTTCAATCGAGCCAAATAAATGGCCCTACAGTTGGCGACTGGCTCCTCTCCCATAACGATATCCAGAACCAGCTCCGTCCGCGCCCTGCCTTTCATCGACAGCTGCTGCAGAAACTGCTTTTTTTCCACTGATGGCCATTCTACCCGAGCCAGGCAATCAGTGGTAACTGGTGCGAGGAAACGCATATCACTTTTCACTACCACTACATCGGCCTCCAGTGAAGCATCTTTCAACACCAGCGAAACCATCGCCCAGCCACAGGCTGTGGCCAGGGCAGCAAGACTGCCGCCAAAACCAGTCTGTTTGTCATTGATATTGGGGGCCAAGGGCATCCCCAGGCTAAGGGTGCTGCCATTGTAGTCAATAAAATCCACGTTCATAGCATCCAGCAGGGGAATCTGTTGACGAACGGTAGCGGCAAAATCGGGCAGATTCACTGCGGAAAATGGGGTTTGGGGATTCATTATCGATTGCCAATAAGGTTAAGACGTTGTGCCGTAAAGTACAGGCTAAATAGCTTCCAGTAACATCAATGGTTGTCCCGCAGAGACGGCTGCCCCACTGGACACAAGAACCTGGCTGACAATCCCGTCCCTTGGTGCTGTCACGGTGTTCTCCATTTTCATGGCCTCCATGACCAACAGGGGATCTCCAGCACGGACCTTTTGCTGTGTCACTACCATGATCTTCACGATATTGCCCGCAAGGGGAGCCGGAACACCAGCGCTATTGCTAACATCTTCGTCAGCATCCTGTGCAACAGTGTCAAGTTGCACAATACCTGTGATGTCGCCTCCCTCCCGAACCGTCACCGTATATTCCTGGCCTCCCAGGGATAGTGTATAAACCGATTCTGTATCGGTAATAGCTGCAGGAAGAGTACCGTCGTGCGGTGACTCGAAGGCATCGGCATTGCCCCTGTTCTGGATAAATTTCATTCCCACCTGTGGGAAAAGTGAGCAGGTCAGTACATCCTCCAAACCCTGATCACCCTCTTGTAGGCTGGCGCCGACGCTCTGTCTGACGGTTTTTATGAGGGTATCCAATTCCGCATCCAGCAAATCCGCCGGACGACAGGTCACGGGTTTTTCACCATTAAGGGCCAGGGTTTGTAGCTCGGTATCAACGGGTGCAGGTGTGTTGCCGTATTCCCCCCGCAGCAAGGCCAGGACTTCACGGGTCAGGCTTTTATAGCGTTCGCCCGATAGCACGTTGAGTACAGCCTGGGTGCCGACAATCTGGGAAGTGGGCGTGACCAGAGGGATATAGCCCAGGTCTCGGCGTACTTTCGGAATCTCCTCCAACACCGCATCGAATTTATCCGCAGCATCCTGTTCCCGAAGCTGGCTCTCCAGGTTGGTCAGCATGCCCCCGGGGACCTGGGCCGCAAGAATACGGGAGTCCACCCCGCGAAGAGAGCCTTCAAAACGTGCGTATTTTCGCCGTACCTGACGAAAGTAGGCTGCGATTTCCTCCAGCAAATTCAAGTCCAGGCCCGTATCCCTGCCGGTGTCCCGCAAAATTGCCACTATACTTTCCGTGGCGGAATGGCCATAGGTCATCGACATGGATGAAATTGCTGTATCCACGTTGTCCACACCGGCCTCGATACATTTCAGGTACGTGGCGGTGGACAAACCGGTAGTGGCATGACACTGCATATGAACTGGTACATTAATGCAATCCTTGAGCCCAGCTACCAGTTGATAGCCGGTGTAGGGTGTTAGCAGGCCCGCCATATCTTTAATACACAGAGAATCAGCACCCATATCTTCCAGTCGCCGTCCCAGATCCAGCCAGTATTGCAGATCGTGAACGGGACTGACTGTGTAAGCAAGTGTACCCTGGGCGTGTTTGCCTTGAGCCTTCACAGCACTCATCGCTATGGCCATGTTTCGCGGGTCGTTCAGTGCGTCAAAAATACGGAAGATATCCACGCCATTTATCGCTGCGCGCTCGACAAACTTTTCCACCACATCGTCTGCGTAATGGCGATATCCGAGCAGATTTTGTCCCCGCAGTAACATTTGCTGGGGCGTGTTAGGCATGGCGGCCTTAAGTGCCCGCAAACGCTCCCAGGGGTCTTCTCCCAAATAGCGGATACAGGCATCAAACGTGGCCCCGCCCCATGTTTCCAATGACCAGAAACCCACCCGATCCAATTTTTCGGCGATAGGAAGCATATCCTCGAGCCGAAGACGGGTGGCCAACAGGGACTGGTGGGCATCACGCAACACCACATCGGTAATACCTAAAGGACAGCCACTGGCTGTCGAATTATTCAAAACAGTGGACATGACGCTTCCTTAAAAGATGAATTACAAGGCTAACAGCCTGCTGTACCGCAGTGCCGGTGCAACGCGGCCTGCAAAACCTTAAGGATTACGGGATCGACCGGTGCCCTGTCTGTTGCCCTGTAGATAAAATGATTTAGCCTGGCCGTGGAGACCTGCCCGGCAGCAAAAAAATCCGATCCCACCACCTGGCGCAAATACTCAAGATTAGTGGCGATACCGGTGAGGTAAGTATCGGCTAAAGCTTCCCTTAACCGCTCCAGCGCCTCCGACCGGCTTGCACCGTGGACAATCAATTTACCCAGAAGCGGATCATAGTGAGCCGATACTTCGGCACCTGGTGCAATCCAGGTATCCACCCGTGCGTCTCTGGGAAAAGCCACCTCATCCAGCCGTCCCGGACTGGGCAGAAAATTGCGCGCCGGATCTTCCGCGTACAGTCGCACTTCCATCGCCGCGCCCCGACTCGCCACATTGCCGGTAAGTATGGGCGGTTCGCCGGCAGCCGTGCCCACCATCCATTCCACCAGATCCACGCCGGTTACCAGTTCGGTAACAGGGTGCTCCACTTGCAGCCGGGTATTCACCTCAAGAAAATAAAATGCCTGGCGCGCTTCATCGTAAATGTATTCCACGGTACCGGCGGAGCGGTAGTCGACACTGCGTCCCAGATTGACGGCGGACTCCAGCATGGCGGCGCGGATTGCCTCAGGCAAACCCGGCGCTGGGGTCTCTTCCACCACCTTCTGGTTTCGGCGCTGTAGGGAGCAATCCCGTTCACCAAGGGCCACAACATTTCCTTTGCCGTCACCAAAAATTTGCACCTCCACATGGCGTGCGGATTCCACAAAACGCTCCACAAAAACCCCACCGTCACCGAAGTAGCTCTGCCCCTGACGGCGCACCCGATCAAACGCAGCGATCAATTCCTGATGGCTATTGCAGCGTTCCATACCGATGCCGCCACCGCCAGCGGTGCTTTTCAGAATGACCGGAAATCCGATACTCTCTGCGGCTGTTACAGCCTCATCCGCAGATGCCAGCAGTCCGGAACCCGGCACCAGAGGAACTTTCGCCGCTTCTGCCAGCGTGCGCGCCCTGTGCTTAAGACCAAAATCCCTGATCTGCGCGGGCGTTGGGCCGATAAAAGCCACGTCGTTATCCGCACAGGCTTCGGCAAAATCGGCATTTTCGGAAAGAAAACCGTAGCCGGGAATAATGGCCTCAGCCCGGGTTTCCTTCGCCACCTGGATGATGCGCGACGCTCTCAGGTAGCTTTCTTTCGCAGGTCCAGGGCCGACACAGACCGCCTCGTCGGCCATCATCACATGAGGGCTTTCACAGTCGGCCTGGGAATAGATAGCGACACTGGCAACATCCATCTTCCGCAGTGTTCGCAGTATGCGCACGGCAATTTCGCCACGATTGGCCACCAGTACTTTCGAGAACATAAAACACTACCCTTAGATCGAGAGATGACGTTCCTCTGGCCCGTTGTAGGCACTGAGTGGACGAATCAATCGATTGCTCTGTTGCTGCTCAATAAAGTGTGCCGTCCAGCCGGTGATCCGCGACATGACAAACAACGGTGTAAAGAAGTCGATATCGAACCCCATCAGGTAATAGGCAGGCCCGGCAGGGAAATCCAGATTGGGATGAATGTTTTTGCGCGCCAGCATTTCCGCCTCCAGCTTTTCATAAATCCCGGCCCAACACTGGTCTCCACACATTTCTGCCATCCGCAAAAAAGCTTGCTTCATCGTTGGCACCCTGGAATCGCCATTGCGGTACACCCGGTGACCAAATCCCATGATTTTGCGCTTGTTCGCAAGCGCATCCTCCAGCCACGGCACAACATTCTCCACCTTGCCAATCTCCAGCATGGCGTGCATTACCGCTTCGTTGGCGCCGCCGTGCAATGCTCCCTTGAGGGCGCCAATGGCGGCGGTGACGGCGCTGTAGATATCCGATTCGGTGGACATCACCACCCGTCCGGTGAAAGTGGAAGCATTAAAGCTGTGCTCGGCGTAGAGCACCATCGACTGTTCGAAGCACTTCACCACCTCCGGCTTCGGCACAGCGCCGAAACACATGTGGAAAAAGTTTTCGCTGTAGGAAAGGTCTACCCGTGGCGCAATACGCGGCAACCCCTTGCGCTGACGGAACAGCGCGGCCACCACCGTGGGCAGGCGGGCGTAGAGCCGCATCGCCTTGCGCCGGGAGGCATCCAGGCTGTTGTCGCCGGTTTCCGCATCTTCCAACGCGAGCAGGCTCACCGCTGTGCGTACGGTGTCCATGGGATGAGCAGTATCGGGGAATTTTTGCAATTGAGAAATCAGATTTTGACTGACGTCCCGCTGTATTCTTTCCCTGGCGCTGAAGTCTTCCAGCTCCCGGAGGCTGGGCAGTTCACTGCTCCACAGCAACCAGGCGACTTCCTCGAAGCTGCACCGCTGCGCCAACTCCTGTACGGGATAACCGCGATAGGTGAGAGAGTTGATTTCCTGCATCACCTTGGAGATGGACGTTTCATCTACCACCACTCCGGCCAGCCCGTATTTGATTTCTACTGTTTCTGCGCTCATGGTTACCCCTCCCGACCGCCGCTACGGTCCTGCTCGGGCTGCGCACTGTCAGCCACCCGGAAATTGAAAAGAGATTGGTCAAGCCGGTTGTAGTCAGCGTAGTCAAGCAGTTCGTACAACTCGGCCCGGGTCTGCATCTGGTCCACCACTGATAGCTGACTGCCCTCTTTGCGAATCGTCTGCAACAGCCGGTGACTCGCTCCCATCGCACTACGCAAGGCCGAAACCGGATAAATCACCAGATTGACTCCCAGATTAGCGAGTTCCTCCCGACTCATCAGTCGCGACTTACCGAACTCGGTCATGTTGGCAAGGAGCGGCGCATCGATGGCTTTACGGAATGCCTCGAACTCCCTCTCATCTGCCAACGCTTCGGGAAAAATCGCATCGGCACCGGCATCCAGATAGGCCTTGGCCCTGTTGATAGCGGACTCAAGCCCCTCCGAAGCCCGGGCATCGGTGCGAGCCATAATCAGAAAATTGCTATCGCGGCGGGTATCTACAGCGGCCCGAACCCGGCGGACCATGGTTTGGGTATTCACCAACTGCTTGCCGTCCAGGTGCCCGCAACGCTTTGGATTCACCTGATCTTCCAGATGGCATCCGGAAAGACCGAGATTTTCCAACTCGAATATGGTGCGTGCCATATTCATGGGCTCACCGAACCCCGTATCAACATCAATCAGGGTGGGCAGGTTGGTAGCGCGATTGATCTGGTAGCCCCGCTGGGTGACTTCCGTGAGCGTAGTTAGCCCGATGTCTGGCAACCCTAGCTCAGCCGCAAGCACAGCACCGGAGATGTAGACGCCGTCAAAGCCAAATTGCTCAATCTGCCGGGCTCCTAGAGGCGAAAATGCCCCGGGCAATTGCAGTAATCGTCCGCTAGCCAGTTCTTGACGAAATGCTTCCCGCTTCGCACTGGCACTCTGGGTAATATTCAGCATAATTTTTCCTCAGAAAATCCCGTAACCGTCAGGGCTGCTATTGGAAAGTTCGACTAGATCCGCAACTACTGACAGGCCCATTAACTCCTCGCCGCGCAGCTCCGGTAGCCGCTGTACCAGCTCAAGGAACCGACGTTGTTCCTCGCCCGAAACAATGCCCTCCACCAAGGTAGTGAACTTGTTGATATACTCTTTGCGACCGAAAGGGCGGGCTCCCAGAGAGTGGGCATTAGCCACCGCCAGCTCTCCTTTCAGTTTTTCTCCAGATTTGAAAATGATCTCTACCCGTCCGCCGAATGCTTTCACGTTAGGGTCTTGGGAGTGATAACGCTCGGTCCAGGCGGGATCCTCGACGGTACGGATCTTGTGCCACAACCGCACCGTATCTTCATGCCGCGCCCGCTCTGGGGTGTAGGAGTCCACGTGGTGCCAGCGACCGTCCTGTAAGGCCACTGCAAAGATGTACATGATGGAATGATCCAGGGTTTCCCGGGAGGCATTAGGATCCATCTTCTGCGGGTCGTTGGCCCCGGTACCGATGACATAGTGGGTGTGGTGACTGGTGTGGATGACAATTTCCTCAACGGCATCGAAATCGTCGATCTGTTCACGGAGATCAAAAGCCAGGTCAATAAGTGCCTGACTCTGGTATTCGGCGGAATGCTCCTTGGTATAGCTGTCGAGAATGGCGCGCTTGGCTTCACCCGATGCTGGAAGAGGAATGGAGTAATTCGCGTCCGGCCCGTCCAATATCCAGGCAACCACGCTGTCCTCTCCTTCGTAGATAGGCGATGGAGCGCCTTCGCCGCGCAGACAGCGATCCACTGCTTCAATGGCCAGCTTGCCGGCATGAGCCGGGGCATAGGCTTTCCAACTGGAGATTTCCCCCTTGCGAGACTGCCTTGTGCTCACTGTGATGTGCAGTGCCTGCTGAATGGACTGATAAATCACCTCTGTCTCCAACCCCAGCAAGGTGCCTATGCCTGCCGCGGAGGAGGGCCCGAGATGGGCGATGTGATCGATTTTGTGCTTGTGCAGGCAAATACCCTTTACCAGGTTGATCTGGGTTTCATAGGCTGTGGCGAGACCACGAATAAGATCGGCCCCGTTGCACCGCATTTGCTGTGCAACCGCCAGCAACGGTGGAATGTTGTCGCCGGGATGCGAATAATCCGCCGCCAGAAAAGTGTCGTGGAAATCCAGCTCCCGCACCGCGGTCCCGTTAGCCCAGGCAGCCCACTCTGGACTTACCCGCATACTTGCTGGCAAACCAAATATGGTGGCGCCTCTGGCGCCGGGGTGACTGGAGTGGGGATGGGCAACAGCCATGGCCCTCGCATTGGCCACCGGGCGGCGATTGATCGCAGCCAAGGCAACGGCAGCGTTGTCGATGATTCTGTTGACCACCATCTCGGTGACGTCGTCGTCTACCGCCACTGGGTCCGCAGCCATGGCGGCAATTTTCCACGCAAGCTGATCTTCCCGTGGCAAATCTGTTTTAGAGGGGTAAACCCTGAGGTTATGGTTTTGCATTGTTCATCCTTACTGCAGGCTCGTGAATATTGTAAAAATAGTATTTGCAAATATTGCAATAACCTATAACCTTTTGATGAATATATGTTTATTGTTATATAAATTCGCAATCATCGGGGCAATATTGCAAATAATTGCGAATGTCGACTCCGGTAACGGAACAACCCAGGAAGTCAAAGCCATGACCAGAAAACTGTTTATCGGTCCCCGCCTGCGCAGGCTGCGGACACAGCACTATCTCAACCAAATCCAGTGCGCCGAAAAACTGGGTATTTCTCACAGCTATTTGAATCAGCTGGAAAACAACCAACGCCCCATGAGTGCCTCTGTTCTTATCAAGGTGGCATCCACATTCAACGTGGACATCGGCCGTTTCGCCGATGACAGTGACGAACAGTTGGTCGCCGAGCTCAACGACGCCCTAAGAAGTCAGGCCGCCAAGGCCGACAACATCAACTGGCAGGATTTACAGGCTTTCGTCCAGCAGCAACCGGATCTGGCAGCCGTGTTTGGCGAGCTATATCGGCAGTACACCCGCTTACAAGATGAACACAGCCAGGTTGTCAGCCGTTTTTATGGCGAGCAACAGATCCCGCAACTGGCCCCACTACCCCACGAAGCCGTGCGCGATTATTTTTATCAGCACAACAACCATATCGATACCCTCGACAGAGTTGCCGAGGAACTGTTTTCCAATACCGGATTCACCATCGAAAACCTTCACCACAACCTGCGGGAATATCTGAAGGAAGAGCTTGGGATTACCGTGTCTTTCCCTCACACGGCCGATTCCGGCACCCTCCGCACGTTCGACCGCGAAACCCGGGAACTGAAGCTGTCAACCAACCTGACCCGTGCCCAACAGACGTTCCAGATGGCCACACAAATAGCGTTCAGCAAATTTCTGGGGACGCTGGATGATCTGTGCGACGATGCTAGTTTCTCCCTTGATCAGGCGCGCAATCTCGCCCGCATCGGGCTGGCCAACTATTTCGCTGGCGCCCTGGTAATGCCCTACAGCCCATTTTTAAAGGCCGCCGAAACCTGTCGCTACGACATAGAAGCCTTGCAGAACAGTTTTCAGGTCTCCACGGAACAAGTCTGCCACCGCCTCAGCACCCTGCAACGTCAAGGCAACAGGGGCGTACCATTCTACTTTGTGCGTGTAGATCAGGCAGGCAATATCTCCAAACGGCAAAGCGCCACCAGCTTCCACTTCGCCCGTACCGGGGGTGCCTGCCCCCTATGGAACGTGCATGAAGCATTTTCCTTTCCCCAGCAGGTGCTTACCCAAGTGGCGGAAATGCCCGATGGCCAGCGCTATTTCTGCATCGCCCGTCAGGTGAGCCAGGGCGGCGGTGCGTACCGCGCCCGGGCCAAGCGTTTTGCCGTGGGGTTGGGTTGCGAATTGGAGCATGCTCACCGGCTTGTCTATGCCGACGGCCTGGATCTAGGCAGTCCCGCGCTGACGGTACCCATCGGTCCGGGTTGTCGCGTTTGCCCCCGACAGGACTGCCCCCAGCGCGCTTTCCCTCCAGCCGGACAGGCACTGAATGTGGATATCAGCCGCCAGCAATTTGCCCCCTACGGCTTCGCTGAAGAAGCCTGCGAGCCGGTGGCATAGCGTTCGCGTGCTGATCCGCACCCGGCCGGCACTTTGGGTTTACAATCCACAAAACACCATATATGCTACACAAAGCTGTCCGAACACCCATATTTAGTATTTTTAGCTTATCTTCCTAATGGTGTTCCTAAGAGGGAATCCGGTGCAAATCCGGAACTGACGCGCAGCGGTATAGGGGAACGAAAGCGACAGGCCCGGCAATGGCCGGGCAGGCACTGATCATTGATTGGGAAGCCGTCGCCGTAGGTTTGTGCGAACAGGAGCGCATTGCCCCCAAGTCCGAAGACCTAGCAGCTTCTTTGACTTCAGTCCTCGCGATCCGGGACGGTGAAGCGCCGCAGGCCGTTTGTGCCCGTCTGCCAACTTCCGTCCCCCGCGAGAAACCCTAACTTCGCGCAACAAGTAAAGGACGGAATCCCATGTCAACCACAGCCACCACTATTCCCAGTCCACTGGACGAACAACTGCCACCCAGAACCCCGACCACCGTCAACCTGCAGATCATCAAGCGTACCGGTGACGCCGTGTCCTTCGACGCCTCGAAGATCTCCATCGCCATGACCAAGGCGTTCCTGGCGGTGGAGGGCCAACAGGCCTCCGGCTCCGCCCGCGTGAAAACCACAGTGGAGGAAATCACCTCCAATATCGTGAAGCGACTCAAACAGCGGATGCCGTCGGGGGGCAGCATCCAGATCGAGGAGATCCAGGATCTGGTGGAACTGGGGCTGATGCGCCACGGCTTCCAGAAGGTCGCCCGCTCCTATGTGCTCTACCGGGAGGAGCACAGCCGCCAGCGCGCTCAAACCGAGCTGCCCAAGAACGAGGACAACATCCGGATGCTGGCCAAGAACGGCGACGAACAAGTACTGGATCTGGCCGGGGTGGACAGCGTAGTGCGTTGGTCCTGTGAGGGTGTTGCCGACGTTGACGCAGAAAGGCTGGTGGCAGGGGTACGCAAGTCCCTGTTCCACGGCATGAAGGCCAGCGATGTAGCCACTGCGATGGTCATGACCGCACGCCCGCTGATCGAAACCGAGCCGGGTTACTCCTTCGTCAGCGCCCGGCTGTTGCTGAATGCGCTTTGGAGCGAGGTGGTGGAGCACCTCGGCGTGGCTGGCGCCTCCGACCAATATCGTGAGGAGGACTATGACAAACTGTTTCCCGCGATAATCCAAGGCTGCGTGGAGCAGGAATTGCTCTCCCCCACCCTGCTGGAATTCGACCTGGAGCGACTGGGCGCTGCGCTCAAGCCGGAGCGGGATTGTCTCTTCACCTATCTCGGCCTGCAAACCCTCTACGACCGCTACTTTATCCACAACGATAAAGCCCGACTGGAACTGCCCCAGACATTCTTTATGCGGGTTGCCATGGGCCTGGCGGTGCGGGAAGACGACCCCACCGCCCGCGCCATTGAGTTCTACGAAGTACTCTCGCGCTTCGACTACATGACCTCCACCCCCACCCTGTTCAATGCCGGCACCCTACACCCGCAACTCTCATCCTGCTATCTGACAACAGTGCCGGATGATCTGGGAGGTATCTACATGGCACTCCGGGATAACGCCCTGCTCTCCAAATGGGCTGGCGGCCTGGGCAACGACTGGACCCCGGTGCGCGCCCTGGGCGCCCACATCAAGGGCACCAACGGCCAGTCCCAGGGTGTGGTGCCCTTTCTGAAAGTGGTCAACGACACCGCCGTGGCAGTGAACCAGGGCGGCAAACGCAAGGGCGCGGTATGCGCCTATCTGGAGACTTGGCACCTGGACATCGAGGAATTCCTGGAGCTGCGCAAGAACACCGGCGACGAGCGCCGTCGCACCCACGACATGAACAGCGCCAACTGGATTCCCGACCTGTTCATGAAGCGGGTGTTCGAGGAAAGCGACTGGACCCTGTTCTCCCCCAGTGACGTACCGGACCTCCACGACCTCTACGGCGGTGCCTTCGAGGAGCGCTACCTGCACTACGAAAGCGAGGCCCGGGAAGGCAGGCTACCCCTCCACAAGACCATCCCCGCCACACAATTGTGGCGCAAGATGCTGTCCATGTTGTTCGAGACCGGCCACCCCTGGATCACCTTCAAGGACCCGTGCAACATCCGCTCGCCCCAGCAGCACCGGGGTGTGGTGCACTCCTCCAACCTGTGCACGGAGATCACCCTCAACACCAACGACGAGGAAATCGCCGTCTGCAATCTGGGCTCCATCAACCTGGCCAACCACATCCGCGACGGCGAACTGGACCAGGAGCACCTGTCCCGCACCATCGGCACTGCCGTGCGTATGCTCGACAACGTGGTGGATATCAATTTTTATGCGGTAGACAAAGCACGGGATTCCAACTGCCGCCACCGCCCCGTCGGTCTCGGGCTGATGGGTTTCCAGGACGCACTCTATGCGCTGAATATTCCCTACGCCAGTGTCGACGCAGTGCATTTCGCTGATCAGTCCATGGAGCTGATTAGCTACCACGCCATCACCGCTTCCGCCCGATTGGCACAGGAACGCGGGGCTTACGAGAGCTATCAGGGCTCCTTGTGGGATCAGGGCATTCTGCCCATAGACTCCCTCAAGTTGTTGGAACAGCAACGGGGGAGCGAATACTGCACTCTGGACACCAGCAGTCACCTTGACTGGCAGCCGGTAAGGGAACTGGTAGCCCAACACGGTATGCGCAACTCCAATGTGATGGCCATTGCGCCCACGGCCACCATTTCCAACATCATCGGTGTCTCACAATCCATTGAACCCACGTTCCAGAACCTGTTCGTGAAATCCAACCTGTCAGGGGAGTTCACAGTGATCAACCCCTGGCTGGTGGACGCACTGAAAGAGAAAGGCCTATGGGACGAAGTAATGGTCAGCGACCTCAAGTATTTCGACGGCTCCCTGCTACCCATCGACCGTATCCCGGACGACATCAAACTGCTTTTTGCCACCGCGTTCGACATCGACGCCCGCTGGCTGGTGGAGGCCGCCGCCCGCCGCCAGAAATGGATCGACCAAGCCCAGAGTCTCAATCTGTACTTGGCGGAGCCCTCCGGCAAACGGCTAGACAACCTGTACAAGCTGGCCTGGTCACGGGGCCTGAAAACCACCTACTACTTGCGTTCCCGGGGCGCCACCCACGAGAAGGCTGTCGACGCCACGTCAACAACCGAAGCCGCGTCCGAACCCAAGGTTTGCTCCATTCTCGATCCCGACTGCGAGGCCTGCCAATAATGAAAAGCCCTCAGACCCCAACACTTTCCCAATGGGACGATCCGCTGCGACAGGCGGTGCCAGCAGCCAATCGCTCACTGTTCATGCAACATGGGTACGCCCCCGAACTACACCAGGCTCAGGTACCCGACGTCTGCCACGCCCTGGAACTGGTGCAAAACCTGCCGCCGGTGAACCCAAACGACAAGCGCATCGTGAATGGCAACACCGATATCAACCAACTGGCGCCGTTCAAGTACCCCTGGGCCTGGGAATTTTTCTTGAACGGCAACAAAAACCACTGGACGCCTCTAGATATCAACATGGCCCAGGATGTCCACGATTACCACCACAAGCTCACCACTGAAGAAAAGCACGTTTATGAAAACGTACTGGCCTACCTCACCACTTCCGACATCCTCGCCATGCGCAATATCGGCTTAGCAGTGATGGAGAAAATGAGTGCACCGGAACTGCAGATCTACCAGGCGCGCCAGGTGTACGAAGAGGCATTGCACACATGGACCTACCAGCACTGCATCGAGACCATCGGACTCGACCAGAGCGAGATCTATAACCGCTACCGGGTGGTACCCGCAATCTACGGCAAGATCCGCATGGCCAACCAGCGATTGGAACGGGTAATGCGCGCTGACTTCGACCTACGTAACAGGGACAATCTGGAAGAGTTTGCCATGTCTTATCTGTTCTTTGCCGCCGTGTTCGAGGGGTGTTGGTTCTACAACGGGTTCAATCCCATCTTCGCGCTGCAGCGACGGGGATTGATGAAGGGCACCGGTGAACAATTGCAGTACATCCTACGGGACGAGGCCCTTCACAGCGCCTTCGGCATGAAAGTAGTGGAACAGCTGCTTATAGAAGAAAAACTCGTCCTAGACCCAAAAAGAGTCCAGGAAATGTGGGACGAATCAGAAGCCGCTGAACATGCCTACGCAAAATATATTCTGGCTGATCCTATCCTCGGCTACAGCGCCGACGACCACATTGGCCAATTCCACTTTGTCGCCAATCGTCGGTCTCGACAGATGAAAATGCCCGAACCTTTTCCCGGTGCCAAAGAGCGGCTGGACTGGCTCAGCGAGCAGGCCAGCTTGCGCAAGGAGAAGAACTTCTTCGAAACACGGGTTACGGAATACCAAACAGGCGTTTCGTTGAGTTGGTAGCTAATATTCAACTGGACAGCAAACTTGATGATACCTACTTGGATTTAAGAAAACTGAACTTCTCTTTGATAACGTCAAAAGCTGTCTTGATATTGGTCTCGCTTCCGGGATTAAGCCCGTCTGGACTTATCCCGGAAAGGCTGACGCTCCTAGACTGCTAAAACTGAGCTGACCGAGCCCTTCAAGCTGACGTTGCTTCCTCGGATTATTGAAGCGCTCAATGCAGTAAAAAAATATCAGCCCTGGCCTCTGATCGGCAGACAAGTTCAAGAAGTATCGCAGATGCCAAGGTACCCAATGATATTCGTCATTCGAGGCTTAAAATGTCGGTTTTTCCCTTGGCGGCGTGTACGGCACCTCTCCATCACCGAGAAACGCCTTGGTATTGGCCACCCCAACGATATTGCAGAGTTCATCACCCAGCTTTGCACGGTTGATCCGACACTGCTCACGCAGCTCCTTACGTCGCTCGGGGTTGGCCAGCAGCGATTCCACCGTATCGGTGAGAGGCACATCAGCGGATGGCTCTTCAGTCGAAGCGGACTTCTCGCCGCAGGCACTCAACAGAACGACAAACAGCAATAGGCTTAAACGCTTCATGATCAATTTTCTCCCATGGTATCGGATGTGAATGAGTCCCCCTCGTGCGAGGGATCGCCGCTTATCGGAGTGACGCGCCCAATAAATCTTCGAAGGGTTTCGGATGGCTCGGAATCCCGCCGCAACAACCAGGTTGTTAGCACCTGTGATCGTCCCGCCAGAGGCCTGGCCACCACCTCCTCTCGACGGGACGCGGCGAGGTGAGAAGCGCCCACCAGTGCCAGCGCATATCCTGCCGCCACCAGCGTCAGCATCAGGTCGTGGGAGGAAACCTGCTCCACTACCAAAGGCTCCCGGTCCGCGCTGCGCAGGATACGACGGATCTGATGGCAGTGGCCTTCGCATGACAGGGGATCGCAGGCGACCAGCGGATGACGCAGCACCTCGTCCAGCGGTATGCGCTGGTAGGCCAACAGCGGGTGCCTGGCCGGCACCGCCACGACAAGAGGGTCACTCCAAGCTGGCACCGCCACAATGCCATCCCCGACCTCGGCGGACTGTGCGAAGCCCACATCATAAAGATCTTCGTGCAGGCCCCTGAGCTGTTGCCCCAACGGCACCTCAAACAGGCGAATATCCACTTGCGGCTCCTCCTCTCGACTCTGGGCCAATAGCGCCGTGAGACGCGGAGGCGTAATGCCGTCGGACAGCGCCACGCGCAATTGGTCATGGAAGCCTGCGGCGGCAGCTTGCACACTGCCCCGCGCCTGATCCAGTGCAGTAAAGACACGCGGCACATGTTTCAAAAACAGTTGACCGGCCCGCGTCAACCTCGTACTGCGGGTGGTTCGGTTAAACAGGCGAACCCCGAGCTCTTCCTCAAGCTCCTTTATCGCCCGGGACAAAGGCGACTGCTCGATATGCAGGCGTTCCGCCGCACGAGCGAAATGCAATTCTTCAGCGACAGCGAGAAAGCAGCGCAAATGACGTAGCTCCATGCGAATAATTCCATTTTTCAGCTTTTCCGTTTGTCAGTCTATTCCTGTAAAAAGATGCCCGGCATGGCGGCGCCAACCCGAAAATTTGTTAGAGCCTGTATCTCCTTCACAAAGTACCTGGTTGAGAAAACTTAAGGTTCCGACAGATTGGCAGAGGCTGTGTTTCCAGTTTCTTGACCGACTCCATGTCCTTCACTTAATTACCGCGAACAGATACGACAAAACTCATACGATAATGATTCTCATTATATTAAAAGTATTTAAATAGAGGCAACTCTCGTTGTATCATGGCATGGATTAACCAAAACTAAGACCGCGCCCCCGACCAAGTTCCCAGCTGACAAAATTTCCCCGCACCACAGCCGACAGCGACCGCCCCAGTCGTTGTTCAATCACCGGTTTCCAGGGGACCAGGCTGAAACCCATTCCATCGTCCAGCATGGCAAAGCGGCCGCTGGTGAGCATCAGACTGCGGCGGTAGATGCCGCTGATACGCTCGCCTTCGGCGGGCTGCCGATACTCCAGGGCGGTTTCCGCCGCGATACCTTCCGCTACTTTCGCCAGTTCCTTGTTGCGCAGTGTTGACAGCAGATTGCGAGCAAGGATAACGCGACGGCCTCGTTTCTCCGCCAGGCCTTCTTCCACCAGGAAATCAGCTCGCTGTTGCAGGGCCTTGCCAACCTCGGTACCGAAGCCCTGGCCACCACCGACATTCCTACCATCAATCAGTTGCTGGTCCAACCAGGTGGCACCTATCGCCCGGGCTTGGCGCTCGATGGACAGGTGGGATTTCAGGGTCACGGCAATACCACCACTACGCTGTCGATCATATTGGCGACCCTGCTCTGGCAGATCGGCTGGGACCCGCCAGACGTCGTCGCCCAGGCGCTCCACAATGCCAGCGCGGCGCAAGGCTTCCAGCCGGCGGCGATGGGAGGTCACAACCTCTTCAGTATCGCCACTATTCAGGGTTCCACTTCGCTGAATCCGGTGAGTGTCCAGACGGTACAAACCCTCCTCGGCCAGTACGGCAATATCTCGATCCACGGCGCGGACTTTGCCGACACCTGTTGCTTCAACCACGGCACCCACGGGGAACTCTCCCAGTTCCACCTTGGCAGGCAACGCTACGTAATGCGCCTTGCCGTCGACGCCATCGAGCACAAGATAGCCACGGTCATTCAATTCGTCGGCGAGACCCTTGGCAGCGACACGACCGATGATAGGACTGGCGTCTTCAGTCGGTTCGAACACATCCAGTTCACATTGCCTTCCGCTCATGGCTCGCTGCATGGTACGGATGATATCGCCCCGCTCTCCCATGGATCGTAAAGTCCGTTCGGCCTCCGGATGGATCATCCAGCCGCCGGGCTGCCGTTCGCTCGCCAGGCCCATACGCTGCAGACGCTGCAGCCGACCTATCAATAAAAGGCGCTGACGTTTCAGGTGTGACTCAGCAAGCTTTTGCATATCGAGCAGGCCGTCCTCTGCCTCGCGCTTCAGGGTGCGATCTAGACCGGTCCAGCGATCCTGCTCAACCTCGTGTTGCATACTGCGCTGGATCTCCAGTTCGGTACGCGGCCCCAGCCATTCGGTGGCCAGTTCGCAGGCGCGTCGCCGCATGCCGTCGGCAATATAGTCACGCGAGATAATCAGGTCTTTGCCCTGATCATCCCGGCCCCTCAAAACGATATGGGCATGGGGGTTGTCGGTGTTCCAGTGATCCACCGCCACCCAGTCCAGTTGTGTGCCCAGATCCTGCTCCATGCGTTGCATCAGGTCGCGGGTATAGCGGTGCAGGTCTTCCAGCTCCGCCGCATCCTCGGGTGAAACAATAAAGCGGAACTGATGGCGATCCTTACGGCCGCGCTGCTCGAAGTCGGAGAGGTCGGCATCGTCACTCAGGGCACTGTAGGCTCTGCCCTTTTGCCCATCACGGCCCACGCCTTCTCGCTCGATATAGCGCAGATGAGTGATGGTGGAACGCTTCCCCGCTTTGGAGAGCTTCACCAGCCGGGTCTTGATGGTGACGCGCCGGGCATTGGGCGCCAGGGACTGCCCGGCAAAGCGGGCGGCAACATGGCCACGGCCCAGTCGCGCCCCTGGACGGCCACCTCCCTTGCGAGCCCGGGACCCCGCCTTGCTGGCTTGCTTGATGACCGAGTTGATAAAGGTTTGGCCGCGATTTTTCGGTGCGTTGGGCCTGACCTTGAACTGCTCGCCCTCGTCATTGCGGCGCCGGCTCATGGGGAACCTCCAGCGAAGTCCAGCAAAAGGGGGCGCAAGTGACACGCGGCTATACCAGTGCGGACGTGACATTGGCACTTTTCACGGCACGCTCCCCGCCCCAGGCGCGTGCCGCATCCACCCCATGTGCAGACTGCCTTTTCGCGCACCAAAGTGCCGCGACCTTTTATCTTGCCCTGCATCTTTCCCCGCCCTGAAAGCTCGGGGATGCGATACCCCGGCGACGCTGCAATGTGTGACAGCCGGTCGCTGGCGAGCGTCGGCCCCACCAACGGTGGAGGACGCTCGGGGCAAGATATCTGCACAGGGGACTGCCACATTACGTTCGGTGCAATTACACTGTTGCGACAGCGGCACAGACGCGAAACGTGTATGGAAATTGTTCCAACTTGCGCTTTCACGCTGGTCACTCCAGGTCGAATCGGTGGGCCACACCGATCACGTTTGCCCTATCGATCGGACCAAAATAGCGGCTGTCGAAGGAGGCCGGATTGGTGGTGCTGAGCAGGAATAGCTCGCCCTCATCAAGCTGACGGCAGTGCGTCCAGGAAGGCAGTGGACGTGCCTGTGCATCAATGAGCAACACGTGGGCTACCGGTACACTATCAATGTACAAAGTCCCGCCCACTATGCAGACATGCTGTGGTGCCATTGCACCGACCCGCTTCAGCAGCGGGACATCCAAAGGCAGGTAGCCACGTTGATCCGCCAATACCGCAACAGCATCAGGCAAATCAACCAACACAATGCTGTCCACCGGTATCGCATTTACGTCCGTACCAAGCAGTGTTATGTGATACCAGCCGATCGGCACACTGTCAGAGGCGTTGTAGACCACCCGTGCTTTTGACGGCGTGAATGCCGCCCAGACCAGTACTGCCAAACCGGCTGCCATTAGCACCAGAACAGTGACACACGCCAAGCGTCGTGAACGGGAGTTCACAGCAGATATCAGTGTCAATGCAGCGCCCTCCCCGCCAACCAGGCTGCATGACGGTCGGCGTCGTAATCGGGTAGCGGCTCTCGTGCGGCGAGGCGATTACTCAACAAGCGCCAATACGTCGGAGAGACATCAGCAGGCTCAATGCACTGCGCCTCAATGGCATCGATCTGTAACAAGACGGCGCGCACATTTCGCTCACCCTCGGCGTTCAGCAGGATGTGTACGCCGGGACGCACACCGCGCACCCGTTGCATACCCTCTTCCGGTCGACCGCTTTGCAGTACCATCAGTTGCCAACGTGTGGTGCCGTAATCGTTCGACTCCCAACGAATCCGACAAAACAGTTGCGCCGGGGGAAACACCGCGCAGCGTCGCCAGCGGTCGACCTGGTGAACGCGCAATGGGCAACCGAAGCGCAGGTACAGGTTGATACGTTGCTCAACATAGAGCAGCGAGACGCGGGTCAAGGGTGCGTCGTCATTCGGCGCAGTGAACGCCCGAGGCGGCATCAACGGCAAGCTGTTCGTGGGTGACTCGTCCAGCATCATGCGCCCTCCTCCGGAAACTCGCGCTCCAGCAATGCGCGCAGCAATTCCGCCACCGTGGTGTTCCGGGTGAAGGCCGACACCTTGATACGGGCGCGCATCGCCGGCGTCACATCCAGTGTCAGCCGGGCGGTGTAGAGTTCTCCCTTTTGCACGGCGTTGGCATCACCCTGGCGTATCCAGGCTTCGGCATTGGGATCGACCGGCGGACGTGCGCCGATGGCAACGCGTTTGCCGCCTTTTCCACTCATGGCATCCTCCGCAGCAGTTCATCGACCAAAGCGCCGATCTCCCGGGCCGCCATACTGTCCGGTGCGGTCTCCCGGGCTAGGCGACCTGCTGCCACACTGTCGGCAAAGGCGATACGCTGGCACACCTCGGAAGCCAATGCAGGGAACGGTTGTTCGTCCAATGTCCCGCGGGCTTCTCGGCCGATCACCGTGCGCACCACGCGCCGGTTGATCACAAAGGCTGCGGACAAATGTGGCTGGAACACCTGTGCCTCGCGGATCAGCGCCACCATCTCGCCACTGGCCCACAGATCGTAGGGACTGGGTTGCACGGGGATCAGCACCTGCTCTGCAGCCATCAGTGCGGAGCGGGCGATGGCGGCAATGCGAGGCGGGCCATCGATAACAATGTGATCGCAACGCCGGGCAAGCTCCGGCGCCTCCTGGTGCAGGGTTTCCCGGGCCAGCCCCACCGCGCTGAATAAACGGGGCAGCCCTTGCTGGCTGCGCCGCTGCGTCCAGTCCAGGGCGGAGCCTTGGGGATCGGCATCCAGCAGGATGACCTGTTGACCGCGCAGTGCGAGCTCCCCGGCGATATGGGTGGCAAGTGTGGTCTTGCCCACACCGCCCTTTTGGTTGAGCAGGGCGATGATCATGGTGCGACCCTCCCCGATGCGTCGCACCGTTTGGGGAAACCTGTTCGACTTATCCACTGCCCCAAGGGGTAAGTAAATGTTAAATAAAGATATTGATTGTTAGGTATTACGTTAGGAAGAAGCACAAGCCCCGTGGTCATTGAGCTGGCGGAGAATGCGTACGCCTGATGGCACGAGCTGCTTGCGCCCGATAGCACGAAGGCCAGTACGCCCGATAGCACGAGCCCGTTCACAGCTTGTCCCGCAGTTATCAACGTGTCATGCGCGGCACAGGCCGAAAGACCAGGATTTCCGGCGAACCGGGTCGGCGTTCGATGGACAGCACGTACCCCGGCAGCGACTGTCGTGTCACCAGGGCGCGCAGATCGCAGGCAAAGTCGCTGGGCCGGGCCAGGCTGCCCGACTTGCGGTGCAGATACGGGAAATCGAAGCGCCATCCCTCGGGCTGGCGGCCGCCATGCTTGCGCACCAGGCGGTACAGCCAGCGCTCGATGCCGCCGGTCAGCCGGAAATACGCCGGATCGATGGTCAGCACCAGGGCCTCGTCCAATACGCCAGCGAAGAACCAGTCCGCCAGGATCAGTTCGATGCCAAGCGGTCGTCCATGGACGTCCGCGCATTCCTTCCACTCGTTGATCCACGAGAAACGATGCAGGCGCCGCCCGGTGGTCTCGCGGATGGAGGTAGCCACCGTGGTGGATTGCAGGCGATCCAGCGCGGCCCTCAGGCGTTGGTAGTCGCGCCGCGATGTACCCCGCCCGATAAAGCGCAGGATCTCGTAGGGCGTAGCGCTCATTCGTCGTGATGGCCGGATACCTGCATCGCAGGCCTCGACAATCTGGCTGGCCGCCCAGATCAGGATATCGGCATCCCAGATGGTGGCGATACCGTGCGCTCCTGTGCCCTCCACCCGCACGGTGACCGGCCCGGAGTGGAAATCGATGGGCACGGTGCGCCGCGACTTGGCCAGAGAAAAGAACGGATAGGCCATCAGGTCCTGGGCGTCGCGGATCGCCATCTCCCCCGGCAATGCGCGGAACAGATCGAGCTGTTCCCGCCCGCAGCCCGTGCTTGCGGAGCGCACCATGATCGGACGTACGTTCAGCGTTCATGACGGCTGTCGCCGGCGTGGCGTTCGACATACTCGGGATCACAGGTCGCCTCGTAGCTGCGGGCATCGGCCCAGGCATCCAGGTCACTGACCGCGTACATCACCCTACGGCCGAATTTGCGAAATCGCGGGCCACCACCAATCACGCGCTGTTTTTCCAGCGTCCGTGGTGACAGGCGCAGGTAGTCCGCTGCCTCATCGTTGGTGAGATAGCGGGAAGGAGGAACGGCTTGCTGCATGGCAGCGGGGGCGGCAGAAGGCCGCAGTGGCGTGGGTCTCATGACAGGGTTCTCCATCGGTCTTGGTCGGTGGCCACGTGGTTGTGGCCGGATGGAGACAGTCTGGAGAAAGCAGGACTTCCTGCTCAGGGACGATCTGTGGGTGAACCGGAACGTCCCCCTTCAAGGGGAGGCGATACCAGCTTGCGGTAGCCGCCCCGCATCAGGCCACGGCCGCGACGCACCAGCCGGCGCACCCGGGCACGGAGGGCACTGTCAGCATGCCATTCACGGGCAACGGTGGCCGCACCAAAAAGTACAGCGGCCACGGCGCGTAGGGACGCGCCTGCCAGAACACCGTCCAGAGCCTGCAGGGTGTGAAGCTCCAGCAGTTCGGTCGCCGAGGGACGTGCACAGGCCATCGCGTTCGTCACCGCCCCGGTCACCAATTTTTCGGCTTCATTGGCCAGATTGCGGCATGCCGAGGCGCGCGCCGCGCAAACGTAGGCCATGCCCTCCCCCAGGCTGGGTGCAATAGCCAGGCGCAGACAACTACCGGCCCAGCGCGTGGCCACCAGCAACCGGCGCCCGTCATGGACCAGGCGCTTGCGCCCGGGAAGCCGCCACAGGCCGAAGCCCTCGGCGTCGGGTGGCGGATCAAGATCGGGATGGAGTTGGATCATACCGGCGTGATCGGGACACCACAGCGGTTGCGCGTCCCGCGCATCCAGGGCAGGATCTTCCAACAGGCGCAGCCCCCAGTGTGCCGCCGCATCAGCATGACGACGGCGGGACGTCCAGTCGCGCCGGTAGTCGGGGTGTCGACGCAGGTACTCCCAGGCCAGTGCTGGCCCATCGAGATACAGGACGTAGAGATAGGCGGCACCAGGGTGCCAGTGCTCGCCAGACTTGGCCACGACGCGGCTCCTCCCTGTCGTTCAGCGGGATACGTCGCGCGAAGTCGGCGGTTCTGGCGGAGGGAGCTACAGCGTTATCGGCGTACCATCTTGCCCACTTCGTCAAGGGCGCGCGTCAAGTCCGATTGGCTCCGGGGCATTGTGCGGATCGTCCGAATGCGACGGCTGCGCGGAACCCTTTTCCACGCAGCACCGAATACCCTGCCCCATCTCGCCACAAACATCCTGACTCTTTTCGTCTTGGCTGCACTCTGCTGGAGCAACAATACGAAGTGTTGTGCCTGAGGTCTGGCGTCAGACCGAAAAAGTCACAAAAATCCCATCAAGGCAGTGCCGTTGCCAGCCCGCCATTGCGGGCTGGCAGGGCCGATCAATCCAGGATCGACCCGTTGTCGCGGGCCAGCGCCGCGTACTCGGAGAGCGTGCGCCTGGATATGAAATACAGGTCGCGTTCCACCGGCAAGCCCAGCGGACCGCGGATGGTGGACAATTCGGAGAGACGCACACTGCCCAGCTCCGGCATGCCCAGCCCCAGGTCGCACAGGCCGAAGGCGGTATCGCCATCCTCGGGATCAAGTTCCGTCAGCAGCCAGGTGGCCTGGGCATCCGGCGTGAACAGCTTGACCACCGGCGGCGGATCGATGTCCCGGCCCTCGGCGTGGGCCTGGCCGTTGGCCAGCAGTTGGGTGCGTTGTTGTTCGGTGAGGAGTGTTTTCATGGTCGCTTCCTCTGATGGGTTCGCTCCACGGCGGAGCGAGGCGACACCAGGCGCGGACAGGCCGCGCGGCCGTCATACCCCAACACGGTCCGGTGCGGGCCGGGGTTGACGGCAAGCGGCGAGCGCTAGGCTCGCGCACTGTTCGCTGTGGAATGAACCAAGAAGGCGATCCTGAAATGCACGAAACCGGACTTGCGCCTTTACCACAAGGCACGAATGCGCAAACGGGGTTTTGCCCAAAGATACAAAGCCGGATCTACGGAAATCAGCAAAACCACGAATCCGGCAAATCGTAATCCGGCATCCCCACCAAAGCGGCTTTCCACAATTTACGTCTGTACGCATAAAAAAAGGCCCTGTTACTAAACCCCTTCCAGCATAGGTCGAAAACAGCAAATGAGTTATCTTTAACGTGGTTTTTATTATGCCGCGAGACGACGCTCCTATGTATGAAGAAGCGTCCAATCCAACGCGGCCGCCCAACCGGCGCCACCACCTATGAAGCGGAGCCGGCACGGGCTTTTGGCGAAGCCGTGCGCGCCCTGCGCACGGAACGGGGCGTGGCTCAGGAAACCCTCGCTAATCTGGCGGACGTGGAACGCTCTCACCTGGGGAAAGTCGAACGCGGCGAGCACATGCCGACGCTGGCCCTGATTCTCAAAATCGCACGGGCGCTCGAATGCAGCTCCGCCGAACTGATGGCGGACACCGAGCGACGCTTGGCGAATCCCGAATCCTGACACAGGGAAAACCCCGCCACGATGGGCGGGGCGTATGCCGTGACGATCACTCGCCCTTGTTTCGGGACCACAGCAGGTTGTGCTTGCCGTCATCGCCCTCGATGAGACGGGCGTAGACAGTCGCGGGGAATGATGGATCGTCGAGGGTCACCGACAGGTAGGGACGCTCCGCCTGGCTGACTTTCTGCCAGGCCGCGCCGACTTCCAGGCCGTTGGCTGCCAGAAGGCGGTAGTCGGGGGCATTCTCGCTGCCCTTGTCGTTGTGGACGAACCTGAGCTTGACGTTGAGCGCCAGGGTGCGCAGGGTGCCGGTGAAGCCGTCTTTCTCTGCGGTGAAGGTGGCGATGTTGGCCATGATGTGTACTCCTTTCGGGTTGCCAAGGTCGCGCCCATCGCGTCCTTGTTGTGATCCGGTCGGCGTGGGTCGGGCGGGCCGCACCGCGCAGCGGCCGCAACAGCGTGGAGGACCTGAAGGCGCAAAGAATTTGCTGCGCGAGGAAGGCGCACAGCGCCGGGGAACATTCTTTGCGCCGAAGGGTTGCGGCCATTGAGCCCGAGGCGCAGCCGCACCTTCGCCAGGATTCACAACGAACCAAGGACGCATTGGGCCGACCTGACCCAAAAGGGGTAATGGCCTACCCGGTATTCCGCGGCACAGCGATACCGGTATCCGTTGTCACCCGTTCACGTCAGTCCATGGCCCAGGACATGCGAGGAACGTCCTCCATCTTTCGCAATCGATGTTGCAGCTCGGACCGGACAGTCACGCCAGGTAAGCCCCACCGCTTAGGCGAGCCATACTCGTTCACGCTTCACCCCCGCCACCAGCATCAAGGGCTACTAGACAATACACAACCCGTCACGGCAAAGTGGAGCCGGTCACGGCATGTCGTTTTCGCTAGGGTGGGCACGCAAGACTGAATCGATTTGATACCACCGGATTCCCAGATTCGGAGCCCACTTGCCTTGTCACCCCATAAACCAACCCAGATATCTGCTCAAATGTCTGGTGGCTGTGTTGCCACCGTCTTTCCCGAGTTCATCGCCCGCGACGGCGGAGAGCGCGCGGACGGGTGCCGTCCAGGAAACCAGCGCCGGGTAACTTCAGCTGACAGGCACAGGCGAGGACACGCCCGGCGCGCCTTGACGGCACACGACCGTGGGCTACAGTCGCGGACAAGGTGATGAAATAAGGGGGACGGATGGACAGATTATGGTCTTTACTGTGTACCGTTCACACACAGCGCTGCAGGCGCGAAGGCCGATCAGGTGCAACCTGTTCGGCGGCTTTTCAGGGGCGCCAAACGGAGAGCGGCGGGGATCGGCGACACGCCGTTCCCCTGGAGTGCAAGCACAACGCGCAGTCCCACACGGCCGACGACATCGACACCGGGCGCAGCAGAAAAAAAAGCGCCGCCCCCGGTCAACGGGAACGACGCTTTCGAGGATGGATCGAACGATCAATCCGATGCCGGTTCCACCATCGCCTGAAGCTGCTCGATGACGCCGGGTTCGACGAAGACGCAAGGCTGATCGGGTGCGAGCGGCACGTTGAATACGCCTGTGAAGGCCTCGCGTTTCAGGTGCGCCAGATGCCCCGTGCGATACGCCTCTTCCGGCTTCAAGCGATCGGTGCCTGTCGGCTTGCCGCTACGCTCTGGATCGCATTCGACCAGGGCGACAAAGCCCTCATCGAACAGCCTCCGATGTTCGTCGCACAGACCCCAGCCTGTCGATGTGTGGCGTTCCAGGCTCGCGCGCAGGCGCTTGTCGAGTAGGATGTTACCGGTATCGAAGACGGTGCCACAGACCAGGCAGACGTGACGCTCCAGCGACACATGTGATTTGTCGTTCATGATGACGATCTCCAGTTGCTCGGGCGGAATTGCCCGGAACCTGCGTCAGCACGGCGCAGCGCAAGCAGTCACAGGGTCACAGACGGCTACGCCCGCAAGCGTGCGCAGTACGCGAAGCCCTTGACGGCGAGAACGCCGTGGTACGGTGTAAGGGAGCAGCAAGACCGCTCCACCTCACCTGCCCCTCAAGTAGCAGCGAACGCAGCAAAAAAGGGGCCGAAGCCCCTGTGCTACAACAGCCCTCGCTCGGCGAATGACGATGTCTGTTCACCGCCGACGACGATATGGTCCAGGGTGCGTACATCAACCAGTGCCAGCGCCTCTTTCAGCCGCTGGGTTATCGTCCTGTCCGCCTGGCTCGGCTCGGGATTTCCGCTCGGATGGTTATGAGAGAAGATCACCGCCGCAGCATTGACCTGAAGTGCCATCTTAACGACTTCCCGCGGGTAGACTGCCGCGCCGTCGATGGTGCCGCGAAACAGCTCGGCATGCTCGATCAGGCGGTGCTGCGAATCCAGGAACAGGCACGCGAACACCTCGTGGTCAAACCCTGCCAGCTTGGCACATAGGAACTCCTTGACGATGGCCGGTGACGTGAACGAGGCGCCACGCTGGATCTTCTGGTCGATCACCTGGCGCGCAGCCGTCAGAATCTGGTCGGCAGTAGCCGGAAGGTAGCGCCCCTGGTCGTCACGAACCAGCAGCGAGGAATCGGAAATGAGAGAGAATTTAGTCATGATCGTGCTCCGGTTGCTCGGGCGGAATTGCCCGAAACCGGCGCCAGCACGGCGCAGCGCAAGCCGTCAGGGGTGACCCACGGCCGCAGGACGCAAGCGCGCGGAGCACGCGCCGCCCTTGACGGCGAGAACGCCGTGGTACGGTGAAGGGAAACAGCAAGACCGCCCCACCCCACCAGCCATCCCCCTCGGATTGGCAAGCGGAGCGCGCAGGCCCTCACGGGCCGGAGGCGTAAGGGATCAAAGCACTCATGGAAGCGAAAAAGTTCACAGCTCGCACCATACCTATATCAGGGCATCACAGACTCAGATGATAGGAAGAAGCTGCTATTTCGGCTACGCTATGCGTCCGGCAACTAACGACCCTAAGCGGAAGTTTAGGGTATCAAAATCAAAGACCTGACCCTGTAACGCTCCAAAGCCTTTATATCTTGGGTTGTGGATTCCCATATTTTCCCATATTCTCCTCTAGGTGCTATAAACGCTAGAAGGGCTATGACTGACCAAATTTTGACTATCAAAGAGCTTGCTGCGTATTTAAAGCTTGCAGAAAAGACCGCCTACAAACTGGCCGCAGAGGGTAAGTTACCCGGTTTCAAGGTCGGTGGGAGCTGGCGCTTCAAGCAGGAAGACATAGACCATTGGATTGAAGAACGGAAATCTGTAGAAAAAAGAACAAGGTGAGACATTGCGTTTAAGTTGGAATGAAATCAGAGCCCGAGCTGCGACGTTTGCCAAAGACTGGGCGAGTGCCAGTTACGAAAAGGGCGAAACCCAAAGCTTTTATAACGACTTCTTTGAAGTGTTTGGCCTTCAGCGTCGCCGTGTGGCGATCTATGAGCGACAAGTCAAAAAGCTAAATAATAAACAGGGATTTATAGACCTGTTCTGGCCGGGCGTCTTGATAGTCGAGCAGAAAAGTGCCGGGCGAGACCTGTCCAAAGCCAGGGAGCAGGCAGAAGAATATTGTCTGGGGCTAAAATCCAATGAACATCCAAGATATATCCTGTTGAGCGATTTTCAGACTTTCGAGCTGTATGACCTAGAAGAAGGCATTGATTGCAAATTTGATCTAGAGGACTTGCCGCAGAATGTAGAAAAGCTCGGATTTATCATTGGTGTCCAGAAGCGATCTTTCAAAGATCAAGACCCGGTAAATATACAAGCATCGGAACTTATGGGGCGTCTTCACGATGCCCTTAAGGATTCTGGCTACGATGGGCACGACTTAGAGCAGTTTCTGGTTCGCATACTTTTTTGTTTGTTTGCCGACGATACAGGTATCTTTGAACCGCGTGGCATATTTGAAACCCTTATCAAAGATAGAACGGCAGAAGATGGCTCTGACTTGGGGCAGTGGCTGTCATCTTTATTCGATGTTTTGAATACCGAAGAAAGTAAGCGATACAAGACGCTAGATGAAGACTTGGCAGCATTTCCCTATGTTAATGGAGAGTTGTTCTCTGCGAGACTGCCAATACCTGCATTTAATACAGATATGCGTTTAGCACTAATCGAGGCTTGTGAATTTTCCTGGGATGCCATCTCTCCAGCCATATTTGGGGCACTATTTCAGTCTGTTATGGACAGTAAAGAGCGCCGTGCAAAGGGCGCTCACTACACAACCGAAAAGAATATTATGAAGGTCATCGGAGCACTATTCCTTGATGAACTTCGGGATGAATTCGAAACTATCAAGGGGCGAAAAACACAAAGGAAGGCATTACTTGAAGCGTTTCACAATAAATTATCCAAACTTACTTTTTTTGACCCGGCGTGTGGCTGCGGAAACTTCTTGGTCATCGCATATAGAGAGCTACGCCAGCTTGAACTGGAAATTCTTATAGAAACCAGAACAGGCCAGCAGCTTAGCCTGGACGCTACAGCGCTTTCGCTTATCGATGTTGACCAATTCTACGGGATTGAAATCGGAGAATTTCCGGCCCGAATTGCCGAAGTAGCAATGTGGATGATGGATCACATCATGAACAATCGACTTAGCCTACAGTTTGGCCAGTCGTACGTTCGTATCCCTCTGAAGAAATCACCGCATATCAAACACGCTGATGCTCTTGAATGTGATTGGCAGGAGCTTCTGCCTGCCAAAGACTGCTCATATATATTTGGCAATCCGCCATTTCTGGGTTCCAAATACCAGACTGATTTTCAGCGTGCACAAGTTCGCCGTATTGCCGATTTGGGTGGTAGTGGGGGAACGTTGGATTATGTCACAGCGTGGTTCCTCAAAGCAGGAGAATACATAAACGCTGCTCCGATTAAGATTGGATTTGTTGCGACAAACTCGATAACTCAAGGCGAGCAAGTGGCACAGTTTTGGCCGCTGTTGTTTGAGCGTTATGGGTTAGAGATCATTTTTGCGCATAGAACATTTGAGTGGGGATCAGACGCAAGAGGACAAGCCCATGTTCATGTTGTAATTTTGGGCCTTTGTCACAGTAGTGTTGAGCCGCAGGACAAACGGCTATTCTCATATCCAAGTATCAAAGGAGACCCCGAAGAAAGTCGCCATAAGGCGCTGACTGCCTATTTGTTTGATGCTGAAAAACTATCGAACAGGCATTTGGTTGTGAAGGAAGTTTCTAAACCTATAAACGGGCTCGAAAAGCTCGTTGTGGGCTCTAAACCGATTGATGGTAGTCATTATATTTTTGAGGGGAGTGAAAAAGATGCGTTTTTGGCTAAAGAACCCAAGGCGGCGCAGTATTTTCACCCCTATATAGGATCAAGAGAATATTTAAATGGTGGAGATCGCTGGATATTGTATCTGGGGGAGGCTTCGCCAGCTGATTTGAGAGGTATGCCCGAGGTACGTAAGGTCGTCGAGGCAGTCAAAGCCGAACGCTTGAAAAGCCCGAGTAAGCCTACACAAAAATTGGCAGAGACGCCGACACGCTTTCATATCACCATCGTTCCGGATAGCCCATTCTTGGTATTGCCTGAAGTTAGCTCAGAGAGACGTGAATACCTTCCTATTGGTTGGTTAGAGCCTCCCGTTGTGCCAAGCAATCTAGTAAAGGTGCTGTTGAGTGTTGACAAGACTATTTTTGCAATACTGACGTCTGCCATGCATATGGCTTGGCTAAGATATATCGGTGGTCGCCTAAAAAGCGACTATAGATATTCAATCGGGCTGGTTTATAACAACTTTCCTATGCCGGAAATTTCTTCATCCCAGAAACAACGATTAGAGAAATTAGCACAAGCGGTGATTGATGCAAGGAATGTTCATCACGGCTTGTCGCTTGCCGATTTGTATGATCCTAACTATATGCCTGCCGACTTAAGGAAAGCGCATAAGGCGATTGATACGGCAGTTGACCGACTTTACCGGATAACGTCTTTTGGATCAGAACGGGAAAGAGTGGAGCATCTTTTCGGCTTGTACGAAAAAATGATCGACCCTGACGCATAAAGTAACGATAAAGGTTATAGAAGAGTAGCGTTACCAAACTTTAACGGATTGGTATATGGATAAAACAAAGGTTCAGAAGGATCATGACTGAAACGCCACTAGATATTGTAAGTAAAATTGCCCAGGACTGTATTCAGCACGTACCCATCATTGTGCTGGGTAGTGGCGCTTCTATCCCGCATCGTTATAAAGGTATGGGGGAGCTGGCAGAATATCTGCGTGAAAATCTCGTAACTGAAAGTGAAGCTGAATCCCAAGCATGGACAGCTATAAGCGCCGATCTAAGCGATGGAATGGGGCTGGAGGAAGCTCTCCAAAAAACGGCAACTCCAAGTACCCTTGTAGACAAAATCGTGAATCACACTTGGAAAGGGATTGCTTCCGATGATCTAGCCGTATTGCAACGCGCAGCAATCGGAGAAGAAAATTTCCCTCTTGCGGATATGATCCGGGGACTTTTTAGAAGCACAACTCGTACCCTAAACATTGTTACGCCCAACTATGACCGTATTGCTGAATATGCCTCGGATGCTGCGGACTTTATTCATGCCAATGGTTTTGTCCCAGGATTGATTAGAAGAAGAGAAGGCGGTGATACAGTTTTAATACGTCGAGGGAGTTACCCTGCGAGAACTGTCCGCATCTTGAAGGTACACGGCTCTTTAGACTGGTTTGAAGATCAACATGGGAATGTCTTGTCTCTTCCTCTAACTAGCGAACTACCAGAAGGTTTTCGTCCCCTTATAGTTACCCCTGGCATAAGTAAATATGAACGAACTCACGATGAACCGTTTCGTTCTGCCTTACAAGGCGCTGATACAGTCCTTGGTTCGGCACCTGCATTCTTATGTATTGGTTATGGATTTCGGGATACGCATATTCAGCCCCGCTTGGTGGAACGCTGCCGACAAAAAAATGTACCTATTATCATTCTTGCAAAATATCTAACACCCGAAGCTAAGAATTTTCTGACGAATAGCGCAGGAACTCGATATTTGGCGATGGAGGATTGCAAGGAAGGGACACTCGCATTTTCGAATGAGTTCAAGGATGGAACGATCATTCCTGATGTCAAATTGTGGTCATTCGATAATTTTAATTCATTGGTATTATGAGGTTATGAATGACTATTTTTAATTATGAAGATAACGAAGCCTTAGGGCGAATTATCGCGGTAGATAGCGCAGTTGTTGTTGTCAGAGTCGATGAATTAGAAAGACTCAAACGTGTCCAAGTAAACAGGTTGGTTGCTCTTCAAAGCAGTAAAGCTGGACAACATCTAGTTGGGGTCGTATCGAGGATTACACGTAAAGCTCCTGACGGCGGTATAGAGCTGCCATCTAATGAAGCCGACACAGTCGAGTTGCCAGAGAATAATTTGGTTCGAGTATCTTTAATAGGAACTCTTATTGATCGCGTCGGCACCGATCAAAATGTATTCCGCCGCACCTTAGAAACAGTCCCAGAAATTGATGCCAACTGTTTTTCCCTAGAAGGAGAACGCCTTACTAACTTTATGCAGGTTATATCAAACGTGGTTGGTGATGGCCCGCAACTTGAACTCGGCAAATATACTCTTGATGAAGATGCTACAGCCTATTTAAATGGTAATAGATTGTTTCAACGTCACGCTATCGTGGTGGGAAGTACAGGATCAGGTAAGTCTTGGACTACCGCAAGACTACTCGATCAAGTTGCAGCATTGAGACAAGCAAATGCAATATTGTTTGACGTTCACGGCGAGTACAAAACCCTAGAGGGCGATGAGTTTAGACATTTTCGAGTGGCTGGCCCAGGTGATCTAGATAGTGGCACTGGCTTAGATGATGGTGTTTTGTATTTGCCATTCTGGCTTCTTGGATATGAAGCAATGGTTTCGCTGTTTGTTGATAGGTCAGATCAAAACGCGCCCAATCAGGCGATGGTAATGTCCCGCTGCATTACCGACGCAAAAAGAGCTTATCTCACAAGTGGTGGACATACTGACATTCTAGATAACTTCACAGTTGATAGCCCGGTTCCTTTTGAACTGAATGCTGTCGTAGCTGAACTTGAACGGCTCGATAATGAGCGGGTTCCCGGAGCAAGAGCAGGTTCAGACAAAGCGGGGGACTTTAATGGGAAGTTAAGCCGCCTTATCGCACGTTTCGCATCTAAGCGTTTGGATCGTCGATTGGGTTTTCTTTTTCAACCTCACGCAGAATGTTTGCAGATGGATTGGCTGGCAAGAATGACGCACAAACTAATTGGCGGAAGAGGATCGCAGGAGGATTCTTCAGGGGGGATAAAAATTATTGATTTTTCCGAAGTTCCCTCTGACATACTTCCTCTTATGGTCAGCCTATTAGCGCGTTTGATTTTTACCGTCATGCAATGGACTGATCCTGATCGAAGACACCCAATTGCACTGTTTTGCGATGAGGCACACCTCTACATCCCGGAACGCAGCAGCAGAGAGTCAGTCGATGACATTTCCGTAGGCATCTTTGAACGAATTGCCAAAGAAGGACGAAAATATGGTGTAGGCTTGGTTGTCATCAGTCAACGGCCTGCCGAAGTCAATCGGACTGTGTTGAGTCAATGCAATAATGTTGTTGCGATGCGCTTAACCAACGGTGAAGACCAGTCCGTGATTAAGCGTCTTCTGCCAGATAGTCTTGGTGGTTTTGGCGACCTGCTTCCAGTCCTTGATGTTGGTGAAGCTCTAGTGGTTGGTGATGCTAGTCTTCTACCAACTCGTGTGCGCGTAGCTGAACCTCGATGCAAACCAAATAGCGCTACCGTTCAATTTTGGGATAGATGGGGTGATGATGAGCCACTTTCGGATACCGAGAAAGCAGTGCTTTCTTGGCGACGGCAAAGTGCTCAATAGTTTGATTTCTTATAGGCCTACTTGGATTCGCATGGAGGCCTTGGAGTGTTTTTTAGTGGAATGAGGCGCTAGACCGGATTTAGATAGTTATGTTTTGATGGACGATATTAATAAGCAAATACCTCCTCCAAAGTCATGGATAGATTTTGAAAATCTATGCCACAGTCTATTTTGTGCTGTTTGGAATGATCCTTATGCGGAAAAAAACGGTCGAAGTGGGCAGAAGCAGTCCGGCGTAGATATATTCGGATCGCCTAATCAGAACTACGGTCATTATCATGGCGTACAATGTAAAGGCAAGAACGCAAATTATGGTGCTTATGCTGAAGTTTCCGAGATAGAAGATGAAATTACAAAGGCCGATAAGTTTTCTCCTAGGCTGCACCATTGGATTTATGCTACGACCGCACCCGTCGATGCCAAGTTACAAAAAGCAGCCCGCGGAATTTCTGAACAGAGAAAAACAAAAGGACTTTTCACGGTATCAGTTTTTGGTTGGGAGCAAATAGAGGCGCTTCTTTGTCAACATAAAGATGTATTGAAGTCGTTTTACCCGGAGCTTGGTTTCGATTTGGAGGCATATCTAGATCAAATTGTCACAAAGCTCTCTGCTGAACTAGGCTCAGAAATAAAATCTCTTCTTGTGTCCCAACAAGAACTGCCTTCAGAAATGACAAGCATATCGTGCAATGATTGGATTCCTGTCCGATATGGTCAGGGTCGCGGCCTTGTACCCGCACTGACGGGGCGTTCTATGGGAGCAAATGACGCTCTGTCGTGTCCCGAATTGCCAGAAGTAAATAGAGTGATAAATGATCTCTCGAAAGCCTTTGCAACACGGATCGTTGGCGAGCCCGGCTCTGGGAAGTCTCTATGTGCTTTCCAGGCGATGAAGCACTTCACTGATCGTGGTTGGCAGGTTTTACGGCTTTGTGATCCGCAGAAAGACAAGCTTGAGATACCAGGTCTAGCTGAAAATAAGGACACGCTTCTCTTTATAGATGATGCCCATTTAGCCTCCCCGTCGCGGCTTTCTATCCTTGAGGAACAAGCTGGAAAATCTCTGTTGGTTTTATCCACGCACAATACTGAAGAAGCAAAAATTGCCTCTCGCAACGCGATTACCATAGATAGTCAAAGGGCTGTAAACATAATCGCTAATGGACTACTTATTGATCGAGCACGAACATTGAAGGAAGTTGCGAGTGTTGACAAAGACATTGGTGACAAGATGACGCAGATCGACTTGGAGGCTCGAATTTCAGAAGCGCAAAGGATTTCTGTCTATCCATGGCAGTTTTGTTTTAATCTGGGTGGCGGCTGGCGAAGAGCGACCGATATTGCTGATTCTGCTCGTCAAGCAAAAGCCGATTTGATTCTGGCAGTATTAGCGGCTCATCAGATCGTCTCCAGGGATCGACCTATTGACTTGGATGAAGCGTCAGAGCTATTTAGCATAGGATTTGAGGGCGTTTCAGTACAGAAGGCGATAGTTTGGCTGGTTCAGCAGCGACTTCTTTTGTCGATGAATGATTTGAGGCCACCTCACCAAAAATTTTCTTCTGTCGTTCTGAACAAAATATTAGGGGCGCAAAATGACGAAGGAAGACAGCTAATCGGCCAAGCTTTTGAGCATTTTGTACGCAGTAACTCTTATCCGCTTGCCGGAAAAAGAATGTTACTTCACGAGCTTCGTTTTTCTGGTAACTCTGGGCGCTGGTGCCATCTTGTTCCACCTGACTGCTTACAACCTGCAATTCAGGAGGCTTGGCAAGCGGTCACCCCTGATGAAAGGCTTCATGCTTGCTATTTCCTGGATGAATTAGACGCGTTTTTCGATGGCTGGCCTGAGAAGTTGTTTGGCGGGAACGAAGAGACTATCGCTAGCTGGATATCTGAGCCCGATACTCCTTCAGGCTGGGGGTTAGGCCGTCTCATTAATGGTATAGGTAATCAACACAATGAATATCTAGCTACTCTGATCTCTAAAGCTGATCCATACTCCTTGGCAAAGGAAATAAATGCAGTAAACCTCTCCTCCGCAGCCCATCTGGGAGAGTTGCTGCGTTCATTAGGTTATGTAAGGCAATCGCCTTGGTATCAACAGTTAAGGCAAAGCTTAGATCCAATAGCTCTGGAAAGATTGGCTGCAAATTGGGAGGATATAGACGAGATTTGGGCTTTCGCAAAATTTTGTGATGCTGTGGCTGGCGTTGATGATGATCTCGGCCTTGCAATGGCTGAGAAATTCGTGCCTTGCGCTCAACAGGCATTTAGCAAAGACTCGGTGGGGGCATTTCGCGATCTCCATGACTTTATGATGTCTGTGCTCAGAATTTATGACCCGCTTGGAGTCTTTGTGGGTAGACTGGCACCCAGGGGGCGGCATAAGCAGATTGCCCGAAAAATGCTTAAAGACCTCAATGCTGGGAAAGTCGCTGAATTTCTATCTGACACCAAATTGAGAGAAATGCAAAGCGCGGCGGGGTTGCTAACGACAATATATAAAGTTCTTCCTCAAAAGCACCTTGAGATTGTTCAGAATATCGATTGGCAAAAGGTCTCTAATACTATCGGAGATCACTGGAGCAATTTGCCACACGAAGCCGAGGTTTTTCTTGGCGTATGTTATGGTGGAGGTTCAGCCCAAAGTTTATTGGACGACTTTATCAGCCAGAATCTTGATAAAATTACCTCATTCCCCCCTAGATTGGCAATTCTTAGTCCCAATGCCGCTATTCGTCATGTAGAGTCAGGCAAGACAATCCGCCTAGCTTCTTTCGATCACGTCGAATGGAAATTTGGATATTTTGTTATCGCTTTGTTTTCAGAGGAAAAGCCAGAACTTCTTAGTGCTGTACTTGAACAGGCTGAAAAAACAACCGCTGAAACTTTCTCACGAGAAAATTCCAGTTGGTACAGAGAAGCTTATGAGTATACCAACCTTCTTCAGAAAGAGGCTCCGGAAAGCCTAGACCGAATCCTCGATAAGGTAAGCGCAGATCGTGCCCAGAACGGTTGGATTGACTCTTTACAAAAAGGAAAAGGTGCACAGAAGACTGTTGCCCTTTTAGTTGAGTACAGCCTTAAACGAGATGATGAGCTTGGATTGATGGCCCGCCAATTAAGACAGCGATTTCCTAAAGCTTCTCTTCCCCCAAACAAATGATAATCACGGATACTGCTGATCTATATTTGGATTTATTAACGGACTTGATTCATGATAGCGGCCATCATCGCATCCTCAAAATTGTCTGGATTTGTCGGTCATCCATCGGTTTTAAATGTAATCATAATCCGTAGCATCCCTAATCATGGGTATTTCTCTGAATACTGGGGACAGTTTACTTAATTTAATGTCCGCTCCTGGCCGAGAGCAGATATTGATATTGCCATTTAGAAAAAAAACTTCTACTGAGGTACGCGCAGGACGTATACGTCCTGATCGACATACATCGGCTATAGAATTTAATCTTTTGCAAGAAAGCATATGGTGCCCGAGGCCGGAATCGAACCGGCACGACCGTTTCCAGTCGAGGGATTTTCTTACCACTTCGACTTTCGCCGCCAGCATCCTTAGTTAGAACACTGTTCGTGGTCTGGAGCACGCCTTCACCATAACGCCACGTGTAACCGCTTTGCCTTAGGTGCCCGCCGTCTGCTCTCTACACCTTCCCCAAGAAACTGCCTTGGGGCTTGGCTCGGCGTTGGCTCGGATTCTAATCGAATCCAGGGCTTTCGCCGAGTTTGACGGGCTTCACCTTCAGGGTTTCCCCTGGAGGGCTCAAATTGTTTAAGTCCCTTGTGTCTACCAATTTCACCACTCGGGCGTGGTCTTACATTTGCCTAGTTTTACCAGGTTTGTTACGTCTTCTTTGGTTCTAGCGGCCCCTATTTGACACCTAGCGAGCCATTTTCAATTCAACCGTAAAGCTTAAATCCCGCTGAAAGCCTTATGCTGCCTGGCTTTCAGCCCTACTGCCACCTCCTAAAAATAGTTGACATTAGAGATTTTAAGTCCCTTGCGTCTACCAATTTCGCCATCCGGGCATTCTTGAGGATGGGCTTTATTACTGATGTTGTCTGAAGGTTGCCAGCACGCTGTGCTGGTCCTTGCGGTCGCTCTCGGCTCCTGCCTTTCGCGACACTTGAGCATCCTGCTCATCGTCTACCAATTTCGCCATTCGGGGATGGGCTTGTTTCGGTTTTTACTGCTTTCGCTTACGCAATTGACGATTGATGGTCTGGAGGTTTATCGGGCTGGACGATCAAACGGCGGTGTTGCGTTTAACGGTTGAAAATGGAGGCGCGGGTCGGAATCGAACCGGCGTTAACGGAGTTGCAGTCCGCTGCATGACCACTCTGCCACCGCGCCTTTTGGATGCGGGATTGTAACCGACGGGATTTTCAAAGAACAGTAAAGAAGGCGGGTATTCTATGGATTGACCGTCGAGAAGCAACCTCTTTTTTGCTGAGGGGGGAATAACGCCGGTATTGCGTCGCTACTCACCCTCAGGTGACTTTGGACAACTCCGGCCAGGCTGCTTTCAGGTAGATCAGCATGGACCACAGAGTCAACAGTGCTGCCACGTACAGCAAGGCGATGCCCATCAGATCCAGCACCGGGTATAGCACCGGATCAATCGCCAGCAATATGGCAATGGCGATCATCTGCAGGGTCGTTTTCACTTTCCCCATATAGGACACGGCAACGCTGGTGCGGTTGCCCAGTTCCGCCATCCACTCACGCAGTGCAGAAATCACGATTTCACGCCCGATGATGACCAGTGTCGGCAATGCGAACAGCACATTGGCATGGGATTCCAGCAGCATGATCAGGGCCGAGGCAACAATCAGTTTGTCCGCTACAGGGTCGAGAAACGCACCGAATGGGGTGAACTGGTCGAGTTTTCTGGCCAGATAGCCATCGAGCCAGTCGGTACCGGCGGCGATACCAAAAATGGCGGCGCTGGCTAGGTGGCGACCTTCCCAGGGCAGGTAGTACACCCCGATAAAAATAGGGATAAGTGCGATACGTAACAGGGTGAGGATATTAGGGAGATTCCACATGATAGGTTTTACTGCAGTCCGGGCGCTGAAGACCCGCCCAAGTTACTCATTGTGAAGGGTGCTGTAAATAGTTTCGGCCACTTTCCTGCTGATACCAGGCACGCGCATCAATTCGGCAACACTGGCCCGCACAACCTCCTGAGAGCCCCCGAAAAACCGGAGTAATTCCTTGCGCCGTTTTGGGCCAACCCCGTCAATCCCCTCCAGCGTCGAGGTGCGGCGCTTGCGATCGCGGCGCTGGCGGTGACCGGTAATCGCAAAGCGGTGGGCCTCATCGCGGATTTGCTGGATAAGCAGCAGGGCCGAGGACTGGGCTTCCAGTTCCCGTTCGAGGCCATCCTGCGACAGCAACAGGGTTTCAAAGCCCGCCTTGCGAGTGGGCCCCTTGGCGACGCCCACCACCTGAACACCAATCACACCCAGTTCAGCCAGCACCGCGACGGCCCTGCGCATCTGCCCTTTGCCGCCGTCGATCAGCAGAATATCGGGCAGTTTGCCCTCCTCTTTCTGAATGCGGGTATAGCGGCGCACCAACGCCTGTTCCGTTGCGGCATAGTCGTCCCCGGCAGCGACACCCTTGATGTTCATTCGCCGATAATCCGATTTCAGCGCCCCGCCACTATCAAATACCACACAGGAAGCAACTGTATCTTCCCCACTGCTGTGGCTGATATCGAAACATTCGATCCGCTCGGGCGGCGCCGCCAGTTGTAGCAGTTGCTGCAAAGCCTCCAGTCGCTGCTGGGTGGTCTTGCGTGAGGCAATGCGACCGTTCAGGTTCTGGCTGGCGGTGCGCTCGGCCAGTTCGACCCATTGCGCCCGGGTGCTGCGCCCCCGGTGCTTGAGAAGCACCCGGTGGCCGGCCACCTCGGAAATCGCTGAGGCCAGCAGCGCACTGTCGGGCAGCGCATGATTGATGACTATCTCACGCGGAAAATCACCCCGGCCGCTGTCGCGCAGATAGAACTGCGGCAGAAAATCTGTCAGCACTTCGGCGGCATCCGCTGCCAACGGCACCTTCGGGTAATAGCTTCGGCTACCGAGGATTCGCCCCTGACGGATATAGAGCACGTGCACACAGCACTGGTCTCCCACCAGCATGGCGGCCACCACGTCGATATGGCTGCTGCCGGACTCCACCACCTGTTCGGCCTGAATGGTRCGCAGYGCYACCATCTGATCGCGCAGCAATGCGGCYCGCTCAAATGCCAGYGCYTCYGCGGCCRCGTCCATGTCGGCCTCCAGCTCRCGGATCAGGTTGTCGTTCTTGCCCTCGAGRAACATYTGGGTGTGTCGYACATCGCGCTGRTAATCCTCCKCAGAAATCAGSTCCACGCAGGGGGCRGTGCAGCGATTGATCTGGTATTGCAGGCAGGGTCGGGAGCGATTGCGAAAGAAATTATCGTCGCACTGGCGCACYCGAAAGGTTTTCTGCAAAAAATTCAGGCTATCCCGAACAGCCTGAACACTGGGGAATGGCCCGAARTACCGGCCAGCCTGTCGCTTGCTRCCCCGATGAAAGGCCAGCCGGGGGTARGTATCGCGGTCGGACAAAAACAGGTRGGGATAGGATTTATCATCCCGCAGCAGGATATTGAATGGCGGCCGGTTTTGCTTGATCAGATTCTGTTCSAGCAACAGCGCCTCTATTTCCGTCTGGGTAATAGTGACATCAATGTTRGCGATACGGCTCACCAGAGCAGCCGTTTTCGGGGTCARCCCGGTGGCTCTGAAATAGCTTGCCASYCTTTTACGCAGRTTTTTTGCCTTGCCAACATAGAGCACAGCCCCRTCCTCACCCATCATCTGATAGATRCCGGGACGCTGGGTCAATTGCTTGAGAAACGGCTGATGATCAAAAGGCATGGARCTATTGTACAGCGGATCAGATCAGTTCGGACGGATCTACCAGACCGTATTTTACCGCTGCCAGGGTGAGCTCGACATCGTTGCTGACACCGAGCTTTTCATAAATGCGGTATTTGTAGGTATTGATRGTYTTGGGGCTGACATAGAGGGTTTTTGCCACGTCYTTRGCSCGRATACCGCTGGTAATCAGCGCKGCGATCTGCAGTTCACGCTGCGAGAGGCGCGACAGCGGTGAGGATTTGCCGCCGGATTTCATGCCATTGGCCACCATCATCTGGGCCAACTCCGGGTTGACATAAATACCACCGCTCAGCGCGGTTTCCACCGCTGCCTTGATCTGATCGCAGTCCGCTTTTTTGGTGATATAACCGCAGGCCCCCGCCTTTAACAGGGACGCCGGGTAAAAGTCATCATTAAAGGCGCTGACCACGATAACCCGGGTTTTCGGGTAGTGAGACAGAATACGCTCGGTGGCTTCCAGTCCACCGATACCTGGCATCCGCACGTCCATGAAGACAATATCGGGGGATAACTCTCGAACCCGGGTAATGGCCTCTTCACCACTGGCGGCCTGACCAATCACGGTGATACCCGGCACTTCTGCCAGCAGCTTGCAGATACCCATACGAATAAGGTCGTGGTCGTCGACAACCAGAACGGTCTTGCATGCCTCWTTAGTGGTCATTGCGGAARCCCTGAAATTCCATCTAGCCTACCACCGCGCTTTTCGGTTGACCATAAACCACGTTGCGAAAAGTCACRTTCACTCGCGGGCCCACAGCTGTAGCGAGTTTYGGCAGTCTGTGCCGCCAGTGGTGCTGYAATGCYCCRCTCATCAACAGCAATGAGCCGGGTTCCAGTTCCAGTGTTCGCATSGACAAGTCCTTKYGTGTTTTGTGCCGCAACTGAAAAGGCCGCACTGCGCCCAGRCTCAATGAGGCTATCAGCGGGTTTTCTCCCAACTCCGGTTCGTCATCACTGTGCCAAYCGACRCTGTCGCGGSCATCCCGRTACAAATTGAGCAGAGCACTGTTGAAACKRTGCCCCACCGCCGYCTCAATCACCTGCCTGATTTCAAGCAGTACCGGCAGCCAGGGSGTGGCTTTGAACTGGCGTCCGGAATACTGATAATCGGCACCSGYGTCGCCATACCAGGCATTGAGGCGGGGAATTTTCAGCCTGCGACCGGCGATGACAATCTCGCTCTGCTCCCAGCCCACCCGCTCCATCAGTAGCGCCAGCCACCGATCCGCCGACGGCACTGCTATCAACCGCGGCCAGTAACGCAGGGTGCCACCGGGCAGCTCGATATCGAGCGGATCGGGATTGGCGGCAAACAGGTCGGGTTGATTCATGGCTGAACATTCAAAGGGGATTCTTCACTGGGGCCGGGTATATCGTCGGCTCGATTTCCAGCGCCACGGCAAACTTTTGCTGCACCGAGTCGTTGATTTCTTCTGCCAGTGCCAGTAACTGGGCACCGGTGCCACCACCAAAATTGACCAATACCAGCGACTGGCGGTCGTGAACACCCACCCTGTCGCGCATCACACCGCGCCAGCCAGCCTGCTCAACCAGCCAGCCAGCAGCCAGCTTGACAGTGCCATCTGCCTGGGGATAGCACACGAGATTGGGAAACTGCTGACGCAGTGCGGCTGCCTGATCCCCCGTCACGACCGGGTTTTTAAAAAAACTTCCAGTATTCGGCAGACTGGCGGGGTCCGGCAGTTTGCTGCGCCTCACCTCACAGACCGCCGCAGAAACCATGGCAGGCGTCAGTGATGCTGCATCACAACCTTCCAGTGCCTGCAGCAGGGCCGGATAGGTCAGGCGCAAATGCGGCCGTGCAGACAACGAAAGCGTGATGGCGGCAATCACATACTGGTTGCGGCCCGCCTGTTTGAACAGACTGTCCCGATAACCAAAACGGCAATCATCGGCCTGCATTGTATGCAACTCACCGGTGGGCAGATGAACCGCCTCCAGCGAGTGAAACAATTCGCTCAATTCGATGCCGTAGGCACCGATATTCTGAATGGGTGCCGCGCCGGCCAGGCCCGGAATCAGGGACAGGTTCTCCAGGCCGTACCAGCCTTTTTCAAGGGTGTGCAACACCAGTTGATGCCAGTTTTCGCCAGCACCGATGTGAATATTGCGCTGCTCGCCCAGCTCTGAACCGGGGACCAGGGCAATGCCCGGAATGGCTATTTGCAGTACCAGACCCGGTAAATCATCGACCAGCACCAGATTGCTGCCACCACCCAATGGCGTTACCGGGATATTTTGCTGGCGAGCCCATTCAAGTGCTTCAAACAGGTCTTCGCGGGTGTTGATCCGGCAGAAAAACTCCGCCGTGGCAGGCAGGGACAGCGTGTTATAGGGTTGCAGAGAAACGGCGGCCTGAATATCGAGCATTAATCCAGTTGCCCGCGCAGATGAGCCAGTAAACCACTGGTGGCATCCTCCACCAGATCAAGCACTGCTTCAAATCCCTCATCGCCACCAGCATAAGGGTCGGGCACCTCCTTCAGGGGGCTATTGCCGAAATCGAGAAACAGGCCGAGATGCCCGGCAAACTCCGGCAGAGCCAGCGCCTGTAAATCCCAGAGATTCTGCTGATCCATGGCGAGCAGGTAATCAAACTCCAGGAAATCCTCAGGCCGCACCTGACGCGCCCGCAGGTGACTCAGGTCATAACCGCGCTTCAGTGCCGCCGCACTGGCTCTTGAGTCTGGCACGCGCCCTACGTGCCAATCACCGGTCCCGGCGGAGTCGATCAAAATCCGGTCCTGCAAGCCGGCCTCAGCCACCCGCCTCTCAAAAATCCCGTGGGCGGTAGGCGAGCGGCAGATATTGCCCAGACAGACAAATAACACACGCAGCTGTTTCATTCTGACGCACCTCTGAAAATCGCGACGACCCGCTGCAGGTCCTGTTCGGTATCAACGCCACCGGGTACATCAGCCACGGCTCTGGCTACGTGAATCCGCTCACCATTCCACATGAAGCGCAACTGTTCTAGGCACTCCAGCGCCTCAATGGGTGCCACCGGCCATTGTACGAACCGGTTCAGCAGACCGACGCGGTACGCGTATATACCGATATGTCGCATCGGTTGCAGGACGGCAGACATGGCCGCCACCCGGTCATCAGGAAAATCCCGTGGCCAGGGCACCGGTGCGCGACTGAAATACAGCGACATGCCCTGACGGTCCGTAACCACCTTGACCACATTGGGGTTGGTAAAACTTGCCTCGTCCGTGATCGGTTCGCAAAGCGTTGCGATCCCCGCGACGGTGTTATTGATGAGGTTTGCGGCCACCTGTTCGATGACTGCGGGGGGAATCAACGGTTCATCACCCTGCACATTGACCAGCACATGATCCTCGGCAAAGCCGTACTGGGCGACCACTTCCTGCAAACGGTCAGTCCCGGACGGGTGATCCGGAGACGTCATGCAGACCTCTCCGCCAAACCGGGTCACCTCATCGGCAATCTGCTGATGATCAGTGGCGACAATCACCCGGTCAGCGCTGCTCTGCCGGGCCTGCTCGTAAACCCGCTTAATCATGGTTTTGCCGGCGATATCCTGCAGCGGCTTGCCCGGCAGGCGAGTGGAAGAAAATCGGGCGGGGATCACAACAGTAAAGGTCATAGCAACTCAATCATTTTCAGAAGATACTTTTCTTGCGGGTAGTTTTTCTGCAAGTACGTTCTATGGGGTTATTATGGGGTGGTATCTGCCGTTTCAGTCAGGCTCCTGACATCCTGCATCAATCGTTCGATAAATGGTGGATCGGGTTCAGCCTGCACATCTAGCACCCAAACATTATCACCGCAACCAACAGCGCACTTTACCGCATCCTTGGCCGTGATAATAACCGGCAGATTATCCTCAAAACACAACTCCTCACCCGTAAACCGGTGATGATCGGGCAAGGGGTGAAGAATCGGTTCAAATCCCAGTGATGTGAGGGTATGGGCAAATCTGGCAGGATTTCCGATCCCGGCAACGGCATGTACCCTGCGACCATGGGACCAGTTGTCGATAACGACTGATTCGCCAGAGGCCAGGTGCCGGAAGTGAACGGGCGACAGTTTGAATGCACCCCGGTGGGGAATCGACAGGCGGGCCACCGTTTCGTTTACCACCACAAAATCTGCCGTTAGCAGCCGTGATAGCGCTTCCCGCAGTGGCCCCGCCGGCAGGCAATGGCCATTGCCCGTGCCGCGCTCGCCGTCGATCACCACAATTTCAATATTCCGGGGCAGCCGGTAATGCTGCAAGCCGTCGTCGCTAAAAATCAGGTTGCAGCCGGTATTTTCCAGCAGGTATCGGGCCGCCCGATAGCGGTCCGGGTCCACCACCACCGGACACAGCGATGACAGCAGCAGGGGTTCGTCACCGACGGTCTCCGCTGTAGACGTGTCGGTAACTCGCTGCGGATAATGGGTTGCTGAACCGCCATAACCACGGCTGATAATACCCGGCCGGTAACCCTGCGCCTGAAAAATAACCACCAGTGCGGCCAGTAACGGGGTTTTTCCAGTACCGCCGACGCTGATATTACCCACCACAATCACGGGGATCGGCAAGGGACAAGGTGGGTTAACCCGCTGGTAATAAAAACGTCGGCCACTGCTGACAGCCCGAAACAACCAGGATAATGGCAACAGCAACAGGGCCCAGCTCATTGGTCTGTACCAGGCCCTTTCCAGTGACAGACGAATATTCATGGCAGCGGTGCCCGATCAGATAGCCTGATGGGGTTCGTCATTGAATTGCTTTTTATGCAACTGTGCATAGCGACCGTTCATGGCCAGCAATTCACTGTGAGTGCCCTGTTCGATAATCCGCCCCTGGTCCATCACCATAATACGATCGGCATTCTCGATGGTACTGAGGCGGTGGGCAATGACGAACGTGGTGCGCCCTTTCATCACCTGCTCAAGGGCTTTCTGGATGTGGTGTTCGGATTCAGTATCGAGAGCCGAGGTCGCCTCATCCAGAATCAGCACCGGGGCATTTTTCAGCAATGCGCGGGCAATCGCCAACCGCTGCCGCTGGCCACCGGACAGCATGATGCCCTCATCACCGATCTGGGTATCAAAACCGTCCGGAAGCCGCTCGATAAATTCCAGTGCGTGGGCGGCACTGGCCGCCTCGCGCACCGACGACGAGGTGTTTTCACCCAGCGCACCGTAGGCAATATTGTTGTAAATCGTGTCATTGAAGAGCGTTACATTCTGGGACACCAGGGCGATATGGCTGCGCAAGTTGTCGAGGGTGTAGTCCCGTATATCAATCCCGTCCAGCAAAATCGTTCCTTCACGGTGATTGTAAAAACGGGGAATGAGATTCACCAACGTGGTTTTGCCACTGCCGGACTGTCCCACCAGCGCAATCACCTCGCCCGGCCTGACCTCCAGATCAATTCCGTTCAGCACGTTACCCGCTTCTTCCGAGTAGGCAAAACTGACATTTTTGAACTGAAAATGTCCATCTACTCGCACCTTCTCGACCGTGCCGAGATCCGGCTCATCCGGTTCATCCAGAGTGGAAAAAATGGTACCCGCAGCCGCGATGCCCTTCTGAACGTTGCTGTTTACCTCTGATAACTGGCGGATCGGTTTGGCCAGCAGTGCAGCTGAACCAAGAAACTGGACAAATTCACCACCGCTCATGTTGGCCAGCACACTGGGATCCAATGCCAACCACATCAATAGTGACAACGCCATCGCAACCAGCAACTGGATGACTGGCGTGCTGATACCCTCTGCCACGGCCATTTTCATTTGCTGACGACGATTGTAATTACTGGCGCTGTGCATGCGCTCACGCTCGTATTCGACGCCGCCGAACAGGTGCATTTCACGATAACCGCTGACCGCCTCCTGAGTCACGTGAGTAACATTGCCGACCGATGACTGAATACGGCGACTGAGCAATCTGAACCGATTGCTGATATAGCCCACCACCCCGCCGATGAGCGGCAACACAATGACAAAAATGGCCGCCAGTCGCCAATTCAGATAAAACAGGTATGAAATCAGGCCAATTACCAGTGCGCCCTCACGGATGATGACTTTCAGCGAATTGGTAGCCGCGTGGGTCACCTGGGCCACATGGAAGGTGATACGGGAAATCAGGTGGCCTGACATATTGGTGTCAAAAAAGCGGCTGGGTAATGTGGTGTACTTGTTAAATAAATGGGTGCGCAGATTATGAACCAGGATCTGGGTCACATAGGTCATGCAGTACCCGCCCACAAAAAATCCGATGCCGCGGGTCACCGCAATCATGAACATGATCACCGGGATAATCCAGCGGCTCTCGGCGAGAGCGTCATCCCCACCCAGCAAACCGGCCAGCCAGGACGTCGAGCCCTTTCCCATATCGGTCATCTGACCAGGCAGGGCAGCTGACTCTCCGGAAATGGTGTTGATAACATTAACGGTATAACCAAACAGGTCTATAAACGCCACTTCCATGGCAGAGAACAACACCAGCCCTACGATACTGAGCAGGAAAATACCCCAGTAATTCTTCAGATAGGAAAGTAATCGCAAATAGACCTGGAGACCGGACATCTCAGGGTGTTCGGTATCGGGAATGGTGGTGGCCACTATGACTCCTCAGGATTCGCCGTCGGGCTGTATGGTGGTGATTTTCAGATGAACAAAGCCCATTCTACCTGCAGCATCCATCGCTGTAACCACCGCCTGATGGGTTGCATTGGCATCAGCGGTAATAATCAGCGGTAAATCGGTATTGCCGGCAGAAACATCCTGCAACGCCTTCATCAGAGTATCAGTCTGGCGGTTGATCAATAACTGTCCATTGACGCTATAGGCGCCATTCCGATCAATCAGCACTTCGATCTGGTCGGGTGGCAACTCTGCCAGAGAGCCATCTGCCTTCGGCAAATCAAGCACCAGGTGAGATTCCCGGGTGAACGTCGTGGACACCATAAAAAAAATCAGCAGTAGAAAAACCACATCAATCAGGGGTGTCAGGTTGACACCATTCTCGAGTTTTCGCTGTCTGCGGAACTTCACCCGTTGCTGGCCTCATCACTGCGCATCACGCGATCGCCGTGAATAGCGTCCACCAGTTTAATAGCCTGGTCTTCCATTTCCACAACCAGGCTGTCGACCCGTCGCTCAAAGAAGCGGTGAAACACCAGGGCCGGAATCGCCACCGTCAAACCCGCTGCCGTGGTAATCAGTGCCTCGGAAATACCGCCGGCAAGTACCCCGGCATTGCCGGTGCCTTCGATCATGATCGCCGTAAACACCTTGATCATGCCGATAACGGTGCCCAGCAGGCCGAGCAATGGCGCAATGGCGGCAACGGTTCCCAACGGGGAGAGATTCTTCTCCAGATTGTGAATCACCTGGTTCGCGGCTTCCTCGATACTGTCTTTCATGACTTCACGACCGTGGCCAGAGTTGCTGATACCCGCCGCCAGAATGGTACCGAGTGGTGATGAGCTGCGCAGCTGATGAAGGTTCTCCTTGCTCAGTTGGTTCTGCTTCATCCAGTGCCATACCTGGCCAAGCAATGTTGGCGGTACCACCTTGTTGCGGCGCAGGGTCCAGTAGCGTTCAAAAGCAATGGCTATCACGACGATAGAGGAGAGTAAAATTGGCAACATCAACCAGCCGCCAGCAATGATCAGTTCGTACACATTTATCCCCAGACCTTAATGTCGGCCAAAACTTTACCATAATCAGTGAATGGCACAGTAACTGTTAAGCCATGGATACACCCAACCAGGCTGCCATTTTGTTATTTACGGGACTCCGTTCATAAAAACGACGGGATAAGCCGGCATCAAAACCAATAGCGGCGCGCCTGTGTGCGCTGAGCCGTCATGGAAAATTGGCCGCTGTCCTGCCAACGGAAGATCAGTGCACCCTGCTCTGCGGTATTCCACACCGTTGAGCCCTGCATCAGATAGCGTTGCACCACCGACTCGGCAGGATGCCCAAAATGGTGTCGATAGGCTGCAGAAAATACAACCTGCTGTGGCCTGATCACCGCCAGGAACTGTTTCGAAGATGAAGTTTTACTCCCGTGGTGAGGTGCTATCAGCAGGGCAAACTGTTTTTTATCGGCCGCCATCTGCTGTAATTGTGGCAGCAATCGATGCTCCACGGATGCATCGATATCGCCGGGCAACAGTATCACCTGATCGAGATAGCTGATCGCCAGCACACAGGAATGATTATTGTTGTTTTTCTGCCGTGAATCGGCGGGATGGAGGATGCGAAACTCTACGTCGTCCCACTTCCAGGACTGCCCTGCACGACACTGTTCAGGTGCAGGAACTGTCTCTTTAACGGCAGGACTGCCGGCCAGCCACATGACCGGGCTGTAATGGCGCAGCAATCCGGTAACGCCACCGGCGTGGTCGTTATCACTGTGACTAACCATCAGCCCATCCAGTACGGTCACTCCCCGCCTCCGCAAAAACGGCGCGACCAAGGCACTGCCCGTATCGTACCCCCCGGCATAGCCCGGCCCCGTGTCATAGACCAGTGTGTGCCGCCTGGTCTGCACCACGATCGACAACCCCTGACCCACATCGAGAACGGTGACTGTCAAAGGCGCCTGACGATCTGTCGGCAAATAACACAGTGCAACCGCCAGGGGAATCGCCAGATAGCGACCGGGAATGCCTCTAGGCAACAAAACCAGTCCCGCAATACAGATCATCAGCAATAATGACATTCCAGCCAAGGGCCAAGGCGAATAAAGCGGCAACCACGCCGGCACTGTGAGCTCACCTGTCAGGGCGACAAACCACTCCAACTGTTTTCCTGCCAACCACCACAGCCATTCAGCCACAACCGGGCTGAGGGGAATAATCACCACACCCAGCAGACAAAGCGGTACAACCAGAAAGCTGACCCAGGGAATAGCCACACTGTTTACCAATGGCGAGAACCAGGCCACCGGCAGCTGCCAGAAGGCCAACGGCAAGATCAACAGGAGAAACATCAGCCACTGCACCTGAAAAAACAGCCGCCATTTCGGGATCTGATTCACAGCCGGAACCAACCACAACAACCCCGCCACCGCACCGAAGGATAACCAGAAACCTGCACCCATGATGGCCAGAGGATCGAGCAGCGCGACACCAGCCAGCGCCAGACCAAATATCATGGCCCTGCCAATGTAGCGATTTGCCAAAAGGGCAATCAGCGCGGCCATGACCATGATTAATGCGCGCTGGGTTGGCAGGCTGAATCCGGCCAGCGAACTGTATGACAGAGCGAAAACAAGGGACAGGACGGCCCCGCAGTAACAGGCATTGACCGGTCGACAGATCAGGGTAAAACACCTGGCCAGCAACGACCCGGTGCCGAAGCCCATTGCCGCAACGAAACCGATGTGCAGACCCGAAACCACCAGCAGATGGATTACACCAAGCAATGAGAGGCGGTACCACAGATCCTTTGATATGTGTGATCGATCACCAATCGTCAATGCCGACATCAGTGCCTGTGCATCGCCATTGACATGACTTTCGGCAATCTTTTGTTGCAATTGATAACGCAGTCGGTCAAGAGACCAGTGCTGCTCAAGCAACCGGTTCTGCGGGGATGTCCTGACATACCCCGTGGCTGAAAAACCCTGTTGAATCAACCATGCCTGATAATCAAAACCACCGGGATTGACATAGCCCCTGGGACGCCGCAAGCGGACCTGTAACTGCCAGACTTGCCCGGGCTGTGGCGATGTCTGATCGCCATACCAACTGAGCCGGAGTTTCTGTAACTCGAGATTGGTAGAGGCTTCATCCAGGCGAAGATTAAACTGCACCCGACGCCCATCGCGCACCGGAATCCCGTAAACTTCGCCAATCATAGTGAAATCTGTGGCGATGAGGTCATCGGGCAACTGATGCCCCAATGTGTCATAGCCCCAGAGGCAACCGTAGGCCATACCCAATAACAGGAAACTGGACGGCACCCAGAACCGGCGCAGCAGAAAACCGGCCAACACAAACAGCAAAATCACCCAAAGGGGCGGTAACTGAGACCAGAAAGCAACGCTGAAGATACCAGCGGCAAACAGGTAGGGAGATAACATTTGGGACATCCTTGTCGCCAGCCACCTTGCGGGTAGCAGAATATTTGCCCAGTATAGTTACCCGCTGAACCATTACCAGCACTCCCATTGTCGGTGATCCTTGACAGGTGGGGGTTCAGGCTGGTGCTTCGCCAGACAGCCTGGGGTTGATGGGCGGATAACAAAAAATAGCGGAAACCAATCTACTAACCATTTTTGGCGCAAACCATGGGTAAACACGACAAGCCAGTCAAAGTGGGCCTGGTACTGTCCGGCGGGGGAGCAAGGGCTGCCTATCATGTCGGTGTTCTAAAGGCGGTCGCCGAAACCTTGCCGAAAGACGTCAAAAACCCCTTTCCGATTATCTGTGGCACCTCTGCCGGTGCTATCAATACTCTGGCAATTGCCGGCCGGGCAGGACCCTTCAGCCTCAGAATCAAAAAACTGGAAGCCATCTGGCACCAACTGGATGCGGCCAAGGTTTATCGCACGGACCTTTTTGGCGTGCTCAAAAACAGCTTTCACATGTTGGTGTCTTTTTTTCACAGTGGCTACGCCCTGGGCAAACCAAAAGCACTACTGGACAATACCCCGTTGCGGGACTTACTGGATAACTATGTCCGGTTTCGCCATATCCGGGAAGCCATTAACAGTGGGGAGCTCGACGCTGTCAGCATTACAGCCATGAGTTATAGCACTGGCAAATCGGTAACCTTTTTTGAAGGTTCAGACGTTCATGAGCCCTGGGCTGTTTCCCGACAACTGGGTCTGCGCACAGAACTGTCGATTGACCACCTCATGGCTTCCTCGGCCATTCCTTTCCTGTTCCCGGCGATTCAAATCAAAGACCAGTTTTTTGGTGATGGCGCTGTCAGGCAACTCAAACCGATCAGTCCCGCATTGAACCTCGGTGCAGACAAGGTGTTTGTTATCGGTGTCAGTGACTCACCCAACGGCAAAAATCGACCGCCACCCATTAATCACTCACCTTCCATCGCCCAGATCGTTGGTCACATGCTCAGTAGCGCCTTTATCGACAGTATAGAAAGCGACCTGGAAACATTGAAAAATATCAATCGTCTCTCAGAACATCTATCTGAAAGCGAGCGGGAAAAACACGGCCTGACTGACCTGAAACCGGTAAAATTTCTGGCGATTCTGCCATCCCAGCCCATCGACAAGATTGCCTGCGATTTTCTGGATGAATTACCAGGCAGTATTCGTATGTTTCTTCGGCTCACCGGCGCCACCGCCAGGGGAGGTGGTGTAAATACAGCCAGCTACCTACTCTTTTCAAAAGGCTTCTGCCGCAAGCTTCTGGAGTTGGGCTATCAGGACGGCTTGGCACAACGGCAGGAAATTTTGCGGTTTTTCGAGGATGAATAGTAGCCAGTGAATGATTGTCAATATCACGAACGGTAATCATTGCTTTGAAACTTACAGCTTGTAAGATATGTCCAACGTAAGAATTCAGCATCAGGAGGCTCAAAAAGCCATGGCATACGAAAAATCAGTTAGTTCGACAACAACACTCGACCCCTCAGTCGTCAAGGTTCTGCGCAATACTTACGCGCTTCTGGCCATGACACTGGCATTTAGCGCCGTCATGTGTGGCGTAGCAATGGCGGTCAATGCACCCTATATGGGGCTGTGGACACTGTTGCCGTTCTTTATCTGTCTGTGGATGGTTGAAAAGAACAAAAACAGTTCTGCCGGACTGATTTGGGTTTTTGCCCTGACAGGATGGATGGGCTTTACATTAGGACCCATTATCAGCTTTTATCTGGCAACCTCAGGTACCGAGCCGGTAATAACCGCGCTCGGCGGGACCGCATTGATCTTCCTTGCCTGTTCCGGTTACGTATTGGTAACCCGCAAGGAACTGTCCTTTATGGGCGGTTTCCTGATGGTCGGCATTTTGATGGCTTTCGTTGCCGCCATCGCCAATTTTTTTCTGCAGATTCAAGGGCTGGCCCTGGCCCTGTCGTGTATTTTCCTGCTGATTTCCTCGGGGGTCATCATGTGGCAGACCAGCGCCATTATTCATGGCGGTGAACGCAACTACATATCAGCCACAGTCACACTCTATGTGATGATTTATAACGTATTTACCAGCCTTCTGCACCTGCTTGGCATGAGCAACGATTGAGCTCAGGTGACTGAGGCCACGACACGCAACCATCTGACAAAACTTCCTGCCTGGTCTGAAAACCGGGCCAGGCAGGAAGCTGCCAAAGCTGAAATACAACTGACCGATGCTCACCTTGAAGTGATTCTGCTGGCACGACAATTCTATGCCACCTACGGCTTTTCGCCGTCCATGCGGCCGCTGATAAAATTCATGGCCGAGTATCTGGAGATCGGGAAGGCACGAAGCATTTACCTGATGCAGCTATTCCCGCCAAGTCCGGCTAAACAAGTCGCCAGACTGGCCGGCTTGCCACCTCCAAAAAACTGTCTGTAACACTTACCAGTAACCATGGAGCATTCATCATGACACTAGCCAAAGAGCACTGCGAAGCCTGTAGAGCTGATGCCCCCAGGGTTGACGATGCACAAATAGACTCTCTGATGGAACAGATCCCCGGCTGGGCTGTGCTGGATAGAGACGGTATCAAACAACTTGAAAAGAGCTTCCACTTCAGCAACTTTCGACAAGCGCTCACCTTTGCCAATCAGGTTGGTGAGTTGGCCGAAAAAGTTCAGCACCACCCTGCTATCCTGCTCGAGTGGGGCAAGGTGACGGTTACCTGGTGGAGCCACAAGATCCGCGGACTGCACCGCAACGATTTTATCCTCGCGGCCAAAACCAGCGAGCTGGAGACGACTGGCTCACCAAATACAGCGTAGTCCCCCGAGTAAAATAAACGGAAGACTACATCCACGATGGCTCTGAGTGCCCTGCATGAGTCCCGGGTTTCTTCAGATCAGCTGACGATTATCCCGGTTCAAGAAGTCGCTCATCAGGGTGCCCATTTCGCAAAACGCTGCACACCGTTTTCAGCGCTGATCAGTAACCCATTGGACGAATCCTCGCTGCCAGCGTTTTCCAATCCGGGGTGCCGCTCGATAACACCCATCAATATTGAACGTTGCCCAGCCGTTACATCCACATAAAGAATGTGCTTACCCGCTGCCAAGGCCTTCTGAAAACGCTTGAAGCGGGAGTTCGGCTGTTGAATGCCCCACATACCACCTTCCCAGGTAATCAGGCCCATAACCACAAATGCCAGCATGACAAATGGGATCCAGCCTATTGACGCAGTGGCGCCGGAGAAAACGGCAAAGGACATCACCAGAACAGCGCTAAGAAAACCGAATACACCAGCGACTGCTGTTGCTCGAATCACATCTTTACGAAACAGCGGAGCAACGTCGTTCAGGTGATGGTGTGCCAACCCGTCATCATCGAGGCTCAAAACATGGATTTGCGGCCTGGTCATGCCATGGCCTTCCAGCTCACGCTCAATAAGGCTCAATTCATTCAGCTCATCGCTGATAAAGTAATAGCGTCTCATACATTCTCCTCCACATGAGCAAAAATCAGCCAGCCACCCAGCTCGTTTACTGCAATAGGCTCATTGGGGTTAGCTGCTATCTGTAGTATAGGCACGAATCCTTTTACTACGATCGGGAGAAGAGAATAATTTATATCAAAAAGCTATAACATGCCCACGAATGAGCCACCACTTTCATCTAAAGGAAGCCATATGCCAGCCGGAATGATTACCGAAAAATTTTTCAACAGTGATCCACGCGCACGCTAACGGCGCGCCACAGGACCATGCCGACTTTGTATTACCCCTAAACAGGGAAAGGTAAGAGAAGGTGAAGAAGCATTCTCTTCGATTTGGGCCACTACTCACCCTATTTTTATCAAAAATTTTGTACAATGCCCCTTGTATTGGGACACCTCCAGCCCAAAAATCCATAACTTCAATCTGTTTTTCCTGCTGAAAAACCGTACCTTTTTGGAGTTGAATGTTTTACATTAAGTTGACACCTTTTGATCAACCGCAGTAGCCGAGGTAACAATGAACTATCAGGGAGGCCCTATGGCTTTTTCCCAACTTCTCCAGGACTGGGAGAAACGCTCAGCCGAAAATGCTGATTTACTGCCCACGTCAATCAGCGTACATGAGTCAGACAAGATCAAACTTCAGGCTCTCTCTGAAATGTACCAGCTGCCCGCCAACGAGATAGCAGCACATTTACTGAGTGTTGCACTGGAAACACTGGAGGCTGAAATGCCCTATATACCTGGCCCCAGGGTTATCCGTGTTGAAGAGGGTAGCGAAGTGTATGAAGATGCCGGCCCAATGCCGCGCTACCTGGAAGCACAGCGTCGATTGAGAGATGCGAGCAAGAAGTAAACAGGCATACCCTCTCTTCCCGAACCCGTGGTATCGCAAGTTTGACTGTACACCTCACTCTTTAATGCATAGGCCTCTTCAAGGGGCAGCGCTAGTATCCAGTTGAATATCCCCCGATGGTGAGGTAATCAGTGCAAACCATTAATCCCGATAATTACCAGCAACAACTTGACGAAAAACTCACGGAGCTACGTACCACCTTCCGGGATAGCCCTCTTCCTGAAAAAATAGAAGTCTTTCCATCAGAGCCACTGCACTTTCGGATGCGCGCCGAATTTCGTATCTGGCACGAAGACGGCCGGGCACATTTTGCCATGAATGAGCCGGGTCAGAAAACGCCCTATATCATCACGGCATTTCCAATTGGCTCTGTGTTGATCAACCGTCTTATGACTTTCCTGGCTATAGAAATCAACGCCTCTTCGATATTGAGCAGGCGTTTGTTTTCGGTGGAATTTTTGACCACGTTAAGTGGCGATGCGTTGATCACACTGCTCTATCACAGGAAACTGGATGACGAATGGCAGTCAGCCGCTGAGGCACTACAACAACGTATCGGCGTAGCTGTTATCGGCAGAAGCCGTAAACAGAAAATCACCCTTGGACGGGACTATGTCCTGGAAAGATTACACGTCGATAACAAAGATTATCAATATCAGCAGATTGAAGGCGGCTTTACCCAACCCAATGCCGGCATCAATCAAAACATGCTGGCCTGGTCACTGGACAAGACCAGCAACTGTGGTGGTGATCTCCTGGAGCTGTACTGTGGAAACGGTAATTTTACCTGTGTCCTGGCACAAAATTTTGATCGTGTGCTGGCAACAGAGATATCTAAAATCTCAGTGCGATCGGCAACAGCCAATCTGCAGAGCAATGCAATTGATAATGTCACCATTGTGAGGATGTCCAGCGAAGATTTCTGCCAGGCGCTGGAAGGTGTTCGCCCGTTCCGCAGGCTGCAGGATATCGACCTGCACAGCTACAGGTTTAGCACCCTCTTTCTGGACCCACCAAGGGCCGGCCTGGATAGCCAGACGCTTCAACTGGCCATGAAGTTTGACAACATTCTCTATATCTCCTGCAATCCACTAACCTTGAGAGAAAACCTGAAGATCATAGGCAACAGCCATCGAATTGAACATTTTGCGGTTTTTGATCAATTTCCCTATACCCATCATCTCGAATGTGGGGTGCTACTAAAGAAGACCAGTTCGTAGTGCGCAGAAACAATCAGCGGAAATCAAAAACCCATGTTGGCAAGCCCTGTTGCGCTTAACTGCCAAAGTTGTTTGAATCTCCGGATTCTGCACAAGACATTCGCCAGAGTATAAGCATTACCCGACCCCCTACCAAGGAACTTATAATGAAATACTGTCTGCTCGCACTAGGGCTCCTAATCACTCCACTTCTCTACGCCTCACCCGATAAAATTGCTGAAAACTGCTCTGAATGGCTAGACGCCCGCAAGCAGAATAGCCACGGGCCGTCTCTCAACTGGTTACAGGGTTTTGTGGCGGGTTATAACGAATACAAATATGCAGGAAAACACCCTCAGGGGGTATTGGGCACCAAAAAGGGTAGCGAGATGGCAGAATGGATGGACAGCTACTGCCAGAAAAATATCAACAGCAATCCGAGAGCGGCGATCGAATCCATTATCGAAACGCGTCAACATGTCAAAAAAGGTTGTCCTGTCAGGAAGCAAAGTGGACGACCCTGTATACCCACCGAGGAAGTAAAACAGCCAGAGCTCAATCAGTAAAACTGGAGCAGCGACGCTTGGTGATGGCAACTCATGTAATAGATTGCGACTGAGGTCGAAGAAACACTACCAGACGTAGTGAAAAAGAGAGGTACCCGAGAAGCGATAAAAAAAGCAGGTCTGTTTTGGTACCGGGATTAACCGGTTGTGCGCCAGAACAGACCTGCTATTTTTAATTATTGTTGATTGTTCAACCAGATGGAGTGCTCAACACTGCCTTCCACCATACCTTCAGGCAGAATCTTTTCCTTGGGAAGAGGAACCGCTTCTTCTGAAGCTTTCTTTCTTGCTTCTTCATTGGCAATTCTTGCTTCTTCAATTGCTTTTAGCTCTTCTTCTTTGGCCTTGGCTTCTGCTGCGGCTTTTTCTTCAGGAGACAATGCTGCTTCTGCTTCTGCCGCAGCTTGCTCTTCGCTCGTACCATTGTCAGAACCGCCACATGCTGCCAGACCCAAGACTAATACCGAAATACCAAGTAACTTTACAAAATTCATATCGACTCCCTCTGGGTATTGAAAAAAAACGGGCAAATCTGCCTGAGGATAGGGAGTCTAATGGGCTGCTCAACAAAAATCTAGGCCTACGGACCCCTCGGGGGCACTGATTGTTGGTAATGGTGCCATGCGGACGATTTTCCAATGACAAATATTGGTGGATCCAATAGGGAGAAGGCTTTTTACCGTCACTACCGCTGTTCACGAGATTTGCACTTGCGACGAATCTCGTGTTTTATTGCGGCTGTTTTACCGGGAAAGCCTATTAAACCCGTTTAGAATCCATTCGATATAACCAATTCTCTGGATAATTAGTCACACTTATGCAGCCCATCAAAGCATCTCTCATCGGACTGGCAACCTTCTTTATCTTTTACCTGTCCATGCTTAGCATACAACTGCCATGGATGTTGGCAGCGGGTATTATCGGTTTGTTGACAAATACGTTCCTTTCGGGGTTTAGCGCCCTGTATCACCTGCGAGATGGCATGCTTACGGCCCTCGCCTATAGCGCGCCAATGGCCGTTTTTTCAGCTCTGACAGTGGGCGATTTGGTGCTACATGGCAAGAGCGGACCTTTCATTTTCTGGTGTACAGCCGCATTCATCACGCTCTGCGCAGGTTTTTTGGGCGTTGCCGCCATTTATCTCTTTCGTCTGACCCGTGCTGGAAACAAAAAATAGTATGGTCCATATCCCGATCCCAGTAATAATGACGCCAGGACTTCGTTTTCATGTCCTGCCGGGGACGATGCGGTGAACGATATCGTGATAAAGAAACCGGCTGTTTACTCCCCCCTGCAGATCGGATTAGGATCATTTTTCGGTGGGCCCATCGCCATGACGTATTTTTTGTGGGACAACTTTCACACCCTCGATAAGGTGCCAGCCGCCAGAAATACACTGGCGTTTGGTTTTTTATTTATCGTGGCATTACTGGTTTTCACACCGATGCTGCCCGGCGAGCTTCCAGCTATCGCAGTTCAATTCATCTACTCACTGGTGGCACTGCAAATGGCCGTTACCTGGCAACTGCGCAAGGACGCTATAACACACTCCATTCGTTACTGTTTTCAGTCAAACTGGCGCGTACTGTTATTCTGTATACCTTTCTATTTCACATGGCTCGGGGTGTGCCTGTTGGCTGCCAAAATAAGCTAAGCACAACCGTCAAAACACCAGACAATATCGGAGTATGAATTATGGCTGTTTATTTAATCGCTGATGTCACCGTGACCGATGAAGCATGGATAGCGGATTACGCTATTAACGTGCACGATATCGCCCACAAACACGGCGGCAAGTACCTATCCCGTAGTGCCAACATCAGTACCGTTGAGGGAGAACCCTGCAAAGCGGATATGATTGCCCTGGTTGAGTTTCCTGATATGGCTGGGTTACAGGCGTTTATCAATGATCCCGAGTACAAGGCATTCCGGGAGTCAAGAATAAAAGGCAGCATCAGCAATTTGCATGTGATTGATGACTCTGACGCGGCAAAGACCATTCCCTATTTGCCAAAAGGCTGACCATTCAGCCCACTCGCCCAACACCAGTTACTCCGCACCACCAGCCACTCCGTCCCAGGCAGAGCCCCAGCACAACTTGCCGGGGCTGCAGAGTCTCAGCCATGCTGGTGGTTTGGTCCCGGTTGCAGGTTATCATTGTTTGGCTGCTGCTGTGATTCGACCGCGCGTGAAACTGTGCCAAGTTGCGCATCGGATTGGGGGATGATTCGACACACAGGCCAATTTTGCTGCTTCAGACCCTGATTACCCTGCTGGATCGTTTTGTAAGACGACTGACGTTTCTCATACAATTTACTCATAATCTAAAACTCCTTTTTCAATCTGACCTAACCGAAGAGCATGGCAAAATAACGAAACTCAATGGTATGGAGAGCTTCGTCACAGTTCTGATAACTGGCGCACAAAATTCTCTTTAAAAAGTATAGGTCTTCCCTTGTTGCAGGCTTATTTCATTTTGATTTTAATTTCAGGTGGGGACTTATTACCCAGACGGCCTCCAAAAGTTCAATCAAAAACTCCTGGTTGGTATCACCGACAAGCACAATACGCATTCATTCCCAATGTAGGTTACAACAATGCAGTCCGGGGAATATAAGGACTTCTTCGCCCCTATACAAATGACATTCATGTAAAAACAGTCTGACACCAAGAAATGGCGCCCGACGGCTAATGCCGGCCAACCGGATAGAATAACGGTTCTGCACCTTGCTCGGGCTGAGGAGGTCTCTGCAACACCTTGCTGGCGGCATTCACCGCGAACTCCCGGTACTTTTTCTCAATGTCTTCCCGTTCCCGGTCATAGCGCAGTTTGTCGCGGGTACTGAGTTTCTGCCATTCATCCAGAATCGGGATGTGGGCCGTGGCCTCCGTCAATTGAAAAAATACCTGATAATGCTCCCGCTCGTGCTCGGGCAGATCCAGCTGCCCAGCCATCATACTGATGCGAATGGCCCCTTCCGTGAGCGTGACCTGGTCGGCCACAATGGCCGAAGCAATCACATGTATACTCTTGCGGTAGTGGGCTTTACGATCCTCCTGCTCTATTGCCAGCGCCTCTTCCCTGGCGTTCTGTGTATTTTTCAGCTTACGCAGTTGCAGGTACAGGTATAAGGCATAGCCACTCAAGCCAATTAAAATAACCAGTGCCAGACTCGTGATCAGTGTCATTACATACTCCTCTGAAAGATGTGCGACCAGATACCGGATCGCGATCGGCCTGAACCGCTAACGGGCAATTATTCCTGCTGATGAAGGCTAGCCCGCAATGAAGCATCATCCTGTTCAGTAGCGTTCTCGACCAGATTATCGGGTAGTGAGCGCTTGGTACGGGCACCCAGTTTTTTGATGTCTTCAAATTTTTTGATCAGGTTGCCCCTGCCATCGACGAGGCGTTTACGGGTTTGTTGCCAGGCCTCCTGACTCTTGTCGATATGCCGACCCAGGTCGTCCAGGGACTCCACAACCAGCACCAGCTGGTCATACAGTTTGCCCGCTTCAGCAGCAATCTGCTGAGCGTTGCGGTTCTGGTCTTCATAACGCCAGATATTGTGAATCGTTCGCAATGTTGCCAGCAGGGTGGAAGGACTCACTAGAATAATACCCTTGTCATAGGCATCCCGGAAAAGTGTATGATCATGCTCCAGCGCCAGCATAAAGGCTGCCTCCACAGGTACAAAAATCAGCACAAAGTCCAGACTATTCACACCTTCGAGTTGCTCGTACGCTTTGCGACTCAGTCCATTAATGTGGGCGCGCAGGGAAAGAATATGCTGTTTCAGGGAGCGCTGTTTCTCTTCGGGCAATTCTGCGCGGCAATAGCGTTCGTAGTCCGTTAATGACACTTTCGCATCCACCACAATGTCCCGCTGATCCGGCAGGTGAATAATGACATCAGGGTTTCGACGGTCGCCCTCCTCGTTCTTCAGGGGCACCTGGGTTTCATATTCACGCCCCTTGGTCAGCCCGGACTGTTCCAGAATCCGCTCCAGAATAACCTCACCCCAGTTGCCCTGAAACTTGCTCTCACCCTTCAATGCATTAGCCAGCAAAACGGCGTCTTCCCCAACCTTCTGGGCCTGTTTCTGCAACTCTACGATCTGACCCACCAGTTTGTTGCGCTCGGCGTTTTCCTTGTCATAGGCATCCTCAACTTTCTTGCGGAAATCATGAATCTCCTTTCTCAGCGGATCAATACTGCTGTTGAGTGTCCGACTGCTCTGCTCTGAAAATTTTTGCTGTTTTGCATCAAAGATACGGTTGGCAAGGTTTTCGAACTCCTGAACCAGCGACTCACGGGCCTGCCTGAGCAACTGCAATTGCTCTTCGTAACGGGTCCGCTCACCTTCGAGGCGGGCCTCGAGTGAGGCTTTGTCGCGGTTGAGCGCGCCGAGCTCTGTCTCGCGCTGATGAAGTCTGCTGCCTTGGTTTTCCAGCTCTTCTGACAAACGGGAAATGGTCACATCGGACACTGCACGCTGTTTTTCAGACAGCTGGCGGGTCAGCAGAAAAGTCAGCAGCACGCCGGCAACAAAGCCAGCTGCGAGCAATAAAAACGTATTCAGGGTCAGAAGCATGGTGTTTCCCGGGTACAAAAATTTCAGTGCTGGCAAACAACACCATCACGGTACTGTTTTGGTAAATATTGAGGGTTGTGCGATCATGAAAGATGATTCAAGGATAACAAAGAAACCCACCATGATGCGCCCGCTTTTTGATATTGACCCACTCAGGGAAGAGCTTGGCAAGGGCGCACTGATTCTTACGCCCAACAATCGACTGGCCAGCAAAATCCGCCAGGCCTGGGGCCTTTCGCAACATTCAGGCGCCCTGCACTGGTCGGCACCCGAAGTGTATGCCCTGGAACAATGGATCCATGAGCAGTGGCTGCGCTGCTGTGACGCCGGTTTCATCGAGGCAGCGGCGGGTTCCGGACTGGGGACTGCCATGGAGTTATTCCTCTGGGAGCAGGTCGTGGCTGAAGACCGCGAGCGACCCGCCACAGTATTGCCGGCAAACTTTGCAAGATTGGCGAGTAACAGTTATGCCAACATCCAGAACTACCTGGTACCGGATAACCGTCTACAACAGGAAGCACCTCTACTGTGGCGGTGGATCAGTCATTTTCGCGAGAAGCTCAGCCAACATGATCTCATCACGTCCGCCGACAAGGTAGGCATACTCCAGCGGGCCTATAACTGCGGGATTCTGCCCGCCATTCCAACCATAACACTCTGCGGGTTTGATACCCTGTCCCCATTGCACCGTAAACTGCTTGAAGGAATCAGCAATCATCTCGTCTTTGCCGAGGCAAAACCCGTTCTGCCACAGCCGCAACAGGTCGCGCTATACGATGAACAAGCCGAGCTGACTGCTGCCGCCGACTGGGCAGTGGCCCATTATCTGGCTGCACCTGAAGCCCGCATTGGCATCCTTGTTCCGGAACTACCAAAACTGCGCAATAAAATTGTGCGCCTTCTACGAACCCGCCTGCAACCGGATTACAGTGAGCCGGGACAGGTAAGAACCAGCGCGTCTTTCAACTTGTCGGCGGGCATACCGCTCGCTGAAACACCACTGATCGCCTCAGCATTGCTACTGTTGACGATCAATCGGGCCGAATTATCGCTAGCGGATTTTTGTCATATGCTCAACACGCCCTTTTGGGGCGACCTGTCTCCCGAACCGAGGGCCAAAGCAGAACTATTGCTGCGCAAACAGGGCAGAGTCTCTCTCCGAAGTAGCGAGTTCCGTCATCTGGTCAGTGAGGTGGAGAAAATCACCGACTCCGACATGAGCCAACGGTTGTCACAAATGGAAGTCCTGCGCCGGTCATTGCCGGCGACTGCCGGGTTCTCTGCATGGCTGGCACTGTTTCAGCAACAGTTGACCACGCTGGGGTGGCCCGGTGAGCGCACACTGGACAGCGAGGAATATCAGCAGCGACAGCATTGGCTGGACATGCTTGAACAATACCAGTCACTGGATCAGCTGAATTGCAAGGTAAGCCTGAACGAAGCATTGCAACAGCTCCAACAACTGTCTTATGGCACTGTTTTCCAGGCAGAAACACCCGATAGCAGCATTCAGGTTCTGGGGTTTCTCGAAGGTGCGGGGCTGCATTTTGATCATCTCTGGGTCATGGGCCTGGACAACCGCCGCTGGCCACAACCCACATCGCTCAACCCGCTGTTACCGGTTGGCCTGCAACGAGAATTCGGTATGCCGAGAACGGACCCCGGGCGAGAACGCGAACTGGCAGAACGGCAACTCGAAAATCTGATGAAAGCGGCCCCCAAAGTCATCCTGAGCTACAGCCAGTTTGACGGTGACCAGCAGTTACAACCCACCAATCTGATTACTGGCGCGGCAAAAATCGAACCGGATGAACTGCCCCTGAAAACTGGTCAGGTTGTGAATTTCGTCGCGCTGGAACCGGTTTCCTGTGAGTTTGCACCACCACTCAATACAGCAAAAGAAGCTGTCAGAGGTGGCACCCGTATCCTGAAAAATCAGGCCAGTTGCCCCTTCAATGCCTTTGCCATTCATCGATTGGGGGCAGAGCAACCCCGCGAACCCTCCATCGGTCTCAATGCAGGGGATCGAGGTTCATTGATTCATGAATGCCTGAGGCAACTTTGGCACTACCTGGAAAACCAGCAACAGTTGCTGGCACTGCCCGAACCGGAGCTGACGTCACTGATTGAGTCAACCGTCAATACTGCCTTGAAACCCTGGCAGAGGCGACGGGCAGACCTGTTCGGCAAGGCATTTACCCGCATTGAACAACAACGGTTGGGAGGCTTACTGAAACAATGGCTAACCGTTGAGAAACAGCGGCCACCCTTCAGCGTGGCCTCACTCGAAAAGCATGAAAACACGCAGTTTTGTGGCTTACCTTTACATCTGGTCATCGACCGGATTGATCAGTTAGCTGATGGCCAGACAGTCATCATTGACTACAAAACCGGCAAAGCGGTGACTGGCCAGTGGCTGGGTGATCGCCCGGATGATCTCCAGCTACCGCTTTATTTATTGTGCAGCGAAACACCCGCATCGGCTATTTGCTTTGCCCTCATCAGCCCATCGGAACCTGTGTTTACAGGCTACTCCGAGACCGAGGGCCTGCTACCCGGTGTAGCCCCCCCCACTGGCAAAAAGAACGAACCGGAAAGCTGGCAGGGCCTGATGGATCATTGGCAACAGGCAGCGGCTACCCTGGTGAATGAATTCAAGGCCGGCTATGCCGCTATCTCTTTCCATGGCGATTATGCCAAGCGGTATCAGACCGAGCTGGAACCGCTGAACCGGGTCGCTGAAAGGCAGCAGCTATTTGCCGACGGGGACGAGGCATGACTGTAGCAGATACAGCACAACGCCAGCGGGCGCTGGACCCCAGACGGTCCTTTGCGGTTGCCGCACCGGCTGGCTCCGGCAAGACAGAACTGCTTACACAGCGTGTATTGGGGTTACTGGCAACGGTGGATGCACCGGAAGAAATCCTCTGCATGACCTTTACCCGGAAAGCGGCAGGTGAAATGCGACACCGCATTATTCAGGCACTAACACTGGCAGATAGTCATTTTCTGCCGGAGAGCGACCACCAGCAGGCCACCCTGGAACTCGCTAGCGCAGCCCTTGCCAGAGACCGGGAAAAAAACTGGCAGCTTCTGCAATCCCCCAACCGTTTGCGGATCCAGACCATTGATGGCTTTTGCCTCAACCTCGCCCAGCAACTGGGCCTGGAAAGTGGTATCGGCGACTATGCCGAGCCCCTGGAAGATGCGGAACCTCACTTTCGCCTGGTCATTGCCGAATGGCTGCTCCGCGAACTGGAACAGCAAACATCCCTGGGACAGGCAGTGGAAACCCTCCTCCAGCATCTGGATAACGACCTCGACAAGCTGGAGCAATTGCTGATTGCATTACTGAAAAAGCGCGAGCAGTGGCTGTCTCATATGTTCAGTAGCAGGGATGCCCGGGATTACCTGGAATCCTTCCTAAACAATGTGATTGAAGAAACATTGGCCGCAACAGCCGAGCTCCTGACACCCTTCGCCAGCGAACTGGCCCTGCTGGCTGATTATGCCGGTAGTCAACTGCCATCGGAGAAAAATGATCTGCCGCTCAGATTGTGCAAGGGAATGATCGGGTTACCCGGTCACTCTGCGGAAGAGCTACCCATATGGCTGGGCATTTGTGAGCTCTTGCTGACTAAGGATCTAAAATGGCGGAGCCGCGTGGACAAAAACACGGGCTTTCCAACCGAGGTCGACGGCGACAAGGCCCTGGCCAAACAACGAAAGGCAAGCCATGCCGAGCTGATTGATCAACTGAAGGCCACCTGCGGGCTGAAAGACCTGCTTGAAGATATTCGAGCACTGCCCGCGCCCCGCTATGAAGAAAATCAGTGGCTGGCACTCAATGCACTTACCTATTTACTCCCCACCCTGGCGGCGGCGCTGAGCCTGCATTTCCAGCAGCACCGGGTGTGCGATTTTACCGAAATCACCCTGGCCGCCCTCCGCGCATTGGGTCCCGAAGATGAACCAACCGATCTGGCACTGCGGCTGGACTATCAGATCAAACATATTCTCACCGATGAATTTCAGGATACCTCATCGGTACAGTTTGATATTTTGCGCCGCCTTATCGCAGGCTGGGAGCAGAATGATGGCCGCACGCTGTTCATCGTCGGCGATGCCATGCAATCACTGTACAGTTTCCGCAACGCCAATGTGGGCTTGTTTCTGGAGGCCCGAACACTGCCCATCGGTCAACTGCAACTTGAAGCTCTGGATTTGCAGGTCAACTTTCGCTCCCAGGAAAACCTCATCCACTGGGTAAACGACGCCTTCCCCCATATTTTTCCGGCACGCGACGAGATCGGTCGTGGCGCCGTCAGTTACAGACCCGCCACTGCTTTTCATGGTGCTCTATCGGAGCAGCCGGTCACGCTGGATGCCTTCATCAACGCACCTGACAACAGCGCTGAAGCCTCGCGGATAGTGGCACTGGTCAATGCCGCTAAAAAACGTAATCCACAGGGTTCGATCGCCATACTGGTCCGCACCCGAACCCAGCTGCCAGACATTCTTGCAGCACTCCGTGAGGCAGGACACCACTGGCAGGCAACCGATATTGACCCCCTCGGCAACCGCATGCCCGTGGTCGATCTGATGTCCCTGACTCGCGCACTCCTGTCACCTGCTGACCGGATTGCCTGGCTGGCTGTGCTCAGAGCACCCTGGTGCGGGCTGGACATGGCTGATCTCCTGACGATCAGTACGGCGGAATCCGTTGGAGACGACTGCGAAACAACTCAGGAACGTTTTCCACTATTGCTGAAACAACTGGCTCGCATAACAGCAATACCAGGGTTATCGCCAGACGGCCGACAAATTCTCCAAAGGGTTGGGGAAACACTGATTGAAGCCTGGCAACAACGCCAGCGACTACCCCTGCGCTGCTGGATTGAGGGGACCTGGCGTGCCCTCGGGGGTGCCGTTGCACTGAACTCCATCACAGACCAGCAACACTGTGACCAGTATTTGGATTTGCTGGAAAAACACGAGTCTGCAGGAAGTATCGAGCACTGGCCCACCTTTGAAAAAGCAGTTAAATCGCTCTACGCCAAAGCCGATGTCGGATCGGACAGTACCCTCCATGTGATGACCATTCACAAAGCCAAGGGACTGGAGTTTGATACCGTCATCCTACCCGGCCTGAACCGTAAACCCCGGGGAGAAGACAGGCAATTGCTACTGTGGCAGGAACGCACCAGTAGCAACGGGGAGAATCAACTGCTCATCAGCCCACTGTTCCGGGCAGACCAACAGAATGATCCGCTTTATCAGTTCCTGAACCGCGAGCGAAAACTAAAAATCAAACTCGAAACCGCACGGATCCTTTATGTTGCGACCACACGCGCCATTGGTCATCTACACCTGCTCTGCACCATGTCTAGTGACAATCCAGCAGCCGGCAGCCTGCTGGATAGCCTTTGGCCAGCGCTGAAAAACGACTTTGAAAACAGATCCACGTGGATTCAGTGGCATGATTATCCACTCGAAGAAAACACACCTATACGCGCCCATGAAACGGCGCTCAGCTCTCTGCGCCGCCTACCGGTTGACTGGGGAACACCGCCAACAACCGGAGTTGCACAGACTTCGCCAACCGTGGTGGAGGAAGCTGTAGCGTCCAATGAGCTGGGCAGTGGCAACACGGCTCCGGAAGCTCGCCATACCGGTACTGTTTTACACCGTATTCTGCAGCAGATAGTTATTGAAGGTATTGGCCAATGGTCCACAGCGACTATTCAGCAACGCATACCTTTCTGGAAGATTCAGCTACGACAGCTCGGTCTATGCGATACTTCAGCACCATTGGCAATATTGGCTAAGGCTGTAGAAAACTGCCTTAGTGATCCAACGGCCAGGTGGATTCTGGACAATCGGCATCAAGATAGTGCCACCGAACTGGCTATTGGCTACATTGCACCAAACGGTGAGCCGAAAACCGCTGTCATCGACCGCAGTTTTGTCGATAGGGGTATCCGCTGGATAATCGATTACAAAACCGCCGCCCCGGCAGTAGGGCAATCAGAGCAACAATTTCTGAAGCAACAAGTGGCTCAATATCAGGAACAACTTCAGCGCTACGCCCGGCTGTTCGAGGAACCCACTGCCACACCTATCAGGAAAGCGCTGTATTTTCCTTTACTGCAGGCAATCGAGACCATTCCCTGAGTATTTTTTAGTGACTTCCCGCTCCCGGAGACACCATCTTCGTCTCCGCAAGGCCTGTAGTGTGCCAAAGCACCCGGAGTTTCATGTAGAATAGCTCGCTGACTGAACCCTTATCGATTCGAGAAGCCAATGACCAACGCCGTTGATAACATTAATATTCTCTCTCAGGATGTGCTGGTCACGCCAAGAGATTTAAAACAGGAATTGCCCCTGTCCGATGCCGCCCGAAAAACCATTACAGAGGGCCGCCAAGTCATTCAGAATATCCTGAACCACAAGGATCACAGAATCCTTGTGGTCGTTGGGCCCTGCTCCATTCATGACACCAAAGCTGCGCTGGATTATGCGGCACGACTAAAGAAACTGGCCGATGCGGTCAGTGATTCGCTATTTATTGTCATGCGTGTGTATTTTGAAAAACCCCGTACCACCACCGGCTGGAAGGGACTTATCAACGACCCCTACCTGAATGACTCCTTCAAGATATCCGAGGGGCTGCATGTGGGGCGCAGGCTGTTACTGGATATTGCAGAGCTGGGTTTACCTACTGCGACAGAGGCGCTCGACCCTATTTCTCCACAATACATTCAGGACCTGATCTCCTGGTCTGCCATCGGCGCGAGAACGACTGAATCCCAGACCCATCGGGAAATGGCTTCCGGGCTGTCGTGCGCCGTTGGTTTCAAAAACGGCACTGACGGTAGCCTGAGTGTCGCCATCAATGCACTAAAATCCGTTGCCAGCCCCCACCGCTTTCTCGGTATCAACGCCGAAGGCAGAGTGGCCATTGTTACCACCGCAGGTAATCCCTACGCCCATGTGGTATTGCGGGGAGGTGACGGAAAGCCAAATTACGATTCCGTCAGCGTCAACCTTGCAGAACAGGAACTCAGGAAGTCAGGAATTACCCCGAATATCATGGTGGATTGCAGTCACGCCAATTCCAACAAAAATCATGACCTGCAGACTCTGGTCATAGAGAATGTAACCAATCAGATCCTGGAGGGAAATCAATCGATTATCGGTCTGATGATCGAGAGCAACCTGAAATCAGGCAACCAGAAAATACCTGCCGACCTGAATGATCTCGAATACGGCGTATCGATCACCGATGCCTGTATAGACTGGGACACTACGGAGGAGGCATTGCGCAGTATGCACAACAAGCTCAAAGCGGTTTTACCACACCGACAAGCAAAATAATTTCTCTATTCAGCATTAAAAAACAGGCATAATGGCCTGTTTTTTAATGCTTTTCAATCATCTGTTCAGTAAAAACTGTACTCAGCCCGGCATCAATGACACGCCTTAATACATCCGTATTGGCACCGGATTTACACAGGGTGCGTAAGCCAGCCACAAGGGCAATCAGGTAATCGGCCAATCCTTCAATATCCTGCCCGGAGCCGATCCTGCCCAACCGCCTCGCCTCCAATAACCGGGTATAGAATAATTGACGAATCCAGTGGATCGATTCCCGAGCTTTCCCGGCCAGCTCAGGCTTATTATTACTTAGTTCAGAGATCGCGTTGAAAAACAGGCAGCCATTGGCTAACTGGCTCTGTTCGGGTTCAAAAAATGCCTTGTCAAAAAAAGAAGCGATTGCTTCACATGGATCTTCGATACTGACAAGCGTGCAGCTGAATAAATGGCACTGAAGATAGGCCATATAGTGATCAAGCACTGTACTGAACAATGTGGCCTTACTACCAAAAGAGCTGTAGAGGCTACCTCTATTGAGGTTCATCACGCTAAGAAGTTTACTGATGGAACTGGCCTCATATCCATCAGACCAAAACAGAGACAGGGCATTATCGAGGACCTCTTCCCGATCAAACTCTGGCAGCCTGGGCATCCAATGCTCCTTACTGGCCTAGTTACTGAAAGCCAGCTGGATTAGTATTTCAAGTTCACCGTATCAGTATATATAAAAAGCGCTTGGAGTGCGGCTCTAGATATAGGCCTGGCTCCGATCAGAGTGATCCGTGACATCCCTGATGCCCTTGAGCTCAGGAATTTTTTCAAGCATCGTCTTCTCTACACCCTCCTTGAGGGTCACATCGGCCATACCGCAGCCCTGGCAGCCACCACCGAAACGCAGTACGGCCACATTATCTACAATTTCCTCAAGGCTGATGACCCCACCATGGGCGGCCAGCCCGGGATTGATTTCATTGTAAAGCAGGTAGTTAATTCGGTCTTCTAGTGGACTATCGTCGCTGACTCTAGGCATACGTGAATTGGGGGCCCTGATAGTCAACTGCCCACCAAACTTCTCGTCGGCATAATCCACCTTCGCGTCTTCAAGAAACGGCAGACTACGGTGGTCAAAATACGCCTTGAAGCTGGCCAGCTCCATCATCTCATCCTTCTCCTGTTCTTCACCCGGACGGCAATAGGCTATACAGGTTTCTGCCTTCGGTGTCCCCGGATCGGTGACAAACATACGAATACCGATGCCTTCGCAATCCTGTTTGGCCAACAGCCCCGCCAGATAGTGTTCAGCGGATTCGGTGATAGTGATACTCAGCATAAGAATGACCTGATAGATATACCTGACTAATTTAGTCATGTATTCTAGCAGCCTTGTTTGAACGCGACAATCAAACACCGGACTTTTTAACCAGCTACAGCCCACTGGCGGAACCAGGTGTCGGCAAGCTGAGAACCAACGGATAAATCTGCTAGAATGCAGCCCCTTGTTTATCCCCAGTTACAGAGAAACACACCTTGAATAATCGACAAACTCGCATCGACGCTCTTCAGCGCGCAGCAACACAACGCATTCTGATTCTGGATGGCGGCATGGGCACCATGATCCAGTCTCATCGTTTTACCGAGTCCGATTACCGGGGTGAACGTTTCGCCGACTGGTCGCAAGATGTAGCCGGCAACAATGACCTGCTCTCACTGACACAACCCGGAGTGATTCGTGCGCTTCACGAGGCCTATCTCGAAGCCGGTGCGGATATTATCGAGACCAACACCTTTAATTCCACCACCGTATCCATGACGGACTACGGTATGGAGTCGCTGGCCCGGGAGCTGAACGAAGCGGGTGCCAGACTTGCCAGAGAGGCCTGTGATGCCATCGCCACACCGGACAAACCCCGTTGGGTGGCGGGAGTTATCGGACCCACCAGCCGCACCTGCTCCATATCACCGGACGTCAACGATCCCGGCGCGAGAAACACCAGCTTTGATGAACTGGTGGCTACTTATATGGAAGCCACTGAAGGACTCATTGCAGGTGGTTCTGACATTATCCTGATTGAGACTGTGTTCGATACACTGAACGCCAAAGCGGCAGTTTTTGCAGTACAGGCTGTTTTTGAAAAACTCGATACCGAACTGCCCCTGATGATTTCCGGTACGATTACAGATGCCAGTGGCCGCACTCTGTCGGGTCAAACTCCCGAAGCCTTCTGGAACTCATTGGCTCACGCCAGACCGTTTTCGATCGGCCTCAACTGTGCTCTGGGCGCCAAGGAACTCCGACCACACATCGAAGAATTATCACGGGTTGCCAACACCCTGGTCAGTGCCCATCCCAATGCGGGACTGCCAAATGAGTTTGGTGAATACGATGAAAGCGCAGCCGAGATGGCCGAGATTGTCGAAGAATTCGCCCAGAGTGGCCTGATCAATATTCTCGGCGGATGCTGTGGTACCACGCCCGACCATATCCGGGCAATTGCCGAAGCTGTGGCCACCAAGGCCATTCGACAGGTGCCGGAGATTGCCCCGGCCTGTCGGCTTTCCGGTCTCGAAGCATTCAACATTACTGACGAATCGCTGTTCGTCAATGTGGGGGAGCGCTGCAATGTCACCGGCTCTGCCCGTTTCAAATCGCTGGTCATGAACGGTGACTACGACACGGCGCTGCAAGTGGCACGGCAACAGGTGGAAGATGGCGCACAGATCATCGATGTCAATATGGATGAGGGCATGCTCGATGCTGTGGAGGCCATGACCACGTTTCTCAAACTGGTGGCATCAGAACCGGATATTTCACGCATACCGCTGATGATTGACTCATCGAAATGGCATGTGATCGAAGCCGGTTTAAAGTGGGCACAGGGCAAGTGCGTGGTCAACTCGATCAGCCTCAAGGAAGGTGAGGAGTCCTTTATCGAACAGGCCAAACTATGCCTGCGCTATGGTGCCGCAGTGGTCGTCATGGCGTTTGACGAAGACGGTCAGGCAGATAACCTGGAAAGACGCAAGAAGATTTGCCAGCGCTGCTATGACATCCTAGTCAATCAGGTAGGGTTCCCGCCCCAGGACATTATCTTTGATCCCAATGTGTTTGCCGTGGCCACCGGGATTGATGAACACAACAACTACGCCATGGACTTCATCGAAGCCTCAAGCTGGATCACCCGGAACCTGCCCCACGCACTGATCTCCGGGGGCATCAGTAATGTGTCTTTCTCCTTCCGGGGCAACAATCCTGTGAGGGAGGCAATTCACTCTGTGTTTCTCTACCACGCTATCAAGGCCGGGCTGCGGATGGGCATCGTCAATGCAGGACAGCTGGCCGTCTACAGCGACTTACCTGATGAGCTGCGAGACCGGGTTGAGGATGTGATCCTCAACCGCCATGCCGAGGCCACGGAAAACCTGCTCAACATCGCCGAAAAATATCGCGGCGATGGCAGTGGCACAGAGCGCAAGGAAGATCTGGAATGGCGTTGCTGGCCAGTAAAAAAACGCCTAGAACATTCACTGGTAAAAGGGATAACCAGCTATATCGAAGAGGATACCGAAGCTGCGAGACAGGAAGCTGAACGCCCTCTGCATGTGATTGAAGGCCCCCTGATGGATGGGATGAACGTGGTTGGCGACCTGTTCAGCGAGGGCAAGATGTTCCTCCCACAGGTAGTAAAATCTGCCCGTGTCATGAAGCAGGCAGTCGCCTACCTGCAGCCATTCATAGAGGCTGAAAAAGAAGAAGATGCCCAGGCCAACGGCAAGATCCTGATGGCTACGGTCAAGGGCGATGTCCACGATATCGGCAAGAATATTGTCGGTGTTGTCCTGCGCTGCAACAATTATGAGGTAATCGATCTTGGCGTCATGGTGCCCGCCGACAAAATCATTGATACAGCACTCAGGGAATCCGTGGATATTATTGGCCTCTCAGGGCTGATCACTCCCTCGCTTGATGAAATGGTCCATATCGCCAGCGAACTGGAGCGACGCCAACTGAGTTTTCCGCTACTGATAGGCGGTGCCACTACATCCAAGGCCCACACTGCGGTTAAAATTGATCCGAAATATCAACGCAATCAGACTGTTTACGTGCCCGATGCATCCCGGGCCGTTGGCGTTGCCAGCAAACTTCTCAGCAAGGATCTCCGCGATGCCTTTGTGGCAGACCTCCAGCTGGAATATGAACAGGTTCGGCACCGCACGGCCAACCGCAAACCACGCGGAACCATTCTCACCTACAAGGAGGCCCGAAAAGCCGGGCTGAAAACCGATTGGAGCAAATATCAACCAGCGGTCCCCGGCAAATTGGGTATACAGGTCATGGAGGACTACCCCCTAGAAGAGCTGGTGGAAATGATCGACTGGACACCCTTCTTTATTACCTGGGGCCTGTCGGGCAAATACCCGAAAATTCTTGACGACGATAAAGTCGGTGAAGCGGCACGCAATCTGTTTTCTGATGCAAAAGACATGTTGCGAAAATTGATAAATGGCAAACTGATCAAGGCCAGAGGTGTCTTCGGACTTTGGCCGGCCAATACCGTCAATGCGGACGACATTGAAGTTTATGCTGATGAGTCGCGCAAGGATGTCATCGGCACACTGCACCAGATTCGTCAACAAACCAGAAAGCCGGGGGCTCCACCACAGATGATGTCACTTGCAGATTATGTCGCGCCAAAGGAAACTGCTATTCAGGATTATATCGGCGCCTTCGCGGTCACTGCTGGCATCGGTGCCGATGAATTGGCCCGGGAATACGAAGCCAATGGCGATGACTACAACAGCATCATGGTAAAAGCGCTGGCAGACCGGTTCGCAGAAGCCTTCGCGGAGCGGCTTCACCAGCGCGTCCGAACCGAGTTTTGGGGCTACGCCGCTGATGAAGCACTGGACACGAAGGCACTGATAAAAGAGGCCTATCGCGGTATCCGGCCCGCACCGGGTTATCCCGCCTGCCCTGACCACAGTGAAAAAGAAACGCTTTTCAGGTTGCTTGATGCCACCGCCACAACCGGGATTTCCCTGACCGAAAGCTTTGCCATGTTGCCTGCGGCCTCAGTGAGTGGCTTTTATTTCTCCCACCCGCAGGCGAAATATTTCAATACAGGGAAAATCCAGCGGGATCAACTTGAAAGCCTGGCCGAGAGGAAGGGTGTTCCTGTCGCCCAGATGGAACGCTGGTTGAGTCCGGTGCTGGACGATTGAGCATGAACGATGACAACGACCAAAAACCTGGCTTCTGGCAGATTGTATTCAGCACCCTCGCGGCCTTTTTGGGCGTACAGAGCAACAAAAACCGGGAGCGGGACTTTAAACACGGCAATATTTACGCTTATATCGCTTCAGGTCTGATCTTTACCGCTCTATTTATTTTCTGCGTGGTAGTGGTCGTAAAACTGGTACTCAAAAGTGCTGGCATGTAAGAAAACCGTTCAGAGTCCACGCATGAACAGCGCAGAGATTAAAAAGGCGGCCCATGGGCCGCTTTTTTAATCTTCTTTGTGCTTCGAACCTACAAAGTGGTCAGCCAGAAAACGACGGCCAACACAACAATCGTCACAGCCGCGACGGTGGCAATGGCATCGACGCTACTGTCATCATTCCTGGACTCGTCAGGTTGGGCAACTTCCGCTTGGTCAGACATTTTTTAACCCTCTATGGCTTCATAAAAACGGCGCCCGGCATTGTAGCAATATCGATGGCCATTGTCCCAGCCATGACAGTCACCACAGCCTCGTTATTCCCCAACGGCCGGTACTTAGAGAGAAAAAGTTTTTCAAAAATGCTGACGTGGGCGCTATCATCCACATCCCACTGACAGTCTGCGGGAATACCTGTAGAATTCGCGACTTTCTTTGTCTAGCTGCTGAAAACCTGACAATTTATGTACCAATATACTGAAAACGATCAAAAAATCATTGAAGAGCGAGTAGCCCAGTTTCGCGGTCAGACCAGCCGTTATCTGGCCGGTGAACTGACCGATGAAGAGTTTCTGCCCCTGCGCCTGCAGAATGGCCTATACATTCAGCGTCTGGCACCCATGCTTAGAATTGCAGTGCCCTACGGTCTGCTGAATTCAACACGATTGCGCAAGCTCGCCGATATTGTCAGAACCTATGATAAAGGCTACTGCCATATCACAACCCGGCAGAATATCCAGCTGAATTGGCCACAACTGGAAGAAGTGCCCGAGATCCTGGCTCAATTGGCAGAAGTGCAGATGCATGCCGTCCAAACCAGCGGTAACTGTATTCGCAATATCACGTCGGACCAGTTTGCCGGTGTTGCTGCTGACGAAATTGAAGACCCGCGTCCCTGGTGTGAAATTCTTCGCCAGTGGTCAACCTTCCACCCCGAGTTTGCTTTTCTGCCGCGTAAATTCAAAATTGCCGTCAGCGGCACCGAAGGGGACCGTGCCGCTATTCTGGTTCACGATATCGGCCTGCAGATAGTCAGAAATGCTGCCGGGGAGATCGGTTTTCAGGTACTGGTCGGTGGTGGTCTTGGACGCACACCGGTAATAGGCAGTGTTATCCGTGAATTTCTGCCCTGGCAGCATCTGCTGACCTATCTGGAAGCCATTGTGCGTGTCTACAATCGCTACGGTAACCGCGCCAACAAGTACAAAGCCAGAATCAAGATTCTGGTACGCGCCTGGACGCCCGAAGTCTTTGCTGAAAAAGTCGAGGCGGAGTGGGCCCATATCAAGGACAGTCCCGAAACACTCACCGAGGAAGAAGTAAAACGGGTAAAAGCCTACTTTACCGAACCCGCTTATGAGTCACTGGACGATGCCACTGCAGAAGCTTCACTCAGTAACCAGGCACAGGAACACAAAGCCTTCAGTCGCTGGCTGGAGCGCAACACCCACCCTCATCGGATACCGGGTTATCAAATTGTTACCCTGTCACTGAAACCAACCGGTGTTGCCCCCGGCGATGTAACGGACAGTCAGCTGGAAGCAATCGCCGATCTGGCAGATCAGTATTCCTTCAGTGAAATTCGTGCCACCCATAATCAGAACCTTGTCTTGGCAGACGTCAAAAAATCGGATTTGTTTGCCCTCTGGCAAAAAGCCAAAGTGGCCGGTTTTGCCACACCCAATATCGGTACCCTGACCGACCTGATCTGCTGCCCTGGAGGGGATTTTTGCTCACTGGCCAACGCTAAATCCATCCCTGTGGCTGAAGCTATCCAGCGCCGCTTCGATGATCTGGACTACCTCTATGATCTCGGCGACCTGACACTGAACATATCAGGCTGCATGAACGCCTGTGGCCACCACCATGTTGGCAATATCGGGGTACTCGGCGTCGATAAAAAAGGCGAGGAATTCTACCAGATTCAACTGGGAGGCAGGGCTGGCACAGATGCCGAACTGGCCAACGTGCTGGGGCCTTCTTTCGGCCGTGAAGAAATGCCCGACGTCATTGAGAAAATTCTCAATGTGTATTTACAAAACCGCCGCGGGGATGAACTGTTTATAGACACCTGTCGCCGCATTGGTCTCGATCCCTTCAAGGAGAGCGTCTATGCCAAAAATCATCATTAAAGACAAAATTGTCGATGACAAATGGGAGGTTCTCCCCAAAGTGTTTCTGGGAGAACCTCCGGTCAATAAACTCCTTTTGCTGCCCATGAAGTACTGGCTGGAACATTCAGAGACTCTTCGCCTGCCGGTGCTGGGCATCTGGATAGACAGTGATGAGGAAGTGGAAGACATCGGCGAGAAAGCGAATATGTTTCCGGTCATCGCTATTAATTTTCCCTCATTTACCGATGGACGTGGTTTTACTGCCGGCCGGCTGCTGCGCGAGCGCTATGGCTACAATGGGCAACTGCGCGCTATCGGCCATGTCATCCGCGATCAGTTGTTCTATCTGAAGCGCTGTGGTTTCGATGCTTTTCAGCTCAGAGAAGGCACTGACCTGGAAGAAGCACTGAAATCCCTGAATGATTTCAGCGTTACCTATCAGGGTGACGCGGACGACCCCAACCCACTATTCCGTCGCGACCAGTAAGCTTTATGCCTGGCCTCAACAGGGCCGTAGACATCAATCCTGACATGCTAAACAGCCCCCTGACATTACGTAACAGTCAGTCAGGCTTGTCGCTCCAGAATCCATCACGCACAATACGGGTTCTGGAGTGATCCTATGTCCGAAACGGTTTTTCAATCGTTCTTTCTGATTTTCACTGGCTCTGCCATTATTGCTTCCATGGCGATCTTTGGCCGACAACCATTACTGGTCGCTTATATCACACTGGGTGCACTGATTGGTCCCTACGGCCTTGGGTGGGTACAGGACGTGCACCTGCTGTCCGAAATCTCCGAAATCGGCATTATTTTCCTGCTGTTTCTACTGGGTCTCGACTTGCAACCCAAGTCACTACTCCGAGCTTTCAGGAAAGTTACAGTGGTAACGCTGATCAGTTCGTTAATCTTCGCCAGTGCCGGTTACCTGATTGCCCGGCTGTTTGACTTCACAACGACCGAATCTCTGATCATCGGTGCTGCAATGATGTTTTCCAGCACTATCATTGGTATCAAGCTATTGCCCACGACAATCCTCCATCATCGCCATATCGGCGAAATGATGATCGGCCTGCTTCTAATGCAGGATTTTCTCGCTATATTTGTATTACTGGTACTGCTCAGTGGCGATGGCGGGCAGATTAATATCACACAAATCGGTATCACCCTACTCGCCCTCCCCCTGTTGATACTGTTTGCCTGGGGATTCGTGCGTTGGGTGCTACTCAAGTTAATCGCCAAGTTCGATCAGATGGGTGAGTATATTTTCCTGCTGGCCATCGGTTGGTGCATGGGATTATCTGAGCTGGCAGAGGTACTTGGCCTGTCGCGGGAAATCGGTGCCTTTCTGGCAGGTATCACGATCGCCTCAAGCCCCATCTCTCAGCACATTGCCCTGACACTAAAGCCCCTGCGGGACTTTTTTCTGATCATGTTTTTCTTTTCTCTGGGTGCCGGCTTTAATCTCGGCTTACTGCCGGAGATCGCCCTCGCAGCGGCGACACTTGGGGTAGCCATGCTGATTCTCAAACCCGTGATATTCCGCGTCTTGCTCGAACGCCAGAGCGAGAGGAAAGTACTGGCCTGGGATCTTGGTTTCCGGCTTGGTCAAATCAGCGAGTTTTCCCTGTTGATCGCCTACGTCGCTTTTAATGCCTCGCTGATTGGCGTCATGGCATCGCACCTAATTCAGGCCGCTGCCATATTGACCTTCCTGGTATCCAGCTACATTGTCACGTTCAACTTCCCCAACCCGATCGCGGTGAGTGAAAAACTCCGGCGTAATTGAGCGGGTTTAAAAGAGCGCCATTGATCAGACGGAGTAACGGCTGTTACACAACCGGTTCCACCACCTGAGTAATAGACTGTCCACCCTGTTTTCCGTGGCCAACCCCAGCTTTTCAGGCAGGGATTTGTGGTGCAGGTAACTGACCTGATAAATGTCGGCCTGGTTTGAACGATCAACCAGGTACTCATCACTGGTCATGAGTTCGTCCACCAGCGATTCCTCGAGCGCTCGGGTGCCCAACCAGACCTGCCCCGTAGCAATTTTGTCGATATCCAGATTTTTTCTGTGGCTACCGACAAAATCCTTGAACAGGTCATGGATTTCCTGGATATCCTCAATGAATTTTTCCCGTCCCTCATCGGTATTCTCGCCAAACATCGTCAGTGTTCGCTTGAATTCACCGGCGGTGTGTAACTCCACATCGACATCGTGTTTTTTGAGAAGCCGGTTGAAGTTGGGCAGCTGGGCAACCACACCGATAGAACCGATCATGGAAAAAGGAGCCGCGAGAATCTTGTCTGCCACGCAGGCCATCATGTAACCGCCACTGGCAGCTATTTTGTCGACACAAACC
>NVUM01000024.1 GCA_002733125.1 Porticoccus sp.
GAAGAACCATACGGCGCCCTGCTCGGCAGAGACATACTTCCAGCCCGGTTCAATCAAGTAGGTTGTTACTTCCGAGGCCACGATACCGGGGCCCACAATCTCTGTTCCCGACGGGATGTCAGCCTTCCGCCAGACCGGTGTTTCAATTGCCTTGGCACCCGTGCTGACAAAGTAGCAGGTGCGTTTGGCAATGGGTTCCGGCGGCGCAATGCGCTCACTTTCCGGGATTGGCTTGATGTGTTTGAAGTGCACGGTTTCGTGCTCYACAAATGAAGCYACACGAACGGTGTTGATACGAATACCCGCTTCCGGCGCCTGGCTRCCTTCACCAAAGCGTTTGCCGTAGTCCTCGGAGAACTGTTGCAGGATAYTCATGACATCCATGGCAGATTCCAGRGTGTGCTTSGGCACRACCACGGTGGTYTGAACCAGCTGGTTACCRTAGCGCATATCCAGTTCCAGCGAATARCGGATGTCCTCAAGGTTCATACCCTGACGCAGCAGATCGTTTTGACCRCGGGMGCTMAGCTCGGCAACGATGTCGTTRAAACGCGTGTAGTCATCGAACACTTTACGRGTGTTGGAATCGTACAGCACCATGAACAATGACATTTCATGAATRTGCATCTGGTGCATRTTGCCTGCRCCCACTGCCGAGAATACCGARCTCATGGGTGGCGCCAGAATTTTGTCAATGCTCAGRTTRCTGGCAATACCACAACAGTGCARCGGACCATTACCRCCATAGGCGAGCATGGTGAACTCTTCRGGATCATAACCGCGAACYCGCAACTCAGTGTGCAGACCGTTRGCCATGTTGCTGTCAACTTTTTCCTTGATCAGCAGCGCCGCTTCAATCGGTGATACATCCAGGTCGTCACAGAGTGTTTCTTCAATGGCAAACAYRGAGCGCTTGGGRTTCAACGGAATATGGCCGCCGGCATAGTTGGTGGGATCCAGATAACCCAGCACCAAATCGGCGTCCGTCACGGTAGGACTCATGCCACCACGGTCATAACAGGCTGGACCAGGATCGGAGCCGGCACTCTTCGGACCGACGGCAACCGCGTTGTACATACGGTCAAAGCTGGCGATGGAACCGCCGCCCGCACCGAGGGTAACCAGGTGGACCATGGGCACGGACACCAACCAGCGGTCAATAACCGGGTTGAAGTCATAGTGCTTGATACCGCCTTCCACCACGATACCGATGTCGTAGGATGTACCACCCATATCGGTGGCCACCACACTGCCGAGATCCGCTTCCTTGGCCAAATGCTCCGCAGCACTGATACCGGATACTGGACCGGAGTGGATGGTTTGCAGCGCATCGGTTGAGTTCAACTGCGCCATACCACCGGAGTTGTGGATCACCAGCATCGGCTTGTCGTACTTGTTGGAACGCAGGTTTTGTTCCAGCTGACTCATAGCGTGATACATGGTGGAGTGAAGATAACCATCCACAATCGCCGAGGTTGCACGAACATATTCGCCCTTCCGACCGGCAACGCGATGGGACAGAATCACCGGGATTGAACCCAGCAGATGCGAGGGATACTCATCCAGCAAAATCTGTTCAACACGTTTTTCGTGGTCGGGGTTAACCACGGAGTTAACCAGACAAACCACAATGGCCTGAGCACCCTTGTCCACCAGTTTTCTGATCTTGACGCGCACGTCCGGCTCATCAAGCGGCATAACCAGCTCACCCTGAAAGCCGAGACGCTCGCGAACGCCCTCGATCATGTGCGGCAGAACCAGCGGGGCCGGGCGTTGAGCATCGGGCAGATTTTGTTTGCCCAGCTCGTCCAGACCTTCACCGTAACCACGTCCACGACTAAGTGGCACCATCGCCTCGTAACCCGCCGTCACCAACATGCCGATGCGAGGACCTTTGTGCTCGATCAGGGCATTGGTACCCAGCGTAGTGGCGTAGCGAACGGAATCCACTCCGGAAAGAATACTTTCCATGGTGAGACCGAGTTCAGTGTATGCGTTTTCCAGGGCCTCGTTAAAACCGAGGGCCAGGTTCTGGTGGGTAGTCAACGCTTTGGTTTCAATGTACTTGTCATCCCACACTACAAAGCAATCGGTAAACGTACCACCGATATCTACTGATATACGTTTCATAACCTTTTTTCCTAAAACAGACCTAATTTATTCAATCACCAATCAACAAGCCGTATCAGTGCTTGTGGGTGTGACAGCGATCTACCAGAATATTGGGGCCTTTCACCGGCTCGAGAATCTCTTCGCGGTGACTCCACTGCTCTTTCAGGGCATCAATATCTACTTCCATATCGTAAAGTGGCATATGGTTGGGGAAGGTATATTCAACCTCTACCTGAGTGCCACAGGACGGACAGTAAAACTCGTAAATGTTGACCCACTCCCTGTCAGGACAGAAGGTGAAACGGTACTTTTCAGGGTCGATAATGGACGGGTGGATATCTGCCGGATCACGGTTGTACACCAGCAATCCCTCTTTGTAGTTGCCACGGGCTGAACCAACCACATGGTCACACACCCGGCACTCCCAGTTTTCCGAATCCAGATCAATACGGAGATATTCAGTCATCAACACTTTCATTATTTGTCCCCCTTGGTCAGGCAGATATCGCCCAGCTCAGTCACCACGAACTCCCAACCTTCGCGAACCAGACAGGTAAAGAATTCTTCCTCAAGGATAGCCGGTCCTGCGCCGTGGGCACCGGGCTGCATATTGTTCACTTCATAGACAGGCACATCGYTCCAACCAGCCGCACCGTTAAACAGTGAGCGGTTTTTRGCCGAKTTGGCCTGRGCCTTTTTGGACACTTCYGCGTGCTTGTTGTCTTCRGTTTTCAGCTTTTTACGYACCGCRACTTCGAGCGTCACRTCGTCAGCTTTTGCCATGTCCTGCGGGACTGAAAYTGTATGCCCGAGCTCATGRATSGACTCGACACCRGCTTTGTCTGCCACCAGTCTGGCTGTAACTTCRTATTCACCCTTGCCATAGCCCTCGGCAAACATGTCTCGCTCRCCGCGCTCCATCAGTGMRGCATAGGCCGTTTCCAGWGMCTGCTGACGGCTACCMGTCAACACGGTGGAATAATTCTGRCCGATATCGCAGGAACCAATRCCAAAGGCACTGAAWACCGCCGCCATTTTGGGTACAAACACGGTGGAAATACCGCAGCCTTCCGCGATACCACAGGCATTCATCGGACCGGCGCCACCGAAAGCGAGCAACACGGTATCACTGTCAATATCGCCAAACGATTTCAGCTCCCCGGCAATTTTCTGCTCGAAGGCATCGCGCAGCTTGAGCAGGGCTTCATCTGTGGTAATCCCCAGTGGAGTAGCAATGTTTTCAGCGATGGCCGTACGGGCTCGCTCAAGATCAAGAGCCAGACCACCGCCGAAGAACGTGGACGGATCCAGTAGACCCAACAGCAGGTTTACATCAGTGATCGTGGCGTTCTTGCCACCGCGACCAAAACAGGCCGGACCGGGTACTGCGCCGACACTTTCCGGGCCTACCTGGATAGCGCCCTCTTTAACCGTCAGAATGGAACTGCCACCCACACCGGGACTGGCAATTTCACAGAGCGCAAAGGAGATAGGAACGCCTTCAACCGTACCACGACGCTGCTCGTGCACACCGTGGTCAATCACATGACCGATATCCGTAGTGGTACCACCAACGTCCATGGAAAGCACATTGGGCAGGTTGTATTGCTTGCTGAAGGTTTTAACCCCTTCCATACCACCGCGAGGACCGGAGCTGTAGGTTTTTACAGCAATGGTTTTTGCGACGCGAGATGCATCGCCATCGTTGCGAAAAATCAGCAGCGGGTTTTTGGTGCGATACTCGCGAAGACGGTTTTCGGCGTTATAGAGGAAGTTCTCCATGGCCGGATGCAAAAATGAGTTAATCATCGCAGTCCAGCAACGACGCTCCGTGGACACATCATCGGCCAACTCACTGGCAAACAACATTGGAACAGCACCAAGCAGATGGCGAGGATAGTTGTCAAAGGCAATACGTTTGAACTGGGCTTCGTACTCGTCAGCCTTCTCAGATTCAAAGCAGACCACAATACGGTTGGCGCCCACGGAAGTGAGGCGGGTAATGACCGAAGTGGTATCCGCACCTTTTGATTCATCATCCACATCGGCCAACTCAACTTCAGAAACCCTGTCGCCAATCAGGAAGTCATAGAGCTCCGGATCCTGCTCACGTATGCGGGCAGGCAACTTAGAGCCCTTGTTGATGACCAAACCGAGTCGTGGACCTTTACGTTCAACAATGGCATTGGTTCCCTGCGTGGTTGAGTAGCGGATATGATCCACTTCAGCCAACAATCGGGCGACATTTTCTTCTCCGTAAACTGCTTTGGAAGCAGACCGCAGACCATCAAAGAAACACTTACTCAAATCGTAAGGTGTTGTCAGAGTTTTGGTCTTGTAGAAGTTGTTTTCTGTCAGCACACAGATATCTGTGAGCGTACCGCCATTATCGATATTTATTAGCATTCCCATATCGAGTTACCTTAGTTCTTTTACTAGCCGAGAATAGTTAGGGTTATAAACTTCACCAGGATGCGACCAAAAAATAGCCACTTCCTAGAGAGCTCCATTACTTATGCAATAGGCATACCAACTTATTATTGATGGGGGCATGAATTATATCTATTTGTTTTATATTAAAAATTCATGTCTCACTTGATTGTGCAACAGACCACATGACCTGTCCGGAAATCAATCACCTGTTTTAATTCACTATGGAATACGCCCAACAGGCTTTCTAAAAAGGAACCCGTCAGGCAACAGTATTGACTCAACCATCCAACCCGTCGAATCAGTATAGTAACTATAGAGCGCCTTTAACAACTCCACTCGGAAACCACCCCTTCAAACCCCGGTCCCAAAGTCGCGGGCCCGACATCAGGCCGAGTAATACTCAATGTAAAACTGCACATCTCCCATTGCTGGACTGAGACTGTGCGTGAGATCGGGAGCCATGACACCAGCAAAGCCCTTGTCGAGTAGAAAACCACGGCTGGCAGGCACGCCTGGCTCAATAACGAACTGCAGCATACCCTCTTTGACCACAACCCTGGCCCATACCCCAGGCTCCGTAGAGAAGCCAGTCTGCCATTCGCTCGGCATATCCGAACGCTGATACACCCGAGTGGTTTCAACCAACGTCATACCATCGGGAATTTTAGGCATATCGCAGTCCACGCACTCGACACTGTCACCAATATGCTCCTGCCGTCCCTTGCCGGTGCCAATCCAACGACACTCCATATAGGGTGGATTGTGCTTCATCTGCAATTCGTGACCACATTCCAGCTCCGCCACCCATTCCTGGAAGCGGTCCAGGTGAAAACCTTCTATGACTCTCTGCATAACATCAAACCCGTCATTACCTGATACATCATACACGCCGAAAAGTTTTCAACGCCCAATACCAGTATAGAGATCACTGTGGTTTCTTGCAGGCCGCAGAGCAAGTTCTGCTGGCAAAAACCTTTGTAATCCCCGCCCCAAACTGGCAGTGAGAAACAGGCGGGACTGAAACTTGTGGCACTGCCTGTCTGGCACTACGCTATAGAGTGGTTTTCCATTGTTATTTATTTGGATACGGCTCCTGTTTGGGTCGGAGGTATGAAGGGATGAAATATTTAATGATCCTTTATGTGGCTGCATCGATAGCCGTGGCGGGCTGTTCACCAGGCGATGCTTCAGAATCAGGACAGGAAATATCGGCTAATGGTTTTTCTCCGTATGTCGATGAGCAGGGAAACATTAGCCGGCCAGATAATTTTCGTGAAAACTGGGTTCATCTCGGCACCTGGTTTGTGAAGGAGGATGATCATGCAAGTGGCCCCGGTGTTCATGATGTCTACGCTACGCCTGAATCCGTTGAAGGATTCAAGAAAAAAGGTCAATGGCCCGATGCTACAGTGCTGATAAAAACCGTTTCGGGAATTGAGAAAAAACAGTTGTCTACAGGGAATGCACAATGGGCCGGCGATATCGGTGTCTGGTTCGTGATGGTGCGCGACCGGGAAAACCGATTTCCGGACAACAAGGCCTGGGGCGAAGGCTGGGGTTGGGCTTTATTCAAGGCAGATGCACCGAAAAAGAATGTAACAACCACCTGGCATGGCGAAGGGTTCAATAATTGTTTTGGCTGCCATGTGCCGGTTAAAAATACCGAATGGGTTTATATCGACGGCTATCCCACCGTGAGGGATTTCGCACGCTATCCCGAACTGGACGGCCCTTCAGAATAGCAACCCATTAGAAACCCGATAGACAGAGAGGGCTAATAGTATTCGTACCACTGCGGCCAATTGAAGCGCTCTTTGTCACCTCCGGCTATGTCACTGGTGCATTCAAAGTGAAATTTATGGGCTTTACTCGACACGCAGATTTAGGATGTTTGCGCCTACCTGTCAGCCGAAAATCACGAGGTCACACCGGGGCTGAGCGAAGAAGAATTGTCACTACTTGAGACAAACGCCAACCTAAGTTCCTACACTGTCTTCGACAGGTTTCTGCTTGTCTCCCGCATTCTCGTATTAATACTGGCATTGGCACTGTTATATTTCACTTGCCAATAAGCCACACAGCAGGAGCAGCGAAACCGCCCGCCCACATCAGTGGTACTTGCCCGTATCTATGGAGCCCTTATGAAAACCTATACCGTCCACTGTAGCTGTAACCGCATCGAACTGTCTCTATGCGGCGAGCCCAAGGCGCGGGTCATTTGCCACTGTATCGACTGCCGGGAATTGCTTGACGGCCCGTTTTATCCGGTCACCGTGTGGACTGATGACACTGCTTCAGTCACCCGTGGCGAGAGTAACCTCGGCATCTACCAACACCCCCGGCTGAAAATGAAAAAGTATTTCTGCACCAACTGCGGAGAAGTGCTGTTCAACACCAACAGCGTGGACTGGTGGGCGGTTCCACAGTGGCTGATTGCCAAGAGCCACAACAACCAACTGCCCCGGGAATTAACCGCCGTGACACATATTTTCTATGAACAGCGCATTGTCGATGTCAGTGACAACCTGCCCAAGCACCTGCGCGGCTTTAGCAGCCCGCTCTTTGAAGGCTGAAGATAGCGCCGGGGCCCCATCTCAATAGCCCTCTCCGATAAATAAAAACCCGGCATAACGTCAGGATTTAAATCAGAGCCTCAGTAACGCAACTCGATTCGGGAGGGATTGGCTCGCCACATGGCGGCTCAGGGTTTCACCCCGCCGGCGCATTGCGACGGCGCCCAAAACGGTCAAGCCGTTTTGTCGAACGGGGTCTCATCCATGTCTCCCATCACCCACCCATAAAAAACCCGGCATAAAGCCGGGATTTTTATGGGTGGCGGTGAGGGAGGGATTCGAACCCTCGATAGGGGATTAGCCTATACTCCCTTAGCAGGGGAGCGCCTTCAGCCACTCGGCCACCTCACCAGTTATCGTTTATCTTCTTCTGTCTATCATGTATTGGTAAGGGCGCTCCCCGGTCGCGCGTTGCTTCGGGCTTTCGCCCTCGCCCCTGCGGGGTCGACCTGTGGTCGCCCAAGTTGTTGTCACAACTTGTCAGTCGCCCGGCCACCTCACCATACTATTGAAACGACGATAAATGCCAAATGCCGCCTCGCAAAAGTGGCGGCATGATAACATACCAAATGGAAAATCAAAGCGGGCAAGGGTTATTGATCTTCGTCTTTTTCCTGCTGAATCCGCTGGTAAATCTCTTCCCTGTGAACGGAAACTTCTTTGGGTGCATCCACACCCAGACGTACCTGATTGCCCTTGACTCCGAGCACGGTGACACTGACATCGTCACCAATAATGAGGGTTTCCCCGACGCGACGCGTGAGAATTAACATGGTTTAGCTCCTGTATACTGCCAAATACCAACGTCTATGCTGGCTTTCTTGGTTTAACCACGCATTGTTATTGTTATTCAGCGGGCCACCTCCCTGATGGATAATGCTTCCACAGTCGGGCAGGCGGAACTATACCAACCATTCCATATTGCGGTAAATAGTCTTTTGTTCACTCTTCCCTGTCAGACTCTTCCAGCTCGAAGGCGCTGTGCAGAGCACGCACAGCCAACTCGAGATATTTTTCATCGATAACGACAGTAATTTTAATTTCCGAAGTACTGATCATCTGAATGTTGATATTTTCCTGCGCCAGCGCTTCAAACATCTTGGCGGCGACACCCGCATGAGAGCGCATCCCGACGCCAACCAGAGCAAGCTTGGCAATGCTGGCATTGGTATCCACTTGAGTGGCACCCAGTTCTACAGCAATACGCTCAAGGATGTCTTTCGCTTTTGCCAGTTCATTACGATGGACGGTAAACGTCAGGGATGCGGTATTGTCATGTGCCACATTCTGCACAATCACATCGACCTCAATATTCGCACGACCCACGGCACCAAGGACTTTGGAGGCTATCCCGGGCACATCGGGGATACCGCGGATGGTCAGCTTGGCTTCATCACGGTTAAATGCGATGCCAGAAACAACCGGTTTTTCCATATCGTCGTCGTCCTCCAGGGTAATCAATGTACCGGGGCCATCCTCAAAGCTGGACAGCACCCGCAGCGGGACTTTGTATTTTCCAGCAAACTCAACCGAACGTATCTGCAATACCTTGGAACCCTGGCTGGCCATCTCCAGCATTTCTTCAAAGGTGATTCGGTCGAGCCGTCGCGCATTGGCGACCACCCGTGGATCTGTGGTGTAAACACCGTCCACATCGGTATAAATCTGGCACTCATCTGCTTTCAGGGCTGCGGCGAGAGCCACTGCGGTTGTATCGGAACCACCGCGGCCCAACGTTGTAATATTGCCATTGTCATCGACGCCCTGAAAACCGGCCACCACGACCACCCGGCCAGCCGAAAGATCCTGCTGCATCCGGTGCGCATCAATTTCCTGAATGCGAGCCTTGGAATGGGCGTCATCCGTGAGGATACGCACCTGACCACCGGTATAGGAGCGTGCATCACAACCCAACTTATGAAGGGCGATGGTCAGCAGCGCAATGGTGACTTGCTCACCCGTGGAAACCAGAACATCCATCTCTCGCGCACTCGGCTCGGCCTCGATCTCTCTGGCCAACCCAATCAGGCGATTGGTTTCGCCACTCATGGCAGAAACCACCACCACCACGCTATCACCGCGATTGCGGAAAGCGTGGACTTTCTCGGCGACCGCCTGAATACGCTCTATGGTGCCAACCGATGTGCCACCGTATTTTTGAACAATCAGACTCATGACAACTCTACAGTTCTTGCCGCCGGAAATGGGCGGCAATTAAACACCAAATGATTGACAAAGTTAACAGATAATATGGCCTGCAGGCACTCAGCTGGAAAGCTGTTGCTGCACCCACTCGCCCGCTGATTTCAGTGCCGCCGGGAGCGCCTGCACATCTGTGCCACCACCCTGCGCCATGTCCGGACGACCACCGCCTTTTCCACCCAAATCAACGGCGACACGCTGCACCAGGTCGCCCGCTTTCAGGCGACCCGTCACCTCAGACGTCACACCGGCAACCAGCGCTACCTTTTCGTCGTTCACCGCAGCCAACAGAATGACCGATGCACCCAGTTTATTCTTCAATTGATCCACGGTATCGCGCAGGGATTTCGGATCTGCACCCTTGATATCAGCCAGCAGAACCTGAACACCATTGACCGTTATCGCCTGACTGACCAGGTCACTACCCGCGCTACTGGCCAGTCGGCCCTTCAGTTGGGCATTTTCCTTTTCCAGCGCCTTCATTTCGGCACAGAGCACCCCCACCTTTTGCACGGCATTCGCCGGACGGGCTTTGACCAGCTCGGCAATGTGTTCCAACTGGGCTTCCAGTCCATCCAGGTAAGCCAGCGCCTGTGGGCCGGTCACGGCCTCAATACGGCGCACACCGGAGGCGATACCGGTTTCACTGACGATCCTGAGCAAACCGATGTCGCCGGTCCGCTGCACGTGGGTACCACCACAGAGCTCGACCGAAAAGCCATCCCCCATGGTCAGGACACGAACCTGATCACCGTATTTCTCCCCAAACAGGGCCATCGCACCTTTCTGTCTGGCTGTCTCCATATCGCAGATTTCTGTTTGTACGGGACTGTTGATGCGTATTTCTTCGTTGACCCGCCGTTCAATGGCTTTCAGCTGTTTTGCGTCGACCGCCTCGTGATGACTGAAATCAAAACGCAGCCGCTTGCTGTCCACCAGTGAGCCTTTCTGGGTGACGTGATCGCCGAGAATGTCCCGCAGTGCAGCGTGTAACAGGTGAGTGGCAGAGTGGTTGAGCGCTGTCGCAGCGCGCACCGCATTGTCGACCTGGGCTTCCAGTGGTTGTCCCTCGGCTATCGTGCCGGACAACAGCGTACCGATGTGCAGGTAGTGACCGCCCTGTTTCTGACAATCGCGTACTTCAAATTCGACACCATCGGCGAGCAGGTATCCGCTGTCGCCAGCCTGACCGCCGGACTCGGCATAGAAAGGGGTCTGATCAAGCACGACGATGCCCTCCTGCCCGGCAGAAAGCTGACTGACCGGCGCCCCCTCCCTGAGCAATGCCCGGACCTCACCTTTACCGGCGAGGTTGTCGTACCCGATGAAAGCCGTGGCACCATCCAACGCCAGCGAATGACTGTAATCCACCTTGAAGGTACCGGCGCTGCGCGCCCGCTGGCGCTGCTGCTCCATGGCTGCTTCATAACTGGCCATATCCAGTGACAGTCCACGCTCCCGGGCGATGTCATTGGTCAGGTCCACCGGGAAACCAAACGTGTCGTACAGGGTAAAGATCAGTTCTCCCGGGATCACATTACCCGACAAATCGTTGAGGGCCGACTCAAGCAGGGCCATGCCTTTATCCAGGGTTTTTTCAAACTGCCGCTCTTCCGCCAGCAATACCTTCTCCACCTGAGCCTGGGCTTTGGCCAGTTCCGGGTAGGCATCGCCCATTTCGGCGACCAGCGCCGCCACCAGCTTGTGGAAAAACAGATTTGCCTGACCCAGTTTGTGGCCATGACGAACAGCGCGGCGAATAATCCGTCGCAGTACGTAGCCTCGCCCTTCGTTGGCCGGGAGCACTCCGTCCACGATCAGAAAACTGCAGGAGCGAATGTGATCCGCGATGACTCTCAACGACTTGTTTTCCAGGTCGCGGGTGCCGGTCACTTCTGCAGCCGCTTTCAATAGTGCCTGGAAAAGATCGATGTCGTAGTTGCTGTGAACACCCTGCATCACGGCAGCGATGCGCTCCAGCCCCATGCCGGTGTCGATGGAGGGTTTTGGCAAAGGCGTCTGGTGCCCGTCGGCACTGCGCTCAAACTGCATGAAAACCAGATTCCAGATTTCGATATAGCGATCCAAATCGTCATTTTCACTGCCGGGGGGACCGCCGGGTACGTCCGGGCCATGGTCGTAGAAAATTTCTGAGCTCGGTCCACAGGGGCCGGTGTCGCCCATCTGCCAGAAGTTATCTTCGTCGAGGCGCGAAAACCGTTCAGGACTGACACCCACTTCATTCAGCCAGATGTCCGCCGCCTCATCATCGGAGACATGCACGGTGATCCACAGGCGCTCTTGCGGCAGCCCGAGCACCTCGGTGAGAAACGTCCATGCAAAGCGGATGGCATCGCGCTTGAAATAGTCGCCAAAACTGAAGTTGCCCAGCATTTCAAAAAAGGTGTGGTGACGTGCGGTGTAGCCCACGTTTTCCAGGTCGTTGTGTTTGCCCCCCGCCCGGACGCAGCGCTGCGACGAAGCGGCACGACTGTATGGCCGCTGGTCGACGCCCAGAAAGACATCCTTGAACTGCACCATACCGGCATTGGTAAACAGCAATGTCGGGTCGTTGTCGGGCACCAGGCTGCTACTGGGCACAACAGCATGTCCCTGGCTGGCAAAATACTTCAGGAAAGCATCACGTATTTCAGCACTTTTCATAAACAAGCAGGTTCCATAACCCTGACCGGGGTCGGTTAATCAATCGTGTGTCCGGCAATTGTCAGAATCCGAGTTCAGCCTCGGAAAATGCTTTATTGCCAAGAATATGTAAATGGAGGTGAAACACCGTCTGGCCAGCTCCTTCGCCATTGTTAATCACTACCCTGAAGGCATCACCAATACCGGCTTTGCGGGCAATCTCCCCCACCGCCAGCAAGAGATGACCGAGGATTTTCTGATCCTCCGGAGAGGCATCGACCAGTCGGGGAATTGGTTTCCGTGGAATCACCAGCAGATGCGTAGGCGCCTTGGGGGCAACGTCCTTGATGGCGATACAGAGCTCATCTTCATAGACGATGTCGGCGGGAATGTCACCCTTGATAATTCGGCTGAAGATGGTTTCTTCTGACATGGTTTGTTGACCTCCGGCTAGTGAGTGTCACCGAGTTTTTCGTCGGTGCTGAGTGGACGGGCCTCACTTTCCAGCATCACCGGGATACCATCGCGAATCGGGTAGGCCAGACCGCTGGCCCGGCAGACAAGTTCGTCTTTTTCCCTGTCATATTCCAGTGATCCCTTACTCACCGGGCATACCAGGATACTGAGTAGTTTTTTATCAATCATCATGAATCCGGAGCGTAGCGAAAGTTGCAAGGAAGAAGTTTAAGGGAAAGGCGGCCCCAAGACTACGCCTGTAGTATCGGGATTCGGTTACATTACTTTGCTGCGGGGAACTGGTCCAGCACCAGCGCCGGGTCGAGACGAACATCGAACCAGTTGATCCGCCAGTCCAGATGCGGGCCGGTGGCACGACCGGTCGCTCCGACGCGGGCAATCGGGTCACCCGGGCCCACTTGCTGCCCCTCTTCAACCAGCAACTCACTGAGGTGGATGAAGGTGGAGCTTATACCGTAACCGTGGTCAATCAACAGGGTTCCACCGGAATAAAACATCTCGCGATGCACCAGTGTCACCACTCCCGGCGCCGGTGCGAAAACCTCAGTACCGGTGGGGGCGGCGATATCCAGACCGTAGTGAGGGTTCCCCGGTGTACCGTTGTAAACCCTACGGCTTCCATAGACGCCGGTAATCGGTCCTTCAAGGGGTTTGACAAAGCCTGACAGAAAATCTGTTCGCCGGTCGTCCACGGTTCTCGCCTCACGCACCAGTGTCGCCTCCCTTCGAATTCGCTCCAGCACCTCGGGCGGCGGTGTGACGGTCTTCTGTGGCACGCCCTCCACCCGCTGCTCGCGATAGACTCTCTGCTCCACGGCGTAACTGAAGGTCGTCACCTCATTAGCGCCATTGGTGTGGGTGAGCTTGATTTCTGCAGGAGCATCCCGGCCAAGACCAAACACAAACAAGCCCTGATCATCCACCCTGACAGAACGGCCCATGACCTCAACCTGCTCGCCGGGTGTCACCCGGCCGATCAGCATGCCGCCCTGCACCAGCTCGCCTTTAAGCTCCAGCGAAAAGGACCCCATCGGCAGTAGACATATCAGCAGAACAAGCGGCCGACGATACAGGGACAGACATCTCAATAACATGATCGACTCGTCGTGTTGGGTTAGCAGTGGTGGCAAGATCAGGGGTAGGGTTCGAGCGACTCGACCTTACAGCGATCACCGGTTTGCAGTACTCTGATTGAGTGGGAATCCGCACAAAATTTATCATTTTGCGCCGTGTGAACGAAACCGTATTGTTCGACACCCTGGCAGTCGCCATGGAAGCGCATCAGCACTTTTTTGCCACCGGCCAACTCAAGTACCGCCGCGTGGGAATTCAGCACGTAAAAATAATGGACTAACCTGCTGTTCAGACAGCCATCCACAATCCCCCAGAGGGCCAGCTCGGCATCAGTGACCATTTCCGGTTTTGCCTGTTGCCCGGTTTTCGAGACACCATACTGGTGCCACTCTTCAGCCAGAAGTTGTTGAGGCCCGAAGGCCAGGACGACCCAGAATATGGTCCAACGCTTCCACGATTTCACTTCAACACCCCAACTAAAATGGTTCAAACCTGCCTGTTAGATTGTATCCCGGCGCCTCCGTTCCTGAGAGCATGTATTTAATTCTATGGGTGCTATGATAGCCCGTATTCACCCCGGGAGTTCAAGTAGTAGCCATGCACCTCCAGCTGCCCGACTTTTGCCCACCACCCGGTTTGCGCAATGCACACATCCAGAGCCTGCTCAGCAACGCAGGTCCCAGACAATGGCTGGTTAACAATCGGTGTCTGGCCATGAGAGCACGCAGCAAAACCTTCCTGCTCAACGGCTCACACGATGGCCAGGCCGTAAAACTGTTGGCAGCATTTGATCGGGCAGATCGCGACAATAATAAACTGGCTGTGTTATTGCACGGCTGGGAGGGTAGCGGAGAGTCCACCTATATACTCTCCGCCGCCCACTATCTTTACCAACGCGGTTTCAATGTGTTGAGACTCAACCTTCGCGACCACGGCGGGAGCCTGCATCTCAACAGCGGGACGTTCAACTCCACCCTGTCCGAGGAAGTTGCCACCGCCATCATGGATTTTTTGCGTCAGCAACCCCACCATCACTGCTCCCTGGCAGGCTACTCGCTGGGCGGCAACTTTGCCCTGCGCATTGCCGCCGATGTCGGCACCGAGATACCGCTGTCGTCAGTAGTGGCCATCTGCCCACCTGTGGACCCAGCACATGCCATGGAACGCATTATGGACGGCCCGGTTTACCGCAACCATTTCTTTGACAAGTGGACCCGTTCATTGGAGAAAAAACTGCATTTTTTCCCCGAGCTGCTGGATGACAAATCACTGCCGCATTTCTCGTCACTGGTCGCCCTGAATGACTACTTTGTGCCCACCTTCACTCCCTTCAGGGATGCCAGCGAATACTTTTCGGCCTACGCACTGAGCGGCGACAGGTTGTCCAGCCTCAGCGTGCCGGCCTACCTCATCACCAGTGAGGATGATCCGATTGTGCCGGTGACCGATTTGGAAAAAATTCACCGCCCCGATGCACTCGCGTTCGTGGTGACGGCATTGGGTGGACACTGTGGATTCGTTGAAAATTACCGGTTGGATTGCTGGATCGATCGCTGTCTGGCTGAAATTTTCAGCCATCATCCGTTTCATTATCAGTAAAGCAGGCCTGAATCTGTTCAGCACTGAACCCGCGGTACTGAAGAAAACGGCTGCGCCTGGCGCGCTCGGCAAAACTGGTGCAGGGCTGACGGCCATATTTCTTGTGCATCACCTGAACGGCCAGTTCAAACCAGTCTTCACCGCAAACGGCAATCGTCTGCTCGGTTAGGGACGTATCGACCCCGCGCTGCTGTAGTGCCTGACGAATCCGATAGGGCCCCTGCCCGCGGTGAATAAGCGCGCGAACATAGGCTTCAGCAAAACGCTGGTCAGATTGCAGGTTGTCCCGCGTCAGCCCCGCCAACACTGGCCCCACCAGCGGGGCGTGTTCGGGAAACTTCTCCACCAGCTTGGCCTGCAACTCATGGGCCGAGTGCTCACGGCGAGCCAGCAGATCCATGGCCCGATAGCGGATCAAACGCTGCGGATCCGATTCGGCGGCTTTCTTCAAGGCGACCGCTCCTCCGGTGGCAGCGCAACCGGCGGCTCGGCATCAGGGACGGTCTGGGGGACGGGCTTCTCGACCATACCCAGCCACTGGCCGATCTTGACAAAAATCCTTTTGATCAGCCGCCACAACCTGGGCAACAGCCAGATCACCAGCGCAATAAACAGCACCATCAGGCAGAGGAACAATATCGGGTGATTAAACATCGTCCACAGCCCTCCCAACACCAGCAGATCTTCACTGATTGATGCGGTCCAGTTGCTGACTGGTTCGGGGGAAGTGTTGATCAGCGCCCGGGTAGAGGCCTTGGTGAGATGGCTGGCACCGGCCAGAGTACCCCCCATCAGCCCCGCCGCAATTTCCAGCGCTGGCGTGACATCACCCACCGCCCCCGCGGCCAGCATAGCCCCTGCGGGTATGCGGATGAAGGTATGCAGGGTATCCCAGCCGGTATCCACCCCCGGTACTTTGTCCGCAATAAACTCAATCACATACATGACACCGGCGGCCATGATCACCAGCGGGCTCTGCACCACAGCCAGCTCCGCGGGCAACTGGATGTTGCCGGTGGCCCCCGCTATGCCCAATACCAGCACCAGCGCATACAGATTGATGCCGCTGGCCCAGCCGACACCTGCCGTCAGAGCAATCACGCTGATCAGTTCCTGATAACTATCCATTGATCTACTCCTGCCGGACAAATCCGGTGGTTGACTATTTCATGGGTAAAAGCACCGTACAGTCGCCACAGCGATCAACGCCGGAATGGTGCCAACAGCAGGGACCACAACCCCTCATCCTTTGCCTGATTCAGGCCGATGGGCATGGTCGGCTCGCGAACTTTCTCCGACCGGCTGACAAACAGGCGATCCCAGAAGCTGAATATAGCGCCATAATTACTGTCCGTGTCGCGCTGGTCAATGTGATGGTGCACCCAGTGAATGGAGGGCGTCACAATCACCCGCGAGAGCCATCTCTCCAGATTCACTGGCAGTCGGATATTGGAATGGTGGAAACCCGCCATTGCCAGCACCAGCGATTCAAAGAGAATCACCGAGAGTAATGGGAATCCGATCAGCAGAATAACGGCACCACGGACCAGTGCCGACAACACCACCTCACCGAAATGGAACCGCACAGCTGACGTCACGTCCAGCCACTGGTCGAGGTGATGAACCCGATGGAAGCGCCATAGCAGGGGTAGGCGGTGATTGGCGCGGTGCCACCAGTATATCCACAGATCCAGCAACAGAATATCCAATGCAAGGCCCCAGCCACCTCCCGGCCAAACGGTTCGCCAATCCGCGCTCTGGTTCACGGCGAACAGCGTAATGGGCAGGACGATCAGCGGCGATAGGACACTGTTGCAGAGCCACAGCGAGAGGTTTTTGCCGAGTCGACGGGGAGTGGCAATGGCATCGGGCCGTTGTGCAGCAGGCCATTTGCGTTCAGATACGAACAAAAGCATCAGAAACCCGAGCACCAGAATACTTTTGTAGAGAACCAGCTCTGATATATTCATCAATCGTTTTACCGTCCCCTCAGGGAACCTGCCCGGAGAATCGCCAGCGCGATCCCCCTAACTATCAGACGGATATTGAATCAGGAAATCCAGATGGCCACAAAAAAAACCGCACCCGGAACCTGATGCGGTTTTTTTAACCTCCTGAGATCAGCTGTTCACAGCGGTCAGTTTTGAATCTCTTCCGTTTCTGCAGGATCCGCTGGCAGCTCCTGTTTTGGGGGTTTGGCCGGGGCCATCAACTGCTGGCGAATTTTCTGTTCCACCTCAGCGGCAATTGCCGGATTTTCCTTCAGGTACTCGCAGGCGTTTGCCTTTCCCTGTCCAATTTTGGTGCCGTTATAGGCATACCATGCACCCGCCTTGTCAATCAGGCCGCACTTGACACCCAGATCGACCACTTCGCCCAGATGGTTGATACCCTCGCCGTATAAAATCTGGAATTCACACTGCTTGAACGGGGGAGACACCTTGTTTTTTACCACTTTCACGCGGGTTTCGTTACCCACCACTTCTTCGCCTTCCTTGACGGCACCGATACGGCGAATATCCAGTCGCACCGAGGAATAAAATTTCAGGGCATTACCACCAGTGGTGGTTTCCGGATTGCCAAACATCACCCCGATCTTCATTCTGATCTGGTTAATAAAGATCACCAGACAGTTGGCCTGCTTGATATTACTGGTGAGTTTGCGCAGTGCCTGGGACATCAGACGAGCCTGTAAGCCCACATGGTGATCGCCCATTTCACCTTCGATTTCTGCGCGGGGCGTCAGGGCCGCCACCGAATCCACCACCAGCACATCAATGGCCCCTGAACGCACCAGCATATCGGTGACCTCCAGGGCCTGTTCGCCGGTATCCGGCTGGGAGACAATCAGGTCGTCCACATTGACACCCAGTTTTTCGGCGTAGTCCGGATCCAGCGCATGTTCCGCATCCACAAAAGCACAGGTGCCGCCTTTCTTTTGCGCCTCGGCAATCACCTGAAGCGTCAACGTGGTTTTACCGGAGGATTCCGGCCCATAAATTTCCACCACACGACCCTTTGGCAGACCACCGATGCCCAATGCGATATCCAGACCCAGCGACCCGGTTGAGATAGATGGCATAACCACATGTTCCCGGTCACCCATCCGCATGACAGTTCCCTTGCCAAATTGCCGCTCGATCTGACCGAGCGCCGCCTGCAGCGCTTTTTCCTTGTTTGGATCCATGAAAGGTCTCCTTTGCTATCTTCTGTGTAGAGAATGGCGCTAGCTTAACGCAACGCAAAACCACTGTATAGTCATACAGTATTTAATTATCCAGCAACTCAATTAATCCCAGCAACGCCTGCTTTACTGCAGCCGTTCTCACCGCCGCCCGGTCACCGGGAAACCTGAAACAGCGGGCGACCGGAGAACCATCGCGAAGCATCCAGCAAAACCAGACCGTCCCCGCCGGTTTCGCCTCGGTGCCGCCATCCGGTCCCGCCACACCACTCACCGCCACACTGATATCGGCATCGGCGAGGGCCAGGACACCCCGTGCCATTTCGATGACCACCGCTTCACTGACCGCACCCTCAGCGGCGAGCATGTCGGGAGACAACCCCAGCAACTGCTGCTTGGCACTGTTCGCGTAGGTCACCAGCCCCAGCTGAAACCATTGGGAACTGCCGGGAATCCCGGTGATGGCACTGGCGATGCCGCCACCGGTACAGGATTCCGCGCAGGTAACCGTAGCATGGCGATTGAGCAACAGCTCTCCCAGCCGGGCCGACAGCGAAACCGTTTGATTATCCATACGGACAACTTACTGCAACTGATCTGCTGATTAAAGAGGCGATACAAATACCCCTATTTGAAGGTAATGGTAACCACTGTTTCATAGTGATAGGTGCCGGGGAACAGATCAATCAGATTCACCTGTTCGATCCGGAAATCACCGCCCAGCAACTGCAGATCGCGCACCATGGTGGGGGCACTGCAACTGACGTAAATCAGTTTTTTGGGCCGATAGGCTTTGACCCATTGTGCCAGATGAACAAAGCCCTTGCGGGGTGGGTCCACCAGCAGCACATCGAACCGGGTGTGCTCGGTACGCGCCTTGAAGGCCCGCAACGCCGTGTCGGAAAAAAGATCCAGATGAATAAAGCTCAACACTTCCTTCAGCTTCGCCCGCTCCGGCGCATAGTCCACCATCACCCGCTCGATGCCGGGGTGCTCCGGCAGAATCAAATCTGACAGGTTGCCCTCACCGGAGAACAGATCCAGCAGCGTGCTGACCTCAAGATCGTCCAGCTGGGCTCTGACGGTCTCCCGCAGCACCTCATTCATGGCCCCGTTGACCTGGGTAAAACCGCCATGGGCATAGGGTTGATCCCATTGCACGCTGACACCGTCATCGGTCAAATACAGCTCACAGTGCCCCTGGCCCTGGTGATCTTCAGTCCAGCTTTTGTCCTGGTAGAGGCTGTCAAAGGTCTCGCGAAGGCGTTCATCGATCACCTGGCAGTGCGGAATTTCCAGCACAGCATCGGTGACCGGATCGATCATACCCAGGTACTTGTGACGGTAATGCAACTGCATGCGGTTGCGGTAGCCCAGCCGCTGCGCGGCAGGCGCCACGCGAATGTCCGGGGTCTCCACACTGAGCCGCTTGAGATGATCCGCCAGGGCATTGCGCTTGTAGGTCAGCTCACTTTCATAGTCCGTGTGCAGAAAGTGGCAGCCGGAGCACTGCTCAAAATGCTCGCAGGCCGGTGCAATACGGTTTTCAGCGCTGCTGGAAAGGCTGTCCATCCGGGCAAACAGCACCCCTTTGCTGGCGCGGGTAATAGTTGCGGCACCCTGTTCACCGGGCAACGTTTTGGCAATGAAACAGGGTTTGTTGTCAATCTTTGCCACCCCCTGCCCCATCGGGTCGATGCTCTCAATCAGGAATTCAATCGGGCGGTTTGGCGATTGCCGCTTGGCTTTGGCGTGAGGTCTTCTGGGTTTCAATGGGATTCCTTACATATGACTGTCGGCAGACAAACCGGCCGACGCTAAAACAGCGTTCAAGTATGCCCTAGTTTTACAGCCATAGGGATTTCCCGATGGCTCAACCCGTTCGCGAAAGCATTGAACAGAGCCTCTGCTAATTGTCATTAACAACGTATCAAAAGAGAGCAGCACTGAACAATCGATCAATCAGCGACGAACAACCGGGCCGGACCCACCGGGATGATACCGGTGGGATTGATGGTTTTGTGGCTGCCATAGTAGTGCTTTTTAATGTGATCCAGGTTGACGGTTTCTGCGACACCGGGGGTTTTGTATAACCGGGACAGATAGCCGGGTAAATTCGAGAATTCCAGCAAGCGGTTGCGATTGCATTTGAAGTGACCGTGGTAAACCGCATCGAAACGCACCAGCGTGGTGAACAATCGCCAGTCCGCCTCTGTGACCTGTTCGCCCAACAGATAATCCCGGTTTGCCAGTCTGCCCTCCACCCAGTCCAGCGCATCAAAAAGCCCGGCGTAGGCTCTCTCATAGGCGGTCTGGGTTGTGGCAAATCCGGCCCGGTATACGCCGTTATTAATCTCGTCGTACACCCGCTGATTAATGGCATCTATCTCCCCGCGCAACGATGCCGGGTAAAAATCAAGCCGGTTACCGGTTATCGAATCAAAGGCACTGTTGAACATTCGAATAATGTCGGCAGATTCGTTGCTGACGATGGTCTGCTGTTGTTTGTCCCACAACACAGGCACGGTCACCCGCCCCTCGTAATCACGGGCGGCTTTCAAATAGAGCTGATAGAGATAATCCAGCCCGTAGAGATCATCGCCCTCCGCGCTGAACTCCCAACCGTTCTCCAGCATCAGTGGCTCCACCACAGTGACACCAATATGCTCCACCAGTCCTTTTAACTGGCGAAAAATCAGCGTCCGATGGGCCCAGGGACAGGCCAGCGAAACATACAGGTGATACCGGCCACTGCTGGCGGCAAACCCCCGCTGCCCATCGGGGCCGGGGCCACCATCCGCTGTAATCCAGTGTCGGAACCGGCTTTCCTGCCGCTTGAACTCCCCGCCGCTTGCCTGGGTGTCATACCACTTGTCCTGCCATGTCCCGTTCACTAACAATCCCATGATGCTCTCCCGAAACCAGTTTCTCGCTGTGTGATCAGCCAGCATGCCGCAATAGCCGTGGGCCTGCCAATCCGTAAACACATTTTACCGGGTGGCCATGCAAATTGAGTGTTGCACGGTCCGATGCCAGAACCGGTAGCATTTCCGAGTTGCCCTCATAATCAGCAGTTTTTTACTGCACTGCACTTATCGTAGAATGGACGGCTTTCCCGCGCAAAAAGAGGCACCACCGCAAACCGATGACAGCCCAGACGGACGTCCTGTCCCAACATACGCCGATGATGCAGCAGTATTTACGCATCAAAGCCCAGCATCCTCACGAGTTGTTGTTCTACCGCATGGGTGATTTTTATGAGCTGTTCTTCGACGATGCCAAAAAGGCAGCGCGGTTGCTGGATGTCACGCTGACGGCCCGGGGCAAGTCTGCGGGCCAGCCGATTCCGATGGCCGGGGTGCCCTACCATGCGGCGGAGGGCTATCTGGCACGACTGGTCAAGCTGGGGGAATCGGTGGCGATCTGCGAGCAGATTGGTGATCCGGCCACCAGCAAGGGACCGGTGGATCGTCAGGTGGTTCGCATCGTCACCCCCGGCACGATCAGCGACGAAGCGCTGCTGGAGGAGCGGCGGGACAACCTGCTGGCCGCCATCGCCCATCACAATGGCCTGTTCGGTATCGCAACACTGGATATCGGCAGCGGTCGTTTTCTGGTGCTGGAGGTGGATAGCCCGGAAAGTTTGCAAAGTGAATTGCAACGCCTCAGTCCCGCCGAGTTGCTGGTCTCCGATGATTTCCCCTGCCCGGCACTGGTTAGCCAGCAACGGGGCCTGCGCCATCGCCAGCCCTGGGAATTTGACCGGGATACGGCACAACGCCAGTTAACCGACCAGTTTGGCACCCGGAATCTGTCCGCCTTTGGTTGCGATCATTTGCCGCTGGCGCTCTCCGCTGCCGGCTGTCTGCTGCAATACGCCAGGGAAACCCAGCGCACCGCCCTGCCCCATATTCGCAGTATCAGCCATGAAAACCGCGACGACAGCGTTATTCTCGATGCCGCCACCCGGCGCAATCTAGAGCTGAGTATCGGCCTGAATGGCACAACGGATAATACGCTGATGTCGGTGATGGACAGCACCAGCACGGCAATGGGCAGCCGCCTGTTGAATCGCTGGATCAACCGGCCCCTACGCAATCTGGCTGCGCTGCAATGTCGACAGCAGGTGGTGGCCGCCCTGCGCTTGAACGGTTGCCATGAATCGGTGGCGGAACACCTCAAGCAGGTGGGCGATATGGAGCGCATTCTGGGGCGGGTGGCCCTGCGCTCTGCCCGCCCACGGGATCTGACCCGGCTGCGACAGTCACTCGGCACCCTGCCCGCTATCCAGCAGGAACTGTCCTCGTCAGATATTGCGCCATTGCAACAGTTGCTGCGCGAGGCCGGGGAGTTCCCCGAGCTGGTCGGTCTGCTGACCGGAGCCATCGCCGAGAATCCACCGGTGGTGATCCGCGACGGTGGCGTGATTGCCGAAGGCTATGATGCAGAACTGGATGAGCTGCGCAATCTCAGCAGCAATGCCGGCCAGTTTCTGGTGGATCTCGAAGAACAGGAAAAAGCGAATACCGGTATCAGCACCCTCAAGGTGGGCTATAACCGGGTGCATGGCTACTACATAGAAATTTCCCGCGGTCAGTCTGAACGGGCACCGGCGCATTACATCCGGCGCCAGACCCTGAAAAATGCCGAGCGCTATATCACCCCCGAACTGAAAACCTTTGAGGACAAGGCACTGAGTGCCAGAAGTCGCGCACTAAGCCGCGAGAAAGCCCTCTATGAAGCGCTGCTCGAAACCCTCAACGAACAGCTCCTGCCGCTGCAGGAGAGCGCTGCAGCAGTGGCCGAACTCGACGCACTGGTCTGTCTCGCAGAACGCGCCGACAGTCTCGGTCTGATTCCACCCTCCCTGTCGGAGCAACCGGGCATCGGGATCAGTGGTGGTCGCCACCCGGTGGTTGAACAGGTGCTGGACACACCCTTTGTCGCCAATGACCTGAACCTGGACGAACAGCGGCGTATGCTGGTTATTACCGGCCCCAATATGGGCGGTAAGTCCACCTATATGCGCCAGGCCGCGCTGATTATCCTGCTGGCCCATATCGGCAGCTGTGTGCCGGCCACCAGCGCTACAATTGGTCTGGTCGATCGTATTTTCACCCGCATCGGCTCCTCGGATGATCTGGCCGGTGGCCGTTCAACTTTTATGGTGGAAATGACAGAAACGGCCAATATTCTGCACAATGCCACGGCCCGGAGCCTGGTGCTGATGGATGAAATTGGCCGCGGCACCAGCACCTTTGACGGCTTATCACTGGCCTGGGCCTGCGCGGTACAGCTGGCGGAAAAAGTCCGGGCTTTCACCCTGTTTGCCACTCATTATTTTGAACTCACCGGGCTGCCGGAAAAAACCGCCGGGGTGGCCAATGTCCACCTGGATGCCACCGAGTACAACGATGACATCGTGTTTCTCCACGCCATTCAGGAAGGCCCCGCCAGCCAGAGTTACGGTATTCAGGTAGCCAAGCTGGCGGGTATTCCGGCGGAAGTGATCACGCTGGCCCGGCTGGAACTGGCCAACCTCGAAGCCGGTGCGCGCCCGATAGTGACGACCGGACCGACAGCCAAACCCCGGCAACAGGAGCTGTTCCGCGACCCGCTCTCAGCAACCTTGCTGGAAACGCTGGCCGCTATCGAGCCGGATGAACTAAGCCCCAGACAGGCGCTGGAGCAACTCTACGCACTCAAACAACTCATTCGGGAGCGATAATCCGGCCCGGTAACACAAAAAATCTGTTCCCGAATTTAATTTCCCGGTCTGATTGTTTAAATAACCGTTTTTATTTCTGTATAATGCGCGCCTGTTCCATCACCCGCTTTTCGGAGAGCAACCCATGACTTTTGTTGTCGGCGATAACTGCATCAAGTGCAAACACACTGACTGTGTCGAAGTTTGCCCGGTGGACTGCTTTTACGAGGGCCCTAATTTCCTGGTCATCCACCCGGACGAATGTATTGACTGCGCACTCTGCGAACCGGAATGCCCGGCGGATGCGATCTTTTCCGAAGATGAATTGCCTGCCGATCAGCAGGTGTATCTGGAACTGAATGCCGAACTGGCAGAGGTGTGGCCAAATATCACTGAAAAGAAAGATGCGCTGCCAGACGCCGAAGAGTGGGACGGGGTGCCCGACAAATTGCAATACTTGGAGCGCTGATCACCGGTACCCGGAAAATAAGCGTAAAAAAAGCGGCCTGATGGCCGCTTTTTTATTGCTCTGCTTTTTCTTGTGCAGCTTAAATACAGCTACTGCGCCGTGCATTCGAAGCAGTGCAGATAGAGACCGCGGGGGTCATTAAAGCGATTCAGCAGTTGCAGTTCTCTGGTCGCACCGTAGACCTCTGCCAGCAAACCCTGCGGCAACCAGTCGGCTGGCAGCCAGCGGATCCACTGCCCCACCACGCTGCCGGACAACTGGCGCATCAGCTGCTCGCGGAAATCCATCGGACTCTTTACCTCTTCGGTCTGATAGGTGTCGAGGCCCGCCGCCTGGGCCGCAGCATCTATCGCCTCTTGCAGGTTGCCGAGATGGTCAACCAAACCTAGCGCCTTTGCTTTTTCACCGGTCCAGACTCGGCCCTGGGCAATATCGTGGATTCGTTCCGGCGTGCTGTTGCGGGCCTCCGCGACAATGCCAAGGAACTGATCGTAGACATGGTTGACCCCAAATTGGATAAGCTGTTTTGCCTGGGGTGACATGGGGCGGTCGAGACGATAGAGGTCGGCCAGATTGGTGGTACCAATACCATCACTGTTGATACCCAATGCGGCCAGGCTGTTTTCAAATGTCGGAATTACGCCAAACACGCCAATGGAACCGGTGATCGTAGTAGGACTGGCCCATATCTGATTCGCGCCCATCGCCATCCAGTAACCCCCGGAGGCCGCCACAGAGCCCATGGAGACGATCACCGGGATACCCGCCTGCCGGGTCAGCACCATCTCCTGACGAATCACTTCGGAGGCGAAGGCACTGCCACCGGGGCTGTCGATGCGCAGCACCAGAGCCTTGAATTGCTGCTTACGCACCTGCTGGAACAGTTTTGACAGGCTGTCGCTGCCGATGGTTCCGGCGGGATGCTCACCATCCAGAATCGCGCCCCGGGCTACAATCAGCCCCACCTTATCAGTTGAGGGCAGCACCTGTGCCGCTTCGGCCCGACGGGTGTGACCCAGATAGCGATCCACGTCCACGGCCCGGTAGCCACCCTTGTCGTTACTGCCTGCCAGGGCCTGCAATCTGACCAGCATCTGGGGGCGAGTCGACAGCTTGTCCACCAATCCGCTGGCAACGGCCGTTTCAGCGGTATTACCCCGATGGCCTTCAAGTTTGCTCGCCAGATTATTGACATAATCATTGATAGCATCCACCGGCAGCTCGCGCTGGGTTTCCACCCGGCGGGTATAGGTCGACCAGAGCGCATTGAGCCAGGCACTGTTGTGTTCTCGCGAGGCAGGGGACATATCGGTGCGGGTAAAGGGTTCTATGGCATCCTTGTAACTGCCCACCCTGAATACATGGACATTGATGCGAAGCTTGTCGAGGGCACCCTTGATATAGTTGGGATAGTTGCCGTAGCCGGTAATCAGAACAGCACCCATCGGATTGAGGTGGATCTCGTCGGCAAAACTGGCCAGGTAGTACTGCTCCTGGGTATAACTGTCACCCACCGCAATAATCGGCTTGCCACTCTCACGAAACCTGCTGAGCGCCTGGGCGACTTCCTCAAGTTTGGTCAGACCACCGCCGAGCAGATAATCCAGTTCCAGCACCAGCGAGGTGATGCGGGGGTCCTCAGCGGCCTCATCAATAGCTTCAGTGAGATCGTGCACCAGGGTTTCCGCATCGGCCGGTCCACTCTGCTGCAACAGCTGGGTCAGTGGATCTACATAGGTTTTCTGCTCCACCAGAAAGCCACCCGGGGCAATACGCAGGGCCGCTTTTTCCGGTAACGGTTGCACATCCTTGCGAAAAATACTGAGGATGAAAACAACCACCACCAGCAAAAAAAGAATGTTGAGCAATATCCGAAGACCGCTGGCCAGCTTTCCGATAAAACCGAACAGCCGCCGAAAAAAACCCGGTTTTTCACGGCTCATGACTGATCCTCCTGATACAGCGAATATTGCTTCCAGCGACTGAACATCATGGCGGCACCAAACAGAATCACCAACAACACCAGTTCAACGGCATCCAGCAAATTGGCATTGGGAGCAAACAGATTACTGACTGTCACCATGAAGTAAAGCAAGGTGACGAAACACAGCATGGAGAGGGTTTTATAATGCTCCCGGCGCAGGCCCGGAATAAAAATCGCCAGCGGCACCAGGGTAAAAATCATCAAACTGAGCGGCGTGGCAGACAATAATCCGTTGGCCAGCAACGTCACCAGCAGCAGCGCATAACTGCCCCGGGTGAGCCAACGCGCAATGGTGAGCTTTTTCCGCAAGCGGGGTATCGCCTTGATGACTTTGACCTCGGCAGGGTGTTCTGAGTCTGTCACTGGCTCACCGCCAGTTTTGTCACCAGCGCGGCCATGCGCTTGCCCTGAGCGATGCACAGTTCGGCTTCTTCCGGGCTCAATGGCTGCGTGCCATCACCGGCCCGGTGGGAGGCACCGTAGGGAGTACCGCCGGTGGTGGTGGTATGCAGCGCCTGCTCACTGTAGGGCAGCCCCATCAGCAACATACCGTGGTGCAACAGCGGCAACATCATGCTGAGAAGCGTAGTTTCCTGGCCGCCGTGCAGTGAACCCGTGGATGTAAACACCGCGCCAGGCTTGCCGATCAGACTGCCGTTCATCCAGAGATCACCGGTGCCATCGAGAAAATACTTGAGGGGTGCGGCCATATTGCCAAACCGGGTCGGGCTTCCGAGAATCAACCCGGCACAGTCGACGAGGTCTTCACTGGTGCAATAAATATCGCCCTCTTCCGGAATATCGGGCTCTGTGGCTTCACAGTTGGCAGACACTGCCGGCACGGTGCGCAACCGCCCTTCCACGCCGCCCTGCTCCACGCCCAGCGCCACCTGCTGGGCCATGGCCCGGGTATTGCCGTAACGGGAGTAGTAAAGAACCAGTATGTGCGACATCAGAGAATCTCCAGTACATTTTCAGGCGGACGCCCCAGCGCTGCCCGGCTGCCGTTAATGACGATGGGGCGCTCGATGAGTTTGGGATTGGCAACCATGGCGTCAATCAGTTGTGTTTCTGTCAGATGCTCATCCGCCAGATTGTTCTCCCGGTAGGCATCCTCTCCCTTGCGCAGTAATTGCCGGGCTGTGATGCCGAGTTTGCCGAGAATGTCCTTGAGGCTTTTCCTGTCGGGCGGGTTCTCCAGATAGAGAATGATATTCGGCGCCAGACCGCGATCCTCGAGGAGGGCCAGTGTCTGACGGGATTTGGAACAACGGGGATTGTGATAAATGCTGATCATAATGTTTGTGTAGAATAGTCCTGAGAAAAATACATTCTAGCTGCAAACCGGTGGACGGGGCCAGACAGACAAACCGAAGCAGGAGGACGCCACCATTGAAACACAGTGCCATACGATTATTGACAACTTTATTACTCCTGACAGCCGTCGGCTGCAGCGACGGGGAACAGGGTTATGCCCTGCTCGATGGCGGTCGTATTGATTTCAACCAGCTGCACGGCCGGGTAGTACTGATTAATTACTGGGCCGAGTGGTGCAAGCCCTGCCGCGAGGAAATACCGGAGCTCAATGAATTCCAGCGCAGCCACAGTGACCGGGTGCAATTACTGGCTGTCAATTTCGACGGGGTCACTGGCGAGGCACTGAAACAGCAGGCCGCAGCGCTGGGAATAGACTTTCCTGTACTGCTTGACGATCCCCGCCAGCAATTCAATATCAAACCCAGTGGTGTACTGCCGGAAACGCTGGTTATTGATGCTGCTGGCAATTACCGTCAGGTCCTGCTGGGACCCCAGACCGAAGAAAAGCTGGTGGCACTGCTGAAGCAGCTGTCGATCGAATCCACGACCGAAAAGTAAGCTCTTGCCTCGCCCGGGGCTCCCTCAACCGGGGCAGGACTGTCGCAAATCTTCTCTCAATGGTCAAACTACTGAGCCGCATTAATTACCAGCCAAACACCTGCTTCACAAACGGAATACTGAGCCTCCGTTTGTCCTGCAGGGAACGGTTTTCCAGCTGATCGAGACAATCCATCAGGCTGTGCAGATCCCGTCCGGCCCGGTTCACCAGAAACCGTGCCACACCGTTATCCAGTGTCATACCGCGTCGCATGGCA
>NVUM01000025.1 GCA_002733125.1 Porticoccus sp.
GAGTCAGGGGGATTTTCAGGAGGTCATGAAAAATGCCTGGTCTGCACCGATAAGTTGTCTGCGAAATGGGCAAAGCGACAAGCCTTATCTGTGGGCGCCACCTGAAGACGGTTAAACCTCCGTTCTCCCTCAACTGGTGGTGCCTTGTTTTGACAGTACGCCACCGGTTGTTGCTGGGTTGCTCCGTCGCGGTTGACAAGACTTCTTCCTGGAACGTTTGATCGCCACCTACCTGTGGTCATCGGCTGTGTTCGATGGTTGAATGTCGGTTAAAGGTCACTCTGGTCAGGAATATTCCAAATGCCAATATCCAATCCGCATGAATTACGACTGGCTATTCGATCCGGTCAGTTTACCGGGCACACCTCAGGGCATTGCCGCGGTTATGTGCAGGGCAATGTGGTCATTCTTCCTGAAGACTGGGCCGGTGAATTTTTGCGTTTTTGCCAGTTGAATCCCAAGCCCTGCCCATTGATCGCGGTCTCTGATGCTGGCCAGTACAGTTTGCCGTCACTGGGCGCCGAGCTGGATATTCGCACTGATGTGCCTTGTTATCGCGTCTTTGAGCGAGGGCAGTTGGTTGAAGAGCCGGTGGATATTACTGCTTACTGGCGGCGGGATCTGGTGACTTTTGTGCTGGGCTGTTCCTTTTCCTTTGAAGAGGCACTGCTGACTGATGGCCTTGAAATTCGTAACACTTCCGAGGGAGTCAACGTTCCGATGTATCGCACCAGTATACCCTGTCGCTCGTCGGGTCGCTTTGGTGGAAATATGGTGGTCAGTATGCGTCCCTTCAAGGCAGCCGACGCTATCCGGGCGATCCAGGTATGTACCCGGTTTCCCAGCATGCATGGTGCCCCGATACACTTGGGCGATCCGGCCCAAATTGGTATCGGGCAGCTAGAAAAACCGGATTTTGGCAATTCGGTAACAGTCCATGCCGATGAAATACCCCTCTTCTGGGCCTGTGGAGTAACGCCCCAGGTTGCGCTGGAGCAGGCCAGACCACCGCTGTGTATTACCCACAGCCCAGGTTCCATGCTGGTGACCGACCTGCTCAATAGCCAATTGGCGATAATGTGATGGCTCGGGTTCAGAGAGGTTTGTGATGTCATTGATGTTGAACGCTGATCTCGGCGAAACCATTGATAGCGGATTGGTTGGCGCAGACGAAGCGGTGATGCCCTACATTCACCAGGCCAGCATTGCCTGTGGCTACCATGCCGGTGATCACCTGATGATACAGCGGACGCTCAATCTGGCGGCAAAATACAGCGTGATGGTTGGGGCACACCCCGGCTACCTTGATCGCGAGGGTTTTGGGCGCCGTTCCATGACCTGCTCAAACGATGAACTTGTTGCTCTTATGCATTATCAGATATCGGCACTGGACGGAATGAGTCGTTCGCAAAACCTGTCTCTATCCTATGTCAAACCCCATGGGGCGTTATACAACGACATGATGGTGGATGATCAACTTCGTCGTGCAGTGATGTTATCCGTAGCCGGTTTTTATCGACCGGTTCATCTTGTCCTGCAAGCCACACCCGAAGCCGAACTGCACCGTCGTGAGGCCGAAGCACTGGGCGTTACGCTCTGGTTTGAGGCTTTTGCCGATCGGCGCTATGACAGCAATGGCATGCTGGTGCCCCGTTCCGAGCCGGGTGCGGTCCACGACAGGAAAACAACGCTCGCTCAGGTTAAACAGCTCAAACGTTATGGCTCGGTTACCACCGAGGATGGCGATTCGCTGTTCATTAAAGCGGATACCCTGTGTATTCATGGTGACAATCCGGAGAGCGTCGCGGTGATTCGTGAAATCCGGGCATTGCTTGAGCAATGAAAGTCGTTCCCGCTAGTGAAAATGCGCTGATTATCTATTTTGATCAGGTGGTGAGCGCGGATACGTCAGCCAGAGTACGGCAGGCAACTGCTGTGCTGGAGACCGCGTTAGTTGATGTGCTGATTGATCTGGTGCCCTCCTATGCCTCGCTACTGGTTATCTTCGATCTCTCAAGGATTGATGCCGCAACCTTTGAGCAGCAGATTACAGAGTTGCTCGACGTTGCACCAACTGCTTCCGATTCAGTCGGCAAGCTCGTCGAGTTACCTGTCTACTACAGTATGGAGTCCGGGCCGGATCTCGCTGAAATCAGTCGCGCCAAGAAAGTCTCGGTGGAGGAGGTGATCGCTCTGCACCAGTCCCGGGAATACCTTGTGTACGCAATAGGTTTTGCCCCGGGATTTGCTTACCTCGGGGAGGTCGATTCGCGCATTGTCATGCCCAGACTGGATACACCCAGGACTTCGGTGCCCCGTGGTAGCGTGGGTATAGCCGGGCGACAGACTGCTGTATATCCGGCGGACTCCCCCGGTGGCTGGAATTTGATTGGCCTTTGTCCCGAGCGAATGTTTGATCCCCTCAGCGAACCCGGCATGCCAATTCGGGTGGGGGATCGGGTACGTTTTTTCAGTATCAGCCGGGAAACCTTTCTGGCCAGAGGTGGCCGGTTAGCATGAAAGGTGGTTTTCGTGTGGATCGTCCCGGCGTCCTGACCCTTCTCCAGGATGCAGGTCGCTTCGGCTATCACCGCCTTGGATTGACTACCGGTGGTCCCGCCGATCCCCTTGCGTTCAATTGGGCCAATCGCCTGTGCGGGAATGATCCCGGTATGACGGCGCTCGAAGTGACCATCGGCGGTCTGCAGCTTGAATGCCGGGCAGCTACGATTTTTGCCCTCTGTGGTGCAGATATGCCACTGACTATTAACGGGCAACCAAAGGAGAGCTGGCGTAGCCATCGGGTAAAATCCGGTGACAGGGTGGTATTGGGTTATGCCCACAGGGGCATGCGTGCCTATTTGGCGGTGGCTGATGGGTTCAATATCTCCGCAACCTTCGGCAGTACGGCGACGGTTATTCGTGAAGGCGTGGGAGGCTTGTCAGGTAATCCGTTGCAGGCTGGGGACCGTTTGCCCTGTGCAGACATCTCGGATCGTCAATGCCTCTCGCTGGGACGTGGCTATCGACCGGTTTATGGTGGCCGCGTAATTTTGAGGGTAGTGAGTGGTTATCAGTCAACATTAATTGCAAATGACCAGCAACAACGTTTTTTTGCCAGTGAGTACCGATTATTGAGTCAGTCCGACCGGATGGCATCTCGGTTGGCAGGGCCCCCCATTGATATTGATATTCCCGATCTTTTATCCGAAGGTATTTGTCTGGGGGCGATACAAATCCCTCCAGATGGTCTGCCTATTATACTGATGCATGACCGTCAGACGATCGGTGGTTACCCCAAGCTGGGCTCAGTGATTTCTTTGGACATGTCACAGCTGACGCAATTAAAACCGGGTGGTCTGGTTTCTTTTAAGTCCGTCACGATGGCGGAGGCTCGTCGCATCCGACTGGCGGCGGACAGAATGTACAGGCAACTAAAACCTGAGGTTTGTGATTGATAACTAATATTGTGGTGGCGTATGAATGATATCCGGCGTGAGTTGGCAGTTAGTAAAAGCATCGAACACCTGCTGGTGGCACGTAATCTGCGGGGAATGCAATCCGTTCAGTCCAGCCTTAAACCCGGCTACTGTCTGCGGGCAGCCAGGCGATTGTTGAGTTGTTCTGGCCGGGTATTGATCGGGACGGGATTTCCGGCGCTGGACACATTTGAGTCCGATGGACCCGCCGGTGCAATTGCGCTTTATCGAGTGCTTGAACAGACTGGTGCCGAGCCGATACTGGTTTGTGGCGATGTATTGGCTAATGCCATAGGCGGTGATTATTGCGTGGAGCGCGTGCCCCTTGGTCGTCCCTCAGGGCTCAGGCAGCAGGTGGCCGACCTGTTAGAGTATTGCCAGCCAGAGCTCATGGTCAGTATCGAGCTTCCCGGGCCCGCAGCTGACGGGCATTATTACAATATGCGCGGTGAGGATATCAGCTCCGGTACCGTCTGCTTTGATGTCTTTCTTGAGCTCTCGGATTGTCCGGTCATTGCATTGGGTGATGGTGGCAATGAGATCGGCATGGGTAATGTGCTCGATAAACTGGGTGAACTGGCCATTATTCCGTCGGTAACCACCTGTGACGAGTTGGTTATAGCGGATGTATCCAACTGGGCAGCGCTGGGGTTGGTGGCCATGATGTCCCATTGCGTAGGGACAGACTATCTGGCGGACTGGGATAACCGGGCCATACTTGAATACCTGGCCTGTCGGGGCAGTATCGATGGCGTTACCCTCGATAACACACTGACAGAAGACGGCCTGCCCAGTGAAACGGGTAAGGCTCTGGTTAATTCGTTGCGTGATTTGATCGATGTTAGCAGTGTTGAGGGGCCAGGCTGAGTTGCTGGGGAATTTACTTTGCCTGTCTGGATACCCACTGCTAAGATTTGCCGCTTTATGCCCCCGCTCCCGCTGGCCGGCTTTATTTCGGCGAGATACAAGGTAACTTAATGAGTATTGTCTATCTCGACGGCGCCTATCTGCCAATGGCTGAAGCCCGTATTTCGCCGATGGATCGGGGCTTTTTGTTTGGCGATGGTATTTATGAAGTGTTGCCGTCCTATGATGGCAAGATTGTCGGTTTTTCACTGCATATGCAGCGGATGCTGAACGGTCTGAGGTCTATTGACATAACACTTGACTGGTCGCCACACCAGTGGCGCGCGGTTTGTAATACACTCATCGATAAAAATGGTGGTGGCAATCTCGGTCTTTATTTGCATGTGAGTCGCGGCGCCGACGTCCGCCGTTTTCATGCTTACCCGGAAAATATCACCCCTACCATTTTTGCTTTTACTTATGCGATTCCAGCTGAACCCGTGGCGGACAAAAATCGGGTTAAACCCTACCGGGTTGTCACTGATCGCGATTTGCGATGGGATCGCTGCCACATCAAGTCCACTGCATTGTTGGGTAACGTCATGCACTTTCAGCAGGGTTTTCAGCAGGGTGCTGATGAAATTCTGCTGTTCAATGAGCGTGGTGAGCTGACAGAAGCCAGTGCCTGTAATGCCTACATCGTTAAAAACGGGGAAGTCATTACTCCAGCGCTGGATAGCCAGAAATTACCGGGAGTTACCCGCCATATTCTGTTGGAGCTACTGCGCAAAGACGGATCTATTGCCGTGCAGGAACGACCTGTTCTGATGGAAGAAGTACTCAATGCGGACGAAATCTGGCTGACGAGTTCCTCAAAAGAAGTGGTGCCTGTTATTGAAGTCGATGGCAAGTGCGTCGGAAGCGGGGAAGTTGGCGATGTCTGGCTGGCTGCTCAGCGCATTTATACGGCCGGTAAGTTTAATTATTAATAGAGTGCATCAGCCCGCCTGTACTTTTTGGTGAAAGCATTATGTCGAGACCAGCAAAAGCTTATATCGATCTCCTTGCCCTCAGGCACAATTGCGAGTTGGCAAAAAGTCTGGCCCCCAATTCCCGAACAATGGCGATTATCAAAGCCAATGCCTATGGACACGGTGTGTTACCTGTTGCTCGCGCCCTTGAGCCGCTGGTTCCCGCCTTTGGTGTTACCTGTTTGGAGGAGGCAGTAGAGCTCCGTGAAGGGGGCATCACCAAGCCAGTGTGCCTTTTGGAGGGGACTTTCTCCGACGACGAGATACCCCTGGCCGCTGAACTCGGTTTTTGGCTCTCAGTGGTGAATAAACAGCAACAACAGTCGATCTTGAGAGCATCGCTGAAAACCCCTGTAACTGTCTGGATTTGTGTGGATAGTGGCATGCACCGACTGGGTATTGCGGTTGACGATATTGAGTCTACCTATCGGACGTTAGCCGCCAGCCGCAATGTTGCCAGCGATATTGTGATTGCCACCCACTTTGCCTGTGCCGATGAGTTGGCGAGTGATCTGACTTATCGACAGTTACAGCAATTCAAGGCAGGAGTGGCCAGTTTGGCAAATGCCGATACGGTGCCATTAAGTCTTGATAATTCTGCGGGGCTACTCGGTTGGCCGGAGACCCACGCTGATTGGAACAGGCCGGGGATCATGCTTTATGGTAGTTCCCCCTTTTCTGTTCCCCATGCGGAAGCCGACAGATTGCAACCCGTCATGACATTGCGCTCTTCCGTCATTGCTTTGCGGGACGTTCCTGTAGGGGACTCGGTGGGCTATGGTGCGCGTTGGTCGGCGCAACGGCTCAGCAGGATTGCCACGGTTGCAATCGGCTATGGCGATGGTTATCCGGTACATGCGCCAGATGGCACACCGGTGCTGGTCAATAAGCAGCGCTGCCCGATGGTGGGCCGCGTATCTATGGACATGATAACGGTGGATGTCACGGACTTGCCGACGGTGGCGGTGGGGGATGAAGTGATCCTCTGGGGTAAAGGCCTCTCCGTCAACGAAGTGGCGGGTTGTGCGGGTACGATCAGTTACGAGCTGTTAACCAGGATGCCCCGCAGGGTTCCGAGGGTCTATAGTGATTGAGTGAGTTGGGCCTCCCTTCTTCTGGATAGAAAAATGGCTCCGCACAGGATTAACAAACCGGACAGAATACCTGGCATGCCCTCATAGGCGAAATCGTGCCACCCCATCATGCGCCAGCCCAGTGCGACCAGAAGCCCCGAGCAGACGGCCAGGATGCTCACTCCGGATCCCGGTTTGCCTCCCAAACATAGGATAATCAGTAAGGGTGCGAAAGCGCTTGCAAGGCCAGACCATGCCATTACTACTAGGCTGAAGACGCTCTGGCTGTTGAGCAAAGCCCAGAGCAATGCAAGGGCTGTGACGAGTACTGTAATAATCTTCATCACGCTGGTGCGTTCAACATTGTGGGGTAACAGGTCGTGGGTGATGGCTGCTGAACAGCCGAGAACCAGTGAGTCCGCTGTCGACATGGTGGCAGCAAATATGCCTGCCAGTACGAGTCCTACCAGTACAGGGGGGAACAGCGCCTGGGCCATCACTGGTAGTGCGAGCTCGGCATCAAAACTTGCCGCATCGGACAGGTATACCCGCGACAGCATGCCAACCGCCGTCGCCATGGCATAAAACATTACGTACCACGCATAATACCAGCGCCGTGCCTGATTCATTTTTCGATTATCGTTCAGCGCCATGAAACGCACCATGATGTGGGGCTGGCCGATAATTGAGAGACCGGCAAATAACCAGCTGGCGGCGAACAGCAATGCGCCCGGTACACCTGGCAGGGGCAAATCGCTCGGGAACCAGCTCATAAAGCCATCTATAGCGCCCATTTCGATAAGTGCCTGATCAACACCGCCCAGGGAGCTGGTAGCTATAACCAATAGCAGGCCCATGGCTAAAACCATCACTATGGATTGCGCCGCATCTGTCCAGATCGATGCGCGAATGCCGCCGGCAATACAGTACAGGGTTACCAGAAAAGCGGAGAGTGTCGCGCCAGCCCACATGGGCCAGTCGAATAGAACATGAAGCGCTTTACTGCCAGCGACCAGCTGGGCACTGGCGTATACCAGTAAAAACGACAATGAAATTAACCCCATGGTCCGCTGTAGGGCAGAATTTCGTTTGCCGTACCAGTTGCTGATAACTCCGGCATAGCTCACTTCACCGGTTCGCGGTGCGGCATCCCTGAGTCTGGCGTGAACAAATCGCGATGCGAGGTAATCGCCGCTGATCCAGCCCAGCATCAGCCACACAGAAGACAATCCAGCGACATAGGTGTAACCGATTACACCGATAAACATGTAACCGCTATTATTTGTGGCAACTGCAGACAAGCCAACCAGCCATGGCTGGACGGTATTGCTGGCCAGGTAATAGTCCTGCTTTGTTCCCCGACTTTTCTTTGCAGAAAGAACCCCTACAAGGGTGAACATCAAGAGGAAGCAGAGGAAGGAGGGAATCATGGTGCTGTCAGGCTATCCAGGGGTACGGTGCAACTACCCGAAGGATCGGATAATTCACGTTTTGGCAGGCCAAAGGCGTTTTCGGGTCTTCCCCGATATATTCGGCGGGGTGTGCGAGTGTATCGCACACCCCGGTGTGTTGGTCCCACAATAGTGGATAGAGGTTGCTGGCTTGCAGGTCAGGATGCGAGGCATATGGCACGCCCGTGATCGTGTACCTCAACAAGGCATCTGTGCAGGCTTCGCACGGCATCTTCCCAGCGGTCCTGGTTGATAACAAACTGCATGTCGACCTGGCGCATGCACTGGTGCATCGCCAACACACTGATATCCTTTTCCGCCAGTGCTCCTACTGTTTTGGCCAATAGTCCGGGTACCTGCATATCACTACCGATGGCCGATACGATTGCAACTTCCTGATTATTGATTTCTGCATCGGGAAATTGTTCTTCCAGTGCACGACAAATGCGCTTCACTGTCTTCAGGTTGGTGGACAGGTAATGGGTAATCGTGTTTGCGTTGATATCCTTAGAAACCACATGTGCCTTGAACCGGCTGATACACCCCAGGATAGTTGTGTCATAACGGCTGAAATTGCCGGCCATATCCTGGTCAAATAGTTCAATAGCATGTACTCCTCGACACCCTGCAATAATCTCGACGCGGGGTTTCTCACTTATATAGTCGCTGGTAATCAGCGTCCCGGCGTGTTCCGGTTCAAAAGTATTCTTGACGCGCAGGGGGATATTATTTTGACGCAGACCTTTGGCGGCCTTGGGGTGAATCGCCTCCATGCCGAGATTGGCCAGCTGGTCAGCCACATCGTAGTTGGTGCGACCGATGGGTACGGCATTGTCGTCGCCCACGATACGGGGATCGGCACTGCTGAGGTGAAATTCTTTATGGATGACGGCTTCACGCGCATTCGTGATCACGGTCAAACGACTGAATGTCATTTCACTGTAACCTCGGTCAAAACTGGACATTAGTCCATCCTGAGTGTGGGCATAGCCGGTGACGATAGGCAGTTGACTCTCGAGATCTATGTCCTCAAAAGTGACTTTAATTCGTTCATCCAGCGACATGTGTCGCGTGGTTTTCCATCCGGTTAAATCCACAAAGCAGGCATTGACACCATCTCTCTGAAGCAGCCGGGCAGTATTCCAGGCACTGTGTGCTTCGCCGATACTGGCCAGCATTTCACGGACGGTTGCCAGGTGGACATCCAGAGCAAAGTGGCCGTGTTGACACAGTTTTTTCAGATCGCTCAGGCAGTGTTCAGCCTCGTCGAGCCGATCACCTATAAACCGGTTGGCATCGGCGAGCATTTCCGGGTCGTTAAATAGATTGCTGTTGATTTCAATAACCTGGGTTCTTAATTCATTAAGAAGATCCAGCCAGCTATCGTCATTGACACCATTGGCAAATGAAGCGAAAACACCGGCTTTGCCCGTTTTCTTATGTTCCAGCAGTTGATCCGTTATGCCGGCATAGGCGGACACCACAAAGATACGCTGATAAAGCGTATCGCCTGTGGGTTTAAGAATAATATTGTCTCTGACAGCGGCATAGTTGCTCATCGAAGTGCCGCCGATTTTTTCCACACTGTGAAAACTCATTAAAGGGCTGTCTCCTGTTGCATCTTTTTCCATTTTTCTGAGCTGGAACGAGTCTCGTCTCTCATTGGCTGACGGAATCTGCATCCAGCTCATACGCACCCTCGGCGTTGTGTACTTCCTTGCCATTGAGCGGAGGATTGAATACGCAGGCCATTGTCATTTCTTTAAAGGATCGCAGAATATGACGGTCGTGTTTATCAAGAATATAGAGGGTTCCGGGGCTAATCGAATATTTTTTGCCGTCGTCCAGTGTTTCCACTTCACCCTCTCCTGAAATACAGTAAACAGATTCCAGGTGGTTCTGGTAATGCATGCGGAAATCGGCTCCGGCATAGATTGTTGTGATGTGGAAAGAAAATCCCATCTGATCATCTTTGAGTAGCATCCGTGTGCTTTCCCAGTTGCCGTCGGGGGAGACGATTCTGCGAGAGGTTTTTTCTGCTTCCTGAAGTTGTCTGACTATCATCTTGACCTCGGTTGTCTGTAACGGGGCGGGGTCAGCCCCGCCAGATAAATGAATATCCTGTATTGACCGGGATGGGCCCCCGGTATCTATCAGGCAGAAATCGGGTTAGACCCGGTTCTTTTCGGCGTCCCCTTGTCAACTTCATCGCTGACCGAATAGTCGCCTTCGAAAAAATCTTTTTCCTCGGGGATGGAGTCTGCTTTGGCACAGACTTCCTTGATTGCTTCCTCGAGAATATCGATACCTTTTTGCAGGTTTTCCTGACGGATAGTCAGTGGGCATAGGAACTTGACCACATGATCTTCCGCACCGCTGGTCTCAATAATCAACCCTTTCTGGAAACACCGTCGGGTAATCTGCTCAGCCAGTTCGCCGCTGACACAGTTGATGCCCCTGAACATACCGCGACCGTGAGAGTTGAAGTTTCCTTCACCGTACTCGCTGACGATCTTGTCTACCCGGTCGGCAATGTAGTCGCCTTTTTGCTGAATTTCCTTGGCAAATTTGTCGTCTTTCCAAAAGTGGTCGATGGCCGCTTTGGCGGTGACAAATGCGTGGTTGTTACCCCGGAAAGTACCGTTGTGCTCGCCCGGTTTCCATTCATCAATCTCTGGTTTCATCAGAACCACAGAAAATGGTAGGCCATAACCACTCAGTGACTTGGACAGGGTGACAATGTCGGGGTAAATACCGGCTTCTTCAAAACTGAAGAAGGTCCCGGTGCGACCGCAGCCAGCCTGAATGTCATCAATAATCAACAATATCTCATGGCGCTTGCAGATTTCCGACAGGCTTCTGAGCCAGGTCATCGAAGCAGCATTGATGCCGCCCTCGCCCTGTACCGTTTCGACGATAACGGCTGCGGGCTTGTCGACTCCGCTACTGGAGTCTGACAACACTTTATCCAATAGATTGGTGGTATCAAAATCATCACCGAGATAGCCGTCATAAGGCATTCTTGTCGCGCCTGGCAATGTGATGCCTGCACCGCCACGGTGGGTCGCGTTACCTGTGACGGACAGAGCGCCGAGTGTCTGGCCGTGCCAGCCATTGGTGAACGAAATAATGTTCTCGCGGCCAGTATACTTGCGCGCAATCTTGAGAGATGCTTCAACTGCATTGGTCCCGGTCGGGCCGGTAAACATGACAATGTAGTTGTAATCTCTGGGTTTCAGGATGTTCTCGTTAAAGCTTTCCAGAAACTCACCTTTGGCTTGAGTATGTAAATCAAGGCCCTGGGTGATGCCGTCCCGCTCTATGTATTCTAGGAGTTTTTTCTTGAACACCGGATGGTTGTGCCCATAATTCAACGAGCCGGCACCGGCCAGAAAATCCAGATATTGGTTACCTTCATCGTCATAGATGAATTCGCCTTGGGCCTTGTTGAATAAACGTGGGAAGGCTCTGGCGTAACTGCGTACTTCAGATTCAATTTCATCAAAAATTTTCATGATATCCTCAATTAGTCCTTTTCTGGAATTAGGCTTCAGTGATCACCGGCTGCTTAAATGGGCCGATTCTGACCAATACCTCTGTGTCATGCTGACCGGCAAAATGCAATTCACGGTCAAATTGTGGAGACTGGCTCAGAGGGGCTTGTAATTTGTCCGCCAGCCCCTGGAACAATGCCCAGGAAGCTTGATTGTCTTCAGTGATGGTGGTCTCAAGGTGATCGATCTCTTTGCACTCATCGCGGGCGAGAATATTCACTAGCATCCGAGAGGCGAGACCTTGACCACGTGCTTTTTCGCCGACAGCGACCTGCCAGATAAACAGTGTGCTGGTTTGTTGTGGTGGGCAATAACCCGAGATAAAACCGACCAGTTCTCCTTCAATGTCAGCTGCCACGGATGTACCTGAAAAATGAGTACATTGCAGTAGGTTGCAGTAGATGGAGTTAGGGTCGAGAGGAGGACACTGGGCAACCAGTTGGTGTACCCGCACGCCGTCCTCCGGCGTTGGTGGACGAAGTGTTATTTTACGGTCCATAAGAAGTGACAAAATTCCCGTTATTAATAAAAGTTATAGCTCAAATAATATTTTCTTGTGAAAATTTTTCATTTTATTTGGAAGCGAAAAATGACTTCCTTATTTCTAAAAATAATTAAACTATATAATTAGAGCTCTAAACATTATACTCAAAAGCATTGAAATGTCCAGTTTGGCACCGCCTTGGGGGCGGGAGACAGAGTGGATGTATTCCATAACAGGGCGGTATAAATTGATTATGAGAGGTGGTTCTATCGAACATGTCTTGGTTGCACTGCGGCGGGTTATCAGGGCGACAGACCTTTATTCAAAACGCTTAGCTAAAACGTCCGGCCTGACTGTGCCGCAAATTTTGTTACTGCAGGCGATTCGTGATCGGGGGCAGGTGACAATTGGAGAACTGGCCGCCGAAATTAGTCTGAGTCAGGCGACGGTAACCACCATTATTGATCGACTCGAGAAGCGACAATTGGTTTACCGGGTCCGGTCATCGACAGACAAACGCAAAGTGCATGCTTTTTTGACAGAGAAGGCAGTTGATGTATTGAAAAATGCACCCACTCCCTTGCAGGAACATTTTTCGCGCCAGTATGCCAATCTCAGTGACTGGGAGCAGGCCATGATTGTTTCTGCACTACAGCGAGTGGCCCAAATGATGGATGCAGAACATATTGATGCCTCACCGGTGCTGGACCTGGGAGTCCTGGACAGTCATTCGTCCTTGGCAGAGCCAGATGCTCTGCAGTTGGGAGATGAAATCCAAGGGCGCTCAACCTCGCCTGTAGACTGATTGGTCAGACTGAGCTGGTTAAAACCTAGACAATGAGGTTGTATCGGCTACTGAGGATATCCATGATTTCTGCTTTCGGCCGGTCGGGTAGGTGTAGTTTTCCCCCGATGATCTTTTCGGCAATCGAAACATACGTTCTGGAAACTTCCAGCAGAACATCCGCGGGCAGCTCGTTGCTTCTGGCCAGTGCCTGGCGTTCGGTCATCCGGTCTTTGTTGAGTAGGATGTCGGGATCCGGGAAGTGGTTGAGCAGCAATTGCCGGAAACTTTCTTTTGAGTTTTCGACCACTTCGCCGTTTCGGTAGCTCTGACCGTCCCAGATACGGGATGAGTCAGGAGTGCCAACCTCGTCCATGTAAATCAGCTTTTCAGTACCGGTTTTGTCTTTGACGTAGCCAAATTCAAATTTGGTATCCACAAAAATCTGATCCAGTGCAGCCAATTCACGGCTGATGACATCGAAACCCTCCCGCAACAGGTTTTCGTAGAGATCGATATCTTCAATACTGCGAAAATTGAAGGCTGCATGGTTTCTTTCAATATCATGTCGGGTGATGTTCACATCGTCCGCTTCTGGAACACCCGGCAAACCCGTCAGTATGCCTTTGGTGGATGGCGTAATCAGTAATTCTGGCAGCTTCTGATCTTTTTTCAGATTGTCCGGCAACTGGATGCCGCAGAACTCCCTCTCTCCCTTGGCATACGCACGCCACATGGAGCCGGTAATATATTGGCGACAGATAGCCTCGATCATGACCGGATGAGCTTTTTGTACAATCCAGACCAACGGATGCGGGATATCCAGAATGTGGCTGTCTGCCAGGCCCTTCTCGCGAAATAACCTGAACCAGTGGTTCGAAATGGCATTCAGTGCCGCCCCCTTGCCTGGGACGCCATGCATGCCGCCTTCGCCATGCCAGATGCAGTCAAAGGCAGAAATGCGATCACTGATTACCATGATGGCAAGTGGCGCACCGGGCGCCACCTCATAACCCTGCTGCTCTATCAGTCTGAGGCTGTCTTTTTCTGTAAGCCAGTAGACTGAACGTACCTTGCCACTATGCACAGGCGCATCAGTGCGGATAGGGAGATCATTGTTGACGGCGAGAACTTTGTCTGCGAGTTTCATGGTTATGAGTCCTGTCAGCGGGCAGGTAGTGTTATTGGAATAGTTCGGGATTTTTTTACTCACCTCTACCGAGGGTCTGGAAATGTTTGATTCTAACAGATCGATAGCCTTCAGTTACAGGCAACCCTGCGTTGTCTGTGCCCTCATGGTCAGTCCGGGCGAATGGCATACTTGCCGCTGCCCTGTAGCGCGATAGCCAGTGCCGCTAAAAGATAGAGGCCCTGTAGTTCCAGCGCCCAGCCACCATGATTGGTTAGTTGGAAAAGCTCACCGGCATGGACCAACAATATAGCAACCAACATATTGCCAATGACCAATAGGGCCCCGGCCCTGGCGAAGTAACCGAAAATAATCATCAGCGGACCTAATACCTCACCGAGATAGACGGCATAGGCAATCTCTGATGGCATGCCAAACTCTGCCAGCTTGCTACCAATAAACCCCAGTGAATCCGGATTAAGGATCTTGGCAATGCCGTGTAATAAAACGAGCAGCCCGACAGCGATGCGCAAGACCAGTTTTGCGAGCTCTTCATAGTAGGTCATAACCAGTAATCTCCGGTATACACGGGTTTGAAAGTACAATTTAACGGGATAGTACCAGTGGGGCAATTCCTTTAATACGCATTCCGGGAGGTTTCTTGGAGCGCTGCTGCCTTCGGGGTATCATTGCGGCGTTATTTTAACTGACACCCCTCGGGGTTCCTGTGGAGATAGGCAATGATTATTAAACCGAGAGTTCGCGGTTTTATGTGTATTACCAGCCACCCGGTTGGCTGTGAGACAAATGTCAAAGAACAGATTGATTACATCAAGCGTCAGGGGCCGATTGATGGCCCCAAACGGGTGCTGGTGATTGGTGCTTCCACAGGATATGGCCTGGCCGCCCGGATCACCGCAGCGTTTGGCTGCGGAGCCTCAACACTTGGCATCTTTTTTGAGAAGGAAGGTGCTGAGAAAAAGCCCGCTTCAGCAGGTTGGTATAACTCGGCAGCATTTCACAAGTTTGCCGACGAGCAGGGTATTTACGCGAAAAGTATCAATGGAGATGCGTTTTCCGATGAGATAAAGCAAAAGACCATTGATGCGATCAAAGCTGATCTGGGACAGGTGGATCTGGTGATCTACAGCTTGGCGTCTCCGCGACGACAGCATCCGAAGACGGGTGAAGTATTCAATTCAACCCTTAAGCCCATCGGGAAAAATGTAACCCTGCGGGGTATCAACACCGATAAGGAAGAGGTTCAGGATTTTTCTCTGGAAGCAGCCACAGAGCAGGAGATTGCCAACACTGTAGCGGTCATGGGCGGTGAAGACTGGCAAATGTGGATCGATGCACTGATAGCGGCTGATGTGCTGGCGGCTGGTGCGAAAACGGCAGCATTTACCTATGTAGGTGAAAAAGTTACTTGGGATCTGTATTGGCACGGTACGATTGGCCAGGCTAAAAAAGACCTGGACAAAAAAGTTACGGGAATCCGTGAAAAACTGGCGACCGTCGGTGGTGATGCTCGCGTGGCGGTGCTAAAGGCGGTGGTGACTCAGGCCAGCTCTGCGATACCGATCATGCCGCTTTATCTGGCGCTGCTGTTCAAGGTCATGAAGGAAGATGGCAGTCATGAAGGTTGTATTGAACAGCTATATCGTCTCTACACAGAATGTCTTTACAGCGACTCCCCTCGTATGGACAGCGAAGGACGAATTCGGGTGGACGAACGTGAACTCCGCCCGGAAATTCAGCAGCGGGTTGGCGATGACTGGTTGAAAGTCACCAATGAAAATATGGCTGAGCTGACTGATATAAAGGGCTACAAGCATGAGTTTCTCAAGCTCTTTGGCTTTGATATTGACAGCGTGGATTACGAGGCTGATGTCGACCCGGTGGTTCCCATCAGCGGATTGATCTAAGTATTTGTTCGTCAGCGCAGTCAAATGGCGGGTTTCTGTAAGCGGTGTTATATAAAGTCGAGCGGTTTGTTGCCAATGATGTCTCAGCGCGGTCTGTTGCTACAGTTTCATGTGAACATGAATTGCTTCAAGTAACATTGCCAATAACTGCGGCAGCGCCTATAAGACATATATGGATACCAGCGTTCATTCCTTGTCTACGCTATTTGACCAGTTGGGGTTGCCCTCCACCGCAGCCGCCATTGAGCTTTTTATTGCCCTGCACCAGCCACTGCCCCCTGAGGCGAGATTGGCTGAAGCGTTGTTCTGGAATGAGGCTCAGAGAGCGTTTCTGGAAGAGGCTATAAGTGAAGATGCCGATTGGGCCGAGTTGGTTGATCAGCTCGATGCCCGTTTCAGGGGCTAGTGTTTTCAGCTTCAACCCGCGCCCCACGCATGGTTTTACACGTCAACGTCTTTATAATGGCTATCCCCTTTGATCAGTAATTGACATGATTAATAACCATGATTTCAAGTGGCGCTTTCTCCACCCCCGTTATTGGCTGACCTGGTTAAGTCTGGGTTGCTGGCGTTTGTTGGTGGTCCTTCCGTATCCGGTGTTGCTTTGGTTGGGTGGGTGTATCGGCCGGATAATGTTCTGGCGAAGCCGCTATCGTCGAGAAGTTGCAGACATCAACCTGCGATGGTGCTTTCCCGAGATGGAAGAATCGCAGCGCCAGAGGTTGCTGCGGGCTAATTTTATCAGCTACGGCATTGCTTTTTTTGAAATTGGTATGGCCTGGTGGTGGCCCACACAACGGCTTAATAAGCTGATTACCTTTGAGGGTCTGGAGCATATTGATGGCTTGCAGGGTAGGGGGGCGCTGCTGATGGCCATTCACTTCACCACGCTTGAAATCGGCGCGTCTGCCCTGTCTGCGAGACACTCGATTGATGGTATGTACCGCCCCCATAAAAATCCTGTGTATGACTATGTGCAGAGCAAAGGACGTCGGGCAAGAGACCCGCTGGGGGTGGTTTATCCACGGGAAGACATTCGCGGTATGTTCAAGGCCCTTCGCCAGGGCAGAATTATCTGGTACGCACCGGATCAGGATTATGGGCGCAAACAGAGTGTGTTTGCCCGGTTCTTTGGTGTTCCGGCAGCCACGGTCACGGCTACTGCACGTTTTGCCAAAACCGGCAACGCCCTTGTTCTGCCTTTCTCTCAGGTGAGGTTGCCCGATGGTCGGGGATATCTGATTAAAGTGCATCCACCCTTACAGGATTTTCCGACAGGTGATGATCTGGCAGACGCCGAAACGGTTAACCGGCAGGTTGAGAAGATGATTCTCGAGCAACCGGATCAGTATATGTGGATTCACCGGCGCTTTAAAACCCGCCCGCCCGGCGAGTCAAGACCCTATCCCAAAAGTAGCAAATAACAGAGTCTGCCCAGACCAGACAAAACTGGAAATGATGGATGATGGGCCGGAAAGCATCAAGCATTGCCAGGATGGAGAACTCTGTCGTGCCCAATGGTCTGATATACCGGTGGCCGGTTGGATCAAACCCTCTCGGTCTTCTGTTATTAACCCTGGAGCCGGTGTCTAATTTTTTCATAACGCTTGTGCCCCAGGTTGCTGGTCAGTACCATTACGCGTTCTATTTTTCTTGGCTATTTTGAGGCTCCTCCGATGATCACCGGCAGTATTGTTGCTCTGGTTACGCCCATGTTTCGCGATAATCAGGAAGTTGACTGGGATTGTCTGAAACGTTTGGTGGAGTGGCATATTGCCCAGGGGACCAATGCGATTGTCGCTGTGGGTACCACCGGTGAATCCCCGACACTCGATGTGCAGGAGCATATGGCGACCATCGCTGCGATTGTCGAAGACGCCGATGGTCGGGTCCCCGTGATTGCTGGCACTGGTGCAAACTCGACCAGAGAAGCCATAGAATGGACCCATCGAGCACAACAGATCGGTGCAGATGCCTGCCTGCTGGTAACGCCCTATTACAACAAACCCACCCAGGAAGGCCTCTATCTTCACCACAAAGCAATTGCAGAAGCCGTGGATATTCCGCAGATTCTCTACAATGTGCCCGGTCGTACGGCCTGTGATATGCTCCCCGCCACTGTTGCGAGGCTTGCCGAAATCCCCAATATTGTCGGTATTAAAGAGGCCACCGGTGACCTAGACCGCGTTAACCAGTTGGTCAGCACCTGCCCTGAGGGTTTTGCCATTTATTCGGGCGATGACTTCACTGCGCTGGAATTGATCCTGAGGGGTGGTCATGGTGACATCTCTGTTACGGCCAATGTTGCCCCCAGATTAATGGCTGAGATGTGTCGTTTGGCGCTCGCCGGCGAGGTGGATGCAGCGCGTGAAATCAACAAGCGACTTATTCCTGTTCATGAAGCGATGTTTGTCGAATCCAACCCCATCCCGGTCAAATGGGCTGTAGCTGAAATGGGTTTGATGGAGCATGCCATACGTCTCCCGCTCACTGAGTTGTCTGCGGCCTATCATTTAAAAGTTACCAGAGCTCTTGAGCAGGCTGATCTGCTGAGCGGTGTACAAACAGTCAATTCGGAGTTCACTGGATGAAGGCAACACTGAAAAAGCTATCAGTGATTATAGCGTTACTGGCAATGGCTGGTTGTGGAAATAATCTTGTTCGCGATAAAAGTAATGATTATCTGCTCTCAGAGGAAGTCCCGCCCATGGTTGTACCCGAGGGCAAAAGCTCAGGTGCAATCGGTCAGCTTTATGATGTTCCTGCAGTCCCTGATGCCGGGGCTGGTTCAGAATATTTTGTTGTTCCTAGGCCGCAGCCGCTCTCGGAAAATGTTTTTGAAGAAACGGTAAAAATTGAGACATTCTCAGGTAGCCGATGGATAGCGATTAACAAGCCCGCTGAAGAAGTTTGGCCAAGAATCAGAAATATTCTCTCGCGCAGTAGTGTCCCCACGACCCGGGTAGATGCCAGTAGCGGTATTATTGAAACGGGTTGGCTGCAATTCAAGGACGATGAGGACAAGAGCCACCGTTTTCGCTTTAAAATAGTTCCTGGCATCGGTGTCAACAGTACAGAAGTCAGCCTGCTGCAGATGTCTGCACCTATTGGCAAGGAAGGCGATGCGGGATCCTGGCCCGCAAAGTCAATGGATGACTCCCGGGAATTGGAATTTGTCGAGATCGTTTCCAACTCTCTCGCCAGTGAAATTAACAGTGGCAGCGTTTCACTGCTGGCCCAGACAATCGGTGGCCAGGAACAGGTTGAGGTCGTCTCTTCCGCAGATACTGATCCCTACATCAAGATGAATCTCAACTATGACAGGGCCTGGGCGTCCCTGCTCAACTCGCTCTCCCGGGGCGGTTACACTATCATCGATCAGAATCGTTCAGCGGGTAGATTACAGGTTGAGTTTCAGGAAATTATTGCTGAAGAGAAGGGGCAGACACTCAAGGAATGGGTGCTCAATCTTGGCAATAAAGTCGAAAAAGTGCCCCCTGTCGAGTATTGGGTCGAGTTGGTTCGCACTGAGCAGACAGTGGAGGTGCGGATAGCTGATAAGAGCAGGGATAAGCTGGAGCGCTCGCTCGCTATTAAATTGCTCAAGGTAATTCGCGGCAATTTGAGCTGATTATGCGGTTTGCTTCACTTGGGAGCGGCAGCAGGGGTAACGCTACGATTGTGGATGTCGGCTCAACCCGGTTGTTGATTGATTGTGGGTTTTCAATCAAGGAAACAGAAAGGCGACTTGAAAGGCTGGGCACACAGCCCAGTGACCTCAACGCCATTCTGGTGACCCATGAGCATGGGGATCACATCCGAGGTGTCCTTCCATTAGCCAGGAAGTACGGATTGACGGTCTATATGACGGCGGGCACCCACCGAGCCTTGTCCTTTTCGCTTTTCTCCGGGATTGATCTAAAACTGATAGACAGTCACTTGGACTTTGTTATTGGTGATCTTGCTGTAACGCCTGTTGCTGTGCCCCATGACGCCAGAGAACCTGTCCAGTACGTCGTACGGAGCAGTGACGATCTGTCTCTGGGCGTGCTAACGGACTTGGGAAGTATCACGGCTCATGTCATCCAGCATTTCGAAGGCTGTCATGGTTTGTTCCTCGAGTGTAACCACGATACCGCTATGCTGGCTAACGGATCCTACCCGCCGTCGTTGAAAAAGCGTATTGCCGGTGATTGGGGACATTTGAATAATCGGCAATCGCTCGATTTGTTACAAAACATCCAGACGTGCCAGCTACAGCAGCTGGTATTGGGTCATATCAGTGAGCAGAACAATTCTCTGGCGGCGGTGCAGGCAATGATGAGTAACCTGCCATCTGATCTGTTTTCCATCCACTATGCCTGCCAGAACGACGGAGTCGATTGGCTGGCACTATCCCGAGTATGAATACGATTTTGCCGGAAAGCCGTGTTGTTGACTGACTGCAGTTACAGGCCCGGCAACGCAGAAAAGCTGGTCAGCCCTCCAAAAGCAGTATCAAGCAGTTTTATATTGTCCACAATTACACTAATAACCTTAAGTAAATGTTTAGAATCCATTGTAAGTTATTGATTTAAGTTTTTTAATTACTTAACTCAATGATTTATAAGGGGTTTATGTAATGATCAAAAAGTAGCCATTTTGTTTGAGTGCCCCATTTTGCGTGGATTCCTCGAAGTTTTACGAAAGTAGTGCACAAAGTTATCCACAGAATTTGTGGGTAACTTTGGGGAACTATTTATCGTTTGTTGTCAACTGATCCGATGGCGATTCGTTAGGTGTTAGCAATGTGTCGGGAGTTTAATCTGTCCCTCGACCTGCTCTGAGAGTAGCTGCGCATCAGGACAATCGAGAGAGGTGTTGCCTTCCAGAGAAATGCTATCGAGGTTGGGTAGATAGAGTAACGGCTTTATAGTAGTAAGCTGATTTTGTGCCAGGTTGACGATAATAAGACCCGTGAAAATTTCAAGACCAGAGAGGCTGACAATACCAGCGTTAGAACAGTTGAGCTGCGATAACTGGTTCGCACGGGTCACGGCAAGGTCTTTGATCGCCTGTTCCACGCAGACAGCAAGTGCCGGATCCGGAATTTTGTAGCCGGAAAACAACTCGGTTGGTTTTAGAACAGGTTGTTCGTTAAAGGTGAAGGTATATTTTTCGCAGCCACTCAAAAGCGTGCTGATGACCACAATAACGAAGAGGATATGTTTTTTCATAGGGTTGGAAACCGCATTTTGTATTAAAGTAAGGCAACTAATTTCAACGCGTTGCCTGTCCTGTTAGTAAGAATATAGTAGTTTATTGTTTCAGGTATCCACGTTTAGTACGTTTTATCGTTTTAATGAGGAAGTGACATGAAAAAAATTCTGTTAGCCATTCTTGCTATCTCCTTGGCGGCCTGTATGTCCACAGACCCCTATACCGGACAACAAAAGACAAGCAACACAGCAAAGGGGGCTGGCATTGGAGCCGTGTCGGGTGCTTTGATCGGTGCAGCCACCTCCAGTAGTGGGGACCGCAAGAAAGGGGTTCTGACCGGTGCAGTAGCCGGTGCTGCCGTTGGCGGTGGTATTGGCTATTATATGGACCGTCAGGAAGCCGCACTTCGTGCAAAACTGGAGGGGACCGGTGTTCGGGTTGTTCGTGAAGGTGACAACATCCGCCTTGTCATGCCCAGCAGTATCACCTTTGGTGTGGATCGTCACGAAGTTCGCCCGGAGTTCTATGGCACGCTTGAGTCCGTTGCGATTGTCCTAAAAGAGTTTGATAAAACCAATATACGCATTGCAGGCCACACAGATTCAACCGGTAGTGCAGAATATAATCAGACCCTGAGTGAGCGGCGTGCAGCCAGTGTTGGTCAGATGCTCATGAGTCAGGGAATTGTGAGTGGGCGGGTGTGGAGCACCGGCTATGGTTATCGCTACCCAGTTGCCAGCAATGATACGGCAGAGGGCCGACAAGCCAACCGTCGGGTAGAGCTTGAGCTTGTCCCGATCCAGTAACGCTAAATTGTCTCTGGCTATTTGGCCCCGGCCCGGTTTCGAAAACCGGGCCGATTTGCTTTCCAGAGGGTTATCTTTGCCGCTCCTGCCTGTTGCGTCGGCACAGGACGTACCTGATACGGAACAAGAGCAGTTAACGCTGGTTGTAGATGATGGGGGGTTGTCGCTACAACAACTGGGTCCAAAAGCACCGGGACCTGTTCGCTGTGAATTCGCCTTGGGTGCTGCGCGCCATCGTCGTTTGTATGGTGGCGGCAGGGGGCAGGACATCGCCAAGGCCACTGGGCTTGGCCGTAGTGGGTTCTGTCCTAAGCTGCTGGATCTGACCGCGGGTCTGGGTCGCGATGGCTTCATCCTGGCTTCTCTGGGGGCGCAGGTGACCATGATAGAGCGAAACCCCATTATTTATGCGTTGCTTGCCGACGGGCTTTCTCGGGCTGCTGATAAGGCGGAGGAAGACCCCCCGCTGGCGGAGATCCTTCGGCGTATTAACACAGTCTGTCAGGACTCAGTCGATTACCTGGAAACACTGACGGATCAGCAATACCCTGATGTCATTTATCTCGATCCCATGTTTGCGCCCAGAGAAAAGTCCAGCAAAGTGAAAAAAGAGATGCAGATTTTTCATCAGCTCGTTGGGCTAGACGATATCGGGGAGTTAATGCCAGCGGCTCTCGGTAAGGCGCGTTACCGTGTTGTTGTAAAGCGGCCCGTGCACGCTCCGGTCCTGAATGGCTGTGAACCGGGTTACTCTCTGAAGGGAAAATCTACCCGTTTTGATATTTACCCCCTGCAAAAACTACCCTGAATTCGCCGGGCCTGTCACCACTGGCTGGGCGTTTCACCATTGATAGCCCAGTGAAATGACCCACTCTTCATCTTTTCGTTGCTGCCCCTCACCGGGTTGATTGACATAATCTAAATCATATCGAAGTTCACTGAACAGACTGCCGAGCAGTGGTATTTTTATACCGGTACTACTCTCTGTCTGATTATTGCTGAAGTCGTCCACGGCCCAGAGGAATTCATTTTCATGGAACAGTGTCATGTCCGTTCCGGGTATGGGCCAATCCATGCGCATTTTCCAACGCCCCGCCAGGTCTTTTTCTGAGTCAGATTCGTCATAGTGGGAAACCAAAAAGGCCGCACCCAGCTGTAAATTCAGTTTCATCTGATTGGCAAGGTTGATGCGACGGCCCGCACCTGCACCCAGTTGATACTGCTCATCAATGGCACTGAAACGATTTTTTGTATAGCCGAGGCGAACGTAGCTGAACCATCTTTCGGTAAAATCATAATTCAGCTGGTAGTTGGTTTCGTAGTGTTCATCTACCACAACGCCATCAGTTTTTTCTGATTCTGCCAGTAACTCGGTTTCGTGCCTGAACTTTTCCTGCAACCATTGAGCTCTGACAATAAAGTCCAGTTTTTCGGTATCGGTATTGCCGTCTTTGCGGTTGAAGCCAAACCGCACATCGCCAGTAAAAGCCTTCGGTGGTTCCATGGCTAAAAGTGTCATGAAGGGTAGTGATGGTTTTGTACCCTGATCGCAGTGGCCGGTAACAGTCCCCTCCATGGTCAGGGAGCAGTTGGTGGCTGTTTCATCAGGACTGGTGACTAACGGCATCCTGGAGGAGGAGCTGAAATTGCTGACCTGGTTTTTGGGGATTTTGATCAGACCAAAGATGTCTGATTTCCAGATAACCTTGTTCTCATTCATCGAATCCAGTTCGCCATGGATAATATCCCCGTTTTTTAAAGTGATCTCACCTGCAAGCGACATTACAGGGAATAGCATGCAGACCAATAACATCAGGCGGTGGGGTAGGTTACTCAAATCCGGCATTTTCAGTCCTTGTTGGTGTGAACTATGCAAAGACAGGCACCCTACAAAAACCGTCATCGAATATCCACTGTGGATGAGAATACATGAAGCGCGCCAGATCGCTCACAACCCGGATGCAGGGCAGTGAGCAGGTTGTGTGCGGGTATGGAGTGGATGATCCCGGGTACGAGAATGACCTTAAGTAAGCAGTTTTTCGAGAATACGTCGATAAATTTTTTCGAGGGCGTCAATATCCTCGACGGTGGCGCATTCGTTGACCTTGTGAATTGTGGCATTCACGGGCCCCAGTTCGACGACCTGACAGCCATGAGGGGCGATGAAGCGACCATCAGAGGTGCCTCCTGCCGTCGAAAGTTGCGCTTCAATGCCGGTGATTTCCCGGATACTGGTCACCGTAGCCTCTACCAGCGGCCCTCGTTCGGTCAGAAAGGGCTGCCCGCTCAGGTGCCACTGGAGTTCATAGTCAAGCTGATGTTGTTTAAGAATCGTTTCAGTGCGGGATTTAAGTTGCTCGACGGTCACTTCGGTCGAAAAGCGAAAGTTGAACAGTACCTGCACGGTCCCGGGAATCACATTGGTGGCACCAGTGCCGGAGTGAATGTTGGATACCTGAAAACTGGTGGCAGGAAAAAAATCGTTGCCGTTGTCCCAGCTCTCGGTGGCGAGCTCGGCCAGTGCTGGAGCCACGCTGTGGATGGGGTTATCCGCCAGTTGTGGGTAGGCCACATGCCCCTGGATGCCCCTGACCACCAGCTCAGCTCCCAGAGAGCCGCGGCGCCCGTTTTTGATCACATCACCTACGCGTTTAGTGCTGGAGGGCTCTCCCACCAGGCACCAATCAGGGATTTTATGGTTGTCCAGTAGCCATTGCACCACTTTCACTGTGCCGTTTGTGGCGATACCTTCTTCGTCGCTGGTGATCAAAAAAGCGATCTGTCCCGGGTGGTCTGGTTGTGTGGCAACAAAATGTTCTACCGCCGTAATCATGGCGGCGAGTGAGCCCTTCATATCGGCAGCTCCCCGGCCGTAGAGAACGCCGTTCTCAATATGGGGGGAAAAGGGTGGATGTTGCCAGTCACCTTCGGGACCCGCGGGCACTACATCGGTATGTCCGGCGAAACAGAGCGTTGGGCCCCTTTCACCGCGCACGGCCCAAAAATTATCCACATCGCCGAAGGGCAGCCTGACCACACAAAAACCGATCGCYTCCAARCGCTCAATCATCAGTTGCTGGCACCCCTCGTCCGCCGGSGTTACCGAGCGACGTTTRATMAGTTCACAGGCCAGTTCAAGAGTGGGGGAAAGGGTYGTCATTCAGTGATACTCCGGGGCAGTCATCACAAGTTTARCGAGCTGGGSCAGCCCAGGCCACTGGCAWTKTCTGCCMRYAGGCAGTATATGGCGGYRGAGTCAGTCCGGAGCGCYACAGGGCGACCGGACTRGCAGATATCCTAATTGGATACGTGCAACGCCTCATTCAATTCYACGGCAGATTTATTGGTCAGGCAYTCCACGGYWCCAGTCGCMGAATTTCGGCGGAAGAGCAGRTCATCCTTGCCAGCCAGCTCTCTSGCTTTGGTTTGCCCYACCAACTGGTTCTGRTCATCCAGYAGGCTTACTTTGGTTCCGGCGGTGATATAGAGCCCGGCYTCCACGGTACAGCGGTCACCCAGGGGAATYCCCAAGCCKGAATTGGCGCCCARCAGACACTGGTTGCCAATAGTGATAATGATATTGCCGCCACCGGAGAGSGTGCCCATGGTAGAGCTGCCACCGCCCAAATCTGARCCGGATTTAACGAAYACACCCTGAGAGATTCGGCCTTCCACCATACTGGTACCYTCGGTGCCGGCGTTAAAATTCACGAAGCCCTCRTGCATGATAGTRGTGCCTTCACCGATATAAGCSCCGAGGCGTACCCTTGCCGTRTCGGCGATGCGAACGCCGGYGGGRACAACGTAATCCACCATCTTGGGAAACTTGTCCACRCTGTCTACRGACAGRGKGGARCCTGCCAGGCGGGCCTGTAACTGYCGKGCGGGCAGCTCCCCTATRTCGATGGCGCCCTCAYTGGTCCAGGCRACATTGCGCAGCACRCCGAACARTCCGGTCAGGTTTGTGGYGTTGGGTTTTACCAGRCGRTGGGATAGCAGGTGCAATTTCAGGTAACCCTCGGGKACAGAGGCCGGGGCATCGTCGCTGACAAGCASAGTGGCYACYACCGGGCGAGAGCTCTTTTGAAACTGTCTGGCRATGCTCGATTGMTCTTCTTCYCCCGTCGTTGCGAAGGCYGCAGCAAGCGTATCCAGTTGTTCAKCGGTGAGCGYYATCASCTGGTTTTTACCCTGGATTTYCAGCGCAGTCTTAATTGCWGTGAGGGWAGTRTCTCCGGGGTTTAGTARRGGTTTTGGGTAGAAAACCTCGAGCCATTCGCCGTTGTTATTCTGGGTGCCGATGCCCAATCCAAAGCTGTAGAGTGTCATTGSTTGTTATATCTCCGGAAGATTACAGRTTAAAAAGYAAAGCGTACTGATCTGGCCGAAAGCCGACGGTAATAGTACCGTWCTGRTCCAGCACCGGGCGTTTGATCATGGYCGGRTATTYCATAAGCAGGTCGACAACATTGTCTGCAGAGACMTGGTCTTTGRCAGCCGGRTCCAGTTTTCGCCARGTGGTGCCCRCCYTGTTGAGCACTTTTTCCCAACCGGCAGCGGYKATCCAGCGCTCGAYCATTTGCGRRTCCAGKCCGTCGGTGCGGACRTCGTGGAAGCGRTAGCTCACCTGTYGYTCATCCAGCCAATGKCGYGCYTTTTTCACGGTATCGCAGTTCTTGATGCCGTAGAGAATGGKTTCAGTCATAGGATTTGTCACGTGGTTGTCATGAATTGGCGTTATCAAGCATCAATACACATAATCGGGTTTAAGCAGCGGCGAAGGATAGCAAACTTGGGCCAMGCATTCACGGGAGAMCRCCATGAAGACGATCGCACTGATTCGTCATGCCAAATCCAGCTGGAAAGATRCTACYTTRCCGGATCTGGATCGGCCCCTTAATCGCCGTGGTCGGTTGAACGCCCCGGAAATGGGGCGCAGGTTACAGGAGCAGCCGGTRTCTCTGAAACGGGTTTTCTCGAGTCCGGCGGTGAGGGCCATGGAAACGGCTGAGTGGTTGATGCCCAGTCTGGGGTTGAGTGACGCGAAGCTGGAGGTCGTCACGCCTCTGTACACGTTTAATTACGAAGATATTCTGGCCTGGCTGCGATCTCTAGACAGAGATGCCGACAGGTTTGCCCTGATTTGTCACAATCCGGCCATAACTGATCTGGTAAATTTTCTCACCCTGATGCAGATCGATAAAATTCCCACCTGCGGTATTGCCCTTTTGCAGGTTGACGTAAACCATTGGCAGGATTTGGGCGCGGGCATGGCCGAGTTGCGCTATTTTGGTTTCCCCAAAAGTGTTAGCGGCAAAACCATTTCACTGGGGTCGGGCTAGATGCGCATTACCTGAAAAGTTACGGGTTTTCATGGATAGTTTTGTTTTCCAGACAAAGGATCTAAGTGCAGAATTCAACCGTGTCGTCCTCCAGCAAACGAGATTGGCGAGGGAGCAACTGCAGTCTCTGACCTCAAAGCAGCTCGAAGGCATTCACGAAGCGCGCAAATGCTTTAAACGCCTGCGTGCCTGTTACAGATTACTGAAATCAGCGGATAAGGTGACCTTCCGCCAGGGCAACCAATTCTTTCGCGACCTCTCTGCCAAGCTGTCTGTCCTTCGCGATACCGAGGTCATGAGTCAAACCCTGTTGTCACTGCGTGCCGACAATCACGGGCTGGTCGATACCACGATCTTTACCTTTGATCAACTGGAGCGGCAGCTGGTATTGCAACAGCGAGAGACGATAGCCCAGGCAATGACCCAGTCACAGTTGGTATCCGATCAACTGGGGCAGTTTCTCCATCGGTACAAGCAGGCGGAGCAGTCGACCCTGGACGCAGATGTTTTGCTCAAAGCTCTGGTTACAAGCTATGCTGCGTCACGACGCAGTAGGCAGCGGGCGCGGCACAGTGGTGATGACGATGATTGCCACCACTGGCGCAAATGCGTCAAGTATTATTGGTATCAACTACGGCTGATCTCGCTGCTCTGTCCACCACCCAAAGCACAGCTGAATTCGTTAGAGACACTCTGCGATCTGTTGGGCGACCATCATGACCTGACCGTATTAAAAGTGCAGTTGGCAAGGGTGGCCTCCGCTGAACAGTCGTTGCAGGCCCTAATTACCCAGCGGCAGCGACAACTGTTCAAGGATGCTGATGATCTGGCTGAGTCCTTGTTCAAGCGTCGTGCAAGCCATTATGACGTATGGTTAACCAAGCGCTGGCACAAAATTGTACCTTGATCAGGCCTTGCGGGTTTTGATGGGTCGCTTCCGGTTGGGAAAGCAGGTTTTACAGATGTCGCAACTCAGCCCATTGCAGCTGCGGGCAGGGCAATGTTCGCGGCCGTAATAAATGATCTGTAGATGCAGAGCGTTCCAACTGTCTCTGGGAAACAACCGTTTCAGATCCTTTTCTGTCTGTACCACGCTGTTGCCGTTGCTCAATCCCCAGCGTTGGGCGAGACGGTGAATGTGGGTGTCAACCGGAAAGGCGGGGTGGCCAAAGGCCTGGGACATGACCACGCTGGCCGTTTTGTGGCCGACGCCGGGCAGCGTTTCCAACGCTGCGATAC
>NVUM01000006.1 GCA_002733125.1 Porticoccus sp.
TGCTTGACCTGGGAGCGGCTGAAGTCGGTGGCATTGCTGATGAATTTGTCTAATCGCAAGCGTGTGGCAGCCATTGGTGAATACTCTGCAAGTGGGCTGAATGGGCGACGCCCGGGCGTGCCTGTCGGGGGTCAGCCCCGGAGGCTGATGATTTCCCAGCCGCGTTGCTCCGCCACCTCGCGCAACGCGTCACAGGGATCGACAGCGACGGGTCGATCGACAATCTGCAGCAGCGGCAGATCGTTGATGGAGTCGCTGTAAAAGCTGCTGCCGACCAGGTTGTGTCCGGTTTCAGCCAGCCAGGCCTGAAGGCGTACAACCTTACCCTCCCTGTAGCTGGGAATGCCAGATACCCGTCCGGTATAGCGGCCATCCCGTTGCTCCAGCTCAGTGGCGATCAGCTCGGAAACACCCAGTTTCCGGCAGATGGGTTCCACTATGAAACGGTTTGTCGACGTGATGATCATGAGGAGGTCGCCATGCTCCCGGTGTTTCTGCAACAATCGTTCGGCATTCGGCAGCCACATCGGTGCAATTACCTCCTCCATGAACTGGCGGTGCAGTCGGGCCAGGTCGGCAGGTGTCAGTGTTGCCAGGGGTTGCAGGGCAAAGGCAAGGTAGTTGTTCATGTCCAGAGCACCGTTCAGGTAGTCCTGATAGAACTGGTCATTCATGTGCCTGTAATGCGCCTTATCCACGATCTGGTGGTTGACGAGGAATTCTCCCCAGCCGTGATCACTGTCGCCTGCGATAAGTGTGTTGTCGAGGTCAAAGAGAGCAAGGGCCATGGGTTTTCCGAGAATGGTTAGTCAAAAAGGCGGCTTAGCTTACCCATAGATAAGGCTGTCCTCAACTAACTATTTGATGTAACTTCGTGGATAGGCGTTATTATTAAAATAACAGGGTAAGGGTTGGTTCGGTGGTCGATCGAGAAGGTTTTCGCCCCAATGTGGGCATCATGATTTCAGATGGTGCGGGCAGGTTGTTGTGGGCCAGGCGTATTGGTCAGGATGCCTGGCAATTTCCCCAGGGTGGTATTAATCCAGGAGAAAAGCCGGAACATGCCATGTATCGAGAGTTGTATGAAGAAATAGGCCTGGAACCCGATGATGTCGAGCTGCTCGCCTCTACCCGTGGCTGGTTGCGTTACCGGCTGCCCAAAGCGATGCAGCGCAGACACAGTAAGCCACTGTGTATCGGCCAGAAGCAGAAATGGTTCATGTTGAAGCTGCTGGCCGAAGAGGATCGCATTAGACTGGATCTCAGCGGCAAGCCGGAATTTGATCATTGGCAGTGGGTGAGTTATTGGTATCCGGTCAATCAGGTTATCGAGTTCAAGCAAGAGGTGTATCGCCGGGCATTGAAGGAGTTGGCACCCATGCAATGCGAACTGGAGCGTCAAAGCTAAATGCTGGAATCACTCAGGAACATTGTTCAGCAGGTTAACGCCGCCAAGGACTTTGGCGAGGTGTTGCGGCTGATTGTTCAGCTGGTGAAAGAGGTAATGGATACCGGCATGTGTTCGGTCTACCTCTACAGCCCGAGCACCAATAGCTATGTATTGATGGCCACCGACGGCCTCAATCCAAATTCGGTGGGCAAGGTTCATCTGTCCAGTAGAGAGGGGCTGGTGGGTCTGGTGGCATCGCGGGCCGAACCGATCAATCTCGAAGAGGCTGAAGCCCACCCCAATTTTGCCTTTTTCCCCGAAACGGGAGAGGAGCGTTTCCGCTCTTTCCTCGGTGCTCCCATTATTCACCACCGGAAAGTGCTCGGTGTATTGGTGGTGCAGCAACAGGATCGCCGTCGCTTCGACGAGAGTGAAGAATCCTTTCTGGTAACCGTGTCGGCGCAACTGGCCGGTGTGATTGCGCATGCGGACGCTACCGGTGAATTGGATCAATTGCTAAACCCCCAGCAGGCGGTTATTCACGAACGGATTTATCCCGGTGTGGCCAGTGCGCCCGGTGTAGCCATCGGTACCGTGGTGGTGATCTCTTCACCCGCCGACCTGAAAGCCGTGCCGATGAGGAAGGTGCCCGATACCGATGCTGAGTTGGTGTTGTTTCGTCATGCCATGGAGCAGACGAAAACAGATATTCGGGCTCTTGATCAGACGATGGTGAACAAGCTCAGTGAAGAGGAGCGCGCCCTTTTCGATGTTTATGTCCGGATGCTGGATGATCATTCCATGGGCGGTGAAGTGCTCAGTCTGATCAGAGAGGGGTTCTGTGCTCAGAGTGCCTGGTCACAGGTTGTGCTGGGGCATATCCGCCTGTTCAAAAGCATGCAGGATGCGTATCTTCGCGAACGCGCCTCTGATGTGGAGGATTTGGGGCGCCGGGTGCTGGCCTATCTTCAGCAATCGGAAGTCAAGCGCACCGTCTTTCCCGAGAGAATGGTCATGATTGGTGAAGAGCTGTCAGCGGCTTCTTTCGCCGACGTGCCACTGGAAAATGTGGTGGCCATAGTATCGGTGAAAGGATCCCGCAACTCGCATATGGCCATTCTCGGTCGCGCTATCGGTATTCCCACTGTCATGGGTGTGATGGATTTGCCATGGGGGCGACTCGATGGCGAAGAGGTAATTGTGGACGGCCACACCGGTCAGGTGATTGTCTCGCCCCGCGACGAACTGCTTCAGGCCTACACCCAGCAGATCTATGAAGAGAAGCTGCTCGCAGCCGACCTGGAAAAGCTGACTGATAAACCCTGTGTGACGGCAGACGGTCACCACGTCTCTTTATGGGTCAATACCGGCTTGCGGCTCGATTCCATGCTGTCACTGGATCGAGGCGCTGAAGGGGTTGGCCTGTACCGCACTGAAATTCCATTCCTGATGCTGGATCGTTTCCCGTCGGAGGAAGAACAGCGCAAGGCCTACCGTGAGCATCTGGAAATGTTCGCTCCTCGCACTGTCACCATGCGGACACTGGATATTGGGGGCGACAAGGATCTGCCCTACTTCCCCATTGAGGAGGAGAATCCGTTTCTGGGCTGGCGCGGTATCCGTATTTGTCTTGACCATCCCGAGATTTTTCTGGTGCAGCTGCGCGCGATGATGCGCGCCAGCGAGGGCCTGAATAATCTCAGTATTCTGTTGCCGATGATTTCCAATGTTCCGGAGCTGGAAAGTGCGCTGCAGCTGATTTACCAGGTATACGATGAGCTGACAGAGGAAGAGGGTTACCAGATCGAAATGCCCAATGTCGGAGCCATGATCGAAGTGCCCGCTGCGGTCTACCAAATCAGAGAGCTGGCGCGTCGCGTGGATTTTCTTTCAGTGGGTACCAATGATCTTACCCAGTACCTGCTGGCGGTGGATCGCAATAATCCACGGGTGGCGGACTTGTATCACGCCTGCCATCCCAGTGTATTGCGAGCCTTGCTCGCCATCTCTGAGGGCGCCAGGGGCGAGTGCACCCCGGTCAGCGTCTGTGGCGAGATGGCTGGCGATCCGATCGGTGCAGTATTGCTGATGGCGTTGGGTTTTCGGGTGTTATCGATGAGTGCCACGAATCTGCTTAAAGTGAAAGCGATTCTCCGCCAGGTGAGTCTGGTGGAGGCGACGAAATTGCTGGAGGAGGTCATGCTGATGCCGGATGCCGATTCAGTCTGGCGTCACATGGAAAAAGCCCTGAAAAAACCCGATCTTGCCGCCCTGTTTCGCGGCACGGCAATGCATTGAATCCCCGCCCCCTACTTTAACGCTTGCGGTCGAGGCTAAAGGTAAAGGACAGGCGCTGTCCCTGTTGGCCGCCCGGTTGATAATTCTGTTCGGTCATTTGCATAGTCCCTGCACGACTCATTAAGAGCACGCTGGTGCAGCGAGTGCCGTACTCATGACCACAGATAAACGGTGGGGACAACATTCTCTCCAGTGCGATACCCACTCCTGTATCCGGCAGGACTTCATCGGCAAAAGGTGCCTGCCGTTGCAGGCAGGCTGCCAGGGAGGAAAAATCGGGCGTCTGCTGCCTTTCTAGCAGTGCTGTCAACGCAGCTTTGGCATGTTCCGCTTTGGGCCAGGGGCTATCCAGCAGATGATTGGACAATGAGTAGATGCCTGGCGGCAGAACCTTTGCAGCGCTGTGACGGTTTGAGCAATACGCCAGTGTTTCGCTATCCCCGACCAGCAGGTTGAAGCCATTGTAGTCCGCCCCCTTGCGGATAACCTGCCCGGCATAATCGACAGCCGGCATGCTGCCCTGTAAAAATTCCCGGGTGAGGTCGCCGCGGGATCGCGGGGCCGGGTTTTCCCGGCCCTCCCGGTAATTGGTGACCCCGGCCCAGCGGCCGTTGCGGTTGACTCCGAGCCATGTGCCACCGCCCTTCAGGTCGCGACCCGCCAGAATATCCGGCGCCTCTGTCCAGAAATGCAGCGGCGTCGAGGGCCGCTGGTAGTATTCATCGCGGTTGGCGACAACGATCAGCGGGAACTCGGAGTGGGTTTGCCATGCCAGTATCATCAAACACATACCGTCATTGTACCCCACCCGGTGACAGGCTATGATCGCCGCAGAATCCCCGCTGTAGATGAACTGATTGCATGCTGAGCTACCCCCAGATTGATCCTGTCGCCTTTGCCCTCGGCCCACTGACGGTCCATTGGTACGGCCTGATGTATCTGGTTGGGTTTGTCGCGGCCTGGTTGCTAGCGTTGCGCCGCAGCGAGCGACCCTGGTCCCCGGTGCGCCGCACGCAAGTGGAAGATCTGGTGGTGTATGGTGCCTTTGGCGTGATCCTCGGCGGCCGTTTCGGGTATGTCATGTTTTACAATCTCGATAAATGGTTGTCGGACCCTCTTTGGTTATTCCGGATTTGGGAGGGCGGAATGTCCTTCCATGGCGGCCTTTTGGGCGTGTTGATTGCCCTCTGGCTGTTCAGTCGTCGCATCAATCAATCTTTTCTGGCACTGGGGGATTTTGTCACCATAATGGTGCCTATTGGTCTGGGATTGGGCAGGATAGGTAATTTTATCGGGCAGGAGCTATGGGGACGGCAAACCAGTTCGTGGCTGGGTATGGTGTTTCCCAATGATCCGCTGCAGTTGCCAAGGCACCCCTCGCAGCTTTATCAGGCATTTCTGGAGGGGCTGGTGCTGTTCCTGGTGCTGCTGATTTTTACCCGGAAACCCCGCCCTGTCGGCATGGTAAGTGGACTGTTTCTGGTGCTCTATGGCAGCTTCCGATTTGCCGTTGAGTTTTTTCGGGAGCCCGATGGCCATATCGGGTTCGATCTTTTTGACTGGATGACGCGGGGGCAGCTGCTCAGCTTGCCGATGATTGCCGTGGGCGTTGGCCTGATACTCTGGAGTTGGCTGCGGCCGGGTAATATCGATACCGTCCGTTAGTGGCGGAATAGGGGCAAACATGAAGCAATATCTCGATCTGATGCGCCACATTCGGGATAGTGGTGTCCGCAAGGAAGATCGCACCGGTACGGGTACGTTCAGCGTGTTTGGTTACCAGATGCGCTTCGATCTGGCCGAGGGTTTTCCGCTGGTCACGACCAAGAAAGTCCACCTGAAATCGATCATCCACGAGCTGCTGTGGTTTATCCGCGGCGATACCAATATCCGCTACCTGGTGCAAAACGGCGTCAATATCTGGAACCACTGGCCGTTCCAGAGCTGGCTCAACCAGACCGGGCAGGCCGACGACTATCCCATGTACAGCCCCGAGTGGCGCGAGCAGATGAAGCTGTTCGTGGCGAAGGTCCGCGAAGATGAGGCCTTTGCCGCTCAATACGGCGATCTGGGGCCGGTGTACGGTCACCAGTGGCGCAATTTCGAGGGTGTGGATCAACTGGCCCAGGTGGTTGGGGAGATTCGCAGCAATCCGGACTCCCGTCGTCTGATCGTCTCCGCCTGGAATCCAAAGGACATTCCGGTGATGGTCAAGTCCGGCCTGCCGCCCTGCCACAGTCTGTTTCAGTTTTACGTCATTGACGGGCGGCTGTCCTGTCAGTTGTACCAGCGCAGCGCCGACGTGTTCCTCGGTGTGCCGTTCAATATCGCCTCCTATGCGCTGCTGACCCTGATGGTGGCCCAGGTCACCGGTCTGAAACCGGGGGATTTCGTGCATACCTTTGGCGATGCACACCTCTACGCCAATCACAGCCAGCAGGTGGAAGAGCAGTTGGGGCGGTCACCTTTCCCGCTGCCGCGCATGGCCATCAACCCTGTCGTGACCGACCTGTTCGATTTCCGTTTCGAGGATTTCGAGCTGCTTAACTATCAGTCCCACGCCCCGATTTCGGCGCCGGTAGCGGTGTAACCCGGTGGTTTGTCTGACCCTTTCCCTGATTGTTGCGATGGATCGAAATCGTGTCATTGGCAGCAATAATACGCTGCCCTGGCGATTGCCGGACGATTTAAGGTATTTCAAGTCGGTTACCATGGGCAAACCGATCCTGATGGGCCGCAAAACGTTCGAGTCCATTGGTCGGCCCTTGCCGGGCAGGTTGAATATCGTGATCAGTCGGGACCCGTGCTGGCGACACAGCGGTGTTGCCACGGCCTCTTCCCTGGCCGATGCGATGGCTCTGGCTGCTGCCGACCCCGGTGCTGTGGCCGCCGGCGAGGTGATGGTGATTGGCGGAGAGCAGATCTATCGCAGCGCCATCGAGCTGGCAGACCGGCTCTATATTACCCGGGTCGACACAGCGGTAGAGGGCGATGCCTTCTTTCCTGATTTCGATGAGACCTGTTGGCTGGAGGTGGCGCGAAAACAGCCGGACAATCAGGCTGACATTCCCTACTACTTTCAGGTGCTCGAGCGCCGCAGGTGCTGAAACCGATTACAGTCAGACTATTTGCTTGTTCAGTAAGTCGTAATGATAATGGTTAGCTTGTTTTGTTTGTGTTGGAGTTTCTGTGATTTTCAATCGATTGCTTTCCCGTTTCATGCCTGTTGGTGGCGTCATCGGCCGGGTTGTGGAAGCCCGGATTTGTGGCCCGATCAGGGGCGTGTTACTGCTGGTTAGTGCTTCTCTGATGATGGTATCCGCCACTCAGGCGGCAGATGTCGATGATGTTGTTGCAGCGGAAAAAGCCAAAATCGGCGCCGCGAAATCGTCCCAGCAACGGGTGGACGCCATCGCTGACGAAGCGGATGAATTGTTTCAGAGCTTCAAGCAGGTCAACAAACAGATTGAGGGGCTGAAGGTCTATAACGCACAGCTGGAGGCGCAGTTGGCGGATCAGCACCAGACCATCACTGACCTGGAGTCCTCTATCGAGAATGCCACACTGATGGAACGGCAGATCACCCCGCTCACCCTCAAAATGATCAACGCTCTGGAGCAGTTTGTCACGCTGGATATGCCGTTTCTGCTGGATGAGCGGCGCGACCGGATTGCCCGTTTGCATGCCAATCAGTCGCGCTCCGATCTGAGCAGTGCAGAAAAGTTTCGTCAGGTGCTGGAAGCCTACAAAATCGAGAGTGAATACGGTGCTCGCATCGACAGCTATACAGACACCGTCATGGTGGATGGCAAACCCCGCGAGGTGATCCTGTTGCGCGTGGGTCGCATTGCGCTGATTTACCAAACGCCCGATCAGCAGGTCACTGCGGCCTGGGATCAGCGGAGCCGCAGCTGGCAGGTTCTCGATGGCGGTGATTATCGCAGTGCGGTGGCAGAGGGTATTCGCATTGCCCGGAAACGGGCGGCTGTGGATATGCTTCAGTTGCCGATTCCGGCACCGGAGGTGGTGCAATGAACCGCTCTATACTGCAGTCGATGTTACTGGGACTGGCCCTGCTATTGCCGATATCCGGTGCCGTCCAGGCAGAGGATGCCGCTTCCCTGGATGAGCTGCTGACGCTGATCAAAAATGCCCGGCTGAGTGAGTCCAGCGAACAATCGGAGCGGGAGGCGGCCTTCCGGCGAGCCAGGACCGAGCGGGCCGAATTGTTAAAGCAGGCAAAGGCTGAGCTCGCTGCCGAGGAGCGCCGCTCCGAGACACTGGAAAAGACCTTCGCTGAAAATGAAATCAAAGTGGCTGCCCTGCGCGAGCAGTTGCAGACCCGACTCGGCTCCCTCAGGGAAATGTTTGGTCATCTGACGGCGGCTGCCGGGGATACCCGCACAACTCTGAACAACTCCCTGGTGAGTGCCCAGTATCCGGACCGTACGGATTTTCTTGATGAGATGATCGAACGGATGAGCGGTAACACCCGTTTGCCTTCTCTGGACGATATTGAGCGGCTCTGGTACGAAATCAATCGCGAGATGATCGAGGGTGGACGCGTGGTGAGCTTCCCGGCCACTGTGGTCACTGCGGAGGGTGAGCGGGTTCAGCAGCAGGTCGTGAGAGTCGGTCTGTTCAATTTGCTCTCGGATGGCGCCTACCTGCACTATCCGCCAGGAACCGGGATGATCACAGAGCTGCCGCGACAGCCGGGGCGCGATTACAGAAAAGCCGCGCAGACGTTGCAGGCGGCCAAAGAAGGTTTTACGCGCACCGGCATTGATCCCACCGGACCGAGTGGCGGCACCCTGCTGTCTGCCCTGATGGATAGTCCGGGTTGGCTGGAGCGCTGGCATCAGGGTGGCTGGATCGGTTATCTGATTACAGCGCTCGGTGTGATTACGCTGTTGCTGGCAGGCTGGCGGTTTGCCGTACTCTCCACCATCTCCCGCCGGGTCACAGCGCAGCTGAGCAATCCCAGCGCCGATCTCAATAATCCACTGGGTCGGGTGCTCAGGGTGGGCGAGGATCATCGTGGCGCTGATGCAGAATCGCTGGAGTTAAAACTGCACGAGCAGGTGCTCAAGGAGCGGCCCGCTATTGAGTCAGGTCTGGGGCTGTTAAAAATCATTGCCATGGTGGCCCCGTTGATGGGGTTACTGGGTACCGTCACCGGCATGATTGTCACGTTCCAGGCGATTACCCTGTTTGGCACGGGCGACCCAAAAACCATGGCTGGCGGTATCTCGGCGGCACTGGTGACGACGGTGCTCGGCCTGTGTGTGGCGATTCCCACGGTGCTGCTGCATGCCCTGATTAACAGTCCGGCCCAGCGAGTACTGCATATTCTGGAAGAGCAGAGCGCCGGTATTGTGGCAGAGCAAACCGAGGCCTGAACCGTGTTGCTGTTGGAAGATATTGGCAAGTTTCTCGATGCCGGTGGACCTGTCCTGCTGGTCATAGCGCTGTTGCTGCTGGTGATGTGGACCCTGATTTTCGAGCGGGTCTGGTATTTTCGCACGGTGCTCAGGAATGACATCCGCGCGGTGCTTGATTATTGGGAAGCCCGCGCAGAACGACATTCGGTGAGGGCACACCAGATCCGGGAGGCATTGATCTCCCGGGTGGCGCTGAAGCTCAATCGTAACCTGTCACTGATTCGGGCACTGATGACCGTCGCTCCTCTGCTGGGACTGCTGGGGACGGTGACCGGTATGATCGGTGTGTTCCAGGTGTTATCCCTCAGCGGTGGTGGCGATGCCCGCGCCATGGCCGCTGGCGTCTCCCAGGCCACTATTCCCACCATGGCCGGTATGGTGGCAGCGCTGTCCGGGGTTTTTGCCAATACCTATTTGCGTCGCGTGGCCGAGCGGGAGCGACTGCTGCTGGCCGACCATCTGACCATGGACCACTGAGGCGGTGAGTGACGACGATGCGTGACAGAATTTACCGCCAGCCGGATCCCCCCCAGTCGATCGATCTGACCCCCATGCTTGACGTGGTTTTTATCATGCTGATTTTTTTTATTGTCACAGCTACGTTTATTCGCGAACCCGGTATTGATGTGGACCGTGCGGTCGCGGTCACCGGTGCCGGGCAAACACCCGCCATTCTGGTGGCAGTTGGTCAGGATGACAGTATCTGGATCGACCAGCAAAAGGTGGATCCAGGTAACTTGCGTCTGCATATTCTGCGTCTGCGCACTGAAAACCCCCACGGAGGGCTGGTGATCCAGGCAGATGGCCGGGCGGCCATGGCAACCCTGTCCCAGGTGGCTGATGCAGCGCGCTCGGCCGGGATAGATAACGTCTCCGTTTCCACCCGGAGTCCCTGAAACCCATGGTGTTGATGCGGTATGCACTGGCGGCAGCTCTCGGGTTGATGATGACGTTGGCACTGTTGCTGGGCATGCATGGGCTCATCACATCCTCGGGTGGGGCGGAGCCGGACAGGTCATTGCGCAAAATAGCGGATATCTGGCAACCGCAACGAACCATTGAGGAGCAGCGCAAGATAGTCCGGCCGGAAAAACCCCGGGAAGCCGAGCGTCCGCCACCCCCGATGCCCGACCTCCAGGTCAATGTTGAGACCCCAAAGGGCACCGTCGATATGATGACGCCTTCAATGGAGGGGCTGCAGGTGGGGCTCGGTGGCTCATTTACCCGCGATTCGGATTACATTCCTGTCTATGTGCCCCAGCCCGATTATCCACCCATGGCGCTGCGGCAGGGTGTGGAGGGTTATGCAGTGGTGGAAGTGGTTATCACGGTTACCGGCAGTGTGCGCGATGTCAAACTGCTCGAAGAGTCGCCGGCCAATAAGGGCTTTGGCAAATATGCCCTGAGAGCGGCAGAAAAACTTAAATACAAGCCCCGGGTTATCGATGGCAAGGCAGAAGAGGTGCCGGGTGTGTTGTATAAATTTTCTTTCCAGATTGCCAGGTAGGTGATGAAGCTATTATTGCAACAGCGGATGGGGTTGGGTCGTTGGTGGCTGCTGGTGGTGCTGGTGTTGGGGCCCTTGCAGCCCTGGGCTGTATCCGAGGATGCCGCCGAACAGAGACAGTATCAGGACACCAAGACACGTCAGAGACAGGCGGTTGGGCAGGCCTGCGCTAATCAACTGGAGCCCCTTCAGGCGGTGTTGCAAGGCGACAGTGCCCCGTCCCGGGCCCAACTCAGTGAATTGATTGAACAGCTGGGCGTTCTGCTGGACCGGCCCTGCAGTTCCAGTTATGAAAAATCACAAATCTACAACTTGCTGGGCTATAGCCACTATTCTTTAGAGCAGTATCCCCGCGCTATCGACAACTACCTGAAAATGCTCGCCGAGCCAGAGGTGGACGATCGGCAGAAAGTGGCTACCCGCTATACCGTAGCCCAGCTCTATTTCATGCAGGAGGATTATGGCCGGGCAGCCCGGCAGCTGGAAACCTGGCAGGCGGAAGCCCCGGAGCCGGGCAGTGATGGACGCATGTTGCTGGCTCAAGCGTATTACTACCTCAAGCGTCAGGACGAATCCCTGCGTCTGGTTAACCAGATCGTGGCGGAGGCCCTGTCCGGTGGAAAAATACCGAAAGAGAGCTGGTGGTCCCTGCAGCGTGTACTTTTCTACGAGCGGGGCGAGTATCAGAAAGTGATAGCGGTGCTCAAGCAGCTGGTGACGCACTATCCCAGCACTCGCTACTGGCAGCAGCTGGGCGGGATTTTTGGTCAGCTTGAGCGGAGTGGCGATCAGCTTGCTGTGATGGACCTGCTGCATTTGCAGCGACAATTAAACGATCAGCAGCAGTTGCTGTCCCTGGCGTATCTCTATCTGGGTGCCGAGGTACCTTTTCGGGCCGCCAGGATTCTCGATGAAGGCATGAACAGTGGTGTCATTGAACCGACGGCAAAGAACCTGGAGACCTTGGGTGGCGCCTGGCAGCTGGCGCGCGAGACCGACAAGGCGTTGCCGGTGTTGCAGCGGGCGGCGAATCTGTCGGATAGCGGGGCAATTGCTTCCCGGTTGGCGTCTGCCTATCTGGATGCCAACGATAATTCGTCCGCCGTTCGGGAGGCGCGCAATGCCCTGCGCAAAGGCGACTTGTCCCGTCCGGCCCTGACGCGTCTCACCCTCGGCGCGGCACTGGTCAACCTGAACTGTTATCGGGAGGCCGAGCCGGTATTTGAGGCGGCGACAGCGGATCAAAATGTCCGTAAAACTGCCCGACAGTGGTTGCAATATGTTCGCAGCGAGGCGGCCCGCAGAGAAAAACTCATGGAGATGGACGCGGATATCGCGGGTTGCCAAGCGACTTAGGGCTTGTACAGATCACTAATCTATCAGATTAAAAAAACCGGCCATGTTGGCCGGTTTTTTTATAGCGGTCGCCCGTAGCTATTTGATGGTGATCAGATTCAGATCACGCACGGCGCCGCGGTCGGCGCTGGTCGCCAGTGCGGCATAAGCCTGCAGTGCAGCAGATACCCGGCGAGGCCGTTTTTCCACTGGATGCCAGCCCAGTTCATCCTGTTCGACGCGGCGCTCCGCCAGTTGCTGGTCGCTGAGTGCCACGTTGATGGTGCGCCCGGGGATATCAATTTCAATAATATCGCCATCCCTGACCAGGCCGATGGCCCCGCCGGCCGCAGCTTCAGGAGAGACGTGGCCGATGGACAGGCCGGAGGTCCCTCCCGAAAAACGCCCGTCGGTGATCAGCGCGCAGTCCTTACCCAGTCCTTTCGACTTGAGATAGCTGGTGGGGTAGAGCATCTCCTGCATACCCGGGCCGCCGCGGGGTCCTTCATAGCGAATAATAACAACGTCGCCGGATTTGACCCGGTCGTTGAGAATATCCTCGACGGCCTGATCCTGGCTTTCACAAATATGGGCCGGACCAGAGAAAACCAGAATTGAGTCATCCACACCGGAGGTTTTCACCACACAGCCGTTGAGGGCGATATTGCCATACAGTACGGCCAGCCCCCCCTCCAGACTGAAGGCGTGCTCAAGGCTGCGGATACAACCGTTTTGGCGGTCGGCATCGAGAGAACCCCAACGGGTATCCTGGCTGAAGGCCTGTTGGGTGGGGATGCCGGCGGGGCCGGCCTTGAAGAATTTTGTCAGCGCCTCGTCATTGTTGCGCATGATATCCCAGCTGGATAAGGCCGCCGCCATGGTCGGTGTGTGAACTGTAGAGACATCTGTGTGCAGCAGTCCCGCGCGATCCAGTTCACCGAGAATGCCGAACACACCACCGGCGCGATGTACGTCCTCGACATGATATTGCGGGGTACTGGGCGCCACCTTGCAGAGTTGTGGCACTTTCCGCGACAGTCGGTCAATGTCGGCCATGGTGAAGTCCACGTTGGCTTCCTGGGCGGCGGCCAGGAGATGGAGAATGGTATTGGTGGAACCACCCATGGCGATGTCCATGGTCATGGCATTTTCAAACGCCTCGAAGCTGGCAATGGAGCGGGGCAGCACGGCCAGGTGGTCCTCTTCGTAGTACTCCCGGGCCATTGAGACGATGCGGCGACCCGCTTCTTCAAAGAGTCTGCGGCGGTCTGCATGGGTCGCCAGGGTGGTGCCATTGCCCGGCAGGGACAACCCCAGTGCTTCGGTGAGACAGTTCATCGAATTCGCCGTAAACATCCCCGAACAGGAACCGCAGGTAGGGCAGGCGGAGCGTTCATATTCATTGGCTTTTTCGTCGGAGGCATCGGGATCAGCGGCAATCACCATGGCATCCACCAGATCCAGCTTATGCTCGGAAAGCTTGGTTTTACCGGCTTCCATGGGCCCGCCCGAGACAAAAATGGTCGGTATATTGAGCCGCATCGCCGCCATCAGCATGCCGGGGGTGATCTTGTCACAGTTGGATATACACACCAGTGCATCGGCACAGTGAGCATTCACCATGTATTCCACCGAGTCGGCGATAATATCCCGCGAAGGCAGTGAGTAGAGCATGCCGTCGTGGCCCATGGCGATGCCGTCATCCACGGCAATCGTATTGAATTCCTTGCCCACCCCGCCGGCTTTTTCGATTTCGCCGATGACCAGTTGCCCCATGTCTTTCAGGTGGACATGCCCCGGCACGAATTGGGTAAAGGAATTGGCAACGGCGATGATCGGCTTGTCAAAGTCGCCATCTTTCATGCCGGTGGCCCGCCACAGGGCGCGGGCACCAGACATGTTGCGACCTTGGGTGGTGGTGTGTGAGCGATATACCGGCATGATTGGCCTCTTCTCTTCCTCAACAAAACAGGGCGTCAAGGATAGCAGAGACCGGCCTGGGTAATCAGCAGTTATACGAGATTCTTGCAGAATATCCGGGAGTTGCGCTGGAAGTTGTACAGGGACTTGCGCTCGGCCGGCAATTCATCCAGCGAGCTGTCTACAAAGCCCTTTTCCTTGAACCAGTCGCTGGCCCGGGTGGTCAGTACGAATAGCTGCCTGATACCCTGCAGGGCTGCCTGGGTTTCCAGTTGTGCCAACAGGCGACTGGCAAACCCGCGATTGAGAAATTCGGGATGGGTTACCACACAGGCCAATTCCGCTGACACTCCATCCCTGAACGGGTAGATTGCCGCACAACCCACCAGCATTCCCTCGGCATGGAGCATGACAGTAAAACGGGATATCTCCGTTTCGAGTAATTCCCTGGAGCGTTTGACCAGAATGCCTTTTTGCTCAAGTGGTTCGATGAGCTCCAGCAGCCCACCCACGTCATCAATCGTTGCCTGACGGATCACCTCCCGGCCATTTTTCAACACCAGCGTGCCGCTACCTTCGAGAGTAAACAGCTCGGTGAGCAAGGCACCGTTATCTTCATAGCTGATGATGTGTCCTCTTAGTACCCCGTTTTCACAGGCCTGGTAACAGGCCATCAAGGCATGCTGCAGCGACACGTTATCCTTCAGCACGTTGAGGCATTGGGGTACCTCGTTCAGTGACAGCATTTTTAACAGGTCGCCCTGTGGGGTCTTTACGCCGCCACTTGTGCTGAAAATGATCAGTTTTTCCGCCCCCATGCTGACGGCAGTCTGGGTGGCGATATCCTCATAGTTGAGATTGTAGGCTTCACCGGTAGGTGAGTAACCGATCGGTGACAGCAGTACGATGGCCCCGTCTTCCAGTTGCCTCTGAATGGCCTTGTGGTCGATTCGCCTCACCTCACCGGTGTGGTGAAAATCGATGCCCTCGCGAACCCCCAGTGGTTTGGCCGTGATCAGATTGCCACCCAGTACCCGGATTCGGGCACCGTGCATGGGTGAGTTGGTGGCACCGGTTGAGAGCTTGGCCTCAATGGAAATGCGGGCGCTGCCTACGGCATCCTTGACACAGACCATGGTGGCTGAATCGGTAATCCGTGTGTACTGGTCAAACTGTGGGCTGATAGCGCTGCCTTTCAGCCGTTCCTCAATCTGCGGCCTGGCACCGTGCACCAGTACCAGCTTTATGCCAAGACTGTGCAGCAGTGCGATGTCATGGACGATATTGGTGAAATTGGCATGGGCTATGGCCTCGCCGCCCAGGGCAAGTACAAAGGTTTTCCCCCGGTGCGTGTTGATGTACGGGGAGGTATCGCGTAGAAATTTTACGTAGTCGGACACAGCGTTGGCCTGAAGGTTACCCGGTGCCATTATAAGCAACAGCGACCGATCAGTTGTACCAGAAAATCAACCGTGGGTTGTATGCGGTCAATGGCCAGGTATTCATCGGGTTGATGTGCCTGCTCGACGCTACCGGGTCCAAGTACTACCACATCCATCCCCAGATCTTTCAGATAGGGCGCTTCGGTAGCAAATGACACTGATTCGCTGGTGTAATTGGTCAGGGATTCACACATTTTTACCAGCGTGGAATCAGCGCCTGAATCAAAAGCGGGGACACAGTAGTGCTCCAGTGAAATAGTGACCCCGTCACGCTCCCGAAATGGCAGGATGCGGTCATTTATCTGTTGCTGCAATGCCACCGTATCCATACCCGGCAAGACTCGAATTTCAAAGCCCAATTCGCAGTGGCCACAGATACGATTGGGATTGTTGCCACCGTGAATACAGCCCAGGTTCATAGTCGGATGGCCGACATTGAACATCGGGCTATGATGCTTGTCGCGCAGTTCGTTCCGCAGTGATAGTAGTTCGCCCATCGCGCTGTGCATGGTTTCCATGGCATTGCGCCCCAGGGTGGGATCACTGGAGTGGCCGGACCGACCTTCTATGATCAGCTTTTCCACCATGATGCCTTTGTGCATATTGATGGGTTTCATCCCGGTGGGCTCGCCAATCAGGGCATAGCGGGCTCTGGGTTTGCCCGCCGCGGCCAGAGCCAGTGCGCCGGACATGGAGGACTCTTCATCTGCCGTTGCCAGCACAATCAGTGGCTGCTGGAGTATTTGACGGGAAAACGGTCTGGCGGCTTCAATGATCAGCGGAAAAAACCCCTTCATATCACAGGTCCCGAGGCCGTAGATGCGCTGGTCTTTCTCAAGTAACTTGAAGGGGTTGTGTGTCCAGCGGGCTTCATCGCAGGGCACCGTGTCGGTGTGACCCGCTAACACTAATCCGCCGGGACCACTGCCCAGCGTGGCGATCAAATTGGCTTTGCGGGGATCCTGCAGGGGCATGATGTCCACGGTAAAACCGAGATCTTCCAGCCAGCCTGCCAGCAACTCAATCACCGCCCGGTTCCCCTGGTCGAGGGCGGGGTTGACGCTGCTGATTGAAGGGGTGGCAATCAGCTGTTGCAGCATGGGCATAATTGGCATGGCTGCAGTGTACGGGCGGCGGGTGAAAAAGCAATTGCCGCCGTGCGGGGAGGAGCTAAAGGCTTGTGGTGCAAGGCAGGTAGAACGATCGGCTTACTTGCAGGATAGGGTTTTCATCAGTACACGGAGGTTGGATAGGGCTTCAACGTCGGAACGCCCGCTCTCTATATCCTTGCTATAAGCACAGGCCCCCTTTTGTGCGGCCTCCCTGGTGGGAAAAGGGCCGAGCATGCCATGGGTCTCGCGCACAGCAATATACCAGGAACCATTCATGCACTCGATGCGTTCCGAACGGAAGTGGGTGGCGCTTTCCTCGCCGTGTCTGATGGTCATGACAGACTCCTTCACCTGCTGAAAACAAGGACAATTCCATATTGTAAGTATGAGTCAATTTTCCCCGGAAAGCCCGGGTGAGAATACAAATATATTTTGTTTGACCGGATTCGACGATGCCCATTGATTCTATGCACGCGGTGATCATTGTCGCTACAACCCTCAGCCGTCATACTCTGATCTGTGAATCGGATAAATCGGGTAAATGTTATGGTACCAGCCGCTGAGATGCCGGAGCGCCAACTGGACCTGGGCAGTGTGCTCAACGATCTGGTGGCCGATGGCCTGTTGTCGCGCAGTGATGCCAATATGCTCGCCGGGGCGCAGCGCAGCCGCGAGCAGGCACTGCTGCACCCGCTGGCCTATATCGCAGGACAGCGTCCAGACAACCCCTCGAAACCCGGCAAGCAGCTCAATATCGATACTCTGACCCACTGGCTGGCAGAGAAGGCCGACCTGGAAGTGGCACATATCGATCCGTTGCAGATTGATGTTGCCAGGGTCACCGATGTCATGTCTTTTCAGTTTGCCCGCCGCCACAGTATTTTGTGCATTGGCGTCAACGATACGGAATTGCTGATCGCGACGATGCAACCCTTCATCACGGAGTGGATGGCAAACCTTGAACAGACCAGCCGCAAAACCATCAGGCGGGTGGTGGTCAATCCGGTCGATCTGGCCAAGTACACCGTGGAATTCTACTCGCTGGCCAAATCGGTGTTTGGTGCGAAGGGCATTGCTGGCTCTAAACGGTCGGGTGTCACGAATTTTGAGCAGTTGTTACAGATCGGCTCCCTCAAGGATCCCGATGCCCAGGATCAGCACATTATCAATATTGTGGACTGGTTGCTGCAGTATGCTTTCGACCAGCGGGCCAGTGATATTCACCTGGAGCCGCGGCGGGACAAGGGCCGGATTCGCTTTCGAATCGATGGCGTGTTGCATCAGGTCTATGATCTGCCCGATCAGGTAATGACCGCTGTCACCAGTCGTCTGAAAATACTCGGCCGCATGAACGTAGCGGAAAAACGCCGTCCCCAGGATGGCCGGGTCAAGACCGTCACCCCGGCGGGTGGCGAAGTAGAGCTGCGCCTGTCCACCCTGCCCACCGCTTTTGGCGAAAAACTGGTGATGCGGATTTTTGATCCCGATGTGCTGCTGCGCAGCTTTACCGATTTGGGGCTCAGTGGCGATGACCTGAAGCGCTGGGAGACCATGACCGGTAGACCCCATGGCATCGTGCTGGTCACCGGTCCCACTGGCTCGGGCAAGACCACCACCCTTTATTCGACCCTTAAAGGACTCGCCACCGAAGATGTGAACGTCAGCACTATTGAGGACCCCATCGAGATGGTCGAGGACAGCTTCAATCAGAGTCAGGTGCAGCATAAAATCGAGTTTGATTTCGCTGCGGGCATTCGAACCCTGATGCGGCAGGACCCGGATATCATCATGGTGGGCGAGATCCGGGATCTGGAGACAGCGCAGATGGCGATCCAGGCCGCTCTCACAGGACACCTGGTATTGTCAACGCTGCACACCAATGATGCGCCCTCAGCGATCACCCGACTGCTGGATCTGGGCATTCCTGCCCACCTGATCAAGGTGACGGTCAACGGTATTATGGCCCAGCGTCTGGTGCGGACACTCTGTCCGCACTGCAAGGAGGCGGTAACCGTTGATCCGGCAGACTGGGAGTCGCTGGTGCGTCCCTGGAAAGTCAGGTCACCGGCGACCATCTACCGCCCGGTAGGTTGTCTGGAGTGCCGAAATACCGGTTATCTCGGGCGGCAGGGTGTCTACGAGATTCTGCCATTGACGGAAACCACCAAGCCGCTGATTACCTCGGACACCAATATTTCCGCACTGCGTCTGCAGGCCATGAAAGAGGGGATGAGAACGTTGCGTCTCAGTGGTGCCCAGAAAGTGGGCGCCGGGTCTACCTCGGTGGAGGAGGTGATGCGTGTGGCCCCAGAATCGGGCGGATAGAACGCCCCTGATTGTTGCCATGTCTGCTTCATTATGCCAACCCTATTACCCTGTCGAATCGAGAAAGCTGTGTTATGTTGACAAGCCCCGAAGAACTACCGTCAGTCCTGCAGGAGCAATGGATGCTGCGCAGGAATTATTTCGCCGGACGGGCCACCACTGGGCAGCAAGAGTGGCTGGCCTCGTTACTTGACGGCGGGACACTGGCGCGACAGCTGCCATTGGTCTGGGCTTGCAGTGAATACGTTGCCGCTGCCTGTGCCGGCCAGCCGACCCTGTTCCAGCAGTTGGTGGAATCCGGCGATCTCGAGGCCAGCTATTCCGATACCGCGCTAAAGGAGCACCTTGCCCTGTGGCTGAGTGATGTCACCAGTGAAGATATGCTTCTCAAGGTGTTGCGGCAATTCCGGACGCGGGAAATGGTGCGGATTATCTGGCGGGATCTCACCCGATCAGCTGAGCTGGAGGAGACTACCGCGGACATGTCCCGGCTGGCTGAGGCCTGTCTGCAGGGTGCGCTGGATTTTCTGTACCCCCGAGCGTGCGCCGAATGGGGCACTCCGGTTGGTGCAGGGGGTGAGCCCCAGCAGCTGGTGATTCTGGGTATGGGCAAGCTGGGTGCCTGCGAGCTGAACGTGTCTTCCGACATCGATCTGATTTTTGCTTATCCCGAAGCCGGCGAGACCCGCGGCGGCCGACGCAGCCTGAGCAATCAGGAGTTTTTTATTCGTCTCGGCCAGTGGCTGATCAAGGCGCTGGATACCCCCACCGTCGACGGTTTTGTCTTTCGTGTGGATATGCGTTTACGGCCTTACGGTCAGAGCGGCGCACTGGTGATCAACTTCGATGCCATGGAAGAGTACTACCAGACCCAGGGGCGGGATTGGGAACGCTACGCCATGATCAAGGCGCGGGTGGTGGCTGGCGATCGGGCGGCGGGCAGTCGGCTGATGGCGATGTTGCGACCTTTTACCTACCGCAAGTACCTCGACTTCAGCGCCTTTGAATCCCTGCGGGGGATGAAGGCGATGATCAACAGGGAGGTGCAACGAAAGGGTCTGGTGAGTGATGTGAAGCGAGGTGCCGGCGGTATACGCGAGGTTGAATTTGTCGCCCAGGCCTTCCAGATCATTCGCGGGGGCCGCGACCGGCGGTTCCAGACACCACCGCTGAAAGAGGTRCTGGAGYTGTTGGGGCAGGAGGGATTGCTGCCGYTCGAAGAYACCGAAAGACTYTACCGRGGTTACCGRTTTCTGCGCAATGTRGAGCATGTKCTGCAGGGGTGGCAGGACAAGCAGACCCAGTYATTACCGGSYGATGAGCTCGGYCRATGCCGRGTYGCTTACCTGATGGGTTGYWCMRRYTGGGAYCAGTTTCTGSWACAGCTGGAYGAATWYCGCCAGTTTATTCACCAGYTATTYGAAGAYGTGGTTGCYGARCAGCATCAGGGTGATGGSGGKGRKRAYGYRCCTGAGGAGCACCCGTTGGCGGAGCAGGTTTGGCAGGCTWTYGATGGCGATGAGTTAATGCCSGATGAGCTYGMGACCATGGGTTACGATCTGCCGGAAAAGGCRGCGGARATGATCAACACGCTGCGCGGYAGYCGGTCRGTGCAATCCATGGCCAATGAYACCCGCGGYCGRCTGGATAAGTTGATGCCCCAGCTGATYAGYAYTTGCGGGCAGCGGGACAATGCCACTGAAACCCTTGGACGGGTACTCAAGCTGGTGGAAGCCGTCGCCCGCCGCAGCGCCTATCTATTGCTGTTGAAGGAAAATCCGGCGGCGTTGCAAAGCACCGTCAAACTCTTTTCCGGCAGTTCCTGGGTGGCAGACCAGCTGGTTCGCTATCCGGCACTTCTCGATGAGTTGCTGGACAGCCGAACACTCTTTTCGCTGCCGGAAAAATCAACCCTTGAGGACGAGTTGCACCAGCAATTGCTCCGGGTGCCCAGCGACGATCTGGAATCCCAGATGGAAGTGCTGCGCTACTTTCAGCAGTCACACAGCCTGCGGGTGGCCGCCTGTGAGCTGGAAGAAATATTGCCCTTGATGAAGGTGAGCGATTATCTGACCTGGCTGGCGGAGGCGATCCTGAGCCATGTGCTGCAATTGGCCTGGAATCAACTGGTGGAACGGCATGGCTACCCGAAAACAGCAGAGGGTGAAACGGCGGGATTTTTGATTGTCGGTTACGGCAAGCTCGGCGGCATTGAACTGGGGCACGGCTCCGATCTCGATCTGGTCTTCCTCCACGACGCCGATGCGGTCGCTTCTACTAACGGCGTACACCCGTTGGACAGTGCGACTTTTTTTGCCCGGTTGGGGCAGCGCATTGTGCATATTCTCACCGCTAAAACGTCCTCCGGCGACCTCTATGAAGTGGATATGCGATTGAGGCCCTCCGGTAGCTCCGGAATGCTGGTTTCCTCCCTGACAGCCTTTGAAAAATACCAGTTGGGGGAAGCCTGGACCTGGGAGCACCAGGCGCTGGTGCGCGCCAGGCCGGTAGCCGGACCCGAAAAGCTGGTCCGAGCTTTTGCCGAGATCCGTCAACGAGTGCTGGTGCTGCCGCGGCAAAGAGACAAGCTGATAGCCGATGTGCTCGAGATGCGTGGCAGGATGAAAAAACACCTCGCCAGTGGCAAAGCGGATCAGGAACGGGTATTCCACCTGAAGCACGACCCGGGAGGTATCGTCGACATCGAATTTATGGTTCAATTTGCGGTCTTGGCCTGGTCCCATGATATTCCCGATTTGACTCGCTGGAGCGATAATATCCGTATCCTCGAATGCCTTGAGGAAAGCGGTGTCCTGTCAGTTGAAGATGTGGACATTTTGATCAGCGCCTACAAAAATTACCGATCTGCCGGACATCGGCTTCAGCTGCAACAGGCGGAGCTTGTCGTCAGTGCGGCAGAGTTTGCAGCGCAACGGCAACAGGTGGTCGCTCTCTGGCACCGGTTGCTCGGAGAAGAATAAATATCTGACCAGTGGTTCTTTCGGTCAGCCTGAATTTTTAGGAGATACCCATGTCATTTGCAGATCGCGATGGCTATATCTGGTTTGACGGTGAAATGGTTCCCTGGCGTGAAGCCAAGGTTCACGTACTGACCCACACGTTGCATTACGGCATGGGCGTCTTTGAAGGTGTGCGCGCCTACCAGACACCGGATCGCGGCGCGGCCATTTTCAGGCTCAAGGATCATACGGACCGGCTGTTCAATTCCGCCAAGATCATGGGCATGAAAATGCCCTTCAGCAGGGATCAACTGAATGCAGCGCAGAAACAGGTGGTGCTGGAGAATGATCTGCACGAAGCCTACCTGAGACCGATGGCCTTTCTCGGCTCCGAAGGCATGGGGTTGCGAGCTGATTCCCTACAAACCCACGTGATTGTTGCCGCCTGGACTTGGCCTTCGTACATGAGTCCGGAATCCCTGGAAAAGGGTATCCGCATTCGCACGTCGTCCTTCACCCGCCACCATGTCAACATTGCCATGACCAAGGCCAAGGCCAACGGCAACTACATCAATTCCATGCTGGCCCTGCGGGAAGCACTGGATTGCGGTTGTGAAGAGGCTTTGTTACTGGACCCGGAAGGGTATGTCGCCGAGGGCAGTGGCGAGAATGTCTTCATTGTTCGCGATAATGTGCTCTATACACCGGAACTGACCTCCTGCCTCGACGGTATTACCCGAAAAACAGTCATGCAGCTGGCCGGGGAAGCTGGCTATCGGGTAGTGGAAAAGCGGATCACACGCGACGAGGTCTATATTGCCGATGAAGCATTTTTCACAGGCACTGCGGCCGAGGTGTTGCCCATCCGAGAGCTGGATGGCCGCACCATTGGCGAAGGCGCACGGGGTCCCATCACCGGGCAACTGCAGTCACAGTACTTTGATCTGGTGCGAGGCCTTCGCGGTGAGCATCAGGAGTGGCTTGCGCCGGTGGGGCAGTAAGCCCGGTTTTGCCGGGACATTGCATGGTATCGGGTAAAAAAATTCTCATCATCGGCCCCTCGTGGATAGGGGACATGGTGATGGCGCAGTCCCTGTTTATTCTTCTCAAGCAGCAGTTTCCGGACGCTCGGATTCACGTGCTGGCACCGGCTTGGAGTCGGCCACTGCTGGCGCGTATGCCGGAAGTCGAGCGGGCGATTGATATGCCCGTTGGGCACGGCAGCCTGATGTGGTCGGTGCGCCGTCGGATTGCCCGGGAATTGCGTGCCGAAGGTTACAGTCAGGCCATTGTGCTGCCGAATTCCCTCAAATCTGCGCTGATTCCCTGGCTGGCCCGGATTCCTCTCCGGACTGGCTGGAAAGGGGAAATGCGCTATCTGCTGTTGAACGATCTCCGCCATCTGGACAAGCAGCAGTATCCCCTGATGGTGCAGCGTTTTGATGCCCTGGCGTTGTCGGAGGGCGCCGTGCTGCCGACCTCGTTGCCGGTCCCCGACCTGCATGCGAAAACAGACCGGGTTCCGGCACTGCGCCAGCAGTTTGACCTTCAGGCCAATCAAAACATTCTGGCACTCTGTCCCGGAGCCGAGTTCGGCCCGGCCAAGCGCTGGCCGGAGCAGCACTACACGACCGTGGCTGGCCACCAGATTGCCAGGGGCTGGCAGGTCTGGTTGCTGGGCTCGGAAAAAGACCGCCCGGTGGCGCAGGCCATTATCGACGGTTTACCTGAGCAGCAGCGGGGCCAATGCCATAATCTGGCTGGCAAAACCAGCCTGGATGAGGCGATCGACCTGATGTCGGTCGTCGATGCCGTGGTGAGTAATGATTCCGGGTTGATGCACATAGCCGCTGCCCTGAACCGTCCGCTGGTGGTGGTTTATGGTTCCACCTCGCCCGCCTTTACACCGCCGCTCAATGATGAGGTGGCGATTTTGTCAATTCCCGTGGATTGTGGGCCGTGCTTCAAGCGTGAATGCCCGCTGGGACATCTCAAGTGTCTCAGGGAGTTATACCCGGAACGGGTGACGGCGGCTCTCGATCGACTGGTGCCTGCACCATGACGTCGATACTGCTGATTAAAACCTCGTCCCTGGGTGATGTGATCCACAGTTTGCCGGCGCTTACCGATGCAGCCGCCGCCATCCCCGGCATCCGTTTTGACTGGGTGGTGGAGGAGTCCTTTGTGGAGGTGCCGGCCTGGCACCCGGCGGTTGATCGGGTCATTCCGGTTGCCCTGCGGCGCTGGCGAAAACACCCGTTGCAGACACGACGCAGCGGTGAGTGGGCAGAGTTCAAAAGCCGTATTGCCGAGCACTCCTACGACGCGGTGATCGATGCCCAGGGACTGTTGAAGAGCGCGTGGCTGACCCGTTATGCGAAGGGCCCAAGATTTGGTCTGGACCGGCAGTCGGCGAGGGAATCGCTGGCGGCACTGTTTTACCACCAGCCCATTGCCGTACCGAGAGGCCAGCATGCGGTCGAGCGGGTGCGGCAGTTATTTTCGGCGGCACTGGGTTACGCAATGCCGACGAACCTCGGTGACTACGGTCTGAATCGTCAGGCCCTGGCCGGACCCTCCTCGGGTCAGCCCCAAGTGCTGTTTTTTCATGGCACCACCTGGTCCAGCAAGCACTGGCCCGAGTTGTATTGGCGAGAGCTGGCTGAAAAGCTGGTCGAGCGTGAAATCGGGGTTCAGCTGCCCTGGGGCAATGCCGAGGAAAAGGCCCGGGCAGAACGGATTGCCGAGGGCCTTCGGCGGGTGCAGGTGCTGCCTTCATTGTCATTGACGGGCATGGCCGGCGTGGTGGCGGGAGCGCAGGCTTGCGTCGCCGTTGATACAGGACTGGGACATCTCGCCGCGGCACTCAATGTGCCCTGTCTGTCTCTGTTTGGCCCCACCGATGCGGGCCTTACCGGCGCTTATGGCCCCTCGCAAGTCCATCTTGTCAGCGACTTCCCCTGCGCGCCCTGTTTGCAGAAAACCTGCCAATACCGTCCCACCGCCGAAGAGGCTCGACAATTCGACCTGCAGCGCGAACAACCGCTATGCTTTACCCGTGTTGCCCCCGACAATGTATTTGAGCGCCTGCAGAAGCTGCTGGCGGACCATGGAGCGATTTGATGCAACTGGCGTTTTTACTCTACAAATATTTTCCGTTTGGCGGTTTGCAGCGGGATCTGGTCAGGATTGCGCAAACCTGTCAGGAGCGCGGACACCGCATCAGGGTTTATACGCTGAGTTGGCAGGGGGATGTGCCGGAGGGGTTTGAGGTGGTAACAGTGCCGGTGCGGTCCTGGCTCAATCATCGCCGCTATAAAAAGTTTACCCGCTGGGTTGAGGCCGACATACACAGGCGACCGGTCGATCGGGTGGTCGGCTTCAACAAGATGCCCGGTCTGGATGTCTATTACGCAGCGGACCCCTGTTTCGAGGACAAATCCCGCCGACTGCGAAAGCCGTGGTATCGCTACAGCCCGCGCTACCGGCATTTTTCTGCCTATGAAAGAGCGGTTTTCTCGCCTGCGGCAAAAACCGAATTGTTGATGATCTCTGCCACCCAGCAGGCCCTTTTCAAACAGTATTACGCCACGCCCGAGCACCGTTTCCATCTGTTGCCGCCGGGTATTTCTCCCGACCGCCGCGCCCCGGCCAATGCTGCTGAGTTGCGGGTTGCCGCCCGCCAGAAGCTGGGTGCAGAATTTGCTCTGCCAGCCGATGGGCTATTGCTGGTTCAGATAGGATCAGACTTTGAGCGAAAAGGGCTCGATCGCAGTATTCAGGCCCTGGCGGCGCTGCCCGAAGCGCTGCGTGCCCGAACCCGGTTGGTGGCGCTGGGTTCTGACGATCCTGCGAAAATGCAGGGTCTGGCGGATCAGTTGGGCGTCGGAGCGCAGGTCTTCATGCCCGGTGGCCGGTCCGACGTCCCGGATTTTTTGTTGGCGGCAGACCTGCTGCTGCATCCCGCCCGCCACGAAAACACCGGTACCGTACTGCTGGAAGCTTTAGTGGCCGGCCTGCCTCTGCTGGTGACCGAAGTTTGTGGTTATGCCCATTATGTGCTCGATGCGGACTGTGGTCGTGTGGCTGCCCAGCCGTTTGACCAGTCGGCCTTCAACCGTTTGCTTGAGGAGATGCTGGCCAGTGACGAGGATCGCGCACGTTGGCACGACAATGCCCTGCAGTTTGCCGATGAGACCGATTTATATAGCATGCCTGATCGAGCGGCTGACATTATTCTGGGGAGCACAGCTTGAAGTTGTTTCTGGCAGAGCCCTTCGCGTCGCGATGGCGGGACAGCGATCCGTTTGAGGCGGCGTTTTCCCTGACCGGTGAACTGTTCCGGGATATGGGTGACCGCCGCACAACCCGTTTTGAATGTGAAGGTACCGCGTATTTCGTGAAAACCCATGCCGGTATCGGTGTCGGGGAATTGCTCAAAAATCTGCTCTATCTGCGCGCCCCTGTGCTGGGTGCCGAAAATGAATATCGTGCCATCTCCCGTCTGGCGGCGTTGGGGGTGGAGACCATGACGGCAGTAGCGTTCGGTCGACGCGGCTGGAATCCGGCCAAGGAGAAATCCTTCCTGATTACCCGTGCGCTGGAGCCCACATTGCCCCTGGATGAATATTGCAATCCCCAGGTGCTTTCTGCCATGGGGGTGAGCGAACGCCGCGCCTTGGTGAGACGGCTAGCTCGCATTTCCAGAACCCTACATGACAACGGCATCAATCACCGGGATTACTACCTGTGCCACTTTCTGCTCGATACCTCTCCGGCAATGGACACAGTTGCCGTATCAAAGCGACCACTTTATCTGATTGACCTGCACCGTGTGCAGATTCGTCACCGCACTCCCCGCCGCTGGCGACACAAGGATCTGGCAGCACTCTTTTATTCCGCGCGCCGGGCGGGTTTCGACGAACGGGATGTGGCCTGTTTCCTGGTGGAATACAAACAGCAGCCCCTGCGAAGGGCCCTCGACGAAAACCGTCGACTTTGGCATGCCGTGCGTGAGGACGCGGATCAGCTGCACCGCAAGGGCATCAGAAAGGGGTATCACACCTGATGTCCTGCTGGTTTGTCGACAGGGCGATTCTCAGTGAAGCCGCCGCAGAGCGATTCTCTTCTCTGGACAGTGTCTTTGCCACTACCGGCCGGCGAGTTACCCGTTGCCCTATCAGTGAGTTGATCCTGACGGAAATCGGTGAGAAGTCCTATTATGTGAAACGCTATTCGCGGCGGGGAAAAGTCATACGGCGCTGGCTGGGGCGAAGCCGCGTCAGGGCCGAATGGGAAAACCTGCTGTTTTTTCGTGGGCTGGGCCTCAGGGTGCCGCCCATCGCGGCCTATGGTGAATCCGGCGCCAGGGGCGTATTGATAACCGAGGAAGTGCCCGGTGCCATCGACCTGCATTCTCTGGTCAGGCAGCGGCCCGAGTTGTTGCGAGACCGCAACTGGCTGGATCAGGTTGTGGTTCAGGTGGCTGATGTGGCCAAGCAGCTCCATGCCAACAGCTTTGCCCACAACGATTTGAAGTGGCGCAATATTCTGGTGGCCGGAGAGGTGACGCCAGAAGTGTATCTGATTGATTGTCCGATGGGGCAGACATGGTGGGGGCCGCTGTTGGCTTATAAAAAGATCAAGGATATCGCCTGTCTTGATAAAGTAGCGAAATATTGCCTCAACCGAACCGTGCGATTGCGTTTTTACCTTCACTATGTCGGCAGGGATCGCCTCACTGCGGCTGACAAGACATTCATCCGCAAGGTGCTGGCGTTTTTTGCGGGGCGGGAATAGATGAAAGCGCAGTTTTTTCAGCTTGAACCAGCGTTTGCCGCATTTTTTGAATCGCTGAACCTGGACCATTTTGCCGCCTGGTGGAATGCCGCCATTGAACGGGTGGACGAACCCAACCTGACCCGCGGTGGCCGAAGCGAAGTGGGTCAGTTGTCGGTTCCCGTGAGTGATCAAAGGCGAACCTTCTATCTCAAGCGCCAGGCCAACTATAACTGCCGTACTCCCGGTAGTCCTCTGCGTGGTATTCCCGTTGCGCTGCGCGAGTGGCAAAAAATAAACTGGCTGAAAAATCAGGGGATACAGACACTTGAGGTTGTCTGCGTCGGGCGGGAAAGCCTCAGAGAGGACCGGGCGATTCTGGCTACTGCCGCGCTAGAACAGTTCTCGCCTTTCGATGTATGGCTCGCCCGGCCAATGCCTGATCGTGAGCGCGCCAAAGGGCTGCGTGCATTGGGGCAGCTAATCGGCCGACTGCATGCTGCCGGAGTGAAGCATGGCTGTCTTTACGCCAAGCATATTTATTTCTCGGATAATGATTCCACCGAGTTGCGCCTGATTGATCTGGAAAAATGCAAGCGGATCTACAGTCGCTGGGCCGGCCTGCGAGACCTGGATACGCTGCTGCGCCACAGCCCGTCCCTGACTGAGGATGAACGCCGGTTGCTTTATGCGGCGTACAACGAGGCGAGTCCTTATCCCTGGTCCCTGGCTTCGCTGGAGGAGGCCGTGATGCGAAGAATGCACGCCAAGGGGGCGGTTCGGGATGACTGACCCGCTCACTCTGGAGGTGCTTAAGCGCAGTGATCTTTCATTGACGGCACCGTTTTCCCTGCAGGCCCCCGGGCTCGATAGCATGGTCTGTGAAGAGCTTTATCGCCATCTTCCCGGTCGTCGAGTGGTGTTCAGAACGCATTGGGGTGGCGCCCATGTGCTAGTGAAACTTTTTTTTCGCCGCAAAGATTTTGACCGCGAACGGAGCGGTCTGCTGGCCATGCAGAATGCCAGTGTCCCCTGTCCGGGAGAGGTCTGGATACTGAGGGACGGCAGTGGCAAAAGCGGCGATTTTCTTGCCACTGCGTTTCTTGAAGGTGCGGTCAGTCTGCGCCAGTTATATGCGTCCCAGCCACGGGAGGCAATGCCGGCATTGCTGAAGGATGCCGTTGCCATGATCGGGCGTCTGCACCGTGCTGGTGTCATGCAGGCGGATATTCATCTCGATAATTTCCTTTCCAGAGATGGCTCGCTCTTTATGATCGACGGCGGTGGTATTCAGCCGCTAAAAAAACCGCTGCACAATCTCGCCATGTTCTTTGCGCAGATGGTGCCGGAATATGATCAGCTGATGCCGGAGGTGATTCAGGCCTACGGAGCCGGTGCGCCGGAACCCGAACAGTTGCAGCCGCTGATTGCCAGAATGCGGGAAAAACGGATTCGTCACTATTTGGCGAAGACGATCCGCGACTGCACCCAGTTTCAGCGGCTGAAGGTCAGGGGTGCTTTTGTTGTGGTGGCCAGACAGCGGGTCACCGATAGACTGCTACAGGTCATCACCCAGCCGGAGGCGGCTGTGGGGCAGGCGACTTTTCTCAAGCGCGGCAATACCGCGACTGTGATGAAGCTGGCCGGAGCTAGTGGTAGCTGGGTGCTCAAGCGTTACAATATCAAAGACGTCTGGCACGGATTAGGGCGCGCTCTGCGGCGCAGTCGTGCCTGGATTTCCTGGCAAAATGCCCATCGTCTTGAACTACTGGGCATTGCCACGCCCAGGCCGCTGGCCATGCGGGAAAACAGGGCTGGCCCCTTTCGCCAGGGGGCGTACCTGGTTACCGAGTGGTCCAGTGGCGAGAGTTTACAGGGCTGGTTGTTGCGGCATGGACCCGCCGGTATTCCGGATTGGCTGGACCGGGAGGTCAGTCGTCTGTTTGCTATCATGTGGCTGGGTCGGGTCAGCCACGGTGATATGAAAGCCACCAACCTGATTGTGTGTGGGGAGCAGCTCCAGTTGATCGATCTGGATGCGCTGCGCCGCCACCGCTGCAAATGGTTCTTCAAGGCTGCGTACGGTAAGGATTTACAGCGCTTTATGGATAACTGGCAAGGCAAAACCTGGCAGCACTTTGAACAGCTGCTGCGGCCCTATGCCAGTCAGTGCGGTATTAAACTCATCAATAAAAAGGTTTAACAGTGTCGACAATTGTTCTCGGTATTTCCGGTGCGCTGAATCACGATTCATCCGCAGCCCTGTATGTGGATGAAAAGCTGGTGGCGGCGGCGGAAGAAGAGCGCTTTATCCGCGACAAGCATGCCAAGGGAAAAATGCCCTATCAGGCGGCGAAATTCTGTCTGGAGTTCGCCGGTATCAAGCCGGAAGCGGTGGGTGTGGTTGCCGTTCCCTTCGCACCCATCTCGCTTTTTACCCCTGCGCGCTGGCATTTTGCCAAGCGTTACTGGTATGCGCCCGACCGGGCACTGGATGCCCTGCTCAACGGCAATCGCCGTTTTCGGCGTTATCGCAAGCGGGTCTTCAGTCTGCTGCGCGAGCTGGGAATCAATCCGGCCGATGTGGAGTTTGAGCCGGTGGAGCACCACCTGGCTCATGCCTCGAGCGCTTACCACCTGAGTGGCTTCAAGGAAAAAACGGCCATCATGGGGGTCGATGGAAAGGGTGAGTATGCCACCACTTTCTTTGGCTATGGCGAGAACGGAAAAATCCATAAAATCAAGGAGTTTTATGACCCCGATTCCCTCGGTGGCCTGTACGGTGCCATGACCGAGTACCTCGGTTTCGAAATGCTCGATGGGGAATACAAGGTGATGGGCATGGCGCCCTACGGTGATGCGAGTAAGTATGACTTTTCCCGGCTGATCGATTTCGATGGCAAGGATTTTCGGGTCAATACCAAACTGGTCAATACCGTGGGTCTGCGCCGCTACAAGCAGGATGGTGTCGGTTTCTATTTCAGCCCGCAGCTGATTGACTGGCTCGGGCCGAAACGCGAGGGTGATATCGCCGATGAACCCTACATCGACTACGCCGCCACCATTCAGGCCCTGTTTGAAAGCGTGGTGCTCAAACTGATGGACTATTACCTTGGCGATATTCTCAGGGAGACGGGCAAACTGGCATTCTCTGGGGGTGGCGCGCTCAACGTAAAGCTGAATCAGAAAATTATCGCCCGGGAAGAAGTCAAGGAGCTGTATGTGCAGCCGGCTTCCGGGGATGCGGGCACGGCGGTGGGCGCTGCTTCCTATGCGCTAGTGAAGCGCGGCATTCAGCCGGAGCCCATGCAGCATGTGTACCTGGGGCCGAATTACAGCAATGAAGACTGTATACGCGCCTGCGAGGTGCATCCGAACAAGCCCGACTACCACTTGATTGACCAGGTTCCGCAAAAAATTGCCGCCCTGCTGACGGAGGGACATCCTGTGGCCTGGTTTCAGGGCCGGATGGAATTCGGCCCGCGTGCCCTGGGCGGCCGCTCCATTCTGGGCTGCCCGAGTGCCCCGGGGGTGGCGAACCGGATCAATGAGCAGATCAAGTTTCGCGAACGCTGGCGACCCTTCTGTCCGAGCATGCTGGATCGCGTTGCGCCACAGATGTTCAGGATAGATCACCCGGCCCCGTTCATGACGTTTACCTTCGAGGTGAACGATGAGTGGAAAACCCGCGTGCCGGAAGTCGTCCATGAGGATGGAACGGCGCGCGCGCAGGCCCTCAAGCGAGAGTACAACCCCCGTTACTATGAGTTAATGGAGGAAATGGAAAAGCTGACCGGCAATGGGGTGGTTCTGAATACATCGCTGAATCGGCGGGGAGAGCCCATGGTCTGTTCGCCCACCGATGCCCTGAATATGTTCTTCGGTTCCGATTTGCAGTATCTGATTATGGAAGATGTGTTAGTGATAAAAGCCGGCATCTGAAATTGAATAACGGGGAAGAATGTCAGTGTTGCAACATTTACTGAAAGCTGCGTATAACAAAAAAGGTTTTTCGTACCGTTTGGTCTCCGGTATATTGAGATCTGAAAATAAAATAATAAAAAAACACTTAGGAAGAAGAGTTAAAAAATCCATAAAAATTTATGCAAAAAACAAAAGAATAAATCTCGGCTTTAATCATATTATAGAAAATGAAAAAACAGAAATCGAATGCTTTTCATCCGACTTGAATACAGCAGTAGTTTATTTTAATGCAGTACCGGATTACATATATGCGTTTTACAAAAAATATCTTTTGGATGATGGCCTGTTTTTAGATATTGGTGCAAATGTGGGTATCCATACACTAATTGCATTGGCTGCCAATAAGCGTATTTTTGTTCACTCATTTGAGCCGTCGCCTGAAATATTTTCCAGGCTGAAAAAGAATATAAATAAAAATAATATCGATCGGATTGAGCTGCATCAGCTTGCAGTTTCTGGGAGTAATGGGCACGTTTTTTTTCAAGATTGCAGTTCGGAGGCCAATATCGGCATCTCGCATATTTCAAGCGAAAATACAGGGCTGAAGGTTCAGTCTGTGAGTATCGACTCGCTGTTGAGTGAGGTCGAAAAGAGGGTTTGTTTGATAAAGATTGATGTTGAGGGTTATGAGCCCGGCGTTCTCGAAGGAGCTAGGGGCAAGCTTAGCAGGGATAAGCCGGTTATCACCTTAGAGTTTAACCGACACCACTACTCGCTAGAGGATATCTGTAAAGAAGTTCCCTACGACCACGATATCCTTCTCTGGGAAAAATTCCGGTTCACGCCTGTGAAAGATTTTTCTGTCTTAAATAAAATCAAGAATTCCAAGGATATTGTTATTATTCCAAAAGCGTAGAATTTTATTTATAGGTTTTATAAAAAATGAAAAAAAAATTAATTTTTATTCTTTCATCAAATTACAGCGGATCGCACTTCTTCTCACTTCTTTTGGGTAGTCATAGTCGAGGCGAACATCTTGGCGAACTGAAAAATATTTATAAAAGTTTTGATGCAGTTTCCTGCTATATTTGTGAGGATCTTGGTGACTGCCGCCTCTATCACAATATAAAAGAATGTCCTAAGCAGGATTTATATAAAGAGTTATTTTCAAGAGTTGATGGCAATATTGAGTTTCTGGTGGATATTTCCAAAAAATCGGAATGGTTTGAAAACTTTATTCCCAGCAGTGAATACGATATTCGTCTGATTCATCTTGTCAGGGATCCCCGCGCCCTGGCGAGGCGGTGGCTGATGCGTTTTGATGAAAAACAGATTGGGTTGCGTGAGCGGATCAAGCAAATCAGAAAAAATCCACTCAAGATCGGTAAGCTGCTTTTTGGCGATCTCTTGACTGTGTGTATCTACAAGTGGATATCCCAGAACAGAAAAATGGCCGACTTTGTGAAATCAACCGGTTTGCCCGCCAGAATGATTACCTACAAGGAGCTAGCATTAAAGCCGGATGAGACACTGGCGTCGATTTGTGAATGGATCGGTGTTAGTTATGAGCCCGGCCAAAAGGACTACTGGAATTTCGAGCATCACGGTACTCAGAAAAAAGAGTATGAGTGGGTGAAGGAGAAAGGCGGTGCCCAATTCTTTGATCAACGCTGGCGAGAATTTCTGACGGAGGCCCAGATCCAGGAAATAGAAAAAAATCGGGATCTTCAGTCACTGCTGGAGCAATTTTCTCTGAGATTTTCCCCTGAAGGACTTGACCATACGGGGTAGAGGGGGCCCCTTGGTAAAAGGCACAGGTCGCTATGTGATGGATCATTTTATGAATTGATCGCCGTAAAACCTTCCGGTGAAATCTTGAAGCCCTCTTTGGCCGCGACATCAATGGCAACGTGAACGAGCTTATCCAGTTTCATCCAGGCAGAGGGCTCTTTGCGAAGGGGTTTTGGTAGCCAGGTATTGGATTTCCAGTTCATGAAGTGCAGGTACATAAACTCTCGCTCGCCGTCGCGACTATTGGTCAGTTTCCCGTTTTGCCAAAACCATTGCTGAGGGTGATCCATGCGCCCATCCCACCATGGCATGGGAGAGAGGATTGTAGAGTATTGCTCCTTGTAGAGCGTATTTCGCTGGTAAGAAGACGATAACGACCAAAAATACTGTAGCCATTTGGGATGCTTTCGGTGCGGCTGGAATACCTTTGAAAATTTCGATTCATCAATTCCCAGGTGTTGATCGTTTTCAAGTAGTTGCTGCCAGTGCGGTATTTTTCGAAAGGCGTTGCGATATTTCTCGCTATTTCTGAGCAGGCAAAAGTGCCCTGAAATACGCCGTTCATGGCTGCTGATCACATTATATTTCTGCAGTACGTGCTCTGTCAGAAAAGCCCTCAATTTGCCATAAATGATATCAATGTCGCCAAAGGCGAAGAAATCGTATCCGGTGAGTTGATCCTGGTGGATAAAACCCAATGCCGGCTTCAAGTCACAAAGCTTGTAGGGGTTAGCCGGGTTGAAATCAATACCCAAGTGCGAACTGGCCAGCTGTTTGTAGTCTTCAAACGTGCTTTCGATAAATTGGACATTGGTTGGACAGATTGCCGGTTTTTCGCAATCCGTATAAAAAAGCCAGTTGATATCTGGGTTATACCGGCAGCTCTCAAGATAAAAGTCGATCCACTCGGGCCATTTGCCAAAGTAAGGAATAATTTTAAGAATAGACGAGGTTTTCAAGTCGGGTTGTCACTCTGTTTGAATTATTGTTCTGAATCTGCGGCAACAGCTTTGCCCAGAGTGCTGGTGACCTGAGGTAGTTGCCAGAATTGCTCCCTGACGGCGCAATCGGAGAAATGGTTTTGTAATCGTTGGAAGATCCGATTGTGGTCGGATTCTGTCAGTTGCTTCTGTGAAACCCGGATCAACTTTTCAGCCAGCGCGTCAGCGTCCCTGAATGGAAACAGTGCGCCAGTGTCTCCCACAACCTCCGGGCCGCCACCGCAGTCTGAACAAATAATCGGCAGCTCCGCAGCCATGGCCTCGAGCAGAACCATACCGAATGGCTCGTGATCCGAGGTCAGGGCAAAGGCATCAAAGGCTCTGAAGTAGCGCCTTGCCTCAATCACGTTGCCAGGAAGCAGGACGCTGTCGCTGACGTTGAGTTCGGCGGCGAGTGTTTTGAGTGCTTGCCGCAGTTTTCCGTCACCCAGCATGACCAGCAGCGCACCAGCGGGAAGATGGGGCAGTGCTCGGGCAAATCCTTTTATCAGTGTCTGCGGATCCTTGTCGGGGTGCAGTCGGCCAACGCTGCCCAGGATCCAGCTGTCCTCGGGCAGACGGAGTTTATGCCGTGCTTCTTGCCGGTCAAACAGGTCCTGACGTGCGGCATCAACATCAATACGGTTGTAGAGCGTGATGATTTTGTCCTCTGGCCAGCCGGGCAGGTGGGATCGTATTTCATCGCGCACGGCATTCGAGACGGCAAGTAACGTCAATCTGGATTTGAACAGGTTGCCCATGAGGCGTCGGCCAAAGCGGTCAAAATCGCCAAATGAGTGACGCACACTGAAAATGGGCAGATCCGTCGCAAGCAGTCCCACATAGGCGGATTTGGCGCGGTGAGCGATACAGGCAGAGAAGGGATATTGCCGTGCGATTTTTTTGACTTCACGGATAACGGTCAGTTTGGCACCTGCAAGGGCTTTGCTGTTGTGGCCGAGAAAAATGACCTCATCGGAGCAAGTTTTTTTCGCGACCTCCGGGTCTGGTTCCCCGGTCATAAAAACGGTAATCACCTTATAGGGCGTATCCTTGAACAAAACAGCATACTGCCGGGCGCAATCCAGAAAGGGATCGTAGTAGCAGTGGCACAGTTGCAATATATATTGTTGGTCATTGTTCATTTTCGGTTACACAAATGCCTTTCTGGGCAATGATTTCAGTTCATAGAGTGATAATACAATAACCGGCAACCAGAAAATCAGCCAATAGCCGCGGGGTCTGGAAATTACGGAATCGAGATTGACAAGGCCCATTGTACAGGCGAATACAAATAGAATAGTGGCCACGACTGCATGGGGGTTGGCTCGCAATTTCCAGCCGGTAAGCAATACCGTCAATATCATTAGTAGCAGCAGGCTGAGGCCGACAATGCCGCCTGATAGCAAGGCGCCGAGATAGACGCTGTGGTAGGCTCTCCAACCGGCCAGCCCGCCTTCAGCGATATAAATGGTCGTTCCATGGCCATGACCGAACCAGTAATGATGGAACTCCTTCAGATAGCCTGACCAAAGATCAAGCCTATAGCTTTGTCCCTTTTCGATATAGGCATCAATGAGTGGTGCGAGAAAAATGCAGGCCGCTATCAGTAACATCAGGCCAAGCCCGGTCAGTATAAGCTTTGTCCTGTTTTTGATAGGAGAAAGGGCAACCATGGCAAAACCGAAAAACAGGGTTCCGGCAATGGCCAATCGCGTATGAGTCAATACCAGGGTGACCAGAAAAACAGTTAACGCAAGCAGCAACAACAGGACAGTGGACCTCCGCTCCCGGTTGCCCGGTTCATAGAGAAGGCTGGCCAGACAGAGCAGTGCTCCTGCACCCATGCAGAACCCGGTGCGTACTTTATCGACCAGGGGGCCGGGAATGCTAAATCGCCTGGTGAGTGGGTAATCCAGATACAGGTACTGGTAGGCTGCATAACAGGCAGCGGTAATGCTGCCGGCAATAATCAACCATTTATAGAGACACTGAAGTCGGCGGTCTGCTCCGTTAAACGTAAATAAAAAAATAACCCAGAAACTGACCAGATAAAAAACATCTTTTATCGGATTAAGAATGTCGCGGCTGCTTTCAGGTTCAGACCAGGACAGGCTCAGCAAGGAATAACCCAAAAACAGTGATGAGGCGATTGCTGTTCGTGATTCAAGTAGGGCGGACCATTTGCACAGGCCTTTAAAGGCGATTAATGGAAAAGCAATACACACAAATAGTATGAATAATTTCAGGTGAAGATTTTTTTCGGGAATAAAAAAAATACTGGCCAGCAAAAAAACAACACTGTAAAAAAACAGTGTTTTTGTTTTTTCTTCAAAGGGTAAAGTCGCAATCATCGTGATTTTAAATCCAAAACGGCTTTTTAGGGGGGCGATAAGCCCGTTACTTCCTGGTGTAGATGGTCGTCAATAAATCCTGAAGCTCATCTGTTGTAAAGGGGGAGTTCTCGCGGGCCTGGTATCCCTGAATGAAATCGGGGAGGAATCGCATGAGGGCCGCCATATCCTCGGGATAGCGAGCGGTGTGCTGGAAGTTTCTTATTCGAAACTCTCTGTCCAGCGGCTTGCGGTATATCTTCATGTCGGCAACATCGATAAGCCCCAGCCGGTTTTCCGGGGTGACAACAATATTTCCCATATGCAATGAGCGGAAATGAATGCCCTTTTCATGCAACTCCCGGATAAAACTGCCCAGTTTGTTGATGAGGATCAGGTCAATCTTGTCACCAAGCTTCTTGAGCGTTTTGCCGGTTAATGGGGAGTAATGTACAGCGGTTCGGTGAATGCATGGAATGCGTAACAGCCCAATCACTGTCACCGTGGGGATCTCTTTTGCGGTCAGCTTCTGCGCATTGCGAACAAACCGCTTCGAGTAAGGGTATATCCGGGCCAATGACAAGAGATGTCTCGCCCGAAACAGCTTCAAGTAGGTGCCATCGGACAAAAGCAGTACTTTTTCACCGAAAGGGTCCGCCTCAATCACGGTGGAACCTTCCCGGAGGACCTGATACTCCTGCATGGTCAGTTTTTTCATAACACTCCGGTCCCTGCTGCGGGCCCATTATAAAGGTCGTGCCCTATGGTAAGATACCCTCAATTTACCCTTGGATAATTTCGATGAAATTGACTGTTCCTCGCTTTGACAAGGCTCAGGTTCTGGTGGTCGGTGATCTGATGCTGGATCGCTATTGGCATGGTAATACTTCCCGGATATCGCCTGAAGCCCCGGTCCCGGTTGTCAACGTAGTCCAGTGTGAGGACCGTATGGGCGGTGCAGGCAATGTGGCCCTGAATATTGCCACGCTGGGTGCCGGCGCGTCGCTGGTGGCCGTTGTCGGCCGGGATGAAGCCGCCACAGCGTTGCGGACCCGTCTCGATTCCGCAGGCATCCACGCGGATCTGCAAGTTTCCGGCACAAAACCGACCATTACAAAATTGCGGGTGATCAGCCGACACCAGCAATTATTGCGCCTTGATTTTGAAGAAAGTTTTGCTGCGGCGGACTGCGATCAATTGCCTGCGAAAGTCGCCTCCCTACTGGCCAATGTCGGTGTGCTGGTGCTGTCCGATTATGCCAAAGGTGCACTGCAACAACCCCAGGAGTTCATTCGCGCCGCCCGGGATGCAGGTATCCCTGTGCTGGTGGATCCAAAGGGGACCGATTACGAGCGTTATCGTGGTGCCACGCTGCTGACGCCCAACCTTGCCGAGTTCGAGTCTGTGGTGGGGCCCTGTGGGAACGAACAGGCACTGGAAGATAAAGGTGCTGCATTACTTGAGCAGCTGGATATCGATGCCCTGCTGATTACCCGCAGCGAGCAGGGGATGACCCTGTTGCGCAAGGGGGTGCGGGAGCTGCACCTGCCCGCCAGGGCGCGTGAGGTGTTCGATGTCACTGGTGCCGGCGATACCGTTATCTCGGTGCTGGCCGCAGCGCTAGCCGCTGGTGAGAACTTGCCTGAGGCCGTGGCCATGGCCAATATTGCCGCCGGTATCGTGGTGGGCAAACTGGGCACGGCAACCGTCAGCATGCCGGAGTTGCGCCGCGCCATTCAACAGGAGCAGGGCTCCGAGCGGGGCGTGGTCAATGAAGAGCAGTTAGCCGTCGATGTGGCAGATGCCCGTGCCCATGGCGAGAGGATTGTATTTACCAACGGTTGCTTTGACATTCTCCATGCCGGCCATGTGGGTTATCTGGAGCAGGCTCGGAAATTGGGTGACCGGCTGATTGTCGCCATCAATTCCGATGCGTCCGTGACCCGGCTCAAGGGTGAAGGCCGGCCGATTAATCCGGCAGACCGCCGTATGACGGTTTTGGCGGGCCTGGAGGCAGTCGACTGGGTGGTGTCTTTTGATGACGACACCCCGGAGCGGCTGCTTGAGCTGATCCGTCCTGACATCCTGGTGAAAGGGGGCGATTACAGCCGCGAGCAGGTAGTAGGCTGGCAAATTGTCGAAGGTTATGGGGGGCAGATCGCAGCCCTGGATTTTCTGGATGACTGCTCTACAACGGCTATTGTCAGCAAAATTCAGAAAAAGTAAGTAGTTACTTTCTCGCTGTTGCCCGGGCAGCTTTGTCAATGTTATCCCGCAGGTGAGTGGGGTTGATGGTGCCGATAATCGCACTGCTCACGCCGGGATGCTGAAAAATCAGCTGAAAGGTTTTTTGCACGGGATCTTCCCCTGTTGTCAGGGTGGCGTGGCCACTAGCCAGCGCTTTTTTGATAAGGACGCCTTTGTTCTGTGCCAGGCAATAATCGATCACCGGCAATTCGCGGTCGTACTGAAGATTCCAGGTCACCATGACCGCATCGGATTTTTCGGCGGCTAACAGTCCCCCCTCGACGGTTTTTGTGGACATGCCAAAGGCGCGAATTTTCCCCTCTGCCTTGAGTTGGGCCAGCATATCCAGAGTGCCGTAGTCCCGTATGATGGCCTCATCGTTGCCATCGGAATGAACCAGCACAATATCGATCATTTCCGTGCGCAACCGTTGCAGGCTGCGTTCGACGCTGAAGCGGGTATGCTCGGGGGTGAAATCATAGAATGATTTTCCCTGCTCGAATTCCTCGCCGACCTTGCTACAGATGACCCACGCTTCCCGCTGTCCTTTCAGCAGCTGACCCAACCGGGTTTCACTGGAGCCGTACGCAGGTGCGGTATCGATTAGATTAATGCCCTGTTCCCGGGCGATGGCGATGAGTTGAGCGGCCTGTTGATCATCCGGTATGGCAAAGTCATTGGGGTATTTTACACCCTGGTCACGGCCGAGTTTTACGGTGCCGAGACCGAGAATACTCACGTCGATACCGGTGTTCCCAAAGGGTCTTCTGGGCAGCACCGCTATTCTCCGAAAACCGTATACCACGGCGTCGTAGCCAGTGGTGGATGTCCGAGAAAGCCAAGCTCGGGGATGGGTGCTGCTGAAGGTTGCAGCAAGGATTGCCCCTGTATCAGTGCAATGGCCTGGTCGGCAAGGTTGGGGGTCAGGGTCAGCTTGGTGGGCCAGGCGACCATGACATTCGGGCAGCTCTCTGCCCGAGAGACAAACGCTTTATCGGGGCGGACAAAATTGCGTTGTCGGGGTTCAGCGCGGTCCACCCGCAAGGTTGCCCACTGTGCGTTGCCGAGATCGACCCAGGGCATCAATGCAGCTAACTCATCTTTGGCTGCTCCGATCAGTTGTTCGGCCGTTTGGTGAACGCCCTTCTCTGCCAGGCTGCCCCCCAGATACCAGACCTGTGCGCCGTCGGCGCAGGGGTGGCTGGATATTGTCAGTCGGGGCGTGGTTTCTGTTCCCAGGCAGTGGCCGTAGAACCGATGTGGGTAATGGTGTTTGATCATGACCTGATGCAGTGGTCGGCGCTGCATTTGTGGGGCGCTGATGCCGAGTTCGTTGAGCATCGCTTCATTGCCCTGACCCGCAGTCAATATGAATTGGGGAGCGTCGAGCCGACGGGTCTGCCGGTTGTGCTCAAAGTTGATGGCTACAGATTGGTCGCCGTTACGCAGCCAGTGGGCATGTTGCCAGTCAATCTGAAAAATGCGTTCGGCGCAGTTATCGGCCAGCGCCTTGACCACGGTGGGCACATCGAGAACCATATCCACCAGCTGGTAGAGGCTGCCCTTGAATGCATTGTGCTGGAAAATGGTGGGACGGTCTTTTTTGGCGACCTTGTTGACTCGCCCACGGGTCGCCTTGCTGGCGAGAAAAGTGGTCATCCGCGACAGTGCACTGCTGCTGGACCAAATATAAAAATGATCGCTGAGAATGGTCGCCCCGCGGAGATCAACGTCGCCTTCGCCCGCGAGGCAGGCCCGCCAGTGGTCCGGCATGTCGGCAATGGCTTCCGAGGCACCGGTGATACTGCCGCTGAGGGTGTATTTGATGCCGCCGTGAATCATGCCCTGGCTGGCGGCTGTTTGATCGCCACCCAACGCGGTTTGTTCAAGCAGTACCGCATTGTAGCCAGCCTTGACCAGCCTGTTGAGCAGCCAGAGACCGGCGATACCACCACCAATAATGGCGATATCGCAACTGAGGTCGGTGTGGTTTTGGTTTTTTTCCATAGAAAACAGAAGGTCTTGTTGCCGCTCGTTGAGCGATGAGTAGTCGGCCTGTCAGTCATTTGCTTTTGACAGGCTGGAAAGGCGCTAGTATACCCTGCCCAATATCTTTATGCTTTTCGCAAATCCGTCCATTACCGGGCCGGCAGGAGACAGTTTTTTGGCACGTTTTTTTTACTCAGCATTGTTCTACCTGCTGATACCCCTGATCCTGATGCGCTTGCTGTGGCGCAGTACCAGAGCTCCTGACTATCGTCGGCGCTGGCCGGAGCGCTTTGGTTTTGTGCCGGGTATTGATCAAACTCAGACAACAAAAACTATCTGGGTTCACTCGGTTTCGCTGGGGGAGACCCTCGCTTCAGTACCGATGATTCGGCAGCTTCAGCAGCGCTATCCCAAGGCTCAACTGGTGGTGACCACCATGACGCCGACCGGCTCCGCCTGTGTAAAAAACACGTTCGGCGACAGGGTCTACCACGTCTATGCGCCCTATGACCTCCCCTGTGCGGTGAATCGTTTTTTGCGGCGGGTTCGTCCGGATTTGTTGATCATCATGGAGACTGAGCTCTGGCCCAACCTGATTCACGGCTGTGCTGATCAAAATATTCCTGTCATTTTGGCCAATGCGCGTCTGTCCGAAAACTCGGCCCGTGGATACCGGCGATTTGACGCCCTGACGAGGCCCATGTTGCGGCGTATTAATCACGTTGCTGTGCAGCACGAAGCGGACGGTAATCGCTTTCTGGCGTTGGGTTTGCCCGCATCACAACTGCTTGTGACTGGGAATATCAAGTTTGACCTGACACTGGATGAGCCATTGCGGACCCGGGCTTCACAGCTCAGGGCCCAGTGGCAGGCCAGGTGTCGGCGTCCGGTTCTGTTGGTTGCCAGCACACATCGCGGGGAAGACGATATTTTGCTGGATGCTTTTGAGCGGATTCGCCAACATGTCCCGGCACTGTTGTTGGTGCTGGTGCCCCGGCACCCGGAGCGCTTCGACGACGTGACACAGCGCTGTCTGACGAGGGGGTTAAACACCGTGCGCCGCAGTAGTGGAAAGCCCCCTGCTGAGACGGATCAGGTACTGATCGGCGATACCATGGGCGAACTGCTGGTGTTTTTTGGTGCCTGCGATATCGCGTTTGTCGGCGGCAGTCTGGTGCCCACCGGTGGCCACAACCTGATTGAACCGGCAGCCTGGCAGGTGCCGGTATTGAGCGGGCCGCACCTGTTTAATTTTGCCGATGTCTCGAGGTTGTTGTTGGAGGCCGGCGGCATGGCCATTTGCAAAGATGCCCAGTCAATTGCCAGTACTGTGGTAGGGCTGTTGAGCGATCCCGATGCTGCCGCCCAAATGGGGGTGGCAGCAAAAATCGTGGCCGAGAAGAATCGCGGTGCGCTTGATCGGTTATTGGCGGTTATCGAACGCCAGCCTTGGTAACATTGATGGCTGGATCCAGCCAGGCATTGAGCTGATAAATGTCTTCCGGGCTCAATTGACCGGCTACTTCCTTCAGGCGCAACAGGCTGCCGATATAATCGAAACGGGCGTTAGCGTAGTCACGGCGCGCCTGGTAAAGGTTTTGCTGGGCGAGCAACACATCGACAATGTTGCGGGTTCCCGCATCGTAGCCAGCCTGAGTCGCTTCCAGTGCACTGGCTGCGGAAGTGATGGCCTGGTTTCTGGCATTAACCCGGGCCTTGTCGGTGAGGACGGACAAATGCTGAGAGCGGGCCTGTTGGACAGCATTGCGTTGTGCGCCGGTAAAAATTTCCTTTGCTTCAACGGATCGATGGAAGGCCTGCCGGCGCTCAGCGCTGACCAGGCCACCGGTAAAAATGGGAACAGTCAGCTGTAGCCCCACCACATGGCCGTCCTGCTTGGTTTCCGACGGGCTGATGTAATACGGGTTGGGTGGATCACTGATATCCCGCCCTCTAAATTCACTTTTTGATTTATCGTCAAAATAGGATATCGAGCCAGATAAGGTGGGGGCATGTTCGTATTTTTTCGAGTTGGCGTTTTCTTCAGCTGCATCCCGCTGGTATTTGGTAGCCTGCAGTGTGAAGTTATTCTGCAGGGCAAATTGAACCCAGTCTTCGCGGCTGAGGGGTTGGGGATCGACAATGGGGAAGTCCGGCATCAGACCCGCCAGCTGTTCGTATCGCTGGCCGGTGAGCACGGTTAAACCCTCAAAGGCGATATCCAGCGCACCGCGGATTTCCAGGGTGTTAACCTTGGCACTATCAAAGGCCGCCTGGGCCTCGTGGACATCGGTGATGGGCAGCAGACCCACTTCGAAGCGCTCTGTGGTTTGTTCGAGCTGACGCTGGATGGCTTTTTGTTCGGCCAGGGCGGTTTCCAGGTTTTCCCTGGCCCTCAGAACCTCAAAATAGGCGTCGGCAGTGCGGAGGATCAGGAGCTGCTGGTCGGCGGCAAACTGCAGCCGGGCCTGTTCGCTGAGGGCTTTGCCCTGCTGGAAGGTGAACCAGGCGGGCAGGTCGAAAATGGGCTGTGTCAGGCTGATGGAATAGCCTTTGGTATCCGTGTCCGTATGACCCTCGCGGCCAAAGACTGCGCCCTGCCCCAGCACGGTGGTATTTGCCCCATCAGACTCCAGCTCTTCGTACTCGCCTCTTGCCGTAATTTGTGGCAGCAAGCCGGCACGGGCAATATTTTTTGATTCGCTGCCCGCCCGGAATGCGGCCTGGGCTGCCCGCAGTTGTGGATCGTGTTCCACCGCCTGTTCATAAATTTGAGACAGCGTCTCGCCGACGGCAAATGGGCTGATCAAAACCAGTGCCAGACAGCGTAGATGTTTCAAGGGGTGCATCGGAAATCCTTCCATCAGGTGGCTTGTCAGCGCGAGAGTCTAGCAGATTTTGGGCATTGGAACATGGCCCTGTCCGTAGAATGGGGCTTTCGAAATGGCCTGCGTAGCTGGTGAGGTTTAAGGTATTGTGAATACCGGGAGCGGCATGAATTTGCGTCAAGAAAATTTGCCGGTTAGTCCTTTACTGATGAAGAGATGTGCTGGTGGCGTGGTGGTCGTGATGGGTCGTTTATTGCCCCTGAAAGCATGACCCGCCAATGGGTATCGGTTACAGTGTGAAGAAGAGGGGGTTGTTATGTCCGAGGCGGATCGTTACACGCGAAAGGATGTCGAGGTGCTCGGCCGTGAACAGGTGTTTCGTGGTTTTTTCTCCATGATAAAACTGACCCTGCGGCACAAACTGTTCTCCGGTGAATGGTCAGAGCCTATTGTGCGGGAATTGTTCGAGCGGGGCAGTTGCGTGGGTGTGCTGCTCTATGATCCACAACATGAACTATTGGCGCTGGCAGAGCAGTTTCGTGTGGGGGCGCTGGAGGATGCCAAAGGCCCCTGGTTATACGAGGTGGTTGCCGGAATGGTCGAACCGGGCGAACAACTCGAAGAAGTGGCAAGGCGCGAGACCCTTGAGGAGGCGGGCCTGGCTCCCGCTAGGCTGCTGCCGATCTGCGATTACTGGGTCAGCCCCGGTAATACCAGCGAGCGCATGTACCTGTTCTGCGCACTGCTGGACCTGAGCACGGCGGGTGGTATTTACGGGCTGGATCACGAGTCAGAGGACATCAGGCTCCACGTCATGCCAAGAACCGAGGCGTTTGCCCGGCTGGACCAGGGGCAGTGCAATAACGCGGCTACTATGATCAGTCTGATGTGGTTGCGAATGAATTACCCGCATTTTGTGTGACAGATTGCGCCATTTTTGATGCCGGGAAAGTAAAGTCGGCAAAAACGTGACTGAGTACTGTGAATCCGAAGATGAAAGTACGTTACAAAGTAGATCTGATCGGGTACATGGCCGAGTGTGATGCAAACTACCTGCGGCTCATGAAGCTGTTTCCCGATATGGCGAACGGTGGTGAGCGCAGAATCGGTCTGCGTCACGACGGTGAGCATATATTGCGGTTGATTGCGCGCGAGCAGACCGCTTACACCACGCTGGTGGAACTGTCTCAGGGAGCCCGGGATGGTGGGAGAGATGGCTGGTTCAAACTGCCGATACTGAAGTTGCGTCTTTATCACGATGCCCGCGTTGCAGAGGTATTGTCCTGGGAGGGTGTCCGGCAAATCAGGCCTCGTTACGATTATCCCAACCGGCAGATGTATCATCAGGATGAAAAGGCACAATGGAATCGTTTTTTGGGAGAGTGGTTATCCCATTGCCTGAAATATGGTTATCATCTGGAGCCGTTATTCGGCGAAACGCCATACGGATGAGGCTGGTTGGCTTGCCATTGCCAGTGAGCATTAAAAGGGAGTCGAATCATCTTGCAGCACACCACCCGGCACATTGCCCGAATACTGCAATTATCGGATAGTCATCTCGGACCCGGTCGTAATTTCAAATTGGCGGGCATCAACACCTACCAGAGCCTTGGGCAGGTACTGTCGGCCTTGCCCGGCCAGGGTGTGGCACCTGAGCTGTTGGCGGTGACCGGGGATATTGCCGGTGACGGTGACGAAGGCGCATACCATTTGTTCAATGAGGTTATGGCAGAACAACCTCGGCCTTTTGCCTGGCTGCCGGGCAACCACGACGACTTTTCCCTAATGCGTCAGGTGCTCCATCAGTCGTTCAGGCGGGTCATCGAGCTGGATAACTGGGTGGCAATCTTCCTGGTCAGTGCCCAGGCGGGTGAGGTGGCAGGGCAATTGGCAGATGCCGAGTTAGCTGAGCTGGCAGACCTGCTGCACCGTTATCGCGATCGCCATGTGTTGCTGTTTATGCACCATATGCCGGTAGAAATCAGCTGCCAGTGGCTCGACAAACACCGGGTTGCCAACCATCGTCAACTGGCTGACCTGATGGCCGGGTTCCCCGGGGTCAAAGCACTGTTTGCCGGCCATGTGCATCAGGCATTTTCAACCTCATGGCAGGGGATCGGGGTACACAGTGCCCCGTCGACCTGTTTTCAGTTTGCCCCCGGCAGTGATGGTTTCGAATTGGCCGAACAACCCCCCGGGTATCGCTGGATTGATCTGTACGCCGATGGTCACCTGAAAACCGGTGAGGGATTTGTTGCCGGGGCCGAGCAGCAGGTGGATCATCGTTGCAGTGGGTACTGATGTGTTCTGACTGCTGTTGCTGGGGGGCGGCATCCACAGCCTGTCACTGTCTGTCGATAACGTTATAATCCTCGGATTGGTCCTGCAGGTTGTACGTCAATCATGCCTCTTGTTTACATTCATGGTTTCAATAGTTCGCCCGCCTCACTCAAGGCGCGCCAGACCGTGGCATGGTTGGAAAAACACTGTCCGGAGGCCTCTTTTGTCTGTCCCGCACTGTCCAATGATCCGGCCAGGGCAATTGGTCAACTTGAGGCAGAAATAGAAAAAGCGGACGCGCCGGTGGGGTTGGTAGGCAGTTCAATGGGTGGTTACTATGCCACCTGGCTGGCTGAAAAATACCGACTTAAAGCGGTGCTGGTGAATCCCGCTGTAAGACCGTATGAATGGATGCTGGAGTATCTGGGCGTCAATGCCAATTATCATACCGGCGAGCGCTACCAGCTGGAGCAGCGCCATGTGGACGCGGTGAAAAGTCTGGATGTTCCAGGGTTGCAGAATGTCGCCAATTACTGGGTGCTGCTGCAAACCGGTGATGAGGTGCTGGATTACCGGTTGGCCGAATCCAGGTACAGCGGCTGTCGCATGACCATTGAGCAGGGCGGGGATCACAGCTTTCAACACTATGAGCGTCACCTGCCTGCCATTATCGAATTTTTGGGGTTAGCAACCGGGGTTTCATGAATAAATATACCGCTGAAGATATTGAAGTTCTCACAGGCCTCGACCCGGTCAGAAAGCGCCCGGGGATGTACACCGATACCACCCGTCCCAATCATCTGGCCCAGGAGGTTGTCGACAACAGTGTCGATGAAGCCCTTGCCGGTCACGCCACTAAAATCGATGTCACACTCTACCGGGACGGCTCGCTTTCCGTGGCCGACAACGGTCGTGGCATGCCCGTGGATATTCATCCCGAGCAGGGGTTGCCGGGGGTTGAGGTGATCCTTGCCACACTGCACGCGGGGGGCAAGTTTTCCAACAAAAATTATCAGTTCTCCGGCGGTCTGCACGGTGTGGGTGTCTCGGTGGTCAATGCATTATCCAGCAAGCTGGAGGTGACAATTCGCCGCGATGGCCGGGTTTATCGCATGGGTTTTGCCGGTGGTGACAAGGTTTCTGACCTGACAGTGGTGGACAGTTGTGGCCAGCGCAATACCGGTACCGAGCTGCGTTTTTTGCCGGATCCGAAATACTTTGATACCGTCAAATACTCGGTCTCCCGCTTGCGGCATGTGCTGCGAGCCAAAGCGGTGCTCTGTGCGGGGCTGACGGTAAATTTTACCGACGAGAACAGCGGCGAAACCGAAAGCTGGTGTTACGAGGATGGTCTGGCCGATTATCTGCGGGGGACGACCACTGGCTGGGAGGTGCTTCCGATAACCCCATTTACCGGCAGTTACTCGTCCGAGAGCGAGGCCGTGGATTGGGCGCTGCAGTGGCTGCCCGGTGGCGGTGAGTTGACCCAGGAGAGCTACGTTAATCTGATACCCACCACGCAGGGTGGCACTCACGTCAATGGCTTGCGCACTGGTTTGCTGGAGGCCCTGCGAGAATTCTGTGAGTTTCGCAATCTGCTGCCGCGCGGTGTCAAGCTGGCGCCGGACGATATCTGGGAGAAATGCTGTTTTGTCCTCTCCTCCAAACTGGCAGACCCGCAATTTTCCGGCCAGACCAAAGAGCGCCTTTCCTCCCGTGAGGCGGCGGCATTTGTATCGGGCGTTGTGAAGGATGCTTTCAGCCTGTGGCTGAACCAGCACACGGAAGATGCCGAGCAGCTGGCCGAACTCTGTATCAACAATGCCCAGCGACGACTCAAGGACAGCAAGAAGGTCGCGCGCAAGCGCATTACGGCCGGACCGGCGCTGCCTGGCAAGCTGGCAGACTGCTCCAGTGGCAGCCCCGAGTTGTCGGAGCTATTCCTGGTGGAGGGCGACTCCGCCGGCGGCTCCGCGAAGCAGGCCCGCAACCGGGAGTTTCAGGCGATTATGCCGCTGCGGGGCAAAATTCTTAATACCTGGGAGGTGGATAGCCAGGAAATTCTCGCCTCCCAGGAGGTACACGATATCTCTGTGGCGTTGGGTATCGACCCGGCCATTGACGGACTGGAGGCGCTGAGATATCACAAAATCTGTATTCTCGCCGATGCGGATTCCGACGGTTTGCACATTGCCACCTTGCTGTGCGCCCTGTTTGTGCGGCACTTCCGGCCACTGGTGGCAGCGGGGCACGTGTATGTGGCCATGCCCCCCCTGTATCGGATTGATGTGGGTAAAGACGTGTATTACGCGCTGGACGAAGGGGAGAAAAGGGGCCTGCTGGACCGCATTGAAGCGGAGAAGAAACGCGGCAAAGTCAATGTGCAGCGATTCAAGGGGCTGGGTGAAATGAATCCCATCCAGTTGCGCGAGACCACCATGGATCCGGACACCCGCCGGCTCGTTCAACTGACCATTGAAGCCGGTGACGATACCAACAGCCTGCTGGACATGCTGTTGTCGAAGAAGCGGGCGTCAGACCGCAAGGCTTGGCTGGAGCTGAGCGGCAATTTGGCCGATGTCTAGGCCCTGGTCAATGAGTAAGTGCGCGGTATGATTCGACGGAATGTTTCCGGGGTGAAAATTCCATGAAAAAGCTACAGATGTTTCTCCGCTGGAGTCTGATCAGCGTTGCGCTGCTGGTGGTTGTGGTGCTTTCACTGCTGCCGTTTATGATTCGCTGGCAAGGCGCTGTCTGGCTTGAGCAGCAAGGGCTGGATGCCGATATCGGTTATGTGGAAATCCGCCCGATGCTGGGCACGGTGCAAGTGAACAACGTCCACACCCAGTCTCCCGACGGGGAGCGATTGATACTCGACCAGCTGTTGTTCGATATTGCCTGGAACCCCCTCTTTGAAAACAGCCTACACATTGAAGAGGTATCCATTGAAGGGTTGACGCTTGATCTGGCCATGACGCCTTCCGGTCTGCGTGTGGGCGGTATCTCATTGCCCACCGACGAGGCCGCGCCGGATACGGCGGGCACGCCACTGTTTGAGCGATTGGCGCTGGATCAGCTTCAGCTTCGCGATCTGACATTTTGTTTCCTCCTGATGAATGAGCGCGGTGAACAGCGGGCGAACCAGTGTGCCGGATTGAATGCATTGCGGCTCAGTGACCTCACCATGGCATTGGGTGATACGCCCTCACTGTCGCTGCCCGGCGTATCGCTCAGTGGACTGCACTGGGTTGACCGGCTTGACTCCCTGCAACTGGCGGCGGTCGAGTCACTGTCCGTCACCGGTCTGAGCAGTCCCGATATGGCTCGCTGGCAGTTGGAGACGGTCAATCTTCAGTCGCTGGCTCTGTTGCCGGGGGGCAATCCTGCGGTGCAATTGAACGAGCTGGCGTTGACCGGTTTCAACCTCGCGGATGATGTGGAGTTGAATACCGTATCGCTTGATGCCCTTGCTGTCGGGCTGGCACTCGATCAGATCAATGGCCTGGCATTTGCGCCGGCACTGCTGAAACGTGTGAGCCAGCTCACGCCCGAGACCGCTTCTCAGGGGGCTGTCGATGCGAGCGGCGAGGCAAACGACAGACAGCTCAGGCTCAAACAGCTTGTTCTGCGGCAAATCGACATCGGGGCGGATCGCCCGCTGTTGTCTGCTGGCAAACTGCGGTTCAGCGATATGCGGTTGGCAGGTGCAGCGGTGGCGATAGACACCCTGACCCTCGGCCATCTCAACCTGCTCCCCGGTGCAGAGGAGGTGCTGGCGTTGGACAGTCTTGAGGTGCGGGGGCTTGATGTGAACCGGGATGTCGCCGCTATCGCCGGGCTGACGCTGGGCGACCTTCAAGTGCGCCTGGAGACCGACCCGCGGGGCGCACTGGCATTTGCACCAACGCTGATCAGTCAGCTTACGCCGGCGCCGGAAAAAAATGATAGTGCTGTGGAGAGTGTTAGGCCGCCACCAGAAACGTCCGCTGCCATGGGTTTTGAGATGGGTAATCTGCAACTGGGATCGCTGGCCGTTTTTGCCGATCGCGAATTACTGTCGCTCGATGCGCTCGGACTGCAAAAGTTGAAACTTGCCGGCGATCAGGTTGAGCTGGCCCGACTGGAGATGTCCACGGTGGATTTTCTCGCGCCCGCCCCGGGTACCGCCGAGGTGAGTCACTATGTGAAAATCCCCTGGTTATCCTTGGACAACCTGGCAAAAAATTCCGGCACGCTCAGCCTCGGGAAACTCCAGATAAGCGATCCCGAGATCTTCGTGCATCGCAATGCCGATGGCATACTGTCGATGTCCAGCGAACTCGCCGTTTTGTTGGGGCAGGATGGCGAAACAGTTGTGGGAGAGTCGGAGAATTCTGCACAGCAACCCGCCACAGAAAATACACCGCCCTTAAAGCTGCAACTGGCGTCTCTGACGATTGGCGAGCAGGGCCGGTTGCACATACTGGATGAAAGTGTGTCGCCGCCGCTGGATCAACACTTTACTGACGTTGATGTAAGGGTCAGCCATCTTGGCGGTGACAGACCTGATACCTCTGCTGATGTGAATCTGAATATGGCTCTGAATCAGTTTGGTGCGCTATCCCTGGCAGGCCAGATTGCCCCCTTTGGCGATACCATAAGTACAGATCTCGAGGGGGAGATCAAAGGCATTGATGTGCGTGACATTTCCGGTTACGCAAAAAAATTCAGTGGTTATCACCTCGACCAGGGACTGGTGGATGTCGATATCAGTGTCGATATTCTTAAAGACACCATTGATGCGGTGGTCACCACCCGCTTCCACAAGCTGCAGGTGTCGCCAGTGAGCAAAGCCGACCTTGAAGCGGGTGCCGCTGAGCTGGGCGTACCACTGGAGTTCGCACTGTCATTGTTGCGCGATAAAAATGGCATGATCGAATTGAAGCTGCCGATTAGCGGCAATATCAATTCGCCGACTTTTTCCATCAGACATGTTGTCAACAAGGTCATGTTCAAGGTGATTAAAGAGACGGTGATCAATTATTACCTGCCTTTTGGGCTGGTGGTGAAGACATTGGTTGGCGACAGTCTTGCCGGGATGGGCTTTGAGCCGGTGCCCTTTGCGCCGGGTACAGCAGCGCTGGATGAGGCCGGAGAGGCCAACCTGGATCGTCTCTCGGATATGCTGCAAAAACGCCAGCAGCTGCAATTGGTGTTCTGTGCACCCGCTACCCTTCAGGACTGGGCTGCACAATTTTCCCCGGATGAGCTGACAAGCCTGCAGTCATCCGGGGAAAACCCCCAGCTTCCCGACATCACGGCGGAGCAATCTGCCGGATTGGCTGCGCTTGCCAATCAGCGCACGGTTGTCGCGAAACAGTACCTGATTGATCACGGTGTCACTCCGGGGCAAATCATTCTGTGTACTGGGAAGTTTGATCAGCGCAGTACCCTGCGTCCGGAGATGTCCATCACCATTGGCCAGTAATCCATAACCGCAAACCCGTTGTCACCGCACGAGCAGTAAAATTTATGACAGAGACCACGATCATTAATCCGGCGATTGAGCAGATACCGCTGCGCAGCTATACCGAAAAAGCGTACCTGGATTACTCCATGTATGTGATTCTCGACCGGGCCTTGCCGCATATCGGTGATGGCCTGAAGCCGGTTCAGCGGCGAATCATTTATGCCATGAGTGAGTTGGGGCTCAAATCCACGGCCAAGCACAAGAAATCCGCCCGGACCGTGGGTGACGTCATCGGTAAATTCCATCCCCATGGGGACAGCGCGGCCTATGAGGCGATGGTATTGATGGCGCAGCCGTTCTCCTACCGTTATCCACTGGTGGACGGCCAGGGTAACTGGGGCTCCTCCGATGACCCAAAATCCTTTGCTGCAATGCGTTATACAGAATCAAAGCTGGCACATTTTGCCGAGCTGCTGTTGTCGGAGCTGGCCCAGGGTACAGTTGACTGGAAAGCGAACTTTGACGGTACCCTCAATGAGCCCATCACACTGCCGGCGCGCGCCCCCCATGTGTTATTGAATGGTACGACCGGTATTGCCGTGGGCATGTCCACAGATATTCCGCCGCACAACCTGCGGGAGTTGATCAGTGCCTGTGTACATTTGCTGGATCAGCCCGGCGCTACCACGGCGGAATTGTGTGAGCATATACAGGGACCGGACTATCCCACCGAGGCGGAAGTGATTACGCCCCGGGAAGACATCCTGAAAACCTACGAGACCGGCCGCGGCAGCCTGAAAATGCGCGCTGTCTGGCAGTCGGAACAGAGCGATATCATCGTCACCGGACTGCCTTTTCAGGTGTCTGGTGCCAGGGTTCTGGAGCAGATTGCCGCCCAGATGCAGGCCAAAAAGTTGCCGATGGTCGCGGATTTGCGCGATGAGTCCGATCACGAGAACCCGACCCGGCTGGTGATTGTACCCCGCTCCAACCGGGTTGATCTGGACGGGCTGATGCAGCATTTGTTTGCCACCACGGATCTGGAAAAGAACTATCGGGTTAACCTCAATATGATCGGGGTGGATGGTCGCCCGGAAGTGAAGTCCCTCAATAAAATTCTCACCGAGTGGCTCGCTTACCGCATGGATACTGTGCGCCGTCGATTGCAGTTTCGGCTGGACAAGGTGGATCACCGGCTACACCTGTTGGAAGGCCTGTTGATCGCATTTTTGAATATAGATGAAGTGATTCATATTATTCGAAGTGAGGACGAGCCAAAACCGGTATTGATCCAGCGCTTTAGTCTCAGTGATATCCAGGCAGAGTACATTCTCGATACCAAACTGCGCCAGCTGGCCCGCCTGGAGGAAGTTCGCATTCGTGCCGAGCAGGAAGCGCTGGCGGCGGAGAAACTCGAGCTGGAAAAAATTCTCGGTTCCGCAAAGCGTCTCAAGACCCTGGTGCGCAATGAGTTGCTGGCCGTGGCCGATGAATTCGGTGATGAACGCCGTTCACCACTGGTCCGCCGTGAGGAAGCCAGGGCATTTTCTGAAACCGAACTGTTGGTGTCCGAGCCGGTAACRGTGGTGTTATCGGARAAGGGCTGGATACGCGCTGCCAAAGGCCACGACGTCGATGGCGCATCACTCAGCTATAAATCCGGYGATCGCTTTCTCTGTGCGGCCAGAGGACGCAGTAATCAGTCGGTGGTTTTACTGGATTCCACCGGTCGAACCTATTCGYTGGCGGTCCACAACCTGCCCTCGGCGAGGGGGCAGGGTGAGCCYGTCACCGGTCGCCTTAATCCCCCTTCCGGYGCCGGTTTTGTGAGCGTGATAATGGGCGATGATTCGCAACAGGTACTGATGGCCACTGATGCYGGTTACGGTTTTATGGCCAATCTGGCAGACCTGCACAGTAAAAACCGGGCGGGTAAAACGACCCTGACGATTCCCAAGGGTGGTCGGGTCATCAAGCCGGTGGCGATTTCTGACCGTGAAAACAGTCTGGTGGTGGCTGTCAGCAACGAGGGCCGTATGYTGGCGTTTCCACTGGCAGAGCTCCCCCGTTTGGCGCGAGGCAAGGGAAACAAGATCCTCAGTATACCCTCCTCGCGAGTTCAGTCCCGGGAAGAGTTTATGGTGGCGGTGGCGGTCGTGACCCCGGCGCAGCARTTGCTGGTGTTYTCRGGKAAACGTCATCTGAACATCAGGGCCAGCGAYCTTGARCATTATCGYGGAGAGCGYGGCCGCCGTGGCAATAAACTGCCCCGGGGCTTCCAGAAAGTGGACAGGGTGGAGGTGGCCGGYAATGATTARCSCMRGTTTGGKCGYGTTGCYCACKTKGCTGTTTACCGGCTGAKTGATTTTCAYTATATTTGAAGTGGTTAGAGCGGGGCTGCTGCCCACCGTATAAATCTCGTCCAGAGGATGAACAGATGGATAATAATAAGGTGTTGCTGGTTATTGCGTCGCTGTTACTGCCACCACTGGCAGTGTTCCTGAAAAAGGGTGCCGGTAAGGATTTGGTGATCAATATTGTGCTCTGCCTGTGCTTCTGGGTGCCGGGTATCCTGCATGCGCTTTGGGTGACGTTGGCCTGAACCGAATATTGGCAGGGGGGTGACAGAAAACTCGCATGGCATTCAGTCAATACAAGGTGATGGCAATCAGCGAGGGCGCCCTGGGAACGATTTTTCTTGGTGCCTCCGGCTTTCCCCTGAAAAAAATGGAAACGGTCCTCAACGAGCAGGCGGCCGACGGTTGGCAACTGGTTTTCCAGGTGGTGGAAAAACGTCGCCTCTGGTTGTTCTGGGCACGGGAAACCGTCATCGTCACCCTGGGTAAATAACCGGTGGCCCTCCGCGATGAACAATACCGGGAGGACCAGCTTCGCAACCGAATTGCGGAACTCTCCGCAGAACAGCGCAGGGTTTTCCACGGGCGTATGGCGAGACGCCTCAAAGATCCGGACAGCTATGCAGTGCTGAACTATTTGTTTATTGCCGGGTTGCACCATTTTTATCTCAGACGCTGGTTTCGCGGTGCAGTCAATCTGGCTGTTTTTCTGGCCGGTCTGGCTTGCCTGCTCACTGGTCAATGGCGCTGGGGGCTTGGTTTGCTGCTTTTGATTACGTTGATTGAATTGCCAGCACTGTTTTGCTCTCAGTACATTGTATTGCGGTATAACAACGACCTGGCTGAATCGCAGTTAGCGGAGACTGGTCACAGTCAGAACTGATTTTTTACTTAATGGAGCGTGTGATGGAAACGATAGGAAATGCCATTATTTTTTATGGCCTGAAGGTTGTTATGGCAGCCGTTATCTTTTTTGTGGGTAAATTTCTGGCGGGCTGGCTGAGGGGTCTGGTAGCCGGTTTGATGAAAAAGAAAGACATGGATGTGGCGATCCAGCAGTTTGTCTCTACGCTGGTTTACTATGCACTTCTGACCTTTGTCTGTATCGCAGCGCTTGGTCAGCTGGGCATACACACGGCCTCCCTGGTGGCCGTGGTGGGTGCCGCTGGTCTCGCCGTTGGCCTGGCTTTACAGGGCTCGCTGGCCAATTTTGCCGCCGGTGTACTGATCCTGATTTTTCGTCCCTTCCGTGTTGGAGACTATGTCGAGGTGGCAGGTGTCAGCGGTACGGTGTCGAAAATACTGGTGTTTACTACCGAACTGAACACGCCGGACAACAAACGGATCGTGATTCCCAATGGTCAGGTAATGAGCGGTACCATTACTAACTACTCCACCCACGATACCCGCCGGGTCGACCTGGTTATTGGTATCAGTTACGGCGATGACATCGACAAGGCCAAGGCAGTGCTGCGTGAAGTTGTTGAAGCCGATAAACGTGTGTTGGCAGATCCGGCCCCGAATATCGCAGTTACCCAGCTGGCGGACAGCAGTGTCAACCTCATTGTCCGGCCCTGGGTTGCCACGGATGATTACTGGGGGGTCTACTGGGATCTCACCGAAGCCATCAAGAAGCGCTTTGATAAGGAGGAGATTTCCATTCCCTTCCCACAACGCGATGTGCATTTGTACCCGACGGCCGATAACGCTTGAAGGTAAAATGCTCAAGGCCCCTGTGAAGGGGCCTTTTTTGTTCTATAAATAGAGAGGCACACATGGGTATTCTTTCCTGGATCGTACTTGGCCTGGTGGCCGGAATTCTTGCCAAATGGATCATGCCGGGCAGGGATGGTGGTGGGTTTATTCTCACGGTGCTGTTGGGTATTGCCGGCGCTTTTGTCGGTGGCTGGATTGGTTCGTTGCTGGACTTTGGCGGTGCAGGTGGCTTCAGTTTAGCCAGTATCGCCACGGCCACGGTGGGCGCCATTCTGATTTTGCTGCTTTACCGGCAGTTGAGAAAATAGTGAAGTCTGACGGCTATACTATTTGGTAAAACTGAGGAGAACACGATGAAACACACGATTTTATCCATCGCAATGGTCGTCTTGCTGGGCACTGGTATTGCGTCGGTGACACTGGCTCAGAAGCCAGAGCACGCCGGAAGTGGGAAAGGTGTTATGAAGGACGAGGCCCCGGTGGTCCGGGAAACTGAACAGTCGCGCGAAAAAAAGCTGCTCAAAGACATGGAGCAGAAACGGGAGATGACAGAGGATCAGCGACGACTGCGTGATCCGGACCGCGATGAGCATGAACCCCGGGAGGAGCGCGACAGGGAAGTGGCTAGGGATATGGAAAAACAGCGGGAGATGAAGGCCGAGCAGGAGCGGAAGGAACTTGGCAAAGGCTCTGAGCAGGGTCAGGATATGCGCCAGGAGCACAGTCGCAAATGGTGGCGTTTCTGGGATTAATTGTGCCCTTTTAATCCCTGCCCCACAGAAAACGCAGCCGATCGGCTGCGTTTTCTGTGGGGCATCAATATTTGAATGGGTGATCAGCGGGCGCGATCAAAGCGTCGTTTGCGACGGTAGGGAAAGACATCGACAATTTTGCCGTTGCGGATCTGTTCCTGCAGCCCCCACCAGAATTCCACATCATAGATATCGCTGTGGAGTGCCTGAAAGGCTTCCCGGGCAACGGGATTGCCGGAGAAGAATAACCGGAATTCCTCTGGAAAAATATCGTTGGTTCCCACGGTATACCAGGGGGTGGCAGACATCTCCTCCTCGTCAGTCTTCGGTTGAGGGATACGCCTGAAATGACACTCGGTCAATGGGCAGATTTCATCGTAATCGTAAAATACCACCCGGTTGTGGCGGGTGACCCCGAAATTTTTCAGCAGCATGTCACCCGGAAAAATATTCGCCGCCGCCAGTTGTTTGATGGCGTTGCCGTATTCCTCGATGATGTTGCAGGTTTGTTGTTCATCAGCCCGCTGCAGGTAGATGTTGAGCGGTGTCATGCGGCGCTCGGTATAGAGGTGCTTGATGATCAGGCGGTCTCCCTCGAATGTCAGCAGCGAGGGTGCGACTTTCTGTAACTCGGCGAGCAGTTCGTCGGAAAAGCGATCCACCGGAAACGAAAAATTGGCAAACTCCTGGGTATCGGCCATCCGCCCGATACGGTCGTGTCGGGAAACCATGTTGTACTTTTCCCGCACGATTTCGTGAGTGACCTCCTTAGGTGGATCGAAACGATCCTTGATGATTTTAAAGACAATATCGTAGGACGGCAGCGTGAATACCGACATCACCATCCCCTTGACGCCCGGTGCAATGACAAACTGATCCTGAGAGTTCCTCAGGTGACTGACAAACTCCCGGTAAAATTCCGTCTTGGCGTGTTTGGGAAAACCGATGGACGTGTAGATTTCGTTGTCGCCCTTGTGGGGCATCAATTGCTTTAAAAAATGCAGATAGAGGTAGGGCAGTGGGGCATCCACCATAAAATGGGTTCGGGTAAAACTGAACACCACGCTCATCTCTTCCTTGTTGAAAATGGCTGTGTCAATAAACAGGCCGCCTTTTTCATTGTTCAGCACGGGCAGTACCAGTGGAAAAAGCCGGTCGCCGTCGATGATACGACCGACGATATAGGCCGCCTTGCTGCGATAAAAGACCGAGTCGAGCGTATCAAATTTCAGTGCCGAAACCGGATTCTTAAGGCGGGGCAGTAACTGCTCGTTGAATTCCTGAACGATGAAGTTCACATCCCTGGTGAGATTTTCCGGTGGCGTAGAGAACTCGGCATCCAGCAGAATCTGCTCAAACACGGCGGCGATATCGTCAATACCCTCATAGCGCACATAAATGCTGTATTCCGCTTCCGGTATCGACGCCATTTGTGAAGACAGTACGTAGATCAGGTCGTCATCAATCTTGTCGTGATCATTGATGCAGCCAAATACGGAATTGAAAAAAGTCTCGGCAATTTCGTAATTGGGGAAGTTAAAAACCAGTTGGGTATAGACGGCCTTTGCCTGGCGCCATAATTCCAGATCGGTAATATCTTTATTGGTCACCGTGGCGAGCAGCTCCGATACCTGGCGCACTTTGGTCTTGTAGAGTTCCAGTCGGTCCACGTTGGCGCTCTGCACTGCATGCCAGTCGGCCTTTTCAAAGCGCGCCTTGGCGCCGAGAGTCATATTCAGGTAATCGGCAAAATAGCTGCGGAAGCCATTGAGGATAGTTTTTGACATCCGTCGCGCAGTGCTGTTACGAAAAAAACGGGGGTCCGGAGCGGTCATGGGATCAGTCCAGCTGCGTTATTCATCGAGCTTTAAATCAGCTTTCAGTTCTGCCAATCGTTGCCGCGACGCCTCGCGACTCAACGGTGGTTTCTCCGCAGCTTCCCCTGCGGGATCCGGTAAAGCCAGCTGCCGACCCTTACCCAGTTCGCGACAGAGCCGCCGATAATGATCGAGAAACAGGGGGTAGCTGACCGCCTCTGCCTCATGGGCCAACAGGTACCAGCCAGTGGCCAGTCCGGCGTGATAGACCACCGGGTGAGACCAGTGATGAGCCGATTTTGGGGAGGGTGCATTGCAGGCCTCGAGATACGCGCTGCGTGGCGAGGGCAGCCCCGCCGGGTTCTGGCAGGCCTCACAACATTGCAGCATGCGGTTCAGGGTAGGCAGATAGTCGGATGTTTCGATCACCCGTTTGGCGCCCAGCAGAATCTGCTCCCGATCGAAGTGTGCCAACGCGTCCAGCCACAGGCGTTTTACCTGATTGAGCAGATCGGTATCAGAGTAGGCACTGTAAAACTGGTTGTGAAAGTTCAGCCGGAACAGGGCGAACACCTGGTTGATGGTGTCTACCAGGTGTTCTGGGCGCTCAGGATGTCGCCCAGCTGCGGTCGCTGAGTTCGTCGACAAGGGTGCGACTCCGCGTACTGCCCGGTCGATCAGATCGTTGTTGTTTTCCATCGCTTGAGTCCTGGGTATGTGTTTGGTGGCGCGACCATTCCCGTTTTACCTGCTGCAGGAACTTGGTGTTCCAGGAGCCATAGAGCTGACCGCTATCCCGCCAGTACAAAACAAATTCCGGTACCAGCCGCTCGGCAAAATCGCGGGGGATATTTGCCAGCGTGAGTACCTCAAAGAGCTCTTCTCTGGGTTGCCAGTCCGCCGCCAATGGGCGAGGCATGGTGTCCTGCTCCATCGTGTGGGTGAACCTGGCCCACTGACGTTTCACGTGCATGATAAAGCGGCTATTCCAGGTGCTTGACGATTCGCCCCGCTCCAGCCAGTAGAGGACAAACTCCGGTATGGCATCCTCGACAAAGTTACGGTTGATAGCCGCCTGCCGGGTGAGAATCTCCATGGCATCCTGTGACGGCTGCCAATCCCGGCTCATAGGCGTGTCCTGTCCTCGCCTGGCCGTTTCTGTCTGCTGAGCCCGCCAGAGACGCAGTACATGCTTGATAAATTTTGAGCCCCAGCTGTAGCGCGGCTCACCACGTTCCGTCCAATACGTAATAAACTCCGGCAACTGGTCGGCAATGAATGCTGCCGGAATGTTGTACTGGGCAAGTTGTTGCAGAACGTCATTTTCCGGTCGCCAGTCAGGGGATATGGGTCGGGTACTTTGGTGTGTGGGGGTTGCCGGAAGTGTCGCGGGAAATTTGCCGGGCTTTGCTGTATGGCTATTGTCGGCACACTGTTCATTAAAGGCAAAGCGCAATAGATTGGCTTCGGTCAGGGGGGGAGATGCAACCAGCAGAATGCCCTTGTCCCGAAGACTGCCGACGACCCGTTGCAGGTCAGCGAGAGACCAGAAGGGGGCAAATTTCTGCAGCTGCCCGCTGTCGATATTCAGCCAGTCGTAGTCACCCTGCCGTTCGGGCTTGCCATGACACATCAGTTCATTGAGTAATTGCAGCAAAACCGTCTCCTCCAGGCCAATGGTGGCAGCCAGAGAGGGAGAAATAATTAGCGGTTTTTCCGGAAGCAGAGACATGGTGACACTCTATCAGAAAGCGGTGGGCAAGTTTATCGGTCACATTCGCTCAGATGTGGTTTTCTATGTGGTTGCTGCATCGTTACAATAGCGTTTCAAAAAATAACAAACAGCAAGGTAGCAATGGAATGGTTCCGAAGCAGGCCAGTTTGGTAGGAAGGCGACCAGCGAGCTGGMTTTGTTGCGTCCTGTTGTYGCTCAAATGGCTGCCGGTATTGGCYRCTTCRGCTGAGGGTTATACSGAGGATGATCTGATCGCAGATATTCCGGTGGCTTTGTCTGTCACACGMCTGCCCCAGTCGGTGACAGAYACCTCAATGGCGGTTTCGSTTATTGACCGAACCATGATYGAGGCRTCCGGATTTATCGAAATCCCCGAYTTGCTGCGCCTTGTGCCGGGTTTTCAGGTCGGCCTCAGCTGGCGTGATCACCATGCATCGGTGACCTATCACGGYCARTCCGACGGTCTCTCGCGGCGTATGCAGGTTTTGCTCGACGGTCGTGTGGTGGTGGGRTCMCTGTTTGGKCTGGTKGATTGGGATCGACTGGGAATCACCGTCGATGATATTGAGCGGATAGAGGTGGTTCGCGGTCCRGCGGGKGTTTCCTTCGGCTCCAATGCTTTTGTYGGSGTCATCAAYATTGTGACCCARAAACCCTAYCACAATCCCGGCTGGCGRTTCAGCGCSACMACMGGCAGCCGCGACACCAGTCTGCTTGCGGCACGCTATGCCCATACCAGTGACCAATTTGATTACCGGGCTTCTCTCAGCTACTTCAACACTGAGGGCTTCCGTGGTGTCAATGACGAGTCGATCGCTCGCTCTGGTCGCTTTCAGGGGACTTTTCAGGCGACGCCTGAAACTTCCCTGGATTTTCAATTGGGCTACGCCGAGGGCCCTTGGGGTCGCGGCGGCAGTGGTGTCTCTGTGGATCCTGTCGGCACCAAGGAAGCCAGCGAGCAATATGGCAGCATTCGCCTGACTCGCACCACAGACCCTGGCAGTGCCTGGTATCTGCAGTTTGGTTTCACCTCCGGTGAAGAAAACGATAAATTTTCTGCCGGACTACTGTCGAACTTGCTGGGGGTTGATCCCGCCGATATTGGCGGGGTGATCCCTGCTCAACAGGAGCAGGAGGTGATTGGTCGCACCTTTGACTATCAGGTCAACCGGCGCGATATCGAGTTTCAGCAACTGTTGAATGGGCAGCGCTATCGGATTGCCTGGGGCCTGGGTTATCGCAAGGACATGGTGAATAGTCTGGAAATCGTCGGCCAAAAAGAGTGGCAGGCCATGGAGACCTTCCGGGCACAAGGTAATATCGAGTACCGGTTGACTGATCAGCTGTTGTTGAACGCTGGTGCCATATACGAAAAGAACAACATCAATCCCGGTGAGCTGTCCTGGCGGCTGGGCCTGAATTTTACCCCGACTGAGGGACATATGTTTCGGGTCTCGGTTGCGGAGAGCTGGCGGCAACCATTTCTGGTGGAGAATTTTCACAATATTGCCGTGCGGTTGAATGACGGTATCGTGATCGAAACCGTTCAGATGGCGCCCGAGCCCATTGATGCAGAGCGGCTGCGCAGTTATGAGCTGGGCTATATCGGCAACTGGCTGGATGAACGGTTGACCGCCGAGGTCAAGCTCTATCGGGAAACCTTTGAGGACGAGATTGAATACGTCTGGGATCCCACTTACCCGGAGGTGGCATCGATTTTTAATCAGGGCGCCATCCTTGACGTCAATGGCGGCAGTACCGCTATTGAGGGATTTGAAACCGGGGCGCGCTGGCTGGCATCCGATCGCACCCGTTTATGGTTGTCCTATGCCTACGCGGACGCCGATCAGTCCAGTTTGCCCATGGCATTTCGCAGTCTCTATCAAACTTCAGCGACACCGCGCCACACCGCCAGCCTGTTGATGTCCCATGATCTCGGTCGCCACTGGCAGGTGAGTGCCGGTTATTACTATCTCGACGATATGGTCTGGATTCTGTGGGGCTCCGAAACCGATGCCTATCGACGGCTTGATGTGCGGGTTGCCCGCCAGTTCCCGCTGCGCAATGCGGATTTCAAGCTGGAATTGATCGGCCAGAACCTCGGTGGCGATTACGTGGAGTTCAAGCAGGCCAACCGTTTTGAAACACGGACATTTCTGCGTGCCACACTGCAGTTTCACTGATATCCCCACAGCCAAACACCCTGATCGGGGGTGATCGCATGGTAGACTGAAAAGCATTTTCGGGAGATTGTTACTTGGCCAGAAAGAAAACCACCGCCTATGTTTGCAACGACTGTGGTGCGGATTACACCAAGTGGCAGGGGCAGTGCCCCGAGTGTGGTGCATGGAATACGCTGACGGAAGTGCGTCTCGGCGCTATTGTCGCCTCGGGTAACCGCAGTGGCGGTGGCTTTGCCGGGGCTGCCGACGGTGTGGTGAACACGCTGGCGGAAATCGATCTGGCCGATATTCCCCGTATCAGCGCGGGTAGTCAGGAGCTGGATCTGGTGCTGGGTGGTGGGCTGGTGCCCGGATCCTGCATTCTGGTGGGCGGCGAGCCGGGCGCGGGGAAAAGCACCTTGCTGCTGCAGACCCTCTGCAAACTGGCAGAGAGTCAGGTGGCGCTCTATGTCACCGGTGAAGAATCCCCGCAACAGGTCGCCATGAGGGCCCATCGCCTGGGTCTGCCGGTAAACCGGTTGCAGATCATGGCAGAGACCTCCGTGGAAACCGTTTGTGCCACCGCCGCGCGAGTACGGCCCAGAATTCTGGTGGTTGATTCCATTCAGGTCATGCAGCTTGAGGAGATTGCCTCGGCGCCCGGCAGCGTTTCACAGGTGCGGGAATGTGCCGCAATGCTGGTTCGCTACGCAAAACAGACGGGCACAGTGTTGCTGCTGGTGGGCCATGTCACCAAGGATGGCAGTCTGGCTGGCCCCAAGGTGTTGGAGCACATGATCGATTGTTCGCTGATGCTCGAGGGAACCAGCGACAGCCATTTCCGGACCCTGCGCAGCCACAAAAATCGCTTCGGTGCGGTCAATGAGCTGGGCGTGTTTGCCATGACCGACAGGGGGTTGCGCGAAGTGGCAAACCCCTCTGCCATCTTTTTACAACGGGGTGATGAGGTGGCTTCCGGCAGCGTGGTCATTGTGGTCTGGGAGGGCACCCGGCCCCTGTTGGTGGAGTTGCAGGCGCTGGTGGATGACAGTCACCTGAGTAACCCGAGGCGGGTGACCGTGGGGCTGGAGCACAATCGGCTGGCAATGCTGCTGGCGGTGTTGCACCGTCACGGTGGGATCATGGTCGGCGATCAGGACGTCTTTGTGAATGTGGTGGGTGGCGTCAAGGTATTGGAGACCAGTGCCGATCTGGCGCTGATCCTGGCGGTTATTTCCAGCTTCCGTGATCACCCGCTGCCCCGCGATCTGGTGGTTTTCGGCGAGGTGGGACTGTCCGGTGAGATCAGGCCCGTGCAAAACGGTCAGGAGCGACTGCGAGAGGCCGCCAAACATGGCTTCTCGCGAGCGATTATCCCCTTTGGTAATGCCCCTCGCCAACCGATCAAGGGGATGGAAGTGATACCGGTGCGCAAACTGACCGATGCGCTGGATGCGCTTGGCTAATGCCTCTCTGCCCGCGTCTCCCATGTAAAACCCAAAATTGACTTTGCCCGGTTCCGGGCGTAAATTCCTCCACCTTGCTTAGGCAACAGGTTCTCGACGCAGCGTTCAGTGCGTCGGGTGAAACGGGAAGTCGGTGCGCTCCATGACGCCAGTCAAAGGCAAATCCGACACTGCCCCCGCAACGGTAATTGAGTGAACCCGCAGTACGGGTTCAAAAGCCAGATCACACAGCCACTGTGCATATGCATGGGAAGGCGACCTGGCAGGGGAAACCGCTCATGAGTCCGGAGACCGGCCTGTCGCTACGCAAACGAACCACGGGGTGTGGTTGCGTTGGTGTCGACAGTTTTCCTGTTTCATCGCCAATCATAACTCCGTGGACTGATCTCACTCAGCACGCGTTCGGGGTCGAACGCCGGAGACTTGTTAATGAAAAAATTTCCTCCCGCCAGTTGCCTGGCACTCCTTGTCATTTCTATTGCCAGTGCACAGGCTGCCGAACCGGCGATTGACACTGAAACCGGTAAAAATAATCTTCAGGAAGTCGTGGTCACCGCGTCCCTGGCACCGGTTCAGTTGCAGCAGACCGGCAACGCCATTCATGTTATTTCTGCCCGGGATATCGAAGTCAGTGGTGCCGCCGTAGTCAGTGACCTGTTGCGCGATGTGCCCGGTATCGCCATCAACCGGAGTGGTCCACTCGGTTCCACTACCCAGTTGAGAATGCGCGGTGCCGAAGGCAACCATGTGCTGGTGCTGGTGGATGGCGTTGAAGTGAACGACGGTGCCCAGGCCGATGAATTTAACTGGGCCCACATGTCCTCCGCCGGTATCGAACGGATCGAGGTGGTGCGCGGTGCACAGAGTGCTCTTTGGGGCAGTGATGCGGTGGCGGGGGTGATCAATATTATTACCCGTCAGGCGGACGAGCCCTTTCAGGCACAGGTCTTCTCCGAGGGCGGCAGTCATGGCACCAATCATACGGGCTTTACGATCGGTGCCAGTGCCGGGACGGCCCACATCAACCTCAGTGGTTCACACCTGTCTGCCGACGGCGACAATATTTCCGGCTCTGGCAGTGAAGATGATGGCTATCGCAACAGCACACTCAACCTCAACGCCGGCTGGCGGCCGCTGGACAACCTGGGCCTGTCCCTGACGGCCCGCCAGACAGAGGGTGAAAATGAATTTGATGGCATTGATGACCTGATTACCGGTTTGCCGGAGGACGGTGACCATGAATCAGACTTTCGTCAGCGTTTTGTCCGCGCCCAAGCGGACTTGTCCCTGCTAGATAATCGCTGGCAGCACCGGGTCGCTCTGGCGGTCAGCCGCCACAACAATGAAAACTATACCGATGGCGCGACCACCGGTTCCAACGCAGCGCGGAAAAAACAGTACAGCTACCTCACCAGTTTCAGCTGGGATGAACAGACCCAGCGCCTGTCGCTGCTGCTGGAGCGGGAAACCGAGGATTTCCGCCAGCGAGGCCCCATTCTGTTCGGCGACCCGAATCAGAACCAAAGCCGCGAAACCGACAGTGTGGCACTGGAGTATCGGGTGGCGCTGTGGGACCGGCTGACATTGGGTGCCAGTGTGCGCCACGATGACAACAGCGAATTTCAGAACGCCTACACGCGGCGCTTCGATGCCAGTTACCGTATCCCCGCATCGGCCACACGTTTCCGTGCCAGTTGGGGCACAGCGGTGAAAAACCCCACGTTCTCCGAGCGTTTTGGTTTCTATACAAATTTTATCGGCAACCCCGACCTGCGCCCGGAAAAATCCACCAGTTGGGATGTGGGTGTCGATCAATCGCTGTTTGATGACCGGTTGATGCTTGGCCTGACCTATTTTCGCGCCCGCCTGGAAAATGAGATCAATGGGTTTGCCTATGACCCCGACCACTTGGCCTTCACCGCAGAGAATGTCAGTGGTAACAGTGACCGGCAGGGTGTGGAGTTGACGTTTGATGCCAGCCTGACGCCGACCCTGTTCCTCAAGGGCAGTTATACCTACACGGATGCCACCGAGCCCGACAGTGACGGCCGGGATGTGGATGAACTGCGTCGGCCCCGCCATCTCGGCAGTACGACGCTGAACTGGCAGGTGGCCGAGCGCCTCAATATTGTTCTGAATGCTCAGTACAATGGCCACCAGGATGACCAGTATTTTCCACCCTGGCCACAGCCCTCAACACGGGTTGAACTGGATGATTACACACTGGTGAATCTGAGTGCCCAGTACCAGGCGAGCAATTCGCTGACCATTTATACCCGGCTGGAAAACCTGCTGGATGAAGATTATGAGGAGGTTTTTGGCTATGAGACACTCGGTTTTGGTGCCATGGTGGGTGTTCGCTACAGCTTCACCCAATAAGTTGTCGGCTCAGGGGAGCGGTGTGGCGTGACCGATTTGAGCAGACCCGGGAAAACCCGGGTGTTACTGTCCTGGAGCAGTGGCAAGGATTCCGCCTGGACGCTTTATCAATTGCAGCGGGATCCCACCGTGGAGGTGGTCGGGTTATTGACCACTTACAATCAGGCATTTGACCGTTCGGCCATTCACGGCGTCCGCCTGAGTCTGGTGCGCGCCCAGGCGGACGCTGCCGGCTTGCCGCTGCTGGCGATTCCCCTGCCCTGGCCGTGCAGCAATGAGCAGTATGAGCAGGCCATGCGTACCGGACTGGAGGAAGCCATACAGCAATTCTCACCCGACGCCATTGCCTTTGGCGATCTGTTTCTGGAGGACATTCGCGCCTACCGTGAAAGCCGCATGGCACAGACCGGGCTTGAGGTATTGTTTCCGATCTGGGCTACGCCCACAGATCAACTGGCCAGGGCCATGGTGGACGGTGGCTTGCAGGCACGTGTGACCTGTCTGGATCCCGGCAGGATGCCCCAGTCACTGGCGGGCTCCGCGTTCAATCTGGATTTTCTGACGAAACTGCCGGCGGCGGTCGATCCCTGTGGGGAGAATGGTGAATTCCACAGCTTTGCCTGGAACGGGCCGATGTTCAAATGGCCGATACGGGTTGAGGTGGGTGAAACAGTGACCCGCGAGGGGTTTGTGTACACCGACCTGACGGAGGTGGTGGCTTGAGAATAGTCTCGCTGTTGCCCAGCGCCACAGAGATCATCTGTGGCATTGGACTCCGTGACAGTCTGGTGGGCGTCACCCATGAATGTGATTTTCCACCCGACGTGGTGGGATTGCCGGTGGTAACTGCCTCCAGGATTCCCAAGGGGCTTGCCAGTGATGAGATCGATACGCTGGTCAGCGACCAACTGGAAACGGACAGTGCGCTGTACAGTCTGAACGAGTCGATACTAGGGCAGCTCGCTCCTGATTTGATCGTCACCCAGGCCCTTTGTGACGTCTGTGCGGTCTCTGCCGGTGAGGTGAATGAGATAGCCTGTCAGTTGCCCGGTGATGTCCGGGTGATCAATCTGGAGCCCAGCTGTCTGCAGGATGTTCTGGATACAGTGTTACTGGTGGGAGAGGCGGCGGGCTGTCCCGCTGCAGCCGCTACCTATCTCGCCGAGCTCTGCCGCCGGGTCAATCAGGTGGCGGCGCGGACGGCGGCTGTGCCGGCGCTGCGTCCCCGAGTGGCAATTCTGGAGTGGCTCGACCCGATCTACGATGGCGGGCACTGGTACCCGGAGCTGATTGAGCTGGCCGGTGGCACGCCCTGTTTTGGCGAACAGCAGCGGCCGTCCCGCCGCCGTTCGTGGGAGGAATTGGTGGCTGCGGCACCGGATGTGGTGGTGGTATCACTGTGCGGATTTGACTTGCAGCGCACGGCCCTGGATATTCCCCTGCTGACAGGCAGGCCAGGTTACGGCATGCTGCCAGCGACGGAGTCTGACCGGGTTTATATGGTAGACGGCAACAGTTATTTCAGTCGCCCCGGTCCCCGGCTGGTGGATAGTCTGGAAATACTGGCCAATCTGCTGCACCCCGAAATTCATCCACTGCCCCGGGGTATGATGGGCGCAGTGAAAATTCCGAACACCCCCTGAGGACATGCAATGACAGACAAACACCAGCAGAAGATGCAGAAGCTCAAGGAAAAAGTGGACGCCGGTATAGCGGCCGCAGACCAGGAGCGCGGGGTGATGGTTTTTCTCACCGGTGATGGCAAGGGTAAATCCAGTTCTGCCTTTGGCATGGTGATGCGGGCACTGGGCTATCACTACAAGGTGGGGGTGGTGCAATTCATCAAGGGCGAGCAGCTCTCGGGCGAAGAGCTCTACCTGCAGGAAAAATGTCCGGAAGTGGACTTCTACCAGATGGGCACCGGCTTTACCTGGAATACCCAGGATCGCCAGGGTGATATGGAGGCCGCCTTGCGCACCTGGCTGGTGGCCAAGCGGATGCTGGCGGATGAAAGTTTCCATCTGGTGGTCTTGGATGAGTTGACCTACATGCTCAGTTTTCAGTATCTCGATGAAGCCGAAGTGCTGGATGCTTTGCGCAACCGACCGTTCGGCCAGAGTGTTGTGGTGACCGGCCGCGGTGGCGGGGCGGGGCTACAGGCGCTGGCGGATACCGTCTCCGAGATACGGGACGTCAAGCACGCCTATCGCGCCGGTATTATGGCGCGGCGCGGTGTGGACTTCTGACGGGCCGACCGAGGAACTGCGTCTTGCATCGTCTTCCCCCGCGGGCCTTTATGGTGGTTGCCCTGGTTTTGCTGGTGCTGGCTGTATTGCTTGGCTTGCTCGTGGGCCCGGTACAGATTGCCCCGGTAAAACTGCTGACGCTCTGGTCTGCCGACCAGGATATGGATGGTCGCGTGCTGGAACTGATCCGTCTGCCACGGGTGTTGTTGGCGGCCCTGGTCGGCGCCTGTCTGGCCAGTTGTGGTGCTGTGATGCAGGGTCTGTTTCGCAATCCACTGGCTGACCCCTCCCTGATCGGTGTTTCCAGTGGCGCCTCGGTAGGCGCCAGTTGTGTGATTTTTTTCGGTGGCTTTGGATTCCTGGGTTCCGGGTTGGGTCTGCCTGCGATTGCGATCGGTGCCTTTCTTGGTGGCATGGCCGCCACAGCTGTCGTTTACCGGTTGGCAACCTCGGTAACCGGTACCTCCGTATCCACCATGTTGCTGGCCGGAATTGCCATCACGGCCTTGGCGGGGGCGGTAACCAGCCTGTTCAGTTTCTTTGCCGACAATGAAATGCTGCGTCGCATCAGCCTCTGGCAAATGGGCAATCTGGACAGTGCCAATTGGCACCGTGTGATGGTGATTGCCGCGGTGGTGATACCGCTGGTATTGGTCCTGCCGCGCGAAGGCCGCGCGTTGAATGCCATGTTGCTGGGAGAATCCGAGGCCCGCCACTTGGGTATTGGTGTCGAGCAGCTGAAACGGCGATTGATCGTGCTGACGGCCCTCGGGGTTGGTGTGGCGGTGGCGGTGTCGGGTGTGGTCGCTTTTGTGGGGCTGATTGTGCCCCATCTGGTGCGGTTGCTGATCGGGCCCGATCACCGTTACCTGATTCCCGGTTCTGCCCTGTTGGGGGCGGTGTTGCTGTTGCTGGCGGATACCGGGGCCCGGACTCTGATGTCGCCGGCTGAATTGCCCACCGGGGTGATCACGGCCCTGCTGGGGGCACCATTCTTCGTTGCCCTGTTGCTCCGGCAGCGCCGGGATTTGGTGAGTTAGCGGGATGCTGGAAGCACAGGGGCTGTCATTTTCCATCGCCGGGTTTTCGCTGCTGCGGGAGATCGATTTACGCGTGGAACCGGGCAAGGTCACGGCCATTATTGGTCCCAATGGGGCCGGTAAAACCAGCCTGTTGCGCCTGCTGACAGGCGAGCAGCGGCCCACGGTGGGCAACATTGCGCTGAGTGGCCAGCCACTGGGGGGCTGGTCGCCAACACTGCTGGCCAGAGTCATGGCCGTGCTACCCCAGAGTTCGAGGCTCGATTTTCCCTTCACCGCCCGGGAGGTGGTGATGATGGGCCGCATTCCCCATGCCACCGGACTTGTCCGCGATACCGCCATTGTCGATGCAGCCCTGGCGGCTGTGGATGGCAGTTATCTGGACAAACGTTTTTATACCCATATGTCCGGCGGTGAAAAACAGCGCGTCCAGCTGGCTCGTGTACTGGCCCAGATCTGGGAGCCGGTAGCCGACCATGCCCGGGTGCTGATACTCGACGAGCCCACCTCCTCTTTTGATCTCGCACACCAGCAATTGACCATTACCAATATGCGCAGCTTTGCCGCTCAGGGCGTTGGCGTATTGGTGGTGATTCACGATCTGAATATGGCGGCTCGCTGTGCCGACCAGTTGCTGGTATTGAGCTGTGGGCGGATTGCCGCCTGCGGTTCGCCGCAACAGGTGCTCACAGCCACGACGATTAAACAGGTCTTCAATGTGGATGTGTCCATCGGTATCAACCCGTTGACGGGCACGCCACTGGTGATTGCCTGAGATGCCACGAACCCTGCTTGCACTGTTGTTGGCACTGTGCGGAGCTGCGGTGTCGGCCGGTATCCGTGTTCAGGATGATGTCGGTGAACAGATTGTCCTCACGGGCCCGGCCCAACGGGTGATCACCATGGCGCCGCACCTGACCGAGCTGGTGTATGCCGTAGGTGGTGGGGACCAGATGACCGCTACCGTGGCCTGGAGCGATTTTCCCGCAGCGGCAAAAGCCCTGCCGGTGATTGGCTCCAATAATAAAATCAATTACGAGGCCCTGCTGCAATATCAGCCGGATCTGGTGCTGGTATGGCTGAGCGGCAATGGGGAGAGCTTGATCAACCGGCTCAAATCCCTGGGCCTGAACGTCTATGTCAACAAGCCCCGCCACCTGGACGATATTCCCCGCACTGTGCTGAATATCGGCAAACTGCTGGGTCGCGAAGAGACCGCGGAGCCTGTGGTTGCCCAGTTTCGTCGGGCCATGAAAACACTGGGTGATGAGTACGGTCAGTCGCGCCCGGTGACGGTGTATTACCAGATATGGCAGTCGCCACTGATGACCTTCGGTGGCAGCCACCTGGTCTCGGACGTGATAGCCCTGTGCGGTGGGCGCAACGTGTTTGCCAATACCGCAGGGCTGGTGCCAAGACTGGGCGTGGAATCAGTTCTGGCAGCCGACCCGGAAGTGATTGTGGTGGGGCAGTACACGGAAGCCGGGACAGCGTTTGATTACTGGCGTCAATGGCCACAATTGCGTGCGGTCGCCGGTGGACATATTTACGGTGTAGACCCCTATCTTTTACACCGTCATACCCCGCGCATCGTCAAGGGTGCCCGGCAATTGTGCGAGGCTATCGACCGCGCCCGGTGAAACAATGCCGGACAACAGTATTATTACACCCGGAAAAAAGCCGCCCGGAGGCGGCTTTTTTACTGTTTACTTCGACCGGAAAACACAACCGGTACAGTGGCAACTACTCAGATATCGTAACCCCTCTCATCGTGCTGGGAGATATCCAGCCCCTGGGTTTCCTGCTCGTCGTCTACTCTCAGGCCAACCATCAGGTTAACCAGTTTCAACAATACAAAAGTCAGTACGGCAGTATAGGCAAGCGTACTGAGTACCCCGATAAACTGGACTTTCAGCTGGGAATCCATCGCCATGCCCTCGGCATAGCCCTGACCGCTGAAGACGCCGAGATCGGCGGAGATGAATATCCCGGCCAGCAGGGTGCCGAGGATCCCGCCGATGCCGTGTACCGGAAAGACGTCGAGTGAGTCGTCAATCCGGAAACGCAGTTTGAGCATCTGGGTTGCAAAATAGCAGATAATACCGGCGCTGAAGCCGATCAGCACTGCACCGCCGGGGCCGACAAAGCCCGATGCCGGGGTGATGGTGCCGAGACCCGCCACCATACCTGTGACGATACCCAGTACCGAAGGTTTGCCGTGTTTGATCCACTCCATCATCATCCAGGCCAGTGAACCAGTGGCAGCGGAGATGTGGGTTACCAACATGGCCATACCCGCGTCGCCGTTGGCAGCGAGAGCCGAACCGCCATTAAAGCCAAACCAGCCAACCCAGAGCATACCTGCCCCGGTAACAGTCATGGTCAGGTTGTGGGGCATCATTGGCTGTTGCTGGAAGCCACGGCGGCGACCCAGTACGATCGCCGTCACCAGCGCGGCAACCCCTGCAGTAATATGCACCACCGTGCCACCGGCGAAATCCAGCAGACCCATCTCACCCAGCCAGCCACCACCCCACACCCAGTGGGTAATCGGCACGTAGACCACCAGCAGCCAGAGGCAGCTGAACAGCATGACTGCCGAAAAGCGCATACGCTCCGCAAAACCACCGACAATCAGTGCCGGGGTGATAATGGCGAAGGTCATTTGAAACATGAAGAATACAGTCTCGGGAATATCTCCGGCCAGACTATCCTTCGTTACACCAGCCAGCATGACATTTTGCAAGTTGCCAATCCAGGCATTCATTGAGCCGCCATCACCGAAAGCCAGGCTATAGCCACAGATCAACCATATCAGTGAGGCCGCACAGGTAATGGCAAAGCACTGCATTAATATCGACAGCACGTTTTTGGCCCTTACCAGCCCGGCGTAAAAAAGTGACAGACCGGGAATTGTCATGAACAGCACCAGCGCAGTGGCGGTCAGAATCCATGCCGTATTTGCACCATTAACGGTCTCTGTGTGACCCATAGTCGGTGCAAGCAAGCTTAATAACAGTGCATACAGGGTGGTGCGGTGTCTTACAGACCTGAACATAATTAATCCCTCACGGTATTGCACTAAAAGTGTGCAATATTTTGGCTCATACCGGTGCGAATGCATCAGAATAGAGCGATTTTTTGTTTTTTCGCCTTTAATAAGGCGTTCAGATAAGGTTTCGCAAATGCTGTGCCAGAAAAGTCGATTTGGCGCTACTATGATGCTTGTTTTTTGGTCTCCGTATAGAGCGGATATCAATATGTCTGCTTGCCGACGACGAGTACTTGATTCAGGATTGATAGAAACCAAAAACTCACAAGAACCGCCGCGGTTCTGTGTCCGGAGGAGTATTGACCATGTCCAATGAAAATGATGACTTGCGTGACCAACTGACCACGCTGCACAACGAGCTGGAAAAGGCAAAGACACTGGATCCTGAAGACCGGGATATGCTGGGACATCTGATGTCTGACATGATCCTCATTGCCCAGGGGGATCTCGAAAAAGAGCCACACCACGAATCGTTGCGGGAACAACTTGAGCGAAAAGCCGGTGAATTTGATCTCGACCACCCCCGACTGGCAGGCGTCGTGCGTCAACTGCTGGACTCACTCGGGAAAATGGGTATCTAGCTCTGACGCTCTAGCGGTCCGGATTGATGGAGTCTATTGGGGAATGGAGAGAAGAGTCTTTGGTCTGATTGTAGTCGGCGCGCTGATTGCCGGCTGTGCCGGCTCCGATACAAATGAAGACAGGGATAACTACATCGGCTGGGTGTGTAGTGGTGCCAGGCAAAGTGATGACTGGTCCTGTCAGATGCGCGAAATCAGGAACGGTCGGGCGGTTGCCACATCAACAGTGGCGGTAGTAGGCGATGCGACAGTTGTCGATGGACAGGACGTCAGCCCATCTTCCGAGCGCGACCGGCCGCGCAATCTGCAGGTTGTTTCTCCGCCCAGTCAGCGCTGGCGAAACCAATTACCGGGGCTTGACAGCACGCCGGTGATCTCCGAGTCGCAGTCCTTTACACTGGCAGAGCGTAAGCTGAGGGAGCGGCCGCCCCGTGTCCCCGAGCTGGTACCCTCAGTCGTGGCAAGAAAGACTTCGCCCTCACCTGCATCAGCGCCTCAATCCTCTGTCGCAGAACCGGTCGCTTATGCACTGGGGGACGATATCGGAGGTGACTTGTCCATTGATGCCAAAAAGCCGGCGTATACCCTGCAACTTGCGGCTTTCAAGGATCCCGCCCAGATCAGACTATTTGTTGAGCGACATCGCCTGGGTGACCTGGGGGTACAGCAGTTTCAGTCCTATAGCGAGAAACAGCACTGGCAATTGCTGGTCTGGGGCACTTTTGAGAGTCCGGCCAAGGCGCGGGAGGCCTGGCGGGCCATCGCCAGGCAGTATCCCGGCGTTGAGCCCTGGGTCAGATCAATGAGTTCCCTGGACATGGAGTCCAGTCAAGCGGTAGCTGTGGATGGTTGATCGGGCCGAATCTCCCTCGGGGAGACTCACGGTATTCTACGACGGTGGCTGCCCCATTTGCGTAAGAGATCGCCGTACCTATGAAAAGCTGGCCGGCGAGGGCGACAATGTCTGCTGGGTGGATATCACGGGTGCAGAAGCTCGATTGCGGGAGGCGGGTATTGATCCTCGAAAAGCCCTCACCGAGTTGCATGTGCAGGATGGAGAGGGCAATATCTTTTCAGAGATAGATGCCTACTGGTTGCTGATGGCGAGGATTCCGCTGTTGAAGCCTGTCGGTTGGCTGATCGGGTTGCCATTGGTGCGTCCGATCCTGAGCAAACTTTATCGCTGGTGGGTTCGCCGCCGGTTAATACGTGACGGGAGGCTTTGATGGCTACCAACAGCGAGGTGATGGTCGGTAACCTGTTTTCGAACATTCCTGTGTTGACACTGGGTGAGCTTTTTGAAGACGTGATTGTTACCGACTTCACTCGCATCCAGCGGATTGTGTCCAGGGGGCAGAGTTCCCCGGAGGGTTTCTGGTATGACCAACCGGAAAATGAACTGGTGGTGATTATTCAGGGGAAAGGTGTGCTGGAGTTCGACAATGGTGACCGAATGGACATGGAAGTGGGCGATTTTGCCGCCATTCCGGCACACCGCAAACACCGTGTTGCCTGGACTGATCCCGATACCGAAACGATCTGGCTGGCAATATTTTATTAGAGTTAACCGATTAAACGGTTGGTCATCAGCCAGGTGGCCAGCGCCCCCGCCAACAGAAACCCCACTGCGTAGGCTAGCGCGCCCCGGCGAAAACCTCTGCTCAGGTGGGTCTGTTCCGCACTGCTGACGATAAAGGGCAAGCCGCTGTGTTCCGGCTGGCTCAACAAGTGATCGGGTGGTTCGCCTGCGGCCACCGCCTGTTGCTCGTGCGCTTTCCCCAGAGCGGCTTTCCGAACCAATTGCCATTCTTTCAGGTCAAGTTCTCCGTCACTGTTGTGATCAAATTTCGTCAACAAAGCCGGAAAATCCGTCTTCCAGTTTCTGAGAATATCACCGGCCAGCTGGTCTGCGGAAAGCGTTCTCTGGCCCGTACTATCCGTCGTGAAATGCCCCAGCGTATAAAGCGGGTCGCCCTCCATGATCAGATATTCCGTGTAGCGATACCGGCTGCCAAATGAAATGGCACGATTGAGACTGAAGAAGCCGCTGTTGAGTTGTGCGGGTTTCGGGATGCCAATCGGGCGGCGGGTATTGCCATACCAGACCTGCCGGTGTTGGGTGCTGATATCGCCACCCGCCGGATCTACCCGGCAAATACCGGTGGTGTCCTGCAGATAAAAAGGTCGGCTCGAGGCGCGCTTCTCAACCGTGCTCCAGCGGCTGGATCTGCCGGTACTTTGATATTTCTCGATTGTGTAGCGCCACCAAAGACACAGGGTACTGCTCAATGGTGCCAATTGCGGATGGCCCTGCCGGGTGGCCACGCCAATCAGTTCTATGTAACCCTGGCTGGCAGAGCGGATTTTTGAGGTGGGCATGTCTTCCACCAGCCGGGCGCGTTTCAGCAGGTGATAGCTTTTCCACAAGCAGAACAGCGAAACTGCGATAACCAGTGTTAACCACGTGGCAAACTTCCCTGTGGAGAGGTTTGCCACGCACTCGGCACAAAACAGGCTGTTAATGGTCACGCGGTATCAGCCTGACACCAGCAAGGCATTGTGGGGGATAGTGGACCCCCATATCACGAATGGAACAGTCCCTTGATGTCCACATCGGCAATCTGGGCTTCGCTGAATCGCAGCAGATCGTGTGGGCCAAACTTGAAAAAACCGGCAATCAGTCTGTCCGGAAACTGTTCGATGCGGATATTGTTCTGATTTACTACTTCGTTGTAGAGTTCACGGCGGTCGGCGATAGCGTTTTCGAGATCGGAGATCCGCAGCTGGAGATGACGGAATGAGTCATTGGCCTTCAACTCCGGATAGTTTTCCGCGAGCGCAAACAGTTGGCCCAGTCCCTTGCGCAGGGCTGTTTCGGCAATGCCCAGCGCCTGCATGTCGCCATCCTGTGCCGCCGTGGCTACCTGGTTGCGGGCGCTGATGACCTGCTCCAGTGTGGTCTGCTCGTATTGCATGTACTGCTTGCAGGTTTCCACCAACTTCGGCAATTCCTCGAAGCGCTGTTTCAGTAGCACATCAATATTTGACCAGGCCTGGGCGACCCGATGCTTCAGGGCTACCAGATTGTTGTAGATGACGATGCCGTAGCCGATGCCAAGCACCAGCAGGCCGAGCACAATAAAACTGAACACGCCCATGATGTTCCCCTGTTTCTCAATGAGCCGGATTGGCGAAGCGTTTTAGAATAGGGGCTTTGTCGGCTGTCGGCAATAAAACCCTGCCGAAAACAACTACAGCGCCTCGGGTGACCCCGAAGCGCTGGAAGGGCTGGAAGGGCTGGAAGGAACCCCCGCAGACCAGCTAATGGGGGTTGGGATCAGGTTTTCAGACGCTTGTATTTCAGTCGCCTGGGTTGGGCATCCTGTCCTTTGCGCTTGATGAGATCTTCGTGGTACTCGGTGTAATCGCCCTCGAAGAACACCACTTCGCTGTCCCCTTCGTAGGCCAGGATATGGGTGGCCACCCGGTCGAGGAACCAGCGATCGTGAGAGATCACCAGCACGCAGCCGGGGAAGTTCTGAATCGCCTCTTCGAGCGCCCGCAGGGTTTCGATGTCGAGGTCGTTTGAAGGCTCATCGAGCAGCAGCACGTTGGCGCCCTGTTTCAGGGTGTCCGCCAGATGCAGGCGACCGCGCTCCCCGCCGGACAGTTCGCCGACCCGCTTTTGCTGGTCGCTGCCCTTAAAGTTGAAGCGGCCGAGATAGGCCCGCGATGGCACCTGGTAGTTGCCGATCTGCAGGATATCCTGTCCGTCGGAAATCGCCTCCCAGACGGTCTTGTTGTCATCCAGGTTTTCCCGGCTCTGTTCCACAAAGGCAAGGTTCACCGAATCACCCAATGTTATGGTGCCGCTGTCGGGCTGTTCGCTGCCGGAGATCATCCGGAACAGGGTCGATTTACCGGCACCGTTGCCACCGACAATACCCACAATTGCGCCCTTCGGAACACTGAGCGTCAGATTGTCAATCAGCAGCTGGTCGCCAAACCGCTTGCAGACATTTTCCAGTTCAATAACCTTGTCGCCGAGACGGGGGCCGGGTGGAATGTAGATTTCGTTGGTTTCGTTGCGGGCCTGGAACTCTTGGGAGCTCATCTCCTCGAAGCGGGACAGACGGGCCTTGTTCTTGGCGTGGCGACCTTTCGGATTCTGTCGTACCCATTCCAGTTCGTTTTTGATGGTGCGCTGGCGGGCATCTTCCTGCTTCTGCTCAGTCTCCAGCCGTTTTTCCTTGGCCTCCAGCCAGGCGCTGTAATTTCCCTCGTAGGGAATTCCGTGCCCGCGGTCCAGCTCGAGAATCCAGCCCGCCACATTGTCGAGGAAATAGCGGTCGTGGGTGACGGCCACCACCGTGCCGGAAAATTCCTCGAGGAATTTCTCCAGCCAGAACACCGACTCGGCATCCAGGTGGTTGGTGGGCTCGTCGAGCAGCAGCATGTCGGGTTTTGACAACAGCAGACGGCACAGGGCCACCCGACGTTTTTCACCGCCGGACAGTTTGCTGACATCGGCCTCCCAGGGCGGCAGGCGGAGGGCATCGGCCGCCACTTCCAGGGTGTGATTCAGATTGTGGGCGTCCCAGGTCTCGATAATGTTTTCAAGCTCGCCCTGGCGCTTGGCCAGCTTGTCGAAATCCGCATCCGGTTCGGCATAGGCGGCGTACAGTTCGTCCAGTGCCTTCAGGGCATCCACCGCTTCCCGGACACCGTCTTCAACGTTGCCGCGCACATCCTTGGCAGGATCCAGTTGCGGCTCCTGCGGCAGGTAACCCACCTTGATGCCGGGCATCGGCCGCGCCTCCCCCTGAATGTCGGTGTCGAGCCCGGCCATGATTTTCAGCAGGGTGGATTTGCCTGAACCATTCAGGCCGAGTACGCCGATCTTGGCGCCCGGGAAAAAGGACAGGGAGATATCCTTGAGGATCTGGCGTTTGGGCGGAACGACTTTGCCTACCCGGTTCATGGTGTATACATATTGGGCCATGGAATGCTTGCCTGAGTTTTTGTTTAAAGAGTGATGCCTGTCAGTGCCGATCGGGTTGTTAAACCCGGCAGGGGCGGAGCCGTTTATGTCTCCTGTGGAGAATCAGCGAACAGGCCATATCAAGTGTGTGGATTGTAGCGGAAACTGAAACGGGTCAGAAGCACCCCGCCAGGTTCTTCCTGTGGGGCCCTGCCTGCTGGGGGGATATACTCAATATTCTGTCACCATGCGATTGCGCCCCGATTTTTTTGCCTTATACATTGTCTTGTCGGCAGACTCTATGGACGCTTCAACGGATCGGGATGGATCGAGCATGGCGAGACCCAGTGACGCAGTGACCTGTAGAATCTCATTGGAGCCGTCGGGCTGGATTCGTTGGGCGGCGACAGCATGACACATCCGCCCCGCCACTTCCCGCGCCTCATCCGGCGTTGTGCCAGGCATGCAAGAAGGAACTCCTCTCCTCCATAGCGGTATATCCGGTCGTATGGCCGGAGAATAGCCTGCAGGCATTGCATGGTCGAGATGAGCACCTTGTCGCCGGCGAGATGACCGTATGCGACATTGACCTGCTTGAAGTGATCGAGGTCCAGAATCGCCGAGTGAAATAAAGGCAGGATGATCCCGGAGTATGACTGTGGAGACGTTCCCAAACCACTGCCCAAAGCGACAGTGCTGGTGCGCATCCGGCCTCAGGTCCACCGGATTCGCCGGCACCCTTGAAATGAGGATGCGCAACAGACTTTTGTACCACTGTTCGTGGCTGAAAATCGCCTGATCCAGTTCCGAGATGGCCGACTGCAATTCCTGCATGGTAGAAGGGGGCATGGTGGAACTCGTCCAGTTGTTGAAGTCCGGTGAATGCCGGAACATGGCTTGAAACTTTGGATGTTCAGGGGCAGGAAATTCAGGGTCAGAGCCATTGATCGTTGCCCGGCCTGCCGGTTTCGGCTACAAAGAACATAGGATGCTGGTGGGCGCCGGTTGGCAGGAATGAACCGGTGCCTGCAATTGAGCGTGGAATTGTTGTGCAAATTGTCGAACGTCAGCGATGCTCTGATTTCGGCATGTGGCATACCACCAGTAAATTCAAAGCCCCGAACTGCAGGTGAACCCCACCATGGCCGTAGAACGCAAAAAAGACAGACCGATGAGGACGCCGATTGACCCTGTGGCTGGCGGCATCCAGCTCAGTGAAGTTGATCCGGATCAGGCGCTCAGGGACAAGGACGAATACAAACACCTGCTGGGCAAGTTGCAGGAAAAGATGCTGCAAATCCAGCTGGCCTATTACACCCAGGGCAGACGTGCCGTGATCGTGCTTGAGGGGACGGACTGTGCCGGCAAGGGCGGTATTATTCGCCGACTCACGCAACCACTGGATGTGCGGGGTGTGCAGGTCTGGCCGATCGGTGCCCCCAGTGCGGAGGAGCTCCGACAGCACTATCTGCAACGCTTCTGGCGGCGACTGCCCTCGTCGGGTTCCATTGCGATCTTCGATCGCTCCTGGTACGGCCGGGTGCTGGTGGAGCGTATAGAGGGCTATTGCAGTAAATCCGCCTGGCAACGAGCCTATGCCGAGATCAATGACTTTGAGCGGATGCTTCACGACGATGGCGTGCCGGTCGTCAAGCTGTTACCGGTGATTAGCAAAATTGAGCAAACGCGACGTTTTGAAGAACGCCTGCGCAATCCACGCAAGCACTGGAAAATTACCAGCGAAGATATTCGTAACTGGCACCGCTGGCATGATTATCAACAGGCATTTCAGGAATTGCTGGATAAAACCTCAACAGAGTTCTCCCCCTGGCACCTGATTCCCGGCAATCGAAAATGGTTTGCTCGTGTCGAGGCCCTGAAAGTGGTGACCGAGGAGCTGGCCAGGGGTGTAGATATTTCAGTACCGTTGTTGGAGCCGGAACTGATGCAAGAGGCGCTGGAAATGTTGCGCCGGGAGTTAAAGGATTCGTAACCATCCCCAGTTAATGCCTTCACTCTGTTTGCCAGCATCGGATGCCAACTTTCGGGATGGGCGAATAAAGTGATTGCTGCCCCGATACCCCAAGGCTGAAAAGAGGTGGTATTCGCATTGGCTGTCTACGTGTATTCAGCCAGTAACTTTACGGCTTTTTGTGGCGAGATGGGCTCGCTCACCAGAACTTCGTTGCCTGACCAGGGCTTGCCATCCATGGAGATGGCCACCAGCACACCCTGAATCGCGGTAATTTTCTTGTCTATGGGTTCCGGAAAGATATAGAACATTTCCTCGGAGTGGTTTATCCCGCGCAGATGTACATAGATAAACCGGTCTTTTACCCTGATAGCGCCTTTATATTTGAAGGGGTTTTCATGATTGAGCTCCTCAATTGTCACGCCGATGGAGCCGTTTAATTTTCGTGCAATTTTCCACCGGTGGGAAACGAGCTTGTCGGCATCTGTGGTGGCGTAGCGGTATGAATAGAATTCTCCCTTGTAAGCGAGCCGGATGAACGTCTGGTTTTCGATAAATGTCAGGAGTTTGTCTACGGCGTAACTGGTCAGGCCGCCAATGAGCGCCCCGACAAGAAGTGTGCTCCAGTCCATGGTTATGTTCTCACGTTGGGAATTCGAACCTGTTTACACAGGCTCGAATAGTCAGCTGGACGATTACTTCCTGATTTTAATTTTGGCGGGTTGCCTTGCCATCGGAATTACCTCCTTTTGTGATGTTCCTCGGTTAATCTTGCTGGATGCTGTCAGCGACATCAATGGCAATCTGTTTACCCATCCTGTTGTCAGGTTTGTCAGAACAAGTCAGGCTTTTTTAACGATGCTGACGATATATAACAGAATAACAGCGCCAATGGTGGCCATAATGATAGAGCCTATCAGGCCGCCTGTTGTTATGCCGAGCAGTCCGAACAAAAATCCACCCAGTACAGCACCGATAATGCCCACAATAATGTTGGCTACGACGCCAAATCCACTTCCCTTTACGATGTTGCCAGCAAGCCAGCCGGCCAATGCACCTACGGCTAAAAAGATGATTAAGCTAATGATATCCATAGTTGCCTCCCGTATTAATTTTTAATGAAAAGGTATAAGCCCACAACAAAACTGACAGCACCGGCAATGTAGAGCGTCATGACCTTATCCGTCTCCGATCCTGTGACAGCCTGGGTTATTTCCGAACCGATAGACTCCGACAGTTGATACCCCCAGAGCGCCAGTCCGGCACCCACAACCAGAAGGATAATACCAATTATTTTTATTGTGCTTGTTGATCCCATTGCCATGTTAAATACCTCATTCTTGAATGGAAGGTTTGTCGTGATACAGCTAACGCTTCAGTAACCGGTACTGAACAGATAGCGCTTTTCCGTGTCCAGTGCCGAACACACTCAGTAATACTAGTTATAGTTCAGTTTGATCATCGGTAGAAACCTGATTTTTTGAACGTTGCCCGAATACACGAACGATGACGTAGGCAATTAAAGCGAATACAAAAAATACGAGCAGCATCCATGCAATGGATTGCAATGACTCGATAATGGTTCGGTAGATCTCCAGCACCCAGCGATCAGAGGTCAACGCAGGGGGGGGTGAAATGTTCCGTGGGCTCTCGCAGGAAGTTTTCAAGGTAGTGAATGCGAACACCGCCGGAGATACCTACCACATAGACGGCAAATTTCAGATAGGTAGTCCAGGCATAGGCGATATCGTTGGCAACTATTCGCTCAAGTATCCCTTTGATAGGCCTTGCAAATAATTTTGAAACGACAAAACACACGACCAGTGAAACCGCAAAGGTGATGCCCAATAACGATAAAAACATTTTACTCTCCTCTAGGGATCAAGGCGGGCAATGCCAAGTCAGGCTGCAACGACGCCCTGACAGTATAGTGGTTGCAGGTGCGATCCAGTGTTGGCACCAATAATTATAGATAGACAACCAATGGCCGGTATTTTTAACCCGAAGAGGCTTCGCAGTTCGCATCATCATTTGGCGTAGGATGTCTGTCAGCTTTGGGGCGGTTTTACCTGGCCCCGTACCGGTTTATCAAATCCCAGGTTGCCCATTTCAATACCGCGACGGAAGTCACGCATGTGTTTTTCCATCCACTCTTCTGCTTTTTCCTGGTCGCCCGCACAGATGGCATCGTAGACATGTTGATGGGCGACCAGGATGCGTTCACCCGGTGACAGGGCGCGAATCACGGCGCCCCAGGCGGGGTAGAACAGTTCGTTGAGAGGGGCGCGCGCCAGCAGCAGGGCGCTGTTGTGGGTGGCCTGCGCCACCAGGTTGTGAAAGTCGATTTCTGCTTCCAGCAGTGCATCGTGATCGGCCATCACCTCGCGGGTGCGTGCCAGGTTGTCCGCCAGTAACTGTTTCTCGGCGTCAGTGGCAGACAGGCACGCCAGTTTGCCCGCCAGCGGCTCCAGCCCCATGGCCACTTGCCACAGTTCTTCGAAAGTCACCTGGTGCATCAGCATGGCGGAGCTGACGGAGCGACCGACGGCCTCGGTACCGGGTCTCGTCACCACCAACCGTTTGCGGTCTGCGCGCCCCAGAATACCGACGTGTTCCAGCAGCCGGATCGCCTCCCTCACGGTGGAGCGGGTGACGCCGAATTGTTCGGCCAGATCGGTTTCGGTGGGCAGCAGTTCCCCCGCTTCAATGTCGCCGGAAATAATGGCGTGGCGGATTTTCTCACTGACCAGCCGGTAGGCGGGCTGGTGGGCCAGGGGGCCAAAGTTGACGGGTTGGGCCATGATGGGTGATCCGTTGCTGGCGGTCTGTTAATAGTGGCAGAAGAATAGCAGAGTTTCCTAAATTGACATATTGTCGGACAATATGTCAGCATCGATTCATTCGGCAGATGTTCGATACTGAATGCCTATAATTAAAGGCCGTGAACCTGGCAGGCGGTGGCTGCTCCCGCCGACCCTGTGTATCCGGTCTTGTAAAAGGAGGTGACTGTGACAGAAGCAATGCGTGATAACCCTGCGCGTCCGAAGGTTGATGCTACGCCGTTGCGGATTGTGACGGCCACTTCGCTGTTCGATGGCCACGATGCCGCGATCAATGTGATGCGCCGGTTGATTCAGGGCGGCGGCGTGGAGGTGGTGCATCTCGGCCACAACCGCAGTGTCGACGAGGTGGTACGGGCGGCGATCCAGGAGGATGCCGATGCCATCGCCATCAGCTCCTATCAGGGCGGCCACATGGAGTATTTCCGTTATATGCTGGAACTGTTGCGCGAGAATAATGCCGCGCACATTCAGGTTTTCGGTGGGGGTGGCGGCACCATAACCGAAGATGAAATTGCCCAGCTTCAGTCCGAGGGTGTCAACCGAATCTATCACCCGGCTGATGGTATGACCTTGGGCCTGACCGGTATGATTGATGACCTGGTGGGCCGAGCCCATCGGGCCCGCCGTCCCAGCCCCTATCCGAAGCAGCCTTCGCTGGATGATGACATTGCCGTGGCGCAGATGATCTCTGCCATCGAGGAGGGCGCCATTGCCCCTGTTGAACTGACGCGGTTGAAAAAGACCTGGCAGCTTGCTGCCGGCAAAACCCCCGTGGTGGGTGTGACCGGCACCGGCGGCGCGGGTAAAAGCAGTACTGTGGATGAGCTGCTGAGCCGTTTTCTGTTGCAGCGCCCGGACATGCGCATCGCCGTATTGGCGGTGGATCCGACCCGTCGTCGCACCGGGGGGGCGCTGCTCGGTGACCGCATTCGCATGAACAGCTTGTCGTCACCGCAGATTTACATGCGCTCCATGGCCACTCGCCGCCAGCATCTGGCCACCAGCGAAATGCTCGGTGATGTCACCCTGTTCCTGAAATCCCTCGGATACGATCTGGTGCTGGTGGAGACTGCCGGTATCGGCCAGAGCGATTCCGAGATTGTCGATCTGGTGGATTTCTCTCTCTATATTATGACCAGCGACTTCGGTGCGGCGAGCCAGCTGGAAAAGATCGACATGATCGATTACGCCGACATGGTGATTCTCAACAAATATGACAAGCGCGGCGCTGAAGATGCCCTCCGGGATATCCGCAAACAGTGGCAACGCAATCACAATGCCTTCGCCGTGACTGCGGAGCAGATTCCGGTATACCCGACCATTGCCAGCCAGTTCAACGACCCCGGTCTGAACAATGCCTTTTATCACCTGTGTCGCCTGTTGGTGGAAAAGAAGGCTCTGGATGAAAACCTCTGGATGCCGCCCGGCGTTGATGGTGATGCTGCGCCGCGGTCAGTGGCGCTGATCCCCGGCAACCGGGTGCGCTACCTGGCGGAAATCAGTGAGAGTGGCCGCCAGATCAAGACGCACAATGACCAACAGGCAGCGCTTGCCGCCAGTGCGTTTCAGCATTATCAGGTGTTGGCATCCCTGGGTGACCCACTGTTGCCGGAACCGTTGGAGCTTTACCCGGTAGCGGCCCTCAGCGACGCTGAGAGTGACAAAACGCTGTGTGCCCTGCGACGAGGTTATCAGAATGCCATCGGTGATCTGAGCAGCGAGTCGATCCGCCTGTTGCAGGAGTGGCCAGAGCGCAAAGCCGGTGTGGAGCAGCGGGAATATTGCTATCAGGTGCGCGGCCGGAACATTGTTGGTGAAAACTATGTGGAATCCCTCAGTCACCTCCGGATTCCAAAAATAGCTGCCCCCCAGTATCTCGATTGGGGGAAGCAGCTCAGCTTTCTGTTGGCGGAGAACCTGCCCGGCAGTTACCCCTACACGGCGGGGGTGTTTCCCTATCGCCGCGCCGGGGAGGATCCCACCCGGATGTTTGCCGGTGAAGGCACGCCGGAGCGAACCAACCGGCGCTTTCACTATCTGTCCCGGGGGCAGTCGGCGACCCGGCTGTCCACTGCCTTTGATTCAGTGACGCTCTATGGTGCCGACCCGGACCCGCGTCCGGATATCTGGGGGAAGGTGGGCAATTCCGGTGTGTCTGTGGCGACTCTCGATGACATGAAAAAACTCTATTCGGGTTTTGATCTCTGTTCGCCGTCTGCCTCTGTCTCCATGACCATCAACGGCCCGGCACCGATCATTCTGGCGTTCTTCATGAATACCGCCATCGACCAGCAGGTGGAAAAATACCTCACCGAAAACAATGGTTGGGATGAGGCAAAGAAAAAAATCGACGCCTGGTTCGGCGACAAGCCGTGCCCGCAATATGCCGGTGAGCTGCCGGAGGGGCACAACGGTCTGGGGCTGGCGCTGCTGGGTATCAGTGGCGACAAGCTGGTGGATGCCGACACCTACGCTCGCATCCGTGCCGAAACCCTGGCGTCAGTGCGAGGCACCGTGCAGGCGGATATCCTCAAGGAGGACCAGGCCCAGAATACCTGTATTTTTTCCACCAGTTTTGCCCTGACCATGATGGGCGACATGCAGGCTTTTTTCATCGAACACAATGTTCGCAACTATTACAGCGTGTCGGTGAGTGGGTATCACATTGCCGAGGCGGGGGCCAACCCGATTTCCCAACTGGCGTTTACCCTGTCCAACGGGTTTACCCTGGTGGAGTACTACCTGTCCCGGGGTATGAAAGTGGACGATTTCGTACCCAACTTCAGCTTCTTCTTTTCCAACGGCATGGATCCGGAGTACACGGTGATGGGCCGGGTGGCACGGCGCATTTGGGCGCGGGCCATGAAGGAGCGCTACGACGCCAGCCCGCGCAGCCAAATGTTGAAGTACCATATTCAGACCTCCGGTCGCAGCCTGCACGCCCAGGAGATGAGTTTCAACGACATTCGCACCACGTTGCAGGCGCTTTACGCGATTTTCGACAACACCAACAGCCTGCACACCAACGCCTACGACGAGGCCATCACCACCCCGACCACGGAGTCTGTGCGAAGGGCTGTGGCGATTCAGTTGATCATCAACCGGGAGTTTGGCCTGAATATCTGTGAAAACCCCTGGCAGGGCTCTTTTATTGTCGATCAGCTGACAGATCTGGTTGAGGAGGCTGTCTACAGCGAATTTGAAAAAATCTCCGAGCGCGGTGGTGTGCTGGGAGCCATGGACACCATGTACCAGCGCGGCAAGATCCAGGAAGAGAGTCTGTATTATGAACACCGCAAGCACGACGGCTCCCTGCCGTTGATCGGGGTCAATACGTATTTGCCGGAAGCCGGTACAGAGGAAACCATTGATGGCCGCGAGCTGGCCCGCTCCGACGCTGCCGAAAAGCAGCAGCAGGTCGATAATCTTAAGGCCTACCAGACACTGCACAGCGGGCAATCCCCCATCGCCCTGGATGCGTTGCAACGGGTCGTGCTGCAGCGAGGCAATTCCTTCGCCTGCCTGATGGATGCCGCCAAATGCTGTTCCCTCGGGCAGATGAGTGGGGCCTTGTACCGTGTTGGCGGATTGTATCGACGCAACATGTGAGCGGTTGGTATGGCCTCGCTGACAGGCGTTTTGGCAATAAACTTTTATCCTGATTATCCAGCTGTGCCGAGCTCTGTCGACGGCTGTCCAGCGGTGCTTAATCGTCACTAATTCCGTGTTTCTATTGCAATTTCCATAAAGCCGCTTATTTGATCTTTAACCCCAAAATAGGCCACACTGGCCTCTGAAGTGCCTTTCCTTTGACTAGGTTTTACTGGTTATCAAGCGTCGTTAATTCACTTTTATGATGAAAAGAAGGCACAGAAACAGGTGTTATCCGGAGGTTTATTTATGTCAGCAAAGAATCAGGAAAAAGGCTATGTTGCCTTGCTGGGCTGGTCGCTAAATGCTATTGACGCTGTGGACAGGATGGACAGGCGTTACGTGGTCATAGCTCCGCCGTGGGCGGAGGAATATGCGACAAAGCACAGTATTCCCTATATTCCCTGGAACTTTGAGCGGCTGAATGATCGCTCCATGGAAATTGCGCAGACCTTGCAGGATGAGGGCGTAGATGTCGCCATCCCACTGTTCGAGGAAACGGTGGAATGGGCTGGTGCGATCAATGCGGTGTTGATGAACAATCCCCGTTTGATGGGGCAGTCTTTGCTGTTTCGCGACAAGGCGCTGATGAAGCGTCGTGCGCAACTGGGTGGTATCCGTGTCGGTATTTTTGAAGAAGCCCATGACAAATCGGATGTCATTCATTTTCTTAAGCGCGTCAATCAGGCCCTGCTTAAGCTGGATGGCGACCCCAATGATCCGATTCACCTGAAGGCCTTTGACAAGGCCGGCTGTCTCGGCCATCGAGTCGTCAGAACCCCCGATGATGTCCAGGCTATTCCTGAAGACGAGTTCCCGTTTTTGATGGAAAGCCATCTGGATGGCTGGGAATTCGCCGTGGAAGCGTGGATTCATGACCGTAAAATCCGTTTTCTGAATATTTCCGAATACGTCACCCTCGGTTACTCGGTGTTTGTGCCGGCCTCCCCCGAGCTGGAGAAATGGCGACCCCGCATTGAGGAAGAAATAGAAAAACTGATTGAAACATTTGATATTGATTTCGGTTTCATTCACCCAGAATATTTTGTCACCAAAGACGGTAAAATGTACTTTGGTGAGGTGGCTTATCGTCCGCCAGGCTTTAAAGTGTTTGAATTGCTTGAACGGGCCTATGGCTTTAACGCCTATCAGGGCATGGTGCTGGCATTTGATCCGCACACCACGGAAGAGGAAATTACGGCATTTTTCCCCAAAGAGGTGGTGGACGCCAAAGGCCATGCCGGGTGTTTCGGGGTCTATCCGCGCCGTCGGGTCGTGAGTGAATTGCGTATTCCGGAAGAGACGGAGCAACATGAGTACTTCGAGTTCCATGAGTTGCAGGCCCCGCAGGAAAACAAGGTCACCAAGCGTTCGGCATTCGGTACGCACTGGGGGCTGGTATATTTCTTCGGCGCGGAGCCCTACAGGATGCGTGATTTGCTGAAGCATCAGGAAGAACTGGATTTTTATGTCTGAGGTTTCCCCGGAAACGGACCCTGTGGCCAGCTCAGGTGAGCTGGCTGACGTGATTGAAAACTCCCTGGAGCAGGCAGTTGGCCGGCTGGAGCGCAGTCGGGAGTTCGCGAAACCGGCGGCGACGCCGCAGGTGCTCGAGCTCTGTCGTCGGTTGATGATGCAGCCGGGGGGTATTGAGCGGCTCTATCTGTGGGCACCCAGACTCGACCGCGCCGGGGTGTTTTTGGGCACCGACTGGCAGGACCCGAAAACCCTGCTGGCCGGTCTGGTGGCCAATACCTTCGAGCTGGGTGACCGGCAGACGCTTGTAATTGAATGTCTCAGCCAGTTGCGGGCGTTGTCAGTGGCCAATGGCAGTTATGTCCGTGCCGGATTTTCAGCAGAGCAGGCCCACCATTTCCTCTCCCAGGTACTGGCCCATAACCTGAGCAAAGTATTTTCTGCTGGAGCTTCCGAGGCGGAACGCCAGAACCAGCCGGAGATGACTCGGGTGGTTAATGATCTGTTGCATTTTCTGGTGGAGCACGTCGGCTACGAGGATATTCTGGGCAACCTCACCGATGAAATCTGGCGTATTCTCGGCCAGCGCCCGATCCAGGTCGGACATGTCAAAGCCATGATCACCCAGATCGCGATTACGTTGGCCAGGGGCGATTACAGCCTCGGTGATGCCCGCCTCGGAGCAGACCGGTTGATCTCGGCATTGTTCGGACCCACCAAGACCAGCCTGGATGATCTTGGAATACCCCACTATCGGGCCTATCTTGCCGCGATGGATTTCAATGCCCTGCAACAGGAAGCCCGAGGGTTTGCCCGGGCCATGCACGATGTGGGGCTGGTCTCCGATTATCATGCGGCATTTTTGCGCTGGCTGCTGGAAAATGAACGGGTTGAGTTGATTCCCGATGCGCTGGGTCTTAGCAATACCGGGCTGGATTCACTGCAGTGTTATAGCAAGCTGGTCTATCAACTGATTGAAGAAGCCATCTATCCTGAAACCGCCCAGGCGGTTTACGGGCTGGCCATGTTGCTGGAGCGCGGCGTCCTCTTCATTCCGCCGATTGGCCCCGGTCTTTGGCGGCAGATATCGCTTGATCTTTCCGAGAATGCCAACGCCACGATCAGCGCTGCCTTTGGTCAGGCACTGCCCGCACGGGTCTTCTTGCTGGCCGGGACCATTTCTGTACTTGGGCAGCCCCTGGGTCTCGGGCAGGGCAACAACCCCACCTGTCAGTCGGTGCGGGCGATTTCCATGTGGTCGTTCAATGCCCCCGACTACCTGCTGCATCTGATTGATCAGGTTGGCCATTTTGATGGCATGTTGATGCACTTTGAAGGGGCGTCCATCAATTCCGCAGAGTTACCAGTGGATCTGACACGAGCTGTACCAATCGACAGCGATCCGGTTTCCAATTTGCTGGTGCCACACCTTGATCGTATTTATCTCCAGATGGGACGCCTCTGCGCCGACCGTGGTGAGGATCCGCATCGTTGGATCAATCCGGAGTTTCACGGCTGGTGGGTGGGTCGTGGTTTTAATATCGCCGTCGACGTGGCCACTGGCAAGCTGCACGACTACGATGGTTTTCTGCGCAATTTCTTTGCCTGTTACCACCCGCTCAACAATGGCAACCAGTTGGTGATTCACCCTCAGCCGGCGGGGTTGGCAGTGACCGACAGCTCGGCGCGGTTCGTGGGTTGGCATGCCATTACCATCCTGCGTGTGGCACTCGATCAGTCTGGAGAAATGCGGGTTTATTTCTATAACCCGAACAATGACAGTGGGCAAAACTGGGGCAATGGCATCAAAGTCTCAACCCAGGACAATGGGGAGCGCTATGGTGAGTCCTCGCTACCGTTCAATCAGCTGGCCTCCCGGCTGTATATTTTTCACGATGACCCGCTCACGTCCAATGCTGTCTGGGGTGTGGCAGAGGAAGAATTGCAAAACGTCAAAGAAATGGCCTTTGCAAGCTGGGCTGCTGACCGTATGGCTTGATGGTTAACAACGATTGGCCGCTGGGTAGGGTGATATCTTACCGGTCGGCCAATACCGCCCAAGGCATTGTATTTAGCTTGGGATTCGCTGGTGGATTTGTGTACAATTCATGCTCTTTTCCCCCAGCTACCAGTGTGAGATTCATGTTCGATAAAGATATCAGCATTGCCAGTTTTGACCCCGAAATCTGGGCTGCCATTCAACACGAAGAGCAGCGCCAGGAAGAACACCTCGAGCTGATTGCCTCCGAGAATTACACCAGTCCCGCAGTCATGGCCGCTCAGGGCACCAAGCTCACCAACAAGTACGCAGAGGGCTATCCCCACAAGCGCTACTACGGTGGTTGTGAGTTTGTTGATCAGACCGAGGAGTTGGCCATTGAGCGGGTCAAGGTGCTATTTGGTGCCGGCTATGCCAATGTCCAGCCCCATTCCGGTTCGCAGGCCAACAGTGCGGTCTATCAGGCGTTGTGCCTGCCGGGTGATACCATCCTCGGTATGAGCCTGGATGCCGGTGGGCATCTCACCCATGGTGCCAAACCGAATTTCTCGGGCAAGATTTACCATGCCATTCAATACGGCCTGGATTCGGAAACCGGTCTGCTGGATTATCAGCAGGTTGAGACACTGGCACTGCAGCACAAGCCGAAAATGATTGTGGCCGGCTTCTCCGCCTATTCAGGGATACTAGATTGGGCAAAATTTCGCGAGATCGCCGATAAGGTGGGCGCTTATCTGCTGGTGGATATGGCTCACGTGGCGGGCCTGGTGGCCGCAGGCGTTTATCCCAGCCCAGTGCCCTATGCCGATGTGGTGACTTCGACCACCCATAAAACCCTGCGGGGTCCCCGTGGCGGTATCATTCTGACCAACAGCGAAGAACTGGCGAAAAAAATTAACTCGGCGGTATTTCCCGGTGGTCAGGGTGGACCCCTGTGCCATGTGATTGCTGCCAAGGCAGTGTCTTTCAAGGAAGCTATGACCGAGGACTTTCGCATCTACCAGCAGCAGGTGGTGAAAAATGCCAAGGCCATGGCTGGTGCATTTATGGAACGCGGTATCCGTATTGTCTCCAAGGGCACTGAAAATCACCTGATGCTGGTGGATCTGATCGGCAAGGATTATACCGGTAAGGATGCCGACGATGCCCTTGGCCGCGCCTTCATCACCGTCAACAAGAATGCCGTACCCAATGATCCCCGCTCACCGTTTATTACCTCGGGGCTTCGGATTGGTACGCCGGCAATTACTACCCGTGGGTTTACCGAGACTGAGAGTATCCAGCTCACCCACTGGATCTGCGACGTGCTGGACAGTCTGGAAAACGGTACCGCGGAGCAGGTGATTCCACAGGTGAAGGAAAAGGTGCTGGAGGTCTGCGCCAGATTCCCCGTCTATGGCTAAATGACCTCCGCCATCAGATGGTCAGAAAAGCCCTGCTCAAGCGGGGTTTTTTGTTTCTGATTGGGTTCTGATTGAAGGTGTCGTTTTGTCCCTGTGACCGGTTTTACAGAGCGGGTAGCAATGACAAGATGTGGTACCATTTGCGCCTGTTCGAATTCATTGGCAAAACCCATGCACTGTCCTTTCTGTAGCGCCGACGACACCAAGGTGATTGACTCCCGGCTGGTTGCCGAAGGCGATCAGGTACGTCGTCGGCGCGAGTGCCTCTCCTGCAAGGAGCGCTTTACCACCTATGAGGTGGCAGAACTGCTCATGCCAAGAGTGATCAAGCGTGATGAAGTGCGGGAGCCGTTTGACGAAGACAAGCTGAGGGCGGGGTTGTTGCGTGCGCTGGAAAAAAGGCCAGTAAGTATTGAGCGTATTGAAGCAGCCATTTCCCATATTCAGCACCAGATCCGCGCTACCGGGGAGCGTGAGGTGACGTCCCGAATGATTGGCGAGCAGGTGATGGAACAGTTGCGCGAGCTTGATGAAGTGGCCTATGTCAGATTTGCCTCGGTCTATCGCAGTTTTCAGGATCTGAGTGAATTTCGTGCGGAACTGGATCGGCTGGAAAAAAACCTGCCTGATATTAAAGGTGCCTGAGTCCGGTGAACAGTCGTCTTGATTTGAGCCTGATGGCCAGGGCACTGCAGCTGGCAGCGCGGGGTCGCTACACCACGATGCCCAATCCGATGGTGGGTTGTGTCATCGCCAGCGGTGATCGGGTGATCGGGGAAGGCTGGCATGAGCGAGCCGGTGAGCCCCACGCGGAAATTCATGCTCTGAGTCAGGCAGGTGCCGCAGCCAAAGGTGCCACGGCGTATGTCACACTTGAGCCGTGCAGCCATCACGGCCGTACCCCGCCCTGTGTGGAAGCGCTGATTTTGGCGGGTATATCTCGGGTAGTGTATGCGATGGTGGACCCCAATCCCGAGGTTGCCGGTGCCGGTCTGGAAAAGCTTCGGCGTGCTGGTATCACTGTGGATGGTCCCGTGCTGGAGGATGAGGCACGGGAACTCAATCGGGGCTTTATCAAGCGTCACCAGCACGGCATGCCCTGGGTTACGGTTAAACTGGCCATGAGTATGGATGCGCGCACGGCTATGGCCAGTGGCGAAAGCCAGTGGATTACCGGTGTTGCAGCGCGCAGCGATGTGCAGCGTCTGCGGGCGCAAAGCTGTGCCATTATTACCGGTTGCGGTACGCTGTTGCACGATGATCCATCCCTCACTGTCCGGGCCGCCGAGCTGGGACTTGAGAATGCAGCCGAGATAGCCATGCGGCAACCGCTCAGAGTGGTGGTGTGTGGAAAAAGCCCCTTGCCCCCTGAGGCAGCCCTGTTAACCGACGGTGGCAGGACATTGCTGGTGACGGCGGTAGAGAAAAAAATTCCTGGTGTGGCATCTCTCGCCCTCGACAGGGGTGATGGCAGCGTGGATCTGGTAGCCCTGCTGCGACATCTCGCAGGACTGGAGTGCAATCGTGTGCTGGTGGAAGCCGGAGCGACGCTCGTCGGTGCGTTTGTCAGTCAGGGGCTGGTAGATGAGCTGATCGTTTACATGGCGCCGACATTACTTGGCAGCCTGGCGAGGCCTATGCTGGTGTTGCCTTTTGATAATATGGGTCAGCAATTGCCGTTAAAGATACGGGATGTTCGCATGGTGGGTGACGATTTGCGGATCACGTCGGAACCCTCGACACCGTCCCGGTAAAAGACGACAAATTGAGCTTGATCGACTGGTAATCGCGTGCTGGTGGGCGCAGGTATTATGTTTACAGGCATTATTGAAGCAGTTGGCGAAATCGTGGTCTGTGAGCCCCGCAGTGGCGATCTGCGGTTGCGGGTTAAAACCTTTGGTCTGGATCTCGGAAGTATTGGCCTGGGTGACAGTATCGCCACCAACGGCGTTTGTCTGACCGTAATAGAATTGCCCGGCGACGGTTATGTCGCCGATGTGTCTTCKGAGACYCTGGCGAACACCACTATTGGTGACTGGCAARYGGGYACRCCKGTCAATCTTGAGCGKGCRTTGACGCCTTCGAGCCGCCTGGGMGGRCAYCTGGTTTCCGGTCATGTGGACGCGGTGGGYGAMGTGYTGAGCCGCCACCCCGATGCGCGGTCYGARCRTTTTCGTCTGCGKGCCCCCGATTCGCTGGCAAAATACATTGCCCACAAGGGMTCCATYACCGTGGATGGCACCAGCCTWACGGTAAATCGTGTGGARGGCGCWGAGTTCGAGCTGAATATTGTTCCYCATACACTSGAGMATACAGTGATGGGTACCTACGTACCCGGCAGCCGGRTCAACCTCGAAGTTGATTTRGTGGCTCGCTACCTGGAGCGGCTRYTGTTGGGTGACAAGGCGGCAGAGGCCTAACCGAAGWACGACYGCRACAARCGGACAGTTAGAGAAGATCGAATTATGGCATTGAATACTATCGAAGAACTGGTTRCYGATATYCGCCAGGGGAAAATGGTCATTCTCATGGACGACGAGGATCGTGAAAATGAAGGCGATCTGGTTATGGCCGCGACCATGGTTCGCCCGGAAGATATTAATTTTATGGCCACCCACGGCCGCGGGCTGATCTGCCTGACACTCTCTGAGGATCGCTGTCGACAGTTGAATTTGCCCTTGATGGTGGATGCCAACAAGGCGAGCCATGGCACCAATTTTACCGTATCCATTGAGGCGGCCGAGGGTGTTACCACCGGTATCTCTGCGGCCGACCGCGCCCGGACGGTACAGGTGGCGGTGTCGAGTAATGCCAGGCCCCAAGATATTGTGCAACCGGGGCATATCTTTCCCCTCAAGGCCCAGCCGGGTGGCGTACTGAGTCGTGCGGGGCATACGGAGGCCGGTTGCGACTTGGCTCGCATGAGCGGCTTTGAACCGGCGGCCGTGATTGTCGAAATCATGAATGACGATGGCACCATGGCCCGTAGAGCTGACCTGGAAGCCTTTGCGATCAAGCACCAGTTGAAAATCGGCACTATCGCCGATCTGATCCATTATCGGTTGGTGACCGAGAAAACCGTCACTTGCATCAATGATCGCCCTATTGATACCCAATACGGTCGGTTTGATCTGAAAACCTATCTCGACGTGGCTCGCAATGAAAAACACTTTGCGCTGGTGATGGGTGATGTGACGTCGGGTGAGCCGCCGCTGGTACGGGTGCATATCAATAAATCATCCCGCGATCTGTTTGCCATGGAGCCCGGCGATGGTTATCGGAGTTGGAGTCTGTCGCGTGCCATGGAGAAAGTCGCCGAGGAGGGTCGCGGGGTTGTCGTGTTCCTCTACTACCCGGAGACGGCGGATGATATTGATGACAATGTTGACGAAATGCTCACCCGTGAACCCTCCAGGCCTCAGCAGGCCAGTGAGGTGGTGTATCAGCAGGTCGGCACTGGCTCACAGATACTGATGGATCTCGGCATCCATAAAATGCGCCTGATGAGCGCGCCGTTCCGTTTTACCGGCATTTCCGGGTTTGATCTGGAAGTCGTCGAATATATCAATTGTGATTGATTCCTGCGGATCGTTCAGCGGGGACCTGGAGGCTGTTTTCACAGGCTGTCAACCTACCGGAAAAAGAGCATGAGTGAATATCGCCCCGATGAGGGCAGTTTTAACGTGGAAGGTGCACGCATCGCTATTGTGGTGGCGCGCTGGAACAGACAGATTACCGACAGCCTGTTGGCGGGCGCGCAGCGGGCTTTGTTGCGTCACGGTATCGGTGGGCAGGCTATTGACCTGTTCCGGGTCCCCGGCGCCTTTGAGTTGCCGCTGACCTGCAGTCGAGTAGCAAAAACCCGCCGTTATGATGCCGTAGTTGCCCTCGGGTGTGTGATCCGTGGGGGCACACCGCATTTTGACTATGTGTGCAGCGAAACTACCCGGGGCATCGGGGAGGTCGCCCTGCAGGAGGGGCTACCCGTCGCTTTCGGTGTTTTGACAACCGATGATCTGGCGCAGGCGCAACAGCGCGCTGGTGATAATCAGGAAAATAAGGGAGAAGAAGCGGCACTGACCGCACTGGAAATGATCTCCCTTTTCCGTCAGCTTTAGGAGATTGTCTTGTCATTGCCCTCAACACGAAGAAAAGCCCGCCAGTTACTGGTTCAGGCACTGTATCAGTGGCAGCTCTCTGGTTCGGACTTACACAGTATCGAAGCGGAATTTTTTGTCGACAACAATATGCGCAAGGTGGATACCGAGTTTTTTCGCGAGCTGTTACACGGTATTCCGCGTCATCTGGATGAACTGGATGCTGTTTACGGCGCCCACCTCGACCGCAAGAATACCGATCTGGATCCGGTATCCAGGGCGCTGCTGCGCATGGGCAGTTACGAGTTGTGTTATCGCATCGATGTTCCCTATAAGGTAGCCATCAATGAGGCGGTCAATCTGGCCAAGACTTTTGGTCCAACCGATGCGTACAAATATATCAACGGCATCCTTGATAAAGTAGCCGTTGAACGCAGGGCGGTGGAAGTAAAAGCAGCCAGGGCGCGCTGATTCCCTTTCCATCATTCGGGGCAGGGTGAACATGCCACTCAATGAGTTTTCGCTGATCGAGCACTACTTTTCCGCCATCGGTCAGGCTGATGGAGTGATGTTAGGGGTCGGAGACGACGCCGCGCTACTGGATGTTCCGGCAGGCCAGCACCTGGTTGTTTCGGTGGATACATTAGTCGCCGGCGTACATTTCCCCCATGATGCCGCCCCTGATGATATTGCTCGTCGCGCCTTGCGGGTGAATCTCAGCGACTTGGCGGCAATGGGGGCAACCCCCCGCTGGTTTACGTTGGCCCTGACACTGCCCGGCGCCGATACGGACTGGCTGGAGGCATTTTCTCGGGCACTGGCGATGGATGCAGACCAGTTTGGCTGTGCTCTGGTTGGTGGTGATACCACCGCCGGGCCACTGACTCTTTCCATTCAGGTCATGGGCCTGGTGCCAGCGGGTCGAGCGTTGACCCGCGGTGGAGCCCGGGCAGGCGATCATGTTTTTGTCACGGGGACACTGGGTGAGGGTGCGGCAGCGTTGCAGTTGTTTGAGCCTTCGGTAGAACTCGCTGCGGTAGTCAGTGAGCGATTGCGAGAACGCTTTTATCAACCTGTTCCCCGGCTGCAGGAAGGGCTGAATTTGCGTGGTATTGCTTCGGCGGCACTGGATGTATCGGACGGTTTGTTGGCAGATCTCGGGCATATCGCTGAACAAAGTGCCCTCGGTGCCGAGGTACAGTTATCTGCGATGCCGGTGGCACCCTGGTTGAAGAAACTGGCCGATGCCGGGACGGTGCAGGACTGGGTGCTGTGCGGTGGTGATGACTATGAGCTTTGTTTTACGGTACCGCCTGAAAATCTGGCTGCAATTGACAATATGATAGTCAGGGGTGAATTAATCGCCACCTGTGTTGGCCGGATGACCACCACCACGGGAATTCGCTGTATCGATGGCAATGGCATGTCAGTGCAGGTTGGGCAGACGGGTTACCGGCACTTTTAGTCTTTTTGTTGGCCGCTGGTATGATTGATGCTAGCCACTGGTTTTCAGGTGTAGTGAATGGATCGTCGACTGAACCCCTCTTTTGCACAGTTATTGAAAAACCCTGTGCATTTTCTGGCATTTGGCTTCGGCAGTGGGCTGGCTCCCAAGGGTCCGGGTACTGCCGGAACGCTGGTGGCCGTGCTGATCTGGCCGGCTCTGGCCACCCTGCCATTAGCGCTCTATTTGCTGATCGTGGCACTGACCGCACTGTTGGGTTTTTACCTTTGCGGCAGGACGGCCCACGACCTTGGTGTCAAGGACCATCAGGGGATTGTCTGGGATGAGATGGTGGGCTACTGGCTGACCATGGCTGCACTCCCGGTGACCTGGACCTGGGCGCTGGCCGGGTTCGTCCTGTTTCGTTTTTTTGATATCTGGAAGCCCTGGCCCATCTGTTGGCTTGATCGCCAAGTGGATGGGGGAGCCGGTATCATGCTGGATGATTTGCTGGCCGGTGTGTTTGCCTGGCTCATTCTGTTTGCTGTAGGGCAAATCTGGTTTTAGGTATCGAACAGGCGTGTTATAGCCGATACTGTTCAAGGTTTTCGGATAAGCGTGGGCAGGGATGAAACAAAAGTTCGCTGTAATCTTGCTGGGCGTGATGGGGCTGACAGGTTCGCTCCCGGGTTGGTCGATGCCGGAGATTCTGGTGAATGGGCTATTCAGTGGCAGTGCGGTGCTGGTCATCAATGGCAAGCAGCACTTGCTCAAGCAGGGCCAGACCAGCCCGGAGGGCGTTACACTGCTGGAAAGTAATAGCCAGCAGGCGGTATTGCTGGTAGATGGCAAACGGTTGTCCCTCGGGCTTTCAGATCGCATCTCTGCCAGCTTTCACGCGGCGGAAAAGGCTGAGGTCAGAATCCCCCGGGCTGAAAATGGCCACTATTATGTCAGTGGCTATATCAATGGCCGCCCGGTCGATTTTATGGTGGACACCGGGGCCAGTGCGGTGGCCATGAATATGCATGATGCCCAGCGGCTGGGGGTGAACTTTCGCCGCGGCATTAAAGGTAATGCCAGCACAGCAGGTGGTATTGTGAATACCTATCACGTCGACCTCGATAAGCTGAGTATCGGCAATATCGCGGTCCATCAAGTTCGATCAACTGTTGTGATCGGTAACTTCCCGGCGCAGGTGTTGCTGGGTAACAGTTTTTTGAGTCAGATTGAAATGAGTGAAGAAGCCGGCGTTCTGGTGATGAGAAAAAAATATTAACTTTTCATGCTTCACCAAAAACCTGGCCGGCAAGCTTTACTCGGTGTCTATCCCGGCTAAAATACCCACCCGCCAAATTTCAGGAGTCATTGGTGACCCTACGTTTTGTTGAAAGCTCGAAATTACCTACTCGCTGGGGGGTATTTGATATTCACGGCTTCGAAGACGTGAAAAGCGATAAAGAGCACGTGGCCATTACCATGGGTGATGTCACTGGTGACCAGCCTGTTATGTTGCGTATTCACTCTGAATGTCTTACCGGCGATGCACTTTTCAGCATCCGCTGTGACTGTGGCGCGCAGCTGGAAGAGGCGATGCGGCGTATTGCCGCTGAAGGTCGAGGGGCCATACTTTATCTTCGTCAGGAAGGACGCGGTATCGGGCTGCTCAACAAAATCAGAGCATACCATCTTCAGGATGCCGGAGCCGACACCGTGGAGGCCAATGAGCAGCTTGGTTTTGGGGCTGATCTGCGCGATTACAGTATCTGTCAATCGATGCTCAGGCACCTGCAGATAACCAGAGTCAGACTGTTAACCAATAATCCCCGCAAGGTAGAAGCGCTTGAGAGTCTCGGGATAGAAGTTGTGGAGCGGGTTGCGTTGCAGTCGGGCCGAAACCCCCACAATTTTCGTTATCTTGCGACAAAAGCCGGCAAGATGGGGCACCTGTTCGATGAGCAGAATGAAAATGAGGATGATCATTAATGCTGGCCAAGCGAATTATTCCCTGTCTCGACGTGGACAAGGGGCGAGTGGTTAAAGGGGTTAAATTTCTCGATATACGTGATGCCGGTGATCCGGTTGAAGTGGCTAAGCGCTACAACGAGGAAGGTGCCGACGAAATCACTTTTCTGGATATTACTGCGAGTCATGAAGAGCGGGACACGATGATTCAGACGGTGGAGCGGATGGCCAGCGAAGTATTTATCCCCCTGACGGTTGGTGGCGGTGTTCGCAGCCTTGAGGATATCCGTTCACTGCTGAATGCCGGGGCGGATAAAGTCAGCATCAATTCGACTGCCGTCAAAACTCCCGAATTCGTCCGGCAGGCGGCGGAGCGTTTTGGGTCGCAGTGCATTGTGGTCGCCATTGATGCCAAACAGGTGAGTGCCGACAACGAGCCGCTGCGCTGGGAGGTGTTTACCCATGGTGGCCGTATTGCTACCGGTATTGATGCGGTTGCCTGGGCCGAGCAAATGGCTTTCTTTGGTGCGGGAGAGATTCTTCTTACCAGCATGGATAGAGATGGTACTAAAAGCGGGTTTAACCTTCCCCTCACCAGGGCCATCAGTGATGCAGTCGATGTTCCTGTCATCGCCTCGGGTGGCGTAGGCAATCTGCAACATTTGGTCGATGGTGTCATTGAAGGAAAAGCCGACGCTGTATTGGCGGCAAGCATATTTCACTTTGGGGAATACACCATCAGGGAGGCCAAGGTGTATATGGCAGAACGGGGTATCGAAGTGCGTCTTTGACCTCGGGGGTGGGCGGTTCTAGATGGCGTAACGTGTCCCGATTTTAAAAAACTGCAGTGTCTCCTCGTCTGCTTTCTTGGCAAATTCAATGTAGTCAGCTACGGCCTGAACAGCACCTTCTTTGGAGTCAAACGGACCAACGGCCGCACCCTCGCGTGTGGCAAAGAACCAGAAATTGTGAAGTTTAAAAAAACGGTCACTTCTTATAAGTGGTTTTTGACTGCCATCTTCTGCTTTTCTTGGCGTTACCATGTGGTCTCCTGCAACTACTGGTATTGTTTTTAAGTCAAGGTCTCCACACAATCCGATTAACGTCCTAATGTTTCGAAAGGGTAAACACCCTCTAATTCAGCACAATTTTTCCAGAAAAGTCAATGTGATTACATGTTCTATTGAGCTGCGTCAGCTCGGCTGGTGTTACGTGAAAAAATCTCGAGTCCCTGCAAAAGGTTGATGGCCTCGTATAACTGGTTGTCTGTCTGCAGCAGTTCTTCCTTGTCAGCTATTTGTGGGTCACTGTCACTGCTCAGATGGCCGGCAAGATTGGCTTCCTTGATCTGTTTCTGTGTCTCAAGCAAGTGAATTTCGGCCGGCCTGATGGTAATATCAGGCCGAATTCCCTCTGCCTGTATAGAGCGTTTGTTGGGTGTGTAGTAACGAGCAGTGGTCAACTTGATAGCCCGTTTTGTCCCCAGTGGTATCACTGTCTGGACTGAACCCTTGCCAAAACTGCTGGTACCCAGCAGTACCGCGCGGTGATGGTCCTGGAGCGCTCCGGCAACGATTTCCGCTGCTGAAGCCGACCCTTCATTAATCAGCACAACAACTGGAATACCATTCAGTGCATCGCCAGCCGTGGCATAAAACTGTTCTTTTGAGCTGGGGATCCGGCCCTCTGTATAAACCACCAACCCACCGTCGAGCAGCGCATCGGCAACATCCACTGATGAATTGAGTAATCCGCCCGGATTATTACGTAAATCCAGCACCAGCCCTTTCAGGCCGTCTTTCTGTTTCTGGAGATCAGACAGAGCCTCCCGGAAGTCGGCGCCGGTATTTTCCTGAAACTGTGCAATTCTCACATAGCCAAAGCCGGGTTCCAGGATTCTGTGCCGGACACTCATCACCTGAATAATGTCCCGGGTAATTTCCACCTCGAAAGGGCCGTCGGTATTTTGTCTAACAATCGTCAAGGTTACTTTTGAGCCTTTTGGGCCGCGCATCAGTTCAATCGCTTCTGTCAGTGGCATGCCCTGTACCAGCTGATCGTCAAGTTTGATAATGAGGTCTCCGGCCTGAATGCCGGCGCGGTATGCCGGGGTGTCGTCGATTGGGCTGATAACCTTGATAAAACTGCCTTCCATTCCAACCTCTATGCCGAGTCCGCCAAATTCTCCACTGGTGCTCTCCTGTAGCTCGGAGAAGGCAGCTTCGTCCATATAGAGTGAGTGGGGATCGAGCCCGTTCAGTAGTCCGCTAATGGCCATTTCCAATAGTGCCTGATCGTCAATTTCTTCGACATAGGCTTGGCGTATCTGGTCAAATACCTGAGTGAAATAGCGCAACTCTTCCAGTGGCAAGCGGGCATTTTCAGAATCTTCATTTGCATACGAAATCACTGGCCATACCAGTAAAAGTAGCATCGTCAGTAGTGATTTGGTCAGCGGTTTCATGAAATATCCTGATTGATTGACGGCAGTTCGGCCTTTGTCCCTGGAAAATTTCTCAACGCCCGGCTTTACTGGCCAGCCATGCCTTCGGATTGGTGGGTTTGCCATTATGTCGAATTTCAAAGTAAAGTGCATGATCTGCCTGTCCACCGGTGTTGCCCACTCTGGCAATGCGCTCTCCGGGCTTTACCCAATCTCCGGTTTCCCTGAGCAAGACCTGATTGTGGGCGTAGAGGCTCATGTAGCCTTCGCCGTGATCAATGATTACTAGCAGTCCATAACCCCGCAGGTAGTCGGAAAAAATGACTCGGCCATGATGAATGCTGTGTACGTGCAGCCCCTCCGCGGCTTGCATTAACCAGCCACTCCAGGTGATATCTGCGTTGCGTACTGCCCCAAAATGTTGGGTTAATTTGCCGGATACTGGCCAGGGCAGCTTGCCTTTCTGTTTGCTGAAGGGCTGTTTGGATGCAGGAGCTGCCAGCTGCATGGCGCGCTGTTCCAGTGCTTTCAGTACAGTTTCCAGACGTTGCCGTTCATTTCTGAGCTGATTCAGTGTTTGCTGAGAGTTCTGTATCTGTTTGTTCAGCGAAGTGAGTAACTGTTCTCGCTGTTGGCGATTCTCTCTCAGGGTCTGTTGTTCGATGACCAGTTGCTGGCGCGATTCTGCCAGGGACTGCTCGCGGGAGGCGATATCGCTTTTGGTCGTCTCGAGCTGTTGATGCGTCTGTCGGTATGAGGCGAGTTTTTCAGCGCGTGCCGCGAGAAAATAATCGTAGTACTTGAGGGAGCGGCTGAACTTTTCCGGATCTTCCTGGTTGAGAAGAAGCTTGATAGGTTCTTCGCTACCGAGTCGGTAAGCAGCGATGATTTCCTGGCTGATCAACTGTTGTTGGCTGCGTTTTAATGACTCGAGCTCAGCCTGTTGTTTCTCAAGTTGAATGAGCTCTCGGTTCAACGCTGCCCGCTGTTTTTCAATGGTGGAAATTTTATTGTTCAGGTCAGCGGATGCCAGCTCAATTTTTTTCAGCTCACCAGCCAGCTTGTCCTGTTGTCGGCTCTGACCTTTGATGGACTGCTCAAGCTTGCTGATATCCTTGCCGATTTTTTCCAGTTTGGCGCGGTCTTCCTTTTCCCCGGCACTGGCTGTGCTCAACAGGAGACAGGCTATTGCCGTGAGCAGCGCCTTTTGTGTCCCGACCATGATTATCAGCCATGTTGTATTCGTCAATGGACAAAACTGACCAGCGAATGTCCGGTCATCTCCGATGGTGGGGGTAGATCCAGCAAGTCGAGCAGGGTCGCCGCCACATCCGCAAGTGAGCCGTTTTCCCTCAGCATCAACGGTCTTTGGCCCACGTATATCAGTGGTACTGGCAAGGTCGTATGCTGGGTGTGCAGCTGGCCGGATTCTTTGTCAAACATTTGTTCAACATTACCGTGATCCGCCGTGATCAAACATTCACCTCCGGTTTGCCGGAGTGCCTCCAGGACTCGATCCAGGCAGGCATCCACGACTTCCACCGCTTTTACCGCGGCGTCAAAGACACCGCTGTGGCCTACCTGATCGCAATTGGCATAGTTACAGATAATGACATCATATTGGCAACCGGTGATGGCTTTAACCAGTTCATCCGTCAGCTCGTAGGCACTCATTTCCGGCTTCAGGTCGTAGGTGGCGACCTTTGGGGAGGGGATCAGGATGCGATCTTCCCCCTGAAACAGGGTTTCCTGCCCGCCGTTAAAGAAGAACGTCACATGGGCATATTTTTCTGTTTCGGCAATCCGCAGCTGTGTCATGCCCTGATTGCTGAGGTATTCGCCCAATGTGTTATGCAAATCCTCGGGCGGGAATGCACAGTCAGCCTGGATGTCAGTTGCATATTCTGTCGTCATTACGAAAGCGCCCAGTGTGGGATGGGCCGTGCGGGAGAAGCCTGAAAAATCCTTGTCCACAAGCGCGCGTGTTATCTCTCTGGCTCGATCCGGCCGGAAGTTCATGAACAGCACGGTATCGCCATCCCCGATGGTGGCAGCCGGGTGTAAATCATCGGCGATGATGGTCGGTAACACAAATTCGTCATTCTCACCGCGCAGGTAAGCGGCGTGAAGCCCCTCGACCGGGTCGGCTGCGCTGTGTTCAGTTTTGCCCAGCGTGAGCAGATCATAGGCGGCCTGAACGCGATCCCAGCGGTTGTCTCGGTCCATCGCGTAAAAGCGACCACAAATAGAGGCGACTCTGCCCACACCGAGTTCGGCCAGTCTGGCGCTAGTGCGCTGCAGCGATTGCTCTGCGCTGCGCGGCGGTGTATCCCGGCCATCGAGAAAGGCGTGTACATAAATCTCTTTTGCGCCCCGTTGTGCGGCCATATCCACCATGGCATTGATGTGATCTTCATGGCTGTGGACGCCGCCCTGTGACAGGAGTCCGAGAATATGAATCCTGTGCTTCCCGCTGACCGCTTTATCGATGGCTCGGCTGTAGGCGGGGTTAGTAAAAAAGTCGCCGTCGGTAATGGCCTTGTTGATGCGGGTAAAGCTCTGATAAATCACTCTGCCGGCGCCGAGGGTCATATGGCCCACTTCGCTGTTTCCCATCTGCCCTTCGGGCAGACCCACAGCCAGTCCGGATGTGGCAATAAGTGTTGTGGGGCAATGGCTCCGGAGGTGATCCATAACCGGGGTTTTGGCAGCCTGTATAGCATTGGATTCGTTGCTGTCGCTGTGGCCATAGCCGTCAAGCACCAGCAAAACCAGCGGTTTTTTTTGCTCGCTCATGATTTCAGTCAGGGGTTTTCCAGCAAGTTTGAATGGTAGGTGAATCTTACCTGTAAAGGTGTTTCAGTGCTAATGGTGGTTCCTAGAGAAGAGCGTGGTGTGTATACTTTCGCAGCTTCCCGGGGCCGGTTTGGTCCGGCCCGTAACTGTAGGTATCTTAATCGTGGAATTCTTTGTTTTTATCAGCGAGCAGTGGGTGCTGGTGAGTGTGTTGCTGATATTGATTTATCTGTTTGCAATCAATGAACGCATAAAAAGTGGCAGACCCCTGTCAGTCCATGCCGTTACTCGTATGATCAATGCAGATGAAGCATTGTTGCTCGATATTCGGGACAGCAAGGAGTTCAAAGCGGGACATATTGCCGGAGCGGTGAATATTCCCCAGGCAAAACTGTCAGACAAACTCGCTGAGCTGGATGAGCACCGTGAAAAATTTATTATTATCGCCGACAAGGTGGGGCAGAACGCTGGTGCTGCGGGACGCCGGCTGCGGCAAAACGGCTTTAAGGTATTCCGGCTTACCGGCGGTATGATGGAGTGGCAGAGTCAGCAACTGCCGGTTGTCAAAAGCTGACATGGTTGCGGTAAAAATCTACACCACCCGTAGTTGTGGTTACTGTGTCGCAGCAAAGAATCTTCTTGCGGCAAAAGAGTTGTCTTACCAGGAAATTTCTGTAGATAACGATCCGGCCATGAGGCGAGAGTTGGTGGTGCTGAGCGGTTACCACACCGTCCCCCAGATCTGGATTGGTGAGACCCATATTGGCGGTTATGATGACCTGCGCCGCATGGAGCAACAGGGCGAATTGGATACTATTATCGCTGATCATAACAGCTGAAATGAGCTGCCTGGAGCCCTGATGCTGCCATGTCGGTACATGATTGGCCAGGCGCAAATATTGAACGAATAAAGGCATGACTATGACAGAAGAAAACGTTACTGATGACGCTGCGGCAGCTGGGACTGAATCCCCACAGTTTGCCCTGCAGCGGGTTTACCTGAAAGACCTCTCGTTCGAAACTCCCATGGGTCCTGAGGCTTTTCATCGCGAGCTGAAACCGCAAATTGCACAGGAGCTGGCGACTAAAACCAACCGGCTGGATGAGACGCACTTTGAAGTGGTTATTACCGTGACGATTACGGTTAAAGATGGCAACGACACGGTTTACCTTATCGAAGTACATCAGGCGGGTGTATTTCTCGTCAAGGGACTGGATAAGTCCCAGATGACACACGTTATCAATGTGCTTTGCCCTGCAACCCTGTTTCCCTATGCCAGGGAGGTGGTAGACAATATTGTGATCAAGGGTACTTTCCCGGCCTTGATGTTGCCGCCAGTCAATTTTGAAGCGCTATTTGCCCAGGCTGTTGCCGAGGCGAAAGAGAAGAAAGAGCAGGAAGCTGAGCCGGATAAAAAAGATGTAACGCACTAGTGCTGCTCAGGCCGGTTGAGTCCGCAATTGCTGCAGGTTCGACCGGCTGATGGTTTGCCCGGATTAATGATCTTCTTCATCATTCATCCCCAGCTCTTTCAGTTTTCGGGTGAGCGTATTTCTTCCCCACCCCAATAATTCTGCCGCATCGCGTTTCCGTCCACGGGTATGACTCAGTGCCGTTTCGATCAGGGTGCGCTCAAAAATTGGCACAGCTGACGCCAGTATGTCCTGCCGACCGGCATGCAACTCGGCATCAGCCCAACTCCGCAATTGTTGTTGCCAGCTTCCTGATGTGACATTTTTTTCCACCGGGCTGTCGCGCAACTCCGGTGGCAGGTCTTCCATATGTACCTCCCGGCCGGATGCCATTACGGTCAGCCAGCGACAGGTATTTTCCAGCTGACGAACGTTGCCAGCCCAGGGGAGGAGGCTGAGGAACTGCTCAACCTCGCTGGACAGGGTCTTGGTCTCTGTCTCAAGCTCCTTGGCGGCGCGCTGTAGAAAATATTGCATCAACATGGGAATATCTTCCCGCCGATCTGCCAGTTTCGGCAGGTGAATGCGGATGACATTCAGGCGGTGAAACAGATCTTCACGAAAACGATTTTCCACCACCAGTTGTTCAAGATTCTGGTGAGTGGCGGCAATGATACGTACATCGACTTTTACCGGTGTGTGTCCGCCGACCAGATAAAATTCGCCGTTAGCCAGTACCCGCAGCAATCGTGTTTGTGCTTCGGGCGGCATATCTCCGATTTCATCGAGAAAAAGTGTCCCGCCATCGGCCTGTTGAAACCTGCCTTCACGTCGCTGGGTTGCACCGGTAAAAGCCCCTTTTTCATGACCAAACAGTTCAGATTCAATCAAATCGTGGGGGATCGCTGCCATGTTGAGAGCGACAAAACGCTTATTGTGGCGTGGGCTGTGGTCATGTAATGCCTTGGCGACCAGCTCCTTGCCGGTGCCGGACTCGCCATTGATTAGCACAGTAATGTTGGAGTGGGACAGTCGTCCTATGGCGCGGAACACCTCCTGCATGGCCGGTGCTTCGCCGATGATTTCACCGCTGATGTCAATGTCGTTCTCAACCGGTTTGCGATTCTGTTCTGTGACAAAATTAATGGCTCTGTTGGTCACTGCAACGAGTTCATCGAGGTCGAACGGTTTGGGCAGATACTCGAAGGCACCGCCCTGATAGGCCGCTACTGCACTGTCCAGGTCAGAGTGGGCAGTCGTGATAATTACCGGCAGTGCTGGGTTGCTGGTGTGAATCCGTTGCAGTAATTGAAGGCCGTCAATACCTGGCATGCGGATGTCGCTAATGATGGTGTCGGGCTGCTGCTTGTCGAGTTTGGCGATCAGTTCGCTGGCATTTTCAAAGCTCGTGACATCGAGATCCGCACGACTCAGCGCCTTCTCCATTACCCAGCGGATTGAACGGTCGTCATCCACTATCCATACAGTTCGTTTATCCATTTGTTATGCATCCAAAGGTAGGTAGATCGTGAAACGCGTTTCACCACGCTCGTTATCACACTCGATCAGGCCGTGATGAAGGTGGATAGCCGATTGGGCAATGGGCAGGCCCAGGCCGCTGCCCTCGGCGCGGCCACTGATCATCGGAAAGAAAATACGGTCCATGAGTTTTTCGGGTATCCCCGGGCCGTTGTCCGTAATATCAATTCGGCACACAACCTTGTGATGTGTTTTGCCGATGGTGAACTGACGTTGTATTCGCGTCCTGAGTTTGATAACAGGCCGCTTTTGGGGGCTATTGCGCAATGCTTGTACCGCATTGCGGACGATATTGAGCATTGCCTGGATCAGTTGTCCACGATCACCATTGATTTCGGGAATGCTGGGATCATAATTGCGTTTGATCTGAATGCTGCCACGGGTCTCGGCCTCGGCGAGCGTGGCGACATGCTCAAGAACCTCGTGAATGTTTACCGGTAGAAACTTTGGCATGGTGTTGGGGCCGAGCAATCGATCAACAAGGTTGCACAGGCGGTCTGTTTCAGCGGAGATAATATCTGTGTACTCCCTTAGATCCGGTTGATCATGCAAATCTTCCGAGAGTAATTGTGCGGCGCCTCGGATACCGCCCAGCGGATTTTTTATTTCATGGGCGAGCCCCCGCACCAGATTCCGGGTGGTATCGTGGGTGGTGATGAGAGCCTCTTCACGATTGATTTTCATCAGTCGATCCATGGGCTGCATTTCCAGCAGCAACATTTCAGCCGAGGTCGTTTGTATGGGTGTGGCGGTAAAATCCACTGTGATATGTGATTGATCAGGAAGCGTTAGTGGTGCCTGTCGCTGGGTAAAGGGGTGGTTGGTSGCCAGGGCCTCTTTTAGCGAATCGTAAGTRCCGTCCCCGGYATCAAAAAGRGCRTTGACGGAGTTTCCRCAGAAGCGCATGGCGCTCACTGCCARGAGGCTYTCTGCAGCAGGRTTCARRTAGCAKATATCCARCTCGTCATTCAGCAACARCACAGCCGTGCTSAGATTATCCAGTARCARGTGGTGGAGCTGGTGGTCAGTCATCTCTCTRCTTCAWTGCGGCTTSTASANNCTGGGCGKTATTGCCTCTTTATGGTTCAGTRCCAGTAAATAYWTAGCAATTACTGGGCCAGTTTTATTGTGGCYGKAAGATGCCTCAACCCCAGTGCATGTGGCTYGAGTGTARTTGAAGAATKGTTWTTYTGCACCAATATGGTGCKMNNNTNGCTAGGGGTTGTGCAATATGGAGTGGCGTTTGACATGAATGGTAATGATGTCTGACTGGCCGATCTGGTTGTCGGAGCCGTCGACTACCTGTGCCTGGAGAGTATGCTCGCCGCGTATCAGTGAATCTATCACGAATGATGTGGCGGGGATCGCCGGGCCATGGGGTTGCCCATTGTGTAGTAATTGAACCCGGTGTCCGGATCTAAGTGCGGGTTCAAGGTATACCTGCACCACCACCTCAAGCTGCCCGGGTGGGATTGTTGAGTCCTGCGCGGGGGACAGAATGACAACTTGCTTGTAACTGAGTTCCTCTTTTTGGCTATTTCTGGCGGGTTTTTTCGGCGCCACGGCGGGCTGTGTATTGATTGAGGGCAAGGTGAGCTCTTCAGCAGATGCGTCATTGGCAGGCGGTTGGTCAGTGTATTTTACATTGCCTTTTTCATCCACAGTGCGATAGACCTGAGCGGCAACAGTCAGTGAAAGCATCAGTGCCAACAATGCGATAGCGGTTTTACTTTTCTGCAGCGACATGGCCCTTCTCCCTACAATGGTTTCCAAGACTAACCCTGCTTTGACAAAAGAAAAAGCCCGTCATTCGAAAATGACGGGCTTTTTTATTTACTCAGCGTTGCTTAAGTAGAGCAGCTGAGGGTAGATCTTCTGCTTAAACCGAGTAATACATATCGAACTCTATCGGGTGAGTGGTGTGCTCAACCCGGTAAACTTCCTGCATTTTCAGCTCAATGTAGGCATCGATCATGTCATCGGTAAAGACACCACCAGCGGTGAGGAAGGCCCGGTCTTCATCGAGGTTGCTAAGGGCTTCACGCAAGCTGCCACAGACCTGGGGGATTGCGGCGGCTTCTTCTGGGGGCAGATCATAGAGATCCTTGTCTGCCGGATCGCCGGGGTGAATCTTGTTTTGCACACCGTCGAGGCCGGCCATCAACATGGCAGCGAAAGCCAGGTAGGGATTGGCAATCGGGTCGGGGAAGCGGGCCTCGACGCGCTTGCCTTTGGGCGATGCGACGTAGGGAATGCGGATTGAAGCAGAGCGGTTCCTGGCCGAGTAGGCGAGCATCACTGGTGCCTCAAAGCCCGGAATCAGACGCTTGTAGGAGTTGGTGCCGGGATTGGTGAAGGCATTAAGGGCTTTGGCGTGTTTGATGATGCCGCCGATGTAATACAGGGCTGTTTCGGACAAGCCTGCGTAACCGTCACCGGCAAACTGGTTGACGCCGTCTTTCCAGAAAGACTGGTGACAATGCATGCCGGAGCCATTATCGCCAACAATGGGCTTGGGCATAAACGTGGCTGTCTTGCCATAGGCATGGGCCACGTTGTGAACGCAGTATTTCAGTATTTGGGTTTCATCCGCCTTCTTGACCAGCGTGCTGAACTTCACGCCGATCTCGCATTGACCAGCGGTTGCCACCTCGTGGTGGTGCACTTCCACATCCAGGCCCATTTGTTCCATAGCAGTACACATGGCGGCCCGGAGGTCGTGCAGAGAGTCAATCGGGGGCACCGGAAAATATCCGCCTTTTACACGTGGGCGGTGACCCATATTGCCTTCAGCGTATTCATTTCCTGTGGACCAGGCGGCTTCCTCGGAACTGATTTTGACAAAGCACCCGCTCATGTCGATGCCCCACTTGATGTCATCAAAAACAAAGAACTCGGGTTCGGGGCCAAAAAAAGCGGTATCCCCAAGACCGGTGGAGGCAAGGTATTGCTCGGCACGTTTGGCCACAGAGCGTGGGTCGCGCTCATAACCGGTCATGGTATTGGGTTCCAGGATGTCACAGCGGAGAATGACCGTGCTGTCGTCCGAGAAGGGGTCGAGAATTGCGGTGCTGTCATCGGGCATCAGCACCATGTCTGATTCGTTGATGCCTTTCCAGCCGGCAATGGATGAGCCATCAAACATTTGTCCGGTTTCAAAAAACTCCTCATCTACAGACTTTGAGGGAATGGTGACGTGTTGTTCTTTACCTTTTGTATCGGTGAAACGCAGGTCTACCCAGCGAGATTCACTCTCTTTGATCAGGTTAAGAGTTTTATTGGACATTGGCTCCTCCAGGTGTGGATATCCGGTTTTGTAGGGTTGCCGAAAGCGGCAGCTCTGGGTTGAGTATATCGTTAGTTCAATGGGTTTGTTTTAATGGTTTGCAATCAATGTGCCAATATGAAGCAAAAGCCATGCCATTGGTATCAGTCAAGTAAAACAACAGGTTATCAGTTTGGCAAGGCGGTCTTTTGCACCATATTGGGATCTGTTTTATATAGTTTGCATCAAAATGGTGCAAACTGCTTGAATCCGGTTGCAGTGTTTCATGATAAGCGGATTTGGCCATATTTGTAATATAATCTTGGGCCATTAAACACGAGCTGCCGTCATTATCCCCATGCATTTTATCGTTAAGCTTTTCCCCGAGATTACCATTAAGAGTCCCTCAGTCCGCAAACGCATGACCCGCCAACTGAGAGATAATCTTCGCAAATTACTCTTGAGCATCAATCCTGACATCCATCTTCAGCAGGACTGGGAGAAAATTCAGGTCGTCGGCCCTGTCGACGAGGAGCTGGTCCGCCAGGTTGTAGATCTGTTGGGCAGAACCCCTGGAATCGCCAAATTTGACCGAATACAGCGTTATCCGCTGGGAGACTTTGACGATGTGGTTGAAAAAACACTGATTTTTTGGCGAAACCGTCTGGATAACAAAAATTTTGCTGTTCGGGTGAAACGGGTTGGCGAGCATGGCTTCAAGTCCAGTGATCTCGAGCGTTATGTTGGCGCTGCCCTGCTGAACCACTGTGGCTCAGCCCGCGTTAATCTTAAGCGGCCGGATGTCACCGTCCGTCTGGAGATTCGTCACAATGAGCTTTATGTAATTCAAGCGGTTTATCCCGGGTTGGGTGGCTTCCCTCTTGGTACTCAGGATGCCGTGATTTCACTGCTGTCGGGTGGGTTTGATTCCTCTGTGGCCAGTTACCTCACTATAAAGCGGGGTCTTTGTACACATTATCTGTTTTTTAATCTGGGTGGACGAGCTCATGAGGTGGGGGTCAAGCAGGTGGCCTCTTATCTGTGGCACAAATATGCCAGTTCTCACCAAGTGCATTTTATAACAATCCCGTTCGCTGGTGTGGTGGAGGAAATCCTGACCAAGGTCGGCAATGCGGAAATGGGGGTTGTACTGAAGCGCATGATGCTGCGCGTTGCCAGTGAGGTCGCCAGGGGGCTGAAAATTGATGCGGTGGTAACGGGTGAGAGCGTTGCCCAGGTATCAAGTCAGACACTGGCCAATCTCGCGGTTATTGATGCGGTGACTGACGCGCTGGTCCTCCGGCCACTGATCACCGCTGACAAAGGTGAAATCATCGATATTGCCCGGGCCATAGGGGTAGAAGTTTTTGCGGCCAATATGCCTGAATACTGTGGTGTTATTTCGGTCAGGCCCACCACCCGAGCGACGGGCCAGAAGGTTGCTCACGAAGAGGAAAAATTTGATTTCAGTGTATTAGAGCACGCACTCGCCCATGCTCGTGTCCAAACTATTGATGAGGTGCTGAGCGACAATGACATCATTCCTGTGGATATCTTTGAAAATCCGCCACCGGACTCGGTGATCCTGGATATTCGGCATCCTGAAGAAGTCTGTTCCCAACCACTGAATGTACCTGAAGCAGAGGTGGAGCTAATGCCTTTTTATACCTTGCAGGGCCGGTTCCGTGAGTTGAAACAGGCGTCCCGGTATGTGCTGTATTGTGACAGGGGGGTGATGAGTCGACTTCATGCGGAACACCTGATAGAACAGGGTTTCTGCAATGTGGGCGTTTATCGCCCTGTCCGAAAATAATTAGTGCAGAGGCTTCGAGAAGCTCTATATATCTTAAATATACCCGAAGATAATTTTTTATTCTTTTTGGGTATGAATAGCGGCCCCTATTCTTGCTCTTTTTGAGCAGGCGAAGTGAAATCTATGGACTGGCAAGGCATTTTATCATTGGCGTTGACACTGGGTGCTTTGCTGGTATTGGCAACCACCCGGATTGGACCCCATCTGGTGATGATGGTGGTGCTGAGCATACTGAGTGTCACCGGTATCCTGACTGCCACCGAAGCGCTGTCTGGATTCAGCAATAGCGGTGTTATCACTGTCGCAGCGATGTTTGTGGTGGCAGCAGGGCTGCACTCATCAGGTGGCATTGATCTGCTGGTCAACCGCTTCCTGGGGCGGCCTAAAACCGTCCGGTCTGCCTTGACCAGGATGTTTGCGCCCGTGGCATTGTTGAGTGGCTTTTTAAACAATACACCTGTTGTCGCCACGATGATTCCGGCCATTCATGCCTGGTCGCGACAAATCAATATTGCGCCATCCAAATTGATGATTCCGCTGAGCTATACGGCAATTCTGGGCGGTACCCTGACCCTTATTGGCACCAGCACCAATTTGGTGGTCAATGGCCAATATCAGGTGTTGACGGGTGAGCCCGGATTTTCGTTATTTTCGATCACTGCTGTGGGGTTTCCGGTCGCTGTTATTGGGCTGTTCTTTATCTGGTTGTTTTTCCCCAGGTGGCTGCCGAATCGCGGGGATCAGCAGGCTTTTGGCAACCTGCGTGAATTTACGCTGGAAGTTTCCGTTGCGAAGGATGGTCCACTGGTCGGCAAAACGGTGGCAAGTGCAGGACTGCGCCACTTGAGGCGCGTTTATCTGGTGGAAATTGTACGGGGTAGCACGGTGGTGACCGCCGTGCCCTCTGAGGAAAAACTGCAGGGCGGGGACCGTCTCGTGTTCGCCGGAGATACGGAGGCGATTTCGGATCTGCTCCGCATCAATGGCCTGGTACCATCGACCGAGAATGAAGAGGGGCTGTCCCTGGATACTGATCGAGCCGAGCGGCGTCTGGTGGAGGTGGTCGTGTCGCCCCACTGCGATGCGGTGGGGCATGCCATACGGGATTCCGGGTTTCGGAGTCGCTATGGTGCAGTGGTCCTTGCCGTTGCGCGTCATGGCGAGCGGGTTCAGGGGAATCTGGGCACGATTGAGCTGGCGGTGGGTGATACCCTGTTGCTGGAAGCCCGGCCCGCATTTGTCAGCCGTCAGCGCTATAACAAGGATTTCCTGTTAGTCAACGAGCGCAATACCGAACCGCCGAGGCACGAGCGCGCCTACCTGTCCTGGGCCATTCTGGGTGGTATCGTCGCCCTCGCGGGACTGGGGCTGACCAGTATGCTAAACGCCGCGCTGCTCGGTAGTTTGCTGATGATCCTCAGCGGTTGCTGCTCGGTTAATCAGGCGGAAAAAAATATCGACATGATGGTGATAGTGACAATCGCAGCGGCGTTTGCACTGGGCATGGCGCTGGAGAAAACCGGCGTGGCGGCATTTCTCGCCGACAATATGATTCAACTGGGTTCCGGTAAGCCCTGGTTGTTACTGATATTGTGCTATCTGCTGGTATCAATTCTGACCGAGCTGATTACCAACAATGCCTCGGCCGTGCTGGTGTTGCCGATCGTACTGGAAATGACAGAGCAGGCCGGTTTGAACAACGAACCTTTTATTTTCGCCATTATCATGGCGGCCTCGGCAAGTTTTGCGACGCCTCTTGGCTACCAGACTAATCTGATGGTTTATGGGCCAGGCGGTTACCGCTTTTCGGACTTTCTCCGGGTAGGTGTTCCGATGAACCTGCTTATCGGCGCAGTGACATTGACGGTTTTATTGATCGGTTGGCCGCTCAGCTAATTGTCGAACGCTATTCCATGCCGCCATAAACCACATGCGTAGGTTCCTGTGTCCTCTCCATATAGTGATCAGGTATTCAGCCGGCTTCATGCAGAAAGCCCAATCGCACAGAGATGCATTCAGTGCTGTAGTTAACAGGTATCACTGGCAACTGTCTGATCTCGCCCCCTGCCTTTGGCCTCATAAAGGGCTCTGTCGGCCAGAGATAGCCGTGAAGGGCTGTCTTCCGTAGTGGGGACAAGGCTGGCGACACCGGCGCTGATAGTTATCGACGACGATATGGGGCTGTCGGCGTGTGGAATCTGCAATCTCTTGATGTTCGCCTGAACCTGGGCCGCTACTTTCAGGGCTCCGTTCAGTGAGGTGTTGGGCAGCAGGATGCAAAACTCCTCACCGCCATAGCGGGTAGCCATGTCGGTGGCGCGTAGCAGGCTTTGCTGCAGGGTGGTAGCAATGGATTTCAGGCAGTCATCGCCAACCAGGTGTCCGTAGAGATCGTTGTATTGTTTGAAGTAATCGATATCCAGGAAGATCAGTGCGAACGGTTCCCGGCTGGGCATACCCCGTCGCCATTCCATGTCGAGATGGTCGGTAAAATAGCGCCGGTTATAGAGACCGGTAAGCTCATCGGTGATGGCCATCTTCTCGAGTTTTGACTGGACATTTTTATAGTCGGTATTGTCCCTGATCGTTTGAACAACAGCGATCAGCGTGCCGTGGACATCGTAGATAGGGCCCGCATCCACTGTGAGATAGAGTCGTGAACCGATGCGAGGCATAATGCACCAGTTTTCGGCTTTATAGCCTTCCCCAAAGATTGAATTGATGGTTGTGCGTGAACCGCGTAGAGCTGATCGAGCTCAGCTATTCGTTCCTGCACCAGTACATCAGCGAGACAGAGTCGTGTGATCCCGTGTCCCCAGAACCTCGTCGGCACTGACGCCAGTGAGTCGCTCACAGGATTTGTTCCAGGTGACGACGTAATGGTCCCGGGCGAGGACAAAAGTCGCCGTGACCAGATGCTCCATGAGACTGACAGCAAATTTTTGCTGTTGAACCACCAAAATAAGATCCTTTATATGGTGTGTGTAAATTGCCGGACAGTATAGGACTCTCGGTTTGGGATGTCGATTTGCAGTCATTCGCGGACACCGGCAGGGCCCCTTTGACTTTTTTGCCTGCCTGCCTTGAATCAGGCGGTTGGTTTTATCCCCGGTAACGTGGTCTTTCCTGCTGGCTTTTGTGATTTGTGGGTGAGCCGGGCCTGGTATTGAAGAAATCCCTGCGTTCTGGTGCTATAACCGCTATAATCCGCGCCTATTTTTTAGCGACCGAGAAATCCTGTGATCGAAAATCTTCGCAACATCGCCATTATCGCCCACGTTGACCACGGTAAAACCACCTTGGTGGACCGCCTGTTGCAGCAATCCGGTACGCTGGACCGCAAAGCCATGGGTGCCGAGCGGGTCATGGATTCCAATGATCAGGAGCGTGAGCGCGGTATTACCATTCTGGCCAAAAACACGGCCATCGAATGGAACGGTTACCGGATCAATATCGTCGATACTCCCGGCCACGCCGACTTTGGCGGTGAGGTTGAGCGGGTTCTGTCGATGGTGGACTCCGTATTGTTGCTGGTGGACGCGGTTGACGGCCCTATGCCGCAGACCCGGTTTGTTACCCAAAAGGCTTTCGAACAGGGGCTCCATCCGATTCTTGTGGTTAATAAGGTGGATCGCCCCGGCGCCCGTCCCCACTGGGTCGTCGATCAGGTATTTGATCTGTTCGATCGTCTCGGTGCTACCGATGAACAACTGGACTTCCCCATTATGTATGCGTCGGCGCTGAATGGTGTTGCCGGCAATGAGCCGGATGATCTGGCGGAAGACATGACACCGTTGTTCCAGATGGTGGTAGATAAGGTCAAAGCACCGGCAGTGAACCGCGATGGTCCACTGCAAATGCAGATCAGTGCCCTGGATTACAGCAGTTACGTGGGGGTTATCGGCATCGGTCGAATTACCCGCGGCAAGCTCAAGACCAACGAGCAAGTGGTAGTGGTTGATCGCGAGGGCAAAACCCGTCGCGGTCGCGTATTACAGGTAATGGGTTATCGCGGTCTGGAACGATTCGAGGTGGAGCAGGCCGAGGCGGGCGATATTGTCTGTATCACCGGTATCGATAAATTGAATATTTCCGACACCATCTGCAGCCCGGACAAGCCGGAAGCGATGGTGCCACTGAGTGTTGACGAGCCTACTGTCAGTATGACTTTTCAGGTAAACGATTCCCCGTTTGCCGGTCAGGATGGTAAATACATTACCTCGAGAAATATCCGGGAGCGGCTGGATCAGGAGCTGATCCACAATGTGGCGCTGCGGGTTGTGCAGGGTGAGACCCCTGACAAATTTGTGGTGTCCGGACGCGGTGAATTACACTTGTCGGTATTGATTGAAAACATGCGCCGGGAGGGTTTCGAGCTGGGTGTGTCGCGCCCCGAAGTGATCCAGAAAGATGTGGATGGCGAGATTCACGAACCCTTTGAGCAGGTTGTGATTGATATTGAAGACCGTCATCAGGGTGCGGTAATGGAGGAGTTGGGGTTTCGCAAGGCGGATATGACCAACATGGAACCCGACGGTAAAGGCCGGGTGAGGCTCGAGTTTATGGTGCCCTCCCGAGGCCTGATTGGCTTTCGCTCACACTTTCTGACGCTGACCAGTGGCTCTGGCATCATGACCAGCATTTTTGATCACTACGGTCCAGTGAAACAGGGTGACATGGCCGGTCGCCAGAACGGCGTGCTGGTCTCCATGACCAAGGGCAAGACACTGGCTTATGCCCTGTTCACCCTGCAGGATCGTGGCCGTTTGTTCCTCGGGCACGGTGCCGAGGTCTATGAAGGGCAGATCATTGGTCTGCATTCCCGCAACAATGATTTGCCAGTGAACCCCACCAAGGCCAAGCAGTTGACCAATATCCGGGCGGCCGGTACCGATGAGAACCTGGTACTCAGCCCGCCGGTTCGACATACCCTCGAGCAGGCGCTGGAGTTTATTGCCGAAGATGAGCTGGTAGAGGTAACCCCTCACCACATTCGTTTGCGCAAAAAACTCCTGAGCGAGAACGAACGCAAGCGAGCTGGCAAAAACTGACAGTGCTGTCAGGGTGCCAAGATTAAATATCGTGGCATTGCCGGTGGCGAAAGCAGGCTACCAGGTGGTCGTTGACCAGCCCGGTAGCCTGCAGGTAGGCATAACAGATGGTGCTGCCAAAAAAGCGTAAGCCACGTTTTTTCATGTCCTTGCTGATGGTGTCCGATAGTGGAGTAGTCGCCGGGACAGCGTCGGAATCCTGCCAAAGATTCTGAATGGGGCGGTTATCGACGAAGCCCCACAGGTAATCTGCAAAACTGCCGAATTGCGCTTGAATGTCCAGAAATAGACGGGCGTTACTGACAGCGCTTTCAATCTTCAGTCGATTTCTGACAATACCCCTATTCTGTAGCAGCTGCGCAATATCTTGCTGATTGAAGCTGGCTACCTGCTCCGGTCGAAATTCGGCAAAGGCTCGTCGATAGTGTTCGCGCTTTCTGAGAATGGTGATCCATGCGAGGCCGGCCTGGGCGCTCTCAAGCACCAGAAATTCAAACAGCTTTTGGTCATCGCGACAGGGAACGCCCCATTCCTGATCATGATAGCTCTGATAGAGTGGATCATTGCCAGCCCAGGGGCAGCGGAAAACAGGGTTGTCGCCGGATATCCGCTTCCGGGAAAAGCCCATAGAGCGCTGCTCCGGGTCGCTGGACGAACTCACTGACAGTTATCCCGAAGGTACTGAAACAATTTGCGACTGGCTGCCGGTGGTTTTTGTTGAGATGCGTCGCGCTGGGCCTGTCTGATTAACTGGCGCAAGTGTTGTCGGTCCAGTCCCGGTGTTTCACTGATCAGTTCATCGAGTGCGGAATCGCCCTCACTGATCAGTCTGTCTCGCCAGTTCTCCAGGCGTTGAAACTGCTGGCGAAAAACCTGACTGTCATGGTGAAAACTCTCCAGCTCCCGGCGTATGCCATCGCTGTCGATAACACGCATTATTTTGCCAATATATTGCAGTTGGCGTCGTCGACCCTCGCGGTTTTTTAGCCTTCTCGCCAACATCACGGCTTCGGCAAGCTCTTCCGGCATGGTGACCTTGGCCAGTTTGGCCGGGGCTAGATCCACGAGCTCTTCACCGAGCTTTTGTAGTGCGGTCATCTCGCGCTTGACGGCCGACTTGCTTTTGGGGAGTTCTTCGTCTGGCTGGCGGTCTGGAAAAGAATCTTCAATCATGATGGTTAGCTATAAAACAGGGTGGCAAGACCCAGAAATGAGAGAAAACCCACCACATCTGTAACCGTGGTGAGAGCGACGCTCCCCGCCAGAGCGGGGTCAATACGGCATTTTTTTAGAAACACCGGCAGCAGCGTACCTGCAACAGCGGCGGAGATGAGGTTGATGGCCATGGCGGCCGCAATAATGAAGGCTATGATCGGGTCGTTAAACCAGAGAGCAGCAACACCGCCCATCACCAGTGCCCATAGCATGCCATTCAAGGCGCCGACGGCAAATTCCTTGCTCAGTAACCAGCGCATATTGTTTTTGCTGATTTGTCCCAGTGCCATGCCCCGAATAACCACGGTGAGTGTCTGACTGCCAGCAACACCGCCCATGCTGGCGACAATGGGCATCAGGATAGCCAACGCGACGACCTTTTCAATCGTGGCTTCGAAAATGTTGATCACCGAGGAGGCGAGGATAGCGGTTATCAGATTCATCCCGAGCCAAACGGCCCGACGGGGGGCTGTGCGCTTAACCGAAGCAAACGTCTCTTCTTCATCACTGAGACCGGCCAACCCCAATAGTGAGTGGGCGGCATCCTCGATAATCACGTCTACGACGTCATCGATGGTGATTCGGCCAAGCAGTTTGTGGTCTGCGCCTACGACTGGAGCTGAAACCCAGTCATTCTTTTCAAACAGCAGTGCAACCTGCGAATCGGGCATATCGGCTGTGATGGCCTGTGCATCAGTTACCATCATCTCGCGCACAGTCATATTTGGGCTCGCGGTCAGTAGTTTGGTGAGCGGTAAGGTGCCGAGAAAAGTATCTTCCCGGTTCACCACAAAAATATTATCGGTGATATCCGGAATTTCTTCATGGCGGCGCAAATAGCGCAAAACCACATCAATCGTCAGATCGGGCCGGACAGTGATGGTGTCCGTATTCATCAACCCGCCGGCCGTATCTTCGTTGTAAGTGAGTACTCGCTCTACCCGCAGCCTGTCCTGGCTGCTCATCGCCTGGAGTACTTCTGGTATTACCTGGTCGGGAAGTTGCTGCAGAATGTCCGCAATGTCATCGGGATCAAGGCCTTCGGTGAGTGAGGCGACCTCGTGACTTTCCATTTCACTAAGGATTTCTCCGCGAAGTTCCTCGCTGAGCTCACCGATAACCTCGCCTTCCAGCTCCCGGTCAACCAGGTCCCATAATACCCGCCGGGCTTTAGGTGGTGCAGACTCTATCTGGTCGGCGATATCGCCGGGAGAAAGGTTATTCAGCATGTGCCGGAGCAGGCGCACATCGCTCGAATTCATCATTTCGTTGATGCTGGCGAGCCTGGACAAATGGCTGAATTTTTCGTTAGGCCCCTGCATCTGAGAAGTTTTCCCTGACCGTCAGTTTGAAGGCGGATAGTGTATAGGTGGGCGTGACAAAATTATACAGTGGTCTGGTTGGTAGGCGGCGCGGTTAGTGCTCTTCCTCGAATCGGTTGCCGATTAACTGTTCGATATCGCGATGGGCGCGCTCTGCATCACTGCCTTCGAAAATGAAATGGAGAGAGGTGCCCTGGGTCGCGGCAAGCAACATCAGTGACATCACGCTTTTGGCGTCCACCAGTTTGTCGGGACTGCGCCCGGTTTTGATGGCACAGCCATATTTTCCGGCAGTCGAAGCCAGCTTTGCGGCTGCTCGAGCATGCAGCCCGAGACGGTTGACAATGGTGATTTCTGTACAGATTATTTTTGACATAACAGCCCTCTCGTGATGGCGCCCGTCAGGACAGTTCTCTGTGCCGGACCTGTACATTCGGCATTGTGCTGCTGAAATGTCTGGCTAGAACGCTGGATATGTAGACTGAGCGGTGCTGTCCCCCGGTGCAGCCCACTGCAATGGTTAGATAGCTGCGATTATTGGCAAGAAATGACGGCGTCCAGCGGGACAGGAACTGCTTGATGTCATTAGTCATGTTGATGACTTCCGGTTGCGATTCGAGAAATTCGATCACTGGCTGGTCATTGCCGGTAAAGGGCCTTAACTCCTGTTTCCAGTGGGGGTTGGGCAGGCAGCGAACGTCAAAGACAAAATCCGCGTTGACTGGCACTCCGCGCTTAAAGGCAAAGGACTCAAACATGACGGCCATGTCATCTCTGCTATGGGGAGCAATTTGTTGTTTGATGACATCGCGCAGCTGGTGCAGGGTCATGGTACTGGTATCAATTCTGCGATCTGCAATTGAGGCGATTGGGTCCAGCAGAGTGGTTTCAAGTTCGATGGCTTCGTGGATATCTACCCGGTCATTGGTGAGAGGGTGCTTGCGACGTGTTTCACTGAAGCGCTGGATAATGACGGAATTTCTGGCATCGAGAAAAAGTACTTCATAATTGATGCCCGAATATTTCAGCTCCGCAAGAATTTTGGGTAGCTGGTCAAGGTCTTCGCCTAGGTTGCGGACATCAATTCCCACCGCAATTTTTTCCAACCAATGCTGGCTCTTGGCGTTGATGGCTTTCTGAAAAAGGCCGGGAAGCAAACTGGCGGGAAGATTATCAATACAGGTAAAACCGACATCTTCGAGAACGTTCAGTGCGGTACTCTTGCCGGATCCGGAGCGCCCACTTACCACCACCAGTCGCATTAGTCTTTCACCTCAGTCGCCATCATTGCCGGTTGCTATCCGGAAGAGGTCTTGATCACTGCCGGCCTGTCGCAATGCATTGCGAACCGTTTCGTCCTGAAGCAATTCGGCAATGGAAGAGAGGACCTGCAGGTGTTCGTCGTTTTGCTCCTCGGGAACGATCAGTGCAAAGATCAGATCTACCGGCTCTCCATCGATGGCATCGAAATCGACGGCATCAGCCAGTTTGACAAGTGCTCCGGTAATTTTTTCACAGCCTGCCAGTCGACAGTGAGGGATGGCAACACCTTCTCCTATCCCGGTGCTGCCCAGTCGCTCTCTTGCCAGCAGGCTCTGGTAGAGGTCGTCTGCGTTAACCCCTTCCATGCGTTTTGTCAGGAAGACGGAAAGGTTTTCCAGTACCCTTTTTTTGCTACCGCCCTCGGCGCTGGCAACGGTGTTTTCAGGGGTGAGTACATCGATCAGTTTCATGAGTGTTATCTACCGCGGTTCTTTTCCTTGTGCTTGATTAACTGTCTGTCCAGCTTGTCGGTCAGCATGTCGATAGCGGCATAAAGATCCTCATGCTCGGAATCGGCAAAGAATTCACCGCCGCTGACATGGACTGTTGCTTCAGCTTTCTGAATCAATTTTTCAACTGAGAGAATCACGTTCGTGCTGGTGATGCCGTCGTGATGACGCTCCAGTTTGGATAATTTGGTAGTGACATAGTCTTTAATCGGATCAGTGATATCGAGATGATGTCCGCTGATGTTCAATTGCATGCGGTTCTCCTTAATAGGTGTTAGGTGTTAGGTGTTGGGGTTGTAGCGTTTTCTTTCGCTGGAAGAGGGGATGCCCATCCCCTCGCGGTATTTGGCAACAGTGCGTCGGGCAACCTGAATACCCATTTCCTGAAGCAGTGCTGTCAGTTTGTTGTCACTGAGGGGCTTGCCCGAATTTTCAGCGCTTACCATTTTTTTCAGCATAGCGCGAATGGCTGTTGATGAACACTCCCCGCCAGCGTCGGTCGAGACGTGGCTGGAGAAGAAATACTTGAGTTCAAAAACACCCTGYGGTGTGTCGATGTACTTTTGGGTGGTCACCCTCGAAATAGTGGATTCGTGCAGGTCCAGTCGTTCGGCAATATCTGCCAGCACCATGGGCTTCATCGCCACGGGTCCCTGTTCCAGAAAGCCCTGTTGTAATTCAATGATGCAGCTGGTGACGCGCATCAGGGTGTCATTGCGGCTTTCCATGCTGCGCAGAAACCATTTGGCCTCCTGGAGGTGATTCTTGAGGAAGGTGTTGTCYTGRCTGGARTCGGCTCTGCGRATCAGYTGGGCGTACTGTTGATTGATRCTCAGGCGAGGGGTGATGTCCTCATTGAGGGAAACTTTCCAGTGATTATCGACTTTGGTGACYCGAACATCGGGTACCACGTACTCGATATCATCGTTTCGAATGGCRTCACCGGGGTTGGGGGACARYGTCTGGATWAGYAGGATGGCACCCTCGAGTATCTCGTGGGACAGACCGGTGATTTTTTCCATTTGTCGAAAATTGCGCTGTCCAACCAGTTCYAGGTGGYCRSTGACSAGCTGGATGGCCTCGTTAATCAGYGGCGTATCCGGAGAGAACTGGTTCAGCTGAATCAGAAGGCAYTCGGCGAGGCTGGTGGCTGCAACACCAGGTGGGTCAAACTGCTGAATGCGGTGCACTACAGCGAGYACTTCATCCARCTCAATTTCGTCGTCCAGCKCRGCCCAGATTTCTTCAAYCGGTGCYGTCAGCATGCCCCKGCTATCAATYGAATCGATRATKATTTCACCGATCASGTAATCCTTKGGAGACATYGGCGTCAGATTAAGTTGCCAGATCAGGTGGTCCTGAAGCGACTCTGTGACGTTGTGAACGCTGTCAAAWTCSCGTGTATCCGCRCCGGTGTTTCTGATGGTGGTRCTGGGTTGGTAGATRTCGTCCCARTTGGCATCGACTGGCAGGTCAGTGGGTATTTTGCTGTCCCATTCACTRCTGTTGAGATCACGCGTTGCACTGTCGATATCTTCAWYTTTCCCRGTGGCGGTTTCTGCGGCCAGRTTCTCRGATTCTTCGGCAAGCTCAAGCAGCGGGTTATCGTAGAGGTTCTGCTGGATTTCCTGGTGCAAGTCGAGRGAGGATAATTGCAACAGACGGATGGCCTGCTGTAGCTGAGGGGTCATCGTCAGCTGCTGGCCGATTTTCAGTTGCAAGCTGGCTTTCATGTTATGACTGCGTATAGAGGRTTGTTACGAAAATATTCACASRGAAAGTGTAGTCTGCCTYCGGGGGRAGWGACAAGCAAAATGTGTGCCGYTTYGCRCAATSGCTGTGCGGTRGTACGTCCCATCAAAGCATAAAGTCTTCGCCGAGATAGATATCCCGWACYTGCTGGTTGGCGACAATATCGRTGGCCTGYCCCTCGGCAATAACCTGTCCTTCGCCAACGATATARGCATGYTCGCAGATATCGAGTGTCTCRCGTACRTTGTGGTCTGTGATCAGGACMCCAATACCTATATCGCGYAAATGACGGATGATCTGTTTGATATCGTTGACTGAAATCGGGTCGACCCCGGCAAAGGGTTCRTCCAGAAGAATRAAGGCTGGCTCAATGGCCAGTGCGCGAGCAATTTCCACTCTGCGACGCTCTCCTCCCGAGAGACTCATGCCAAGGGTGTTGCGGATATGGCTGATATGGAACTCCTGGAGCAGCTGTTCCAGCTTTTTCGCTCGCTGTTGTTTGTCGAGATCTTTTCTGGTTTCCAGGATCGCCAGAATATTATTCTCCACGGTCATCTTGCGAAAAATGGAGGCCTCTTGCGGGAGATAGCCAAGCCCTTTTCGGGCCCTGCCGTGCATGGACAGAGAAGTGATGTCTTCATTATCGATATGAACAGAACCGCCATCTTGATGAACCAGCCCGACAATCATGTAAAAGCAGGTGGTTTTGCCAGCACCGTTAGGCCCGAGCAATCCCACGATCGCACCGCTTTCGACGGTGAGGGAGACATCGCGAATCACCGGCCTTCTTTTATAGCTTTTGATCAGGTTTGACGCTTTAAGGATAGCCATTCAGTTTGCATCCTTTTGCTTGTTGGGTGGAATGACCATTTGGATTCGCTGGCGGGGATTGTCGCCACTGCTCGCCTTGACTACCTCTGCCTTCAGGTCATAGTTGATTTTTTCACCGGTGATAACGGTGCCATTTTGCTCAACGCTGGCATTTTTCAGTAGATCAATACGGTCGCTGGCCAGATGGTATTCAATAGTGTCACCCTTGGCGTACATCATGTTGTCGTTGGGGTTCGGTTGTTGTTGGTAGCGGGCAGGCTTTCCCACGCAGACAATTCGAACGACCTGGTTGTTTGCCGTGTAGACGGTGACCTTGTCCGCGTGGATTTTGATGGTTCCCTGGGTAATAACGACAGCGCCTTCGTAGATCGTTGTGCCGGTTTTTTCATATCGTTCGGCTCTATCCGACTCAATATTGATAGGCTGTTGTGCGTCGCTGGGTAGCGCCAGACTGGAGGAATGACATGCTGCCAATAGCAGCAGAATGAATAAATTATGGCGCACGGTGAATCCCCTTTACTTTTGATAGCAGTTTGAATATCTCATCATTAAGATCTGCCCACATGCCTGTGCCAGTGGTCTCTCCCCGAGGTGTTTTAATGGTCACAGGAAGGCCGGTTTCGGCAATATTGGTCTCAGGGAATATGGTTAATTTGCTGGTGAGAAATTCATTCTTGCCGCCTTTTTTAACAGATTGCCACGCATAGACCTCACCGGACAGGACAGCCCGCTCACCCCCGTTGTAGATAGTGCCTTTCTGGGAGGTTACATGCCATGGGGGTGCCTGTTCCGAACCCTCGTTCGGCTCACTGTAAGACACCATGCCGGGGTTCTCCAGTTCCAGTCGGTTGCCGCGATTAAAGTGGCGTGCCTCCGTGGCTGTGAGGGTGTAAGCCCGGTTGCCATCCCTGTCAAAATTTACCGTATCAATATTGTTCATATAACTGTCTGCTTTAGGTAATTCTTCTGCATCGGCGCTTGGCTTGTTCAGAAATACCTCTGGTGGTGACAGCCAGAACAACAGGAAAATCCCTGTTGAGGCGAGCAGCATGGCAGTCATCAAAATATTGCGCATAAGTCTAGAGGTAGTCCGTAAAGGTGGATTCCAGTTTATCCTGAGCTTGCAAAAGCAGCTCGCCCAGTTCCCGGACAGCACCGGCTCCACCGCAGGCGGTGGTCTGCCAGAGTGCGTGTTCAGCAATAATTGGCCGGGCATTTGCCACGGCGGCCCCCAGCCCCACTCGTCTGATGACAGCCAGGTCGGGAAGATCGTCGCCGAGAAAGGCAATTTCATTCATCTGGTAAGGGTGAGTAACCAGCAAGTCTTCCAGAGCGGTCAGCTTGTCCTCTCTTCCCTGTACGACAAGGTCGATACCCAGTTCTTCGGCCCGTCTTGCCACCAGTGCTGAAGATCGGCCGGTGATAATGCCGACTTTGATACCGTTGCGCTGTAACAGTTTGATCCCGAGACCGTCCTGTATATTGAACGATTTCAGTTCCTCTCCATTGTTGCCGTAGTAGAGGCGGCCATCGGTCAGGACTCCGTCTACATCCAGTAGCAATAACCGGATTTGACGAGCTCTGCTGGTGATTTTCAGGTTCGGGGCTGACATGGTTACATGACTCCCGCGCGCAGGATGTCGTGCATATGGAGAACCCCAATCGGATGGTGGTTGGCGTCTTCAATAACAAGTGCCGTAATTTTATTGTCTTCCATGATTTTTAATGCCTCAGCCGCGAGCAGTTCCCGATGAACGGCCTTACAGCTGCCCTTGATTAATTGACGGACCGTGCTCTGATTGATATTGATATCGTTATCGACGGCCCGGCGCAGATCGCCGTCGGTAAATACCCCGACCAATTCTCCCTGGCGGTTAACCACTGTCGTCATGCCAAACCCTTTGGCGGTCATTTCCACCAGGGCTTTTTTCAGTAACGCGTCCTCGAACACCCGGGGCAACTCGTCGCCACTGTGCATGATGGTTTCCACCTTGAGTAGCAGTTTTCGACCGAGTGCCCCGCCCGGGTGGGAAAAGGCGAAGTCCTCGGCGGTAAAACCTCGAGCCTCCAGCAGAGCAATTGCCAGGGCGTCCCCCATGACCAGTGTCGCCGTGGTGCTGGTGGTAGGTGCCAATCCCAGAGGGCAGGCCTCACTGGGAACCCGGACATCCAGGTGGGCCTCTGATGCCTGGGCCAGAATCGAATCCGGGTTGCCGGTCATACTGATCAGCGGAAGGCCCATACGCTTAATGAGTGGTAGCAGGGTAATGATTTCGGCGGTGGTTCCGGAATTGGATAATGCCAGCACCAGATCAACCCGTGTGATCATGCCAAGGTCGCCATGGCTGGCTTCCCCGGGATGAACGAAAAACGCGGGGGTTCCCGTGCTCGCCAGACTGGCGGCAATCTTCCTGCCGATATGTCCGGACTTTCCCATGCCGGTAACAATGACGCGGCCGGTGCACTGCATGATCAACTCGCAGGCACGGTCAAAAGCGGCATCAATCCGCTCTTCGAGCAGGGTGACGGCTTCGGCTTCAAGGCGGATGGTGCGGCGTGCGGCTTCGGCAAAATTACTGGTGGTCATTGGCTACCCAAAATATTTTGCCAAGTATACCGGCAACCAGGTAATGCTGTAAGTGCTGACGGTGATCGGCAAGCGGGCGTCCGTGTCGCTATGTGAGGTATACATTATTATTAGCAGCGCACCCCCAGCCCTGGCAGTTCAGTCAGGACCTCGGCAGAGGCCATTAACAGGTTCTCCATAAAATTGCCTGGCTCTCAAGGATTTCGGAAATAGCGGGGCAATGGTATAGTGCACGCCTTTTCAGGTCAGCTAATCAGGCACTTGGCTGGGTTGTTGCTGTCAAATGGTTGTGACCGAACAAAGGACAGCTGTTCAGCCAGCAGGTCCGAATAATTAGAGGAAAATTGCCATGTACAAAAGGTTGATAAAAACATTACTTCCCGCACTCGTTGTTCTGTTGTCGGGTCATGCAATTGCTACCCAGGCAGCGGATGATGCCGTTACCTCATCAGAACAAAGTCCCCATGAATTAATTGAGACCGTGACTGAAGATCTGTTGCAGATGATTGATGAACACCGGGAGACTTTTGACGATGAGCCCCAGGCTTTCTTCGATTCGCTGGATTGCCTGCTGACCCGGGTGATTGATTTCAAGTGGATTGCCAGCAATGTTATGGGTACCTACCGTACCGAGGCTACCGATGAGCAGCGTGAGCTGTTCGTCAAAACTTTTCATCGCGATCTGATTGAAACCTATGGTCGCGGTCTGATTTCCTATGGTGATGAAACCATTGTGGTGTTGCCGCCCAAGGAAGATCTTGAAGGTAAGCGCCGGGTTACCGTGGTTCAGGAAATTCGTGGCAAGGATGGGGTCTTTCCACTCTACTACTCTATGGCGCTCAATCGTGAAGGTGCGTGGAAAATCACCAACGTTGTGATCAACGGGATCAACCTGGGTAAAACGTTCCGCAACCAGTTTGCACAGAGAGCTGAAAAGTATGATGGCAATATCGATCAGGTCATAGCTAATTGGTCCGCCCCTTCAGATGTCATTAAAAGTGAGGGGTAACCCATGACTCCCGATGATGTGCAGGTGCTCCTGCAGGATGCTCTGGCCGATTGTGATGTCACCGTTGATGGCGATGGTAGCCACTTTGAAATACAGGTCGTCGGCGACTTATTTTCCGGACTCCGCCCGGTACAGCGGCAACAAAAAATCTATGCCGTGCTTCAGCAACACATAGCCGAAGGCGCTATTCACGCGGTAAATATCAAAACCTATACGCCGGATGAAGTTCGCAAATAAGCCCGCGCCGGTTTCCCTCACCCATCTCAGCTCACATTGGCCACTGCCTTGCTGAATCACAAGGGTTTTGAATGGACAAGTTGTTGATTTCCGGAGGCGGCCCACTGTTCGGGGAAATCCGTATCTCCGGCGCCAAAAATTCCGCACTGCCGATCATGGCGGCCACGCTCCTGGCTGATGGCCCGGTGATGATTTCCAATGTGCCCCACCTGCATGACATAACCACCATGTTTGAGCTGCTCGGATGTCTGGGTGTCAGTGTGGTGCTGAATGAAAAGATGCAGGTGGAAGTCGATGCCACGACCTTGCACAGTCACGTGGCGCCCTACGACCTGGTCAAGACCATGCGTGCCTCCATTCTCGTGCTGGGGCCAATGCTCACGAAGTTTGGTGTTGCCAATGTCTCCTTTCCCGGTGGATGTGCAATCGGCAGTCGACCGGTAGATCTGCACCTGCGCGGGCTGGAAATGATGGGTGCCGAGATTGATATTGACGGTGGCTACATCAATGCCCGCTGTAATGGACGCCTCAAGGGTGCCCATATTTTGATGGACACGGTCTCCGTGGGTGCAACGGAAAACCTGATGATGGCTGCCGCGCTTGCCGATGGCCAGACTATTATTGAAAATGCCGCTCGCGAACCCGAAGTGGTCGATCTGGCCAACTGTATTAACGCGTTGGGTGGCCGGGTGATGGGTATGGGCACCACAACTCTGACTATCGATGGGGTCGACACCCTGCATCGGGGCAGTTACCGGATTATGCCCGATCGCATTGAGACGGGAACTTATCTGGCGGCGGCGGCAGCGACCCGCGGACGGGTCAAGTTGAAGGATACCGATCCGCATATTCTCGAGGCTGTGTTGATCAAACTGGAGGAAGCCGGTGCAAAAATCAGTGTCGGCAAGGACTGGATAGCACTCGATATGGAAGGGCGGAGGCCGAAATCGGTCAATTTCAAGACAGCCCCCTATCCGGCCTTTCCCACGGACATGCAGGCACAGTTGACAACCGTCAATGCGGTTGCCGATGGGGTGGGTACGATTACCGAGACGATCTTTGAGAATCGTCTGGTTCAGACCCATGAGCTGAACCGAATGGGGGCCAAAATTACCCTGGAAGGAAATACCGCCATCGTTACCGGGGTCGAGCGGCTCAAAGCGGCGCCGGTCATGGCTTCAGATCTGAGGGCCTCGGCCAGTCTGGTGATTGCCGGACTGGTGGCTGATGGTGAAACCATTGTCGATCGTATTTACCATATAGATCGAGGGTATGAATGTATTGAGGAAAAACTGCAGCAGCTCGGTGCCAATATCCGCAGGATTCCGGGTCGTTAGTCCCGGTCGGGCGTTTTCCTCAAGTAACCAGTTGCATAAACAATGTGAGTGCCATGCAAATTACCATTGCCCTGACCAAGGGGCGTATTCTGGAAGAAACCCTGCCTTTGCTGGCGGAAGTTGATATTGCGCCTCTGGAAGACATCAGTGCCAGTCGCAAGCTTCTGTTTGATACCAGTAGATCCGATGTGCGATTGCTGGTATTGCGTGGTTCAGATGTTCCTACTTATGTGCAGTTTGGGGCAGCGGATTTGGGTGTGTCGGGAAAAGACACCCTCCTGGAGCATGGCGGTGACGGGCTCTATGAACCGCTGGACCTGGGTATCGCCCGCTGTCGTATGATGACTGCGGCAGTGGCCGGGGCGGCGCCTGGCACAGGGCGTATCCGGGTCGCCACCAAGTACGTTAATGTGGCCCGCCGTTTTTATGCCGAACAGGGTCGTCAGGCGGATATCATAAAACTCTACGGTGCCATGGAGCTGGCTCCGATCATGGCCCTGGCGGATGAGATTGTGGATATTGTGGATACCGGCAATACGCTTCGGGCCAATGGCCTGGAGGCCCGGGAGTTTATTGCTGACATCAGTTCCCGGCTAATTGTGAACAAGGCCGCCATGAAGATGAAGCACCGATTGCTGCAAGATATCGTAGACCGTCTGACGGAAGCGGTGAAGAAGGTCCGATGACGATGCAAAGTGAACCCATCAGTATCCTGCAGTTGTCTACCGCAGATAGCTGTTTCGACGACCGGCTGACTGAATTGCTGGCGTGGGAGAATGTATCAGATCAAAATGTTGAGCAGATCGTTGGTGATATTCTGGCGGCTGTGCGCCAGCGCGGTGATCAGGCTTTGATTGAATTTACCAATCGCTTCGACGCCCGGGATGTCGGTGATGTTGGGGAGCTCGAAATTCCTCCCGACGTTGTTTTCGGAGCATTGGCCGACCTCCCCGCAGCTGAGCGCGATGCACTGGAGTTGGCGGCGGAACGAATTCGCCGTTATCACCAGCACCAGAAGCAGGCCTCCTGGCACTACCGGGAAGAGGACGGCACCCTGTTGGGGCAGCAGATCACCGCACTGGACCGGGTGGGCATTTATGTGCCCGGGGGCAAAGCCAGCTATCCGTCGTCGGTTCTGATGAATGCTCTGCCCGCCCGGGTGGCCGGCGTTAACGAGATTATCATGGTGGTGCCAGCGCCGGGTGGCGAACTGAATCCGCTGGTCCTCGCTGCGGCAGCGATTGCCGGAGTTGATCGTCTGTTTACACTGGGCGGCGCTCAGGCCATTGGTGCATTGGCCTATGGTACGGAAACCGTGCCTCGGGTGGACAAGATTGTTGGGCCGGGCAATATCTTTGTTGCCACGGCCAAGCGAGCTGTGTTCGGAGCCGTGGGTCTGGACATGGTGGCGGGGCCCTCGGAAATTCTGGTGGTTTGCGATGGTCAGACAAACCCGGACTGGATCGCTATGGATCTGTTTTCCCAGGCTGAACACGACGAAGAAGCTCAGGCCATCCTGATCAGTCCGGATATGGATTTCCTTGAACAGGTAAAAAGCAGTATTGGCAAGTTGTTGCCCACAATGGAGCGGGCATCGATTATTCGTGCGTCACTTGAGAGGCGCGGTGCCCTGATCGCGGTAGCGGACATGACGGACGCACTGGCGTTGATTAACCGCATTGCTCCCGAGCATCTAGAGCTATCTGTGGCGAGCCCCGAAGACTGGTTGCCGGGTATTCGGCATGCCGGGGCTATCTTTATGGGTCGTTATACCGCCGAGGCGGTGGGCGATTACTGTGCCGGTCCCAACCATGTCCTGCCGACCTCCATGACGGCCCGTTTTTCCTCGCCGCTGGGTGTTTATGACTTTCAAAAGCGCAGTTCACTGATTATGTGTTCTGCCGAAGGTGCTTCGACATTGGGGAAAACTGCGTCGGTGCTGGCCCGGGGGGAAAGCCTGACAGCCCACGCCCGCTCCGCCGAATATCGTATCAAGTCATGATGGTAACCCCGTGAGCAGCCCTTTCTGGAGTGATGTCGTTGCAAGGCTGGATCCCTATGTGCCCGGGGAGCAGCCCAAGCTGGCCAACCTGACCAAGTTGAATACCAATGAAAACCCCTATGGACCGTCACCCCGGGTTCTGGAAGCCATCACCGGAGAATTGGGGGATAGCCTTCGCCTCTACCCTGACCCCAGCGGTACATTACTCAGACAGGCGGTGGCAGATTACTATGCTATTGCTCCGGCTCAGGTGTTCCTGGGCAATGGTTCAGATGAAGTGCTGGCCCATATTTTTCAGGCGCTGCTGAGGCATGATGAGCCGGTCCTTTTCCCGGATATCACCTACAGTTTTTACCCCGTCTACTGCGGTCTGTATCAGGTGAATTATCAACGGATACCGCTGGGCAGTGATTACCGCATTCAGGTGGCGGACTATCTGTGCAGTAATGGCGGCATTATCTTTCCAAACCCGAACGCGCCCACCGGGATACTGCTGTCGTTGCCGGAAATTGAATGGTTGCTGAAAAAAAATCAGCAGTCGGTGCTGGTAGTGGATGAAGCCTATATCGATTTTGGCGGAGAGACAGCAGTTTCCCTGGTCGGGCGTTATCCCAATCTGCTTGTGACTCAGACGCTGTCAAAATCCCGGTCGCTGGCTGGCCTTCGGATCGGTTTTGCTATCGGTGATGCTGCTCTGATCGAGGCGTTGGAGCGTGTGAAGAACAGTTTTAATTCATACCCGCTCAGTCGCCTTGCCATTGTTGGGGGCACTGCGGCCTTCGCCGATGAAGACTATTTCCGCGAGGTCTGCGAGCAGGTTATTCGTAGTCGTGATACGTTGGCCTCTGGCTTGAAATCACTGGGTTTTGAGGTGCTGCCGTCCTCTGCGAACTTTTTGCTGGCGACCTGCCCGTCCCGGGATGCCGTCGGGCTTGCGGCGCGATTACGTGAAAGGGGTATTATTGTCCGTCACTTCAGGCAGCCGAGAATAGAGCAGTTTTTGCGGATTACTGTTGGCACAACCGAGCAAAACCGTCGGCTGTTGGATGTTTTGGCCGAATTGCTCAAACAGTAATTCCGAGCGCTATTCGGGCGGTGGTCGGGTGCCTGTCACCGCCATGATTGTGCTTTTTTGACCCTCCCTTATGACCTCCAGCTTGACGGAGTCGCCGGGCGAGAGATCGGCGATCAGATTCATGCTCTTTTCATTGTCTACCACCCAGTAATCATTGATACGGGTGATAATGTCCCCTGGTTGCAGGCCTGCAAGATGAGCGGGACTGTTGATGTAAATGCTGGTGATCACCAGTCCTGATGGCGGGTCCATGCCCAGTTTCGTCGCCGCCAGTCTGGTCAGTGGGCGGGCTTCGACGCCGAGCCAACCGCGGATGACATAGCCGTGTTCGACGATATCCTGTAGAACCTTCACTGCCGTATTGGCG
>NVUM01000026.1 GCA_002733125.1 Porticoccus sp.
ACTACCCAGCTCAAGTACGTGACGGGAAGATGCCAGCACCGCCTGTAGCACCTGAAAAATCGGCTGCCGGTTATTTTCGCAGGCCTGAGAAAAAGGTTTCGGCATCATCCCTCCTGCTCCGCCACGTCTCGAGTGAAAACCCATTCCCGCGCTGAGGACATCGCGGACTGAAACGCATAGCCACCGAGATCAAATGCCTTGATGCCCTCGGGGTCATCAATACGCTGCTGAATCAGGTAGCGGCTCATCAGCCCACGGGCCTTTTTGGCGTAAAAACTGATAATTTTGTATTTGCCGTTTTTCCAGTCCTTGAATACCGGTGTGACGATGTCGGCATTCAGCAACCTGGGTTGCACGGCCCTGAAATACTCGTTGGAGGCCAGATTCAACAACACTGGTCGCGACATCGCCGCCAGTTCAGCATTCAGGCCATCGGTAATTTTTCTGCCCCAGAACTGATAGAGATCGGCACCGCGCGGATTGGCCAGACGGGTTCCCATTTCCAGCCGGTAGGGTTGCATCAGATCCAGTGGCCGCAACAGACCATAGAGTCCCGACAGAATCCGCAGATGCTGCTGCGCCCACTGCAGGTCGGCCTCCGAAAGACTCTCGGCCGCCAGTCCGGTGTACACATCCCCCTTGAAAGCCAGCAGCGCCTGTTTTGCATTGCTGGTCGTGAATGTCGGCTGCCAGCTGAGATAGCGGCCAAAGTTCAGATCACCCAGCTTGGCACTGATACCCATTAACTCCGACACCTGTGGTGGTGAAAGCTGCTGCAACTCGTCGATCAGCGCCTTTGAATCTTCCAGATAAGCGGGCATCGTAAAGTCCGCTGTGGTCGATGGCGTTTCATAATCCAGGGTCTTGGCGGGAGAAATAACAGTCAGCATGGTTTATCCAATGTATGAAATCATTACAGGTTACCATGGTCTATTATACTGCGTTGTTCGCAATCTGTTCGTCAGGAGAATCCATGCCCCGGGTCGTGCCACTTTTCTTATCCACGCTAATGTTGCTCGTATTCTTGAGTGGTTGTTCGGTCAACCCCGTCACCGGGGAAAACCAGTTCTCACTGATGTCGGCAGAGCAGGAAGTGGCGATAGGTGCCAGCAACTATGCCCCCTCCCAGCAATCCCAGGGAGGACGCTACATCATTGATCCGGAAGTGCAGGCCTATGTCAGCGGCGTGGGGAAAAAACTGGCCGCCGTCAGTGATCGTCCCGACCTGCCCTACGAATTCGTGGTACTGAACAATTCGGTGCCCAATGCCTGGGCTCTGCCCGGTGGCAAGATCGCCATCAATCGCGGGCTACTCGTGGAACTGGAGGATGAGTCCCAACTGGCCGCCGTGCTGGCACATGAAATTGTCCACGCCGCCGCCCGGCACAGCGCCGCACAGATGACCCGTGGCACCCTGTTGAGCATCGGTGCCGCTGCTGTGGGTGTGGCGGGCTCAAACTATGGTCTCGGCGAAATGGGCTCACAAGTGGCACAGATGGGTGCGGCTGCCTGGATGGCCAAGTACGGCCGCAGTGCCGAACTGGAGTCCGACGCCTACGGTATGGAATACATGGCCCGCGCCGGATACGACCCCAGTGGGGCAGTCAAGCTGCAGGAGACCTTCGTCAAACTGAGCGAAGGTCGTCAACAGGACTTCCTCAGCGGTTTGTTCGCCAGCCACCCCCCTTCACAGGAGCGGGTTGATGCCAACCGCATCAAGGCCGCGACACTCCCCAAAGGCGTCATCAATCGCGAGCTCTACCAACGCAAAATCGCCCAGATCAAACGCGACCAACCCGCCTACAAGGCCCAGGAAGCGGCCATGAAAGCGCTCAGTGCCGATAACCCGAAAACTGCCCTCAGTGAGCTGGACAAGGCTATTGCCATTCAACCCGATGACGGTTATTTCTGGGAATTGCGCGGCCATGCCTGGGCCATGCAGAAAAACATGAGCAATGCCGAACAGGCCTTCACCACAGCGATTCGCAAAAACCCGGACTATTTCAGCCACCATCTGTCCCGGGGCCTGCTGCGTTTTGAGGAGGGCAAAAAAACCTCCGCACGCAGTGATCTGGAAAAGAGTTACCAGCTGCTGCCTACCCCCTATGCCGGTTACTATCTGGGTGAAATCGCGCTTGAAAACGGCGACCAGAAAAATGCCATTAATTATTTCCAGTCCGCTGCCCAGGGTGGCGGCGAAATGGCCAAGAAAGCCCAGGCCCGGCTGGCGGTACTGGAACTGGCCACCGCTCCCCACAAATACATCATCAGCCAGTTGTCCCTGACGGACGACGGCTACCTGCGCGTCACCGTCAAAAACAACAGCCCGGTCACCGTCACCAATGTGAAGCTGCAGGTCACCGAGATGGTGAATGCCTTTATTGCCGGTGGCAGCTCCACCATGAATGGGCCGCGGCAGCTATCGCCGGGCCAGCAGGTGTCCATGAAAACCCGCATAGGCCCGTTCGCGGATGGCAACGACGCCACCCGCTACCGCATTCAGGTCTCGTCTGTTGAGGTGGACGAATAAACAGACACCGGCGAGCTAAAACCCCCGGCTCAATGCCTCCACCAGAAATACCAGGGTGGAGGACAGCATCATACGCTTCGGATTGGGGCCGACCCGCACAACCCAGATCACGGCAACAGCCGACGCCAGCACAAAAGGGAGGGTTGATGCCAACCCTCGCGACCCCAGCCCAAAGGCCAGCGCCAACAACCCCAGCGAGGTTGCCAGCAGCACTGCTGAAACACGATAGGTGACTGTGGCACCATGGCGCACCGCAAAGGACTGTTTGCCCGCCTGCCGATCCGTTTCGATCTGCGGCGGCTGGTGGGAAAACAGCAACGCCGTGGCAAAGGCCGCAAATGCACCCATCCCCAATAGTGAGCTCCAGCCAAACGGCTGTTCCGCGACAAACCACAGGCCGCCAAACACGCCGGGGCCATAGCAGAGCGCCGTGGCCCACTCCCCGGCGGCAGTGTAGGAAAGCGGACGCTGCCCGGCGTTATACAACACCCCCAGCACCGCTAGCGGCAGCGCAAAAACCAGAATCCACAACTGCTCGACAAGCAACAGCACCAGCAGCCCCAGGGCACCACCGGCTGTCAGACTGATCAGGCCGTGATAAAAGGCGGTGCGGACACTGCCGTCGTGAATACGCACCCAGGAATCGTACTTGAAGGTGTCGGCGCCCAGCTGCCAGTCCTTGGCATCATTGAGCAGGTTGATACCGTGTTGCAGCAGCACCACAGCCAGGGTCGCCGACCATAGCGCAGTGTGACTGAGCGGCTTTTCCGCCAGCAGCCAGACCGCGACGCCGGGCAGTATCGATACCAGGTAGACAGCAGGGTTGAGCGCCTGCCACCATCTGACCGATGAGAATTGCTCTACACGCTCAACGTTCAAACAGGCTGTCAGGCCATTGCCCCGGCTTGTGGTGAACGGAAATTATCCAGGGCCGCCTGAAACCAGTGGGCGTGCTGGCGCTCGGAATCGATCACTTTCTGGTAAACCTCCGCGGTATCGGCGTCGTTCGCCGCCAACGCCTGGTCGCGGAAACGGGGATAGATATCCTGGTATTCCCGCTCTTCCACCCGAATCGCCACCTGCAATGCTTTTTCCACCACCCCGTCGGGATTCAGGGCAATCAACTCGTCGCAATTGGCACGAATAGCTTCCAGGGCGTCGATAGCGCGCTGGGTATCTTCACCCCGTTGTGGCACACCGATATCGCTGTACAGCGCCCGCAACCAGACCGCGTGCAGCTTCTCCTCACCGGCCACCTTGCGGAACAGGGTCGCCAGCTCCGGATAACCGGCCTTGCCCGCCCAACGAGCAAACTCCGGGTACATCACCCGGTTTTCGTACTCTTCCACATCCACAAACGATGCCGCCGTCACGGCCATATCATCAGACTGGCAGGCAGCCGCAAAGCACCCGAAAATCATCTCTTCGCTAATCTCAGCCTTTTCCATTGGTTTTCTCCGTGAAAGTCGTTGGGTTGTTAACAGAGTTTAACTGGAACAGCTACATTAACCTGTAACAGGGACTGGCAACACCTCTTGGATCATATTATGGGTGGATGACCATTGATAACCATTGGGAGTCATCGCAACTAACACTTCCACATTACAGCGCTACCCAATCGCCGTGTTAACCGACAGCAGTAACACCCTCTATTTGTACAACACTCATGGCTTCCGAACGTTCAATAATTTTAACCATAGCGGATTGAATCGCCTCATCCTCCCGGGCATCGATGACACTGGAAAAACGCTGCTCCTGTATTTCTGCTCCCTCTTCCAGGCAGAACTTCACTGACACCCCATCCGCACAACCAGTAACCTTGCCAAAATATTCTATGGTAATTTCCGGATAGCCCTGACGGCTCATTTTGACGCGCTTGGCTATACGCTTTTTGGACTTTTCAAGATTCATAATATTGCCCTTCAGTGGAGGGGAGTATAACGCCAGGCATTGAAGCCGATCATGAGGTTTCTAATCTGATTCCAAATCATCTGTATTAATAAGTGATTGCCAATTGCTGCTTTGACTGGTTGACGCGTTAGTGCATCAGTCTTTCCGTCAGGAACTGGCTACAGGCTTTAACCCGGGCATTACTGCGCAAATCTCGATGGGTCAGCAACCAAAAGTCTGACTGAAACTCCCGGTCGGGCGAACCCAGTAACAGCAGCCCGTCGGCAACATCATCAGGCAGCAACGCAATCCCGAGACCAGCTTTCACCAGGGCCGCCATGCCCATCAGCGTATTGGCGCGGGCTACGATACTGTCTGCCGAACAGTGCTTTTCCAGCCACTGCATGGGTTTCAGCCGCAATAAAGCGCGCTCCGGGCCAATCACCGGCATGCCACTCAATGCCTTTGCCGTGAAAACCCCGGATTGGCCATGGGCGAATCTTTCCGAACCATATAGCTGCCAGGGCATTGTCATTAATTTTCGACCCACCAGATGCTCCGGAGGGTTATTGGTGGCACGCAGGGCGATATCGGCTTCCATCCGTGACAGATTGAGATCGTCACTGTCAGCAAGGAGCTCTATCTCAATACCCGGGAAAAGTGTCCGGAACTCCGCAAGCAAGGGCGGCAGCTGGTAATAGGCAAAACCGTCGGGGCAAGTAATACGCACCTTGCCTTCCAGGGTTTGATCACCGCCGAGAATCATTCGATCCACATCGTCAATGGCCTCGGCAACCTGCTCCACTCGCACCATCAACAGCTCACCGGCACCGGTCAACTGATAGCGGGCATCCCATCGCTCAAACAGACGCACGCCAAGTTTTTCCTCCAGCCCCTTGATTCGCCGGAATACCGTGGAGTGATTGACACCCAATCGCTTGCGGGCACCCGTAAGACTCCCGGTTTCCGCAACCGCCTGAAAATACCGCAGATCATCCCAACTATCCATAACGATGACTCACCCCGCTTTTTTTGCATTTTTGCAAATATCGTTTGAATATAATGAGAATTATATTTCATTTTTGCAACACTCATACTGCACCTGAACCCATTCACTTACAGAGGATCGCAATATGAACAAGTACGCAAACCACGGTACCGGCCTACTTCGCATCAGCCTTGGCATTATCTATATCGCCCACAGTCTGTACCTGAAACTGGTGGTATTCACCCTGCCCGGCACAGCCGCCTTCTTTGCAAGCCTCGGCTTGCCCGCTATAGCGGCCTATGCCACGTTTATCGTTGAGGCAATAGGCGGTATTGCATTGCTGCTGGGCTATCAGGCTCGCTGGGCGGCGTTGGCATTGATACCCGTCGCACTGGGAGCCACCTGGGCCCACAGCGGTGCAGGCTGGGTATTCAGCAATGCCGGTGGTGGCTGGGAATACCCCTTGTTTCTCGCCATCACCACGGCGGTCATTGCCCTACAGGGCAACGGTAGCCTGGCATTGCAACGCAATGCATGAGTCAACCCGTTAACCAGGAACCATGCCGATGTACAAACACATCCGGGCAAACGAGCGGGGCAGCACGCTGCTGCCCTGGCTCCGAAGCTATCACAGTTTTTCATTCAACCAGTATTACGACCCCGCGCGGATGGGCTTTGGCCCCCTGCGGGTAGTTAATCAGGATTGGGTGGCTCCCGGTGGCGGCTTCTCCAGCCATAGTCACCGTGACGCTTTGATCATCAGCCTGGTCACGCAGGGTGAGATGGTTCACCGGGATAACGCCGGTCATGAACGTTTACTTGGCACCGGAGACTATCAGTATATGAGTGCGGGTAGCGGCATCCGCCACAGTGAATTCAATGCCAGTGATACCGAACCAATGGAATTTGTACAGATCTGGGTAACACCCCGCCACAAAAATACAGCACCTGCTTACCAGGTCCAGCATTTTGACGATGCGGCGACGCTGCAGCCAATCGCCGCCGGGGAGGTGGATGTGGATACCAAGGCCTTTCTACTGGATCAGGACATCCGTATCTGGCAACTGCGGCTCAACGCCGGAGAACACCTCCAGCATAATTTACCCGATCAATGGCAGCGCCGGGTGCAACTTGCCAGAGGTGAAATCACCCTGGAGAACACGCGCCTGCAACCCGGCGATGCACTGGAATTCGGCCCAGACTTATACCCGCGTCAGGTAACGACCTATCGGGCCAACAGCAACAGTCTGGCGCTGATCTTCGATATTCCCGCACACCACCAACAGAGGACAACCCCATGAATCCACTCGACCAAACTGCTCTGCAACAATTGTTTACCCATGCCCGCACCCACAGCAACTGGCAGGATCGCGGCATCGCCGCCGATACCCTGCGCCAGCTCTACCAGCTCACCGCCATGGGGCCCACCAGCATGAACGCCCAACCGGGACGGTTTGTATTCCTCACCACCCCGGCGGCCAAACAGCAATTGCTACCGGCGCTGGCAGAGGGCAACCGCGACAAAACCTTGACCGCACCGGCCACCGTTATCGTCGCCCACGACCCGGCCTTCTACCGTCACCTGCCGGAACTCTTCCCGCATTTTGAGGGAGCTGAAAAAATGTTTGCCGACAATGAGGAACTGGCCCAAAGCACAGCATTTCGCAACGGCACCCTGCAGGGGGCATGGCTGATCATGGCCGCCCGTGCACTGGGACTGGACTGCGGCCCGATGTCCGGTTTCGACAACGGCAAAACCGATGAGATTTTCTTTACTGAAAATGGCTGGAAATCCAACTTTTTGGTCAACCTCGGCTACGGCGATTCGCAAAAACTGCATCAACGTGGCAAACGGCTGGAGTTCGAAGAGGCCTGCCTGCTGTTGTAGCATTCAGCCCGCAACAACCAACGCTGGTGCACCGATAGGCACCAGCGTTCTTCATTCAGAAAATCGACATATTATCGGAACTGCGTGCAATCAAAAAAATCTATGACGCCAATGCCTTTAATTCGGATCTGACCCTAATTATTTACTAATTATTTCGATCAAGTGCACTTGCAATTGGCCAAACAAGAATCATGCTTAAAACTACCCATGCCAATACAAAAGCTGTTTTAAACTCACTTTCTGCATATGAACATACAGCCATCAAAGCCCCACTAAACAGCACCAACATTAATTTATTTTTTAATCCATGAAAAAATTAAATACCGCTGAAAAATAAATTAACGCAAGTAAAAAAATCATAGAACCAGCCCCTATAAGCTATAGTTCTTTAAACATTATGAGGACAGGAAAAGCCGCAACTTCGCATGAAGAATAGAACATAAACAATTCTTTTTTTGAAAAAAAAACTTCCATAAAAAAATCTTTTTATGCGTTAGAAATCATCTGCGACCCCATTGATTCTGAGTTATCAGAAAGTATTCATCAAAACGGGGGAACTACAAGTCCTACTTGAGCGAATTGTTATACATTTGCTCGCCTGTAACTCACCTTGATAAACCAATAACAAGCCCCTAAAGCGATAATAATAATGCCTAAGCCCATTATTGCTAAGGGATCATATTTTTCCAGATCTAGCAAAATTACCTTTCGAGAAACAGCTATAACTGCCACCAATAAAACAACCTCTGCATGTATAATATTATCTTTAAAATACATTTCTACTGTCTCTACAAGCTCGAATCCAATGAGAATAATAAAAAAGAAACCAAAGATTTTAAACAACTCATCTATTTCAAGAAAAAGCACATCATCTGTAGGATCAAATAAATCCAAATATAAAATTATTCCGAGCTCCACTATCGAAATAGTGACAATTAATGTCATCAAAACAAGAACAAAAAATGACATCCACTTTTTTACTGTATGAATTACGGAAACCGCTTTATCGATACTATTACTCACTACTTAGATACTCCCATTCCTGTATAACAGTATGTTAATGATGACTGTGCCATCATAATAATTATTAGTGTGCATCCCCATAATTCGGAGTGAGAAAAGGTACCCTCCCCAACGTGCCAAATATCAATTGGTTATTCTTCATTTCGACAGGTGAACCATTGAAGTGTACCTGTGCTGGATCCAATATTTCATAGTGCCTTGTGGAAGGCAACTCTCGGGGACCCGGGGTTTTCTGATATCGAGGGTTTGCTCGTCGTCCTGGCGGTGGAAAGGCCGACATACAGAAGGAGGTGAACAGCCCCCTCAATCATCTGTAGGGGGCTTGGGCAGGAAAGCCGGGGATGGGTTTACTTTAATGAGCGCCGTGGTTTTTGAGTGTAGTGATCTACTCATCAGCGCAGCAGTATTAGCTGGCGATGGCTTCCATTTCCTCCTCCGACCTCACTACTGTCCGGTGACGACCGAGGCCATTGAAGATGGCCTTGATCGCCGCACTGATAATATTCCGGTGCACCCCTACGCCGAATATCGCCGGGCCGTCGTCGATCTGCATTTCCAGGTAGCACACCGCCTCCACTTCCGAGCCTGTTCCCAAGGCGTGTTCGTGGTAGTCGATGACGCGAATATTGCCGCCCAATGCTTTCACCGCGGCGTCGATGGTGCCGTTGCCGATGCCGTTGACGGTTCTGGGCTTGCCGTCCTCGATAAACCGGATTTGCACTTCGGTGGCACCGCGGTCGCCGTGACTGTGGCTGGAGACATCTGCCTCCTCGAAGCCGTAGGCACCCTGTTCCCGCAGATATTCCTGTTCAAACAGGGCGAAAATATCGGCGCTGGTGGCCTCACGGCCCTCGCGGTCGGTGAAGGTTTTCACCACCCGACTGAACTCAATTTGCAGGCGGCGCGGAAGTTCCAGGCCGTACTGTTGCTGCAAAAGGAAGCTGACACCCCCCTTGCCGGACTGGCTGTTGACTCGCACCACCGCTTCGTAGCCCCGGCTGAGGTCGGCGGGATCGATGGGCAAATAGGGCACCTCCCAGATCTCGCCCTCCACCCGCTGGGCAAAGCCCTTCTTGATGGCATCCTGGTGGGAACCGGAAAAGGCGGTGAACACCAGCTCACCGGCATAGGGATGGCGGGGATGCACCGGCAACTGGTTGCACTCCTCCACGGTGCGGCGAATGGTCTCGATACGGGAAAAATCCAGCCCGGGGTGAATGCCCTGGGAATAGAGGTTCAGCGCCAAGGTGACAATATCCACATTGCCGGTGCGCTCGCCGTTGCCAAACAGGCAGCCCTCCACCCGGTCGGCACCGGCCATCACCGCCAGCTCCGCCGCCGCCACAGCGGTGCCCCGATCATTATGGGGATGGACACTGATGAGGATGCTGTCCCGGTGGTTCAGGTTGCGGTCCATCCACTCCACCTGGTCGGCATAGACATTGGGGGTGGACATTTCCACCGTGGCCGGCAGATTGAAAATCATCTTGTGCTCGGGGGTGGGCTGCCAGATAGCGCTGACCGCGTCGCACACCTCTTTGGCCACCGCCAGTTCAGTGCCGGAAAACACCTCCGGCGAATACTGGTAGACCCACTCGGTCTCTGGATGCTGGCTGGTGTAGTGCTTGACCCAGTGGGTGCCATGCTCGGCAATGGCCTTCACGCCTGCCACATCGGTGTTGTAGACGATGCGACGGAATTGCGGCGCTGTGGGGTTGTACAGATGCACGATGGCGCGCCGGGCACCCACCAGGGATTCCACGGTGCGGGCGATCAAATCCTCTCGCGCCTGGGTCAACACTTCGATGGTGACATCTTCGGGAATGCGGTCCTCCTCGATCAGGCGGCGCACGAAATTGAAGTCGGTGTCGGAGGCTGCGGGGAAGGCCACTTCGATCTCCTTGAAACCAATCTCCACCAGCATCTCGAAAAAGCGCAGCTTGGTCTCCACCGACATGGGGTCGATCAGGGACTGGTTGCCGTCCCGCAGGTCGGTGCTCATCCAGATGGGCGGTTTTTCGATCATGTGGCCGGGCCAGCGGCGGTCGTGCAATTGCACTGGCACGAAAGCCCGGTATTTGCTGTCGGGATTGGTGATCATACGGTTCTCCACGATTGACGAATAGGGCCCTGAGAAAAGCCGGCAACCGAAGCAAAGGGTGCGGGTAGCTGAACTCTGTCGGTGCCAGGGGCTTCTGGCCCACTGCTTTTCTCAGGATGCTTGACAGTTTAATGCGTTAACGACGGCATTTTATTGCTACTTGTATGGCATTTTTTATTATTTAAGCAATAATATGTTTATATAAATATTAATTGAGCAATTATATGAAACTAGATTCCTACGACCGGGCAATTCTGAGAAAGCTGCAACAGGAAGGGCGCATCTCCAACCAGGATCTGGCGGAAGAGGTGAACCTCTCACCATCTCCCTGCCTGCGTCGGGTGCGGCGTCTGGAAGAGGAAGGGGTTATCGATGGCTATACCGCCCGGCTGAACGCCCGGCGGCTGGGATTAAACCTGATGGCCTTTATCCAGATCAGCATGGACAAGCATATCCCCGAGCGTTTCGAAGGGTTCGAATCGGCGGTTGCCAACTTCCCCGAGGTGCTGGAGTGCCATCTGATCACCGGGCAGGCGGCAGACTACCTGCTCAAGGTGGTGGTGGAGGATATGGACGGCTACCAGCGGTTTTTGCTGAATAAAATTACCCGTATCGAGGGGGTATCCGGGGTGCAATCGTCCTTTGTTTTGAAATCGCCGCAGAATACGGCAACCTTGCCGGTATGAGCGCCCATCGCGCACCGAGAGTTCTCCGGCTTTTTATAGCAACGACAGCATAGCCGGGCCGCTTACCAGCCCTGCTATTCGAAAGTTGCCAGATCAGCGTCCATACTTAACCCAAGCGGCCCTACTTAGCCCAAGCGCCCCTACTCAGCCCAGCGGTTATCGTTCAAGCAGAATAGCCATGACATTGACCGACCTCAGAACCCGGATTCAGCAAGCCACCGATGCCGACGAGCACGGTTGTGTCGAGCAATTGCTGGCGGCCTTCCCGCTCAGCGAGACGCAGCAACAGCAATCGCTTATTCAGGCCCGCCAATTGGTGGAGAGTTGCCGTGAGGCAACCGAGGGTAAATACCTGCTGGATGCCTTTTTACAGGAATTCGGCCTGTCCAATCGCGAGGGCGTTGCCCTGATGTGTCTGGCGGAGGCACTGCTGCGGGTGCCGGATGAGGCCACCACCGATAAGCTGATTGCAGAAAAAATCCGCGACGGCAACTGGGCCAATCACCGTGGGCACTCGGATTCCCTGTTCGTCAATGCCTCGGTGTGGGGTCTGATGCTGACGGGTGCGATGCTGCCCCTGACTGAAGACATAACCGCAGATACCAGCCGCTGGATGAAACAACTGGTGAGCCGACTGAGCGAACCGGTGGTAAGACGGGCCATGCTGCGGGCGATGAAGATGATGGGCAGCCACTATGTGCTGGGCCAGACCCTGCCCGAAGCCATCGCCCGAGGCCACGACGAAGCCCCGCCGAATACCCGGTTTTCCTTCGATATGCTGGGAGAAGGTGCCCGCACAGAGGCGGATGCCCGGCGTTATTTCGAGGCCTATGCCACCGCCATTGAAACCATCGGCAAGGCCAGCCGGAACGCGACTACGCCCCTTACCTCACCACGTACCTCGGATGGCATTTCGGTCAAGCTGTCCGCCCTGCACCCCCGCTACCAGTTCAGTCAGCGGGACTTGGTGATGAGCGAGCTGTTGCCGCGCATCCGCGAGCTGGCCATTGCTGCCCGAGGGCACCGTATCGGCCTGAGCATTGATGCCGAGGAAGCCGCTAGGCTGGAGCTGTCCCTCGATATCTTTGAAGCCCTGGCCCGCGACCCGGCGCTGGCTGACTGGGATGGTCTCGGCTTTGTGCTACAGGCCTACCAGAAGCGTGCCCCGGCCGTGATTCCCTGGTTGATCAAACTGGCCGGAGAAACCCGTCGCCAATTCATGGTTAGGCTGGTGAAAGGCGCCTATTGGGATACGGAGATCAAACTCGCCCAGCAACAGGGGTTGGCCGACTACCCGGTGTTTACCCGCAAGGCACATACGGACCTTTGTTACCTGCACTGCGCGCAACAGCTGCTCGCGGCGCCGGAAGCTGTCTATCCGCAATTCGCCACCCACAATGCCCAAACCATCACCGCCATCCAGCGGCTGGCCGGCGATGCCCCCTATGAATTCCAGCGCCTGCACGGTATGGGCGAGGTGCTCTATGGGCAATGGCAACATGGGCAATCACAACAGCAGCCGGATGACCTGCCACCAGTAAGGGTTTACGCGCCGGTGGGCGAGCACCGCGATCTGCTGCCCTATCTGGTGAGGCGTTTACTGGAAAATGGCGCCAACAGCTCCTTTTTAAACCACCTGCTGGATGAGCAGATGTCGGTGGACTCTCTGGTGAGACCCCTGCTACCCCAGATTCGCTCGGTGACGCCCCATCGCCACCGACTGATTCCATTACCGGTGAATATCTACCGCGCCGCCGGTGAAGAGCGTGCCGGGGCGGCCGGTTTGGACCTGAACAATCCATTGATCAGTGGACCACTGGTTGCCGCACTCAACGAGACACCCCTCCCCGTCCAGGCCGGGCCTGTGGTGGGCGGGGAATGGGTACAGCGGGACCCACAGCCAGTCCTGTCCCCCGCCGATGGCATAACGGTGGTGGGCCACCGCACGATGGCCAACGATGAAGATGTGACCAAAGCCCTGCAACAGGCAGCCACGGCACAGCGGGCCTGGAGCCAGCGTGGCGGTGCCGCACGCGCTGACATACTGGAACGAATGGCCGAGCTGCTGGCAGAACATCAGCTGGCGCTGTTGAAGCTGATTGTGCAGGAGGCGGGACGCACGATTGCCGATGCGTTAACGGAGGTACGCGAAGCAATCGACTTCTGCCACTATTACGCCCTGCAGGCCCGCTACCGGTTTTCCGGGGGTATCGATCTGCCCGGCCCCACCGGAGAGAGCAACCAGCTCTGTCTCGAAGGCCGCGGCGTGTTTCTCTGCATCAGTCCATGGAATTTCCCGCTGGCCATTTTTACCGGGCAGACCGCAGCGGCATTGGTGGCAGGCAATGCGGTGATCGCCAAACCCGCCCTGCAGACACCGCTGGTGGCAGCCAAAGCCACAGAGCTGTTCCATCGGGCCGGTGTGCCAGTCGATGTGTTACACCTCCTGCCCGGCGAGGGCGCGAAACTGGGCGAACGGTTGCTGCCGGACCCACGGATTGCCGGCGTTGCCTTTACCGGATCCAGCGCTACGGCCAAAATCATCCAGAGACAGCTGGCCCGTCGCCCCGGTGCCATTGTGCCGCTGATCGCGGAGACCGGTGGCCAGAATGTCATGCTGGTGGATTCCACCGCCCTGCCGGAACAGGTGGTGGATGATGTGATTTCTTCGGCCTTCCTCAGTGCCGGGCAACGTTGCTCGGCACTGCGAGTGCTGTTTATTCAGGACGATATTGCCGATGGCCTGTTGACGACACTTACCGGCGCACTGCAAACCCTGAAAATCGGCAATCCTGCCAGCCTGGCTACCGATATTGGCCCGGTGATTGACGGGCGCGCCAGGGATACCCTGATGGCCCATGTCGAGCGGATCAGTCGGGAAGGCACATTACTGGGGAGTCTGAAAACGGAGCAGATACCCTCGCAAGGGTATTTTGTGGCACCACATCTGGTTGAGATCAACTCACTGGCGCAACTGCCGGAGGAGGTGTTCGGGCCTATCCTCCATGTGATCCGCTATCGCGCCGCAGATATTGACCGGGTACTGGCGCAAATCAACGACAGTGGTTTTGGCCTGACACTGGGGATTCAAAGCCGCCTGAAACGGTTTGCCGACTATGTGTTCAGCCATACCCGGGTGGGCAATACGTATATCAACCGCAACATGGTGGGTGCCGTGGTGGGCAGCAATCCCTTTGGCGGCTGCGGACTCTCCGGCACCGGCCCGAAAGCCGGAGGCCCTCATTACCTGATGGCCTTTGCTACCGAGAAAACCCGCACGGAAAATACCACTGCCAGGGGCGGCAATACGGCGTTGTTTTCCCTACCGGATGATTAGCGGCGGGTAAAATTCGGTGCGCGCTTTTCCCGGCGCGCCAGCAACCCTTCTTTCAGATCTCCGGAGCGGTGACAGTGCGAGGTGACAGCCAGGACCCTGGCGAGATCAAGATTACCGTCCGCCATCTGATCACAGAGCTGCTTCATAGCCGTAACTGTGGTCGGTGAGAGTGGTGTCAATGTGTCCACCAGTTTCGAGGTTTCCACCTCAAGCTCATCCTGAAGCACCAGATGCGTCAGGTACCCGGCCCCCAACAGCATTTCCGCGTCCAGCATTTCCGCCGCAACCAGAATCCGTTTGGCCGTGGTGACACCCAGGCATTTCACATAGCGGCGAATGCCGTTCGGTGGATAGCAGAGACCGATTTCCGCAGCAGGCACCTTGAGCCGCATGCCGTAAACACCTATCCGGAAATCACAGCACAGGGCAATTTCCGAACCACCCCCGTAGACACTGCCATTGAGGGCACAGATAACCGGCATGGGCATGGCTGTTAAGCGATCGGTGAGCGTTTCAAATTTGTCACCGGTCATATCACCTGAGGTCATCTCTTCGAGGGATGCGCCGGCACAAAAGGTTTTTTCTCCCTGACCGGTAACCACCAGAACCCGGATATCCCGGTTGGCATCCACCTGATTCAGGCAGTCGATAAACAGATCAATGCCAGCGGCCGTCAGTGAATTGTGTTTGGCTGGGTTATTGAGAAAGATGCGAGCTACCGCTCCTTCCATGGATAGCAAAACCGGGGCGTCCAAATTGCTCATAGTTTCGGGCTCTTGTATTCGGGATCAGGTGGGTTCGGCATAGCGCTGTTTGATGCCTTCGACAGCCGCGTGATAGACGCTGCGCATTTCTTCACGACAACTGATGTTCATGTTCAGGTCACGTAGCAAACCATCGGCTATACCGTATATCCAGCCGTGCACGGTCAGTGGCTGACCGCGGGTCCAGGCATCCCGGATGATATTGGTTTTACAGACATTGACCACCTGCTCAATGACGTTCAACTCACAAACCTGATCGATTACCCGGTCTTTATCGACATCATCGGAAAGGTAGGTCTGATGGATATACTGCACATCCTGAACATTCAGCAGCCAATGGTCGATCAATCCCAGATTTTGCTTCGTGACAGCTGCCTTAATACCACCACAGCCATAGTGACCAGTTACTATCACATGCTTGACCTTGAGATATTCGACTGCAAACTGCATCACAGAAAGGCAGTTGAGATCGCTGTGCACCACCAAATTGGCCACATTTCTGTGGACAAATAATTCACCGGGCATCAGACCGACGATCTCATTGGCCGGCACCCGGCTATCGGAACAGCCGATCCACAAATACTCCGGCGTTTGCTGCTTTAAAAGCCGTTCAAAAAAGGTGGGGTCTTTCTCTTTCTGGGCGGCGGCCCAGGCAACATTTTTCTCGAACAGTTCTTTCACTGAACATACTCCGCAGGGCTATTTCAGCAGACAAGTGTACGGTCAGTTGCCACACAAAAAAACCGGATTTTTAGTCCGGTTTTTTAAAGCAAGTCTGGCCGGGCCGCTACGGTGATTCAATCGGGGTCGCGATGCCGGATATCCCGGCCCTGAACCAGATAGACAATATGCTCACAGATATTCTTGGCATGGTCACCAATACGCTCCAGGGAACGCAGTGTCCAGAGAATATTCATGGAGCGTGAAATACTGCGGGGGTCTTCCATCATGTAGGTGATCATTTCACGCAGGGCAGACTTGTAGTCCATATCCACCTGTCGGTCTTCTTTCATGGTGGCGATAGCGGATTCTGCATCAAAGCGGGAAAAGGCATCCAGTGCGTCATTGAGCATCTTGCGTACGCAATTGCCGATATGGCGCACCTCGGTATAGCCCCGGGGCGCACTGCCCTGCTCGGAGAGCAGAATCGCCATTTTGGCAATTTTGTTGGCTTCGTCACCGATCCTCTCCAGATCCCGGAGCGTCTTGGACACGGCGAGCACCATCCGCAGATCACTGGCGGCCGGCTGGCGCCGGGCAATCAGTGTGGTGCAGGTGTCATCGATGTCCATTTCCATGGAATCTATTCTGGATTCCACCTCCATGACCTTATCCGCCAGAGTGCTGTCGGCATCCTCCAGGGCGCGAATCGCATCGGCTACCTGCCTTTCCACCAGGCCGCCCATTTCCAGCATGCTGGTCCTGATTTCTTCCAGATCTTCATTAAATTGTCTGGAAATATGTTGGTCGAGATTCAAATTGTCCATCCTCAGCTCCTTAAGGGCCTGTTCACACCCATTGCATTGCCGCAACCCGAAGGGCTGGGGTCATTTTTTCGCCCAGCGTCGTTATCACTCGCTCATATAGAACCACTATACTTTTCTCCTTCTGCCTTGCTGGACAAAAAAATGGCCTCCAGCAGCGATAATGCAATGGGTGTGAACAGGCCCTAGCCAAAGCGCCCGGTAATGTAGGATTCCGTCAGCTCGTGTTGCGGCTTAGTGAAGACGGTGTCTGTGTCGTTCATTTCAACCAGCCAGCCAAGGTGGAAATAGGCGGTGCGCTGGGAAACCCGGGCGGCCTGCTGCATCGAGTGAGTAACAATGGCGATCGTGTAGGATTCGCTCAACTCCCTGATCAGCTCTTCAATCTTGGCGGTAGCAATCGGGTCCAGGGCCGAACAGGGCTCATCCATCAATACCACTTCCGGACTGACGGCAATGGTCCTGGCGATACACAACCGTTGCTGCTGCCCACCGGAAAGCCCGGTACCGGGCGAATCCAGGCGATCCTTCACCTCGTCCCACAACCCCGCCTTGCGCAAGCTGTTTTCCACAATTTCGTCCAGGTCGGTTTTGCGATTGGCGAGACCGTGAATCCGTGGCCCGTAGGCGACGTTGTCATAAATCGACTTGGGGAAAGGGTTGGGCTTCTGAAAGACCATCCCCACCCGAGCGCGCAGCTCCACCACATCCAATTTTGGGTCATAAATATCCTGATTTTCCAGGTGCAGGCTACCCTCCACCCGGCAAATATCAATGGTATCGTTCATCCGGTTCATGCAGCGCAGAAAGGTGGACTTGCCACAGCCACTGGGGCCAATCAGTGCCACCACCTCGTTTTTGCCGATATCCAGACTGACCCCGTGGATAGCCTGATCCGTATCATAAAATACATTCACATCACGCATGCGCATCTTGGGATCATCCACAAAGGGTGCGCCAACGGTTTTTTCCGGAATGTACAAATTTTCTTCTGTCATCATATGCTCTTGTGTAACGACCCTGGGGTCCACTTGCACAGCATCCTGAAACACATTCATTTTTTCTGCAATATCCATGTTGTTTCCTGTCAGTTACCAGCGGCGTTCAAGGCGTTTTCGCATGACCACCGCCAGGGTGTTCATAGTGATCAGAAATGTCATCAGCACCATGATGGCGGCCGATGTCATGGTGACGAACGATTGCTCCGGGCTGCTGGCCCAGAGAAATACCTGGACCGGCAATACGGTGGCGGCATCCATTGCACCGGTGGGCAATTCAACGATAAACGCCACCATGCCAATCATCAGCAGCGGTGCGGTTTCACCCAAAGCCTGGGCCATACCGATGATGCCACCGGTCAGCATCCCCGGCAGCGCCAGTGGCAGTACAAATTGCAGTACCACCTGCATTTTTGAGGCACCCAGCCCCATCGCCGCCTGCCGAATACTGGGGGGAACCGCCTTGATCGCCGCCCGGCTGGAAATAATGATGGTGGGTAATGTCATCAACGTCAGAACCAACCCGCCCACCAAGGGCACCGAGCGGGGCATACCGAACAGACCGATAAAGACCGCCAGACCCAGCAAACCGAAGATGATGGAAGGTACCGCAGCTAGGTTGTTGATATTCACTTCAATAAAGTCAGTGAAGCGATTCTTCGGGGCAAACTCTTCCAGGTAGACGGCTGCAGCAACACCGATCGGGAAACTCAGCGCCAGCGTCACCAGCATGGTAAACAGTGAGCCCAATATTGCCCCGAGGATACCGGCCTGTTCCGGTTCACGGGAATCACCCCGGGTAAAAAGGGAATGATTGAAGCCTGCGCGAACCTCGTTACTCTGCTCCAGCTCCACCATCCAGGCCTGCTGCTGGTCACTGAGGCGAGCCATCTTGCGCTTTGCCTCACTGGTCTTCAGAAACATGTCTGCATCATCATCGAGCTGCAACCACAGTGTGTGGGTCTGGCCGAGCAATTCCGGCGAGTTTTCCAGCATGTCGCGCAACAGATAGCCTGCGGCGGTACTCACCAGTGCAGCCAGTGCGCGCTTGTCTTCGCGCCCTTCAACGCCGGGAAAGCGCGCCTGAAGAGCCTCTCGAACAACCGCTTCGTAGTTGCCGTACTGAAGCTGTTCCAAATCCCGAGGATCGTCTATTTCCAGGGTTTCCGGATCAAAGGTAATCTGCAGAGCGACGGAATATTCGTAAAACGCCCGGTAACCCTTGCCGATGATATCGGTGAACAACAACAGCAGTGCCAGCAGGCCAATACTGATGGCACAGATACCATAGGCCTTGAAGCGTTTTTCTGCCCGATAGCGTCGCGCCAGCGTTTTGCGAACCTGTTCGGTGGTTACACTCATACTTTAATCCTCTTGCAGCCGAGCCTACTCGTACTGTTCCCGGTATTTCTTGACGATGTGCAGAGCGACCACATTCATCAACAGGGTGGTAATAAACAGCATCAGACCCAGGGCAAACGCCGCCAGTGTTTTGGCACTGTCGAATTCCTGATCCCCGGTCAGCAGGGTGACAATCTGTACCGTAATGGTGGTCACCGCCTGCAGGGGGTTGGCGGTGAGATTTGCCGCAAGACCGGCCGCCATAACCACGATCATGGTTTCGCCAATGGCCCGTGAGGCCGCCAACAGAATACCGCCCATAATGCCCGGCAGCGCCGCGGGGAAAATCACCTTTTTGATGGTTTCCGAACGGGTGGCACCGAGCCCCAGCGAGGCATCCCGCATCGCTCTGGGCACCGCAGTGATAACATCGTCAGACAGGGAAGATACAAAGGGGATCAACATAATCCCCATCACCAGCCCTGCCGCCAGTGCAGATTCAGAGGCGACGGAGAGCCCCAGCGATTGACCGACATCGCGAATAAAGGGCGCCACGGTAAGCGCTGCAAAAAAGCCGTAAACAACGGTCGGTACCCCGGCGAGCACCTCCAGCGCGGGCTTGGCGAACGAACGGACTTTCGAGTGGGCATATTCCGCCAGATAAATGGCCGACATCAAACCCACCGGCACTGCCACTATCAGGGCAATGGCTGAAATCAGCAGGGTACCGGCGAACAACGGCACGGCACCAAAGGCACCCTCGGAAGCCACCTGGTCTGCACGCAGCGCCATTTGCGGACTCCAGTTTAGCCCGAACAGGAAATCTGTAATCGGCACCTGACCAAAAAACCGGATCGATTCAAACAGCACAGAGAACACGATACCGACTGTGGTCACCACTGCCAGTACGGCACAGAGCATGAAGACGACCAGCAATACCCGTTCCACCTGTTCACGGGCTGGCATTCTTGCGGAAACCCGCAGCCAGGCCCAGGCACCACCCAGCATGGCCAGCACGATCACAACAACGGCCATGGCCATGGCGCTGATCGATTGCAACTGATTTAGTCGGCCAGCGGCGTTAGCCACGGCAGCATCCACAAAGTCGGCCGGCAGCGCACCACTGGCCACATTACCAATCTGGCTGAGTATCAGGTTGCGTGCAGTACCGTCCACCGGTTGCAGCTCTGCGGGCAGGCTGTCCAATACCATAATACGGATCAGAGTCTGATCAAATACCAGCCAGGCCACCAGTACTGTCAATGCCGGTAGCGCGCACCAGATGGCCGAGCGCATGGCATAGTAGAACGGTAGTGAGCGCAGATGGCGGATACCACCCAACGGCTGTGCAACCTGCAGCGCCCGGTGGCGACCCATGATGAAGGCCGTAACAATCATCGCAGCAAGTATTAATAATAACTGTCCGGTCTGCATGAACTGCTCCAGTGTTTCTCCACCTACACTCGTTTAGCGGTGGAAATTTTCCGCGATCCGGGGACAAAAAGGCCCGACGTGTTCAACGCCGGGCACTATGCTGCTAGTCAAACTTATTCAAACTCTTTACCGGTCATGCTGTTGAGCGACTTGGCGTTATCCGCCCATTTCATACGCTCATTTTTCGGTGAAGGAATCAGGCCCTTGTCTGCCAGATAGCCTTCGTCACCCCAAGCGCGATCATTGGTGAATTCCTTCACATACTCCTGGATACCGGGAATCACACCGACGTGGGCTTTCTTCACGTAGAAATACATGGAGCGGGCCATCGGGTATTCACCACTGCCCACTGTTTCCATGTTCGGGCTGACACCTTTGATTTTTACGGCTTTCACAATAGAGCGGTTCTGGTCGAGGAACGAGAAGCCAAATACGCCCAGTATAGTGGGTGAAGATTCCAGTTTCTGAACGATCAGGTTATCGTTTTCGCCGGCTTCGATGTAGTGACCATCTTCGCGAATGCTGCGACACACTGATTTGTATTTGTTTTTGTCCTGATCTTTCATCGCTTTCAACCAGGGGAAGGTCTTGCAGCCACCTTCAACACCCAGTTCGTTGAACGAATCGCGGGTACCGGAAGTGGGCGGCGGGCCTACCACTTCAATCTTGACATTTGGCAGTGCCGGATTGACGTCTTTCCAGGTTTTGTAGGGGTTGGGCACCAGCTCTTCTGTGCCGTTCGGATTTGGCACATCCTTGGCCATCGCCAGGTACAGATCGCGCAGGGAAATATCGAGATCTGGTCCTTTTACGGAATTGGCAACTACCAGACCGTCATAACCGATCTGTACTTCGGTAATGTCTTTAACACCGTTGGACTTGCACAGCTCAAACTCCGACTGCTTCATACGACGGGAAGCATTGGTGATATCAGGATGCTGGGTGCCAACGCCCTGACAAAACAGCTTCAGTCCACCACCGGAGCCGGTGGATTCAATTTTGGGGGTCGGGAAACTGGTATTGCGACCGAACCGTTCTGCTACCACAGTGGCAAAGGGATAGACGGTGGATGAACCGACTATGGAAACGGTATCACGAGCCATTGCTGGCACACTGGACAGAGCCAGTGCTGCAGCGAGTACTAATTTATGGGTATTTTTCACGTTTGCCTCCAGGGCTGATCATTAACATCGGGACTGATGCTAGTGGTCTATCGTGACAACTCTATGAATCTTGTATGACAGTAATGTGACAACCATCAGATCGCATAATACAAACAGGCTTCCGGTTGGATTGCCATAAGCTCTACCACCAACCATCTCAGGTTTGTTCTGGTCGCGACCCGCCCTGTCTTATAAACTGTGCGATGGTTGCGAGAGATAATAAAATGCCTCGATTGATACATTTTCTGGAACATCTGGCCAGCGGTATCGACTGTTTTACTGAATGGACCGGCAGATTGGTAGCCTGGCTGACCCTCGCCATGATGGTACTGACCTGTCTGGTGGTCGTCATGCGCTATTTCCTGCAATCCGGCTCGATCGCCCTGCAGGAGTCGGTCACTTATTTTCATGCGGTGGTTTTTCTGCTGGGTGCCGCTTTTACGCTAAAACGCGGCGGTCACGTTCGCGTGGATATTTTCTATCAACGTTACAGCCCGCGCATGAAAGCACTGGTGGATGCGTTGGGTGGACTGCTGTTTCTCATCCCCGTATGTATTCTGATACTGCTGTTCTGCTGGGAGTACGTCACAAACAGCTGGGCAATAAGGGAAGTCTCCAAGGAGGCGAGCGGGCTACCGTGGGTTTACCTGCTGAAAACCCTGTTAATTCTGATGCCGATCACCCTGCTGTTGCAGGGTGTTGCGGAAGTGATCAAAAACCTGCTGTTTTTCTTTGGGTTGAGTCAGGCACAAACCATTGAACATCAGGAGCACCTGCTCTGATGGTTGAATACATTCCAGTACTGATGTTTGCTGTGGTCTGCCTGATGCTGATGGCTGGCTACCCGGTGGCGTTTTCACTGGCGGGCACCGCCCTAATTTTTGCAATGGTTGGCACCGCCACCGGCCATTTTGACATGTCCTTTTTGCACGCCCTGCCCAACCGTTTATACGGCACGATCGATAATACCACACTGATCGCTGTGCCCCTGTTTGTGCTGATGGGCGTCATGCTGGAGAAATCCCGACTGGCGGAGGACCTGCTGGACAGCATGGCCCTGCTGTTTGGCAAATTCAAAGGGGGGCTGGGTATTTCTGTGGTGGTGGTAGGCATGCTGCTGGCTGCCAGTACCGGGATTGTCGGCGCCACGGTGGTAGCCATGGGACTGATGTCCCTGCCCACCATGCTGAAACGGGGTTACGATCCGGCATTGGCCACCGGTTCCATTTGCGCCACCGGCACCCTGGGGCAGATTATTCCCCCGTCCATCGCCCTGGTTCTGCTGGGTGATATCCTCTCCAGCGCCTACCAGCAGGCCCAGCTGGGGATGGGTATTTTTAACCCGAAAACAATCTCTATCGGGGATCTGTTTGTGGGCGCGATTGTGCCCGGCCTGTTGCTGGTGACCCTGTACATTCTTTATTTGATCGTGATCTCACGGCTTAAACCCGAGCTTGCGCCAGTGGCTGAGGTGGACGGTGAGTCCAGCCTCTCGGTAGCCAGATTGCTGCGCAGCCTGTTACCGCCGGTGGTGTTGATCGTGGCGGTACTGGGCTCGATTCTCAGTGGTGCCGCCACCCCCACAGAGGCGGCCGGTGTAGGTGCAATGGGCGCCACCCTGCTGGCGCTGGGGCGTCGACAATTGACCATGAAAAGATTGCGGGATGTCACCCAGTCCACCACTGAAGTCACTGCCATGGTGTTCCTGATCCTGATTGGTGCCGCAATTTTCTCCCTGATCTTCCGGGGTTTTGGTGGTGAGGAGTTGATGGAAGACCTGTTCACTCGTATTCCCGGCGGGGTTGTCGGCGCCACGCTGGTGGTCATGGTGGTGATTTTTCTGCTGGGTTTTATTCTCGATTTTATCGAAATCACCTTTGTCGTCGTGCCCATCGTCGGACCTATTTTGCTGGCAATGGGACTCGATCCGGTGTGGCTTGGCATCATGATCGCTATCAACCTGCAGACCTCTTTTCTGACTCCGCCCTTTGGCTTTGCCCTGTTCTATCTGCGCGGTGTTGCACCGCCCTCGGTAGCAACCCGCGATATTTACCGTGGCGTCGTGCCTTTTATCATCATTCAACTATTGCTGATGTTAATGCTGGCCATCTGGCCATCGCTGGCCACCTGGCTGCCATCCATCGTTTTCTGAAATCCGTACATACTTTAATAATAAGGAGTAGAGCTTGACTGCTATCAATCAACCGCCGGCACCCCGCGGCGAACTCACCCTGCAGACCATCGCCATGCCCAAAGACACCAACTCCAGTGGTGATATTTTTGGTGGCTGGCTGCTCTCACAAATGGACCTCGGTAGCTCCATTCTGGCCCAGCGTGTTGCAAAAGGTCGCGTGGCCACGGTTGCAATCAGTGAAATGTCGTTTCTTCGACCGGTTCCGGTTGGTGCCATTGTCAGCTGCTACTGTGAGTTGATGCAGGTCGGCAGCAGCTCCATGACCATCAACGTTGAGGTCTGGATCAACATTGAATCCACCAATGAACCCGCCAAGGTAACGGAGGGACAATTTGTCTTTGTTGCCATCGACGAACGGGGCAAAACCCGCACGGTCAGCAAGGACAAATAAAAACGGTATTGGCTGGTACCGCCAATACCGTTCAATGTTTATGTGGGGGTGCGCAATGTTGCCAACCGGGCAATTGGCCTGAAAGTGCTGAAAAGTGCCTATTGCTGCTGCCCGGCTTCTATTTTTTCAAAATATTCCGTGAGTTCCTGAAAACCGCCTATATATTCTTTGCCGTGGAATATCTGCGGTACCGTATTGACCGGCTGGCCAATGGTTTTGGCCAGGTCTGCCGGGCTGATACCCTCGTCGTGGATATTTACATAACGGTATTCCAGCCCCTTTTTTTCCATCAGTTCCTTGGCGCGGCGACAGAAACCACAGGCATCGTGGCCGAAAATAGTAAAAGGTTGCATAGTGTTTCTCCTGTTGGAATCAGATATTCATGGTAAATACTTTAGCTTTCGACCAACAATAGCTCTAGCTAATTATTGCTATGCTGGTAATAGCAATAAGCAATCATCGGTTAACTATTTCTTCACGCAACCACAGCATTTTCAGCAAAATCAAAATCGCTACCGCCGCCAGCAGATGCTTAAGGGTATGACCGCTAATGAGGGTGGTTGCGGCAAAAATCTGCTGGTCCAGATACTCCGTCAACTTTGCCAGACCGTAACAGAACAAAATAACCAGAATATCCCCGCTTCTGGTAAATCGAGATCGACTGATGGCCATCAACATGACCATGCAGAGTATCGGCAAAAACTGCACCAGGAGGTAGGGGCGCAGGTCGCCCCTACCCAGGGTCTCCGTGGTATGCCAGTAGATAACGGATCCTGCACCGGCCAACAGCAGTGGATAAAAAAGTATTTTTTGCAATGGGCGGCCCATATATTCAGCCAATAACGCCGTGAGCAGGGACATAAAAACAACAGCCATTGGCAGACGGTCCCAGAACAGTGTCTGATTGGTGGGGTTGAGATGAAACCAGATCGAACCGATGCCGGTAAAAATAACTGCTGTGAATAACGTCAGATAAACCGGCGTCACGGAAAAATTATCGTGCAGCAGTTGCCTTTTCCACGCCATCACAACGCCACAGATGCCAAGCAGAATAAGCGGCAGATTGGACACCACATTCCAGAAGTTTTTTATGCCTAGCAGCATTCTTTGATCAGCAAACTGCAGATACTTTTTCGGCTGTGCCACGGGTTCTACCAATAAAAAAAACAGGCCTGTAACGCTGACCAGTATAAGCAGCAGGAACGCAATTTTTTTATCCATGGCGTGAGCACATTTTCTGGTGTCCGCAAGCCCCTCTACCGCGCAGGAGCACCCTTGAGGGCGTCGCCGGGCAAGGATATCTATTCCTGACCACACACAGCACGCTGCCCTTAAATCCGGCAGAGGGTTTTAGCGCGACCTCAACTTCGATGATTTTCATATACCTTCAGAAAGAACTGTATCAACCTTTTGCTATACATGCCCATAAACCGATGCTGCACAGTCGGCGTCAATAAAGCCCTTACTATTCGGGGGTTGCAGCCTTATAATTGCCGACTTTGCATGCCATGGGGGAACTCAGTTGTCACAGACTACACCGGATGTTTCGACATTCCAGGGGCTTATTCTGTCTCT
>NVUM01000007.1 GCA_002733125.1 Porticoccus sp.
GGATGGCAAAATTTTGTCGAAATGATGGTGGAATTTGTCGATGGGGTGGTAAAAGATAGCTTCCACGGCAGAAACCCCTGGATAGCCCCGATGGCCCTGACCATATTTGTCTGGGTTTTTCTGATGAACCTGATGGATCTGGTACCGGTGGATGTGATTCCCTGGCTAATGCTTCAGGCGGGTGTGCATTTCCAGAAAATCGTCCCCTCGACCGACCCGAATATTACGCTTGGCATGGCGCTCGCGGTTTTCGGCATGATCATCTATTACAGTATCAAGGTAAAAGGTGTTGGTGGATTTCTGGGTGAACTGACCCTGCAACCCTTCTCTGCCAAGAACCCTGTGGTTCAGGCTGTGTTTATTCCAATCAATCTGGCCCTTGAACTGGTGGGCCTGTTGGCCAAACCCTTCTCACTGGGCTTGCGGTTGTTCGGCAATATGTATGCCGGTGAAATGATCTTTATCCTTATTGCGATGATGTACAGCGCAGGTTGGGTATTGGGCACCTTTGGTGGCGCCTTGCAGCTGGGATGGGCAATATTCCACATTCTGATCATTACCCTGCAAGCATTTATATTTATGGTTTTGACCGTTGTGTACCTGAGCATGGCACACGAAGATCACTGATTTACTTTTAACTTTACTACTACAGTCATTAGGAGATAAAAATGGAACTCATCTTGGTTGCAGCCGCAATTATGGTTGGTTTTGGTGCCCTGGGTGCCGCAGTTGGTATGGGCTTGCTGGGGGGGAAACTCCTGGAAGGTACTGCTCGTCAACCGGAGCTGGGTCCGATGCTGCAAGGTAAAATGTTCCTTCTGGCAGGCCTGATTGATGCGATCCCGATGATCGGTGTGGGTATCGGTATGTACCTGATCTTTGCGGTCTATGCCGGTTAAGCAACAACAACCCGATTCTTTTTTTAACCCTAGGAACGAGGTGTTGGCGTGAATATTAACCTGACCCTATTCGGGCAGCTGGTTTCTTTTCTGTTCTTTGTGTGGTTCTGCAAAAAATTTGTATGGGCAGCCATTATCAATGCAATGGAAGAACGGCAGAAGAAAATAGCCGATGGCTTGGATGCAGCAGATCGCGCATCGCGCGATCTGGAACTGGCCCAAGAAAGAGCCACCGAACGGCTCAAGGAAGCCAAGCAAGAAGCGGCATCCATACTTGAGCAAGCAAATAAGCGTGCTAACCAGATAGTCGGTGAAGCCAAGGAACAGGCCCGGGCCGAAGGTGATCGTCTCAAAGCAGCAGCTCAGGCGGAAATTGAACAGGACGTTAACCGCGCGAAAGAAGAGCTTCGTAAAAGGGTTGCCGTGCTTGCTTTGGCCGGTGCTGAAAAAATCTTGCAGGCAAATATCGATGAAAGTGCAAACCGTGCACTGGTCGATAAACTTGCAGCAGAGCTGTAACCGAGGTTAAACATGGCTGAATTAAGCACGTTGGCTCGGCCCTATGCAAAAGCGGCTTTTGAATATGCTGCGGAAGCGGGAGATCTGCAAAACTGGTCAGATAGTCTTGCTGTAGCCGCTGCTGTAGCACAGCAAAATGTAGTAGAAAAGCTGTTGAGCTCGCCGACTTACACGGCAGCACAGCAGGCAGAAAAAGTAATCACTGTTTGTGGTGATGCCCTTTCTGGCAAGATGCTGAATTTTATTCGGGTTTTGGCAGACAATCATCGGCTCAAGCTGTTACCACAGATATATCAGCAATTTGAGATACTCAAGGCCAACCGCGAAAAAACCGTTGAGGTAAATGTCGTGTCAGCCATGGAGATCACTGCTGAGCAACAAGAAAAGCTGGCCAGTGCGCTTAGTGCGAAACTGGAACGCACCGTTAATATGCAGATGTCCATCGACAGCACCCTGATAGGTGGTGCTGTGGTACGAGCTGGTGACACCGTCATAGACGGATCCATACGCGGGCGATTGTCAAAACTCGCCGAAGCATTACATTCATAGGATTGAGGACCAGAGCACATGCAGCAACTGAATCCATCCGAAATCAGTGAGATCATCAAAGAGCGTATCGATAGCCTTGATGTTTCTTCTGAGGCGCAAAACGAAGGCACGATCGTTTCGGTATCTGACGGTATTATTCGCATACACGGCCTTGCCGATGTGATGTACGGTGAGATGATTGAATTCGAAGGTGGTATCTACGGTATGGCTCTCAACTTGGAGAGAGACTCTGTAGGTGCTGTTGTTCTGGGGGACTATAAAAGTCTGGCGGAAGGTCAGAAAGCCCGTTGTACAGGTCGCATCCTCGAGGTTCCGGTTGGACCAGAGCTGGAAGGTCGTGTACTTGATGCCCTGGGCAGCCCAATTGATGGCAAGGGCCCGCTCAACGCCAAGATGACGGATGCGCTTGAAAAAGTGGCACCGGGTGTTATCGACCGTCAATCGGTGGATCAACCTGTGCAAATCGGCCTCAAGGCAATCGATGCGATGGTGCCGATTGGTCGTGGTCAGCGGGAATTGATTATTGGTGACCGTCAAATCGGCAAAACAGCGATCGCAGTAGACGCTATCATCAACCAGAAAGATTCCGGCATTAAGTGTATTTATGTGGCGATTGGTCAAAAGGCATCTTCCGTTGCAGCCGTCGTGCGCAAGCTTGAAGAGCACGGTGCCATGGCCCACACCATTGTGGTAGCGGCAACTGCAGCGGATCCCGCGGCCATGCAATACCTGGCACCCTTCGCCGGTTGTACCATGGGTGAGTACTACCGCGATCGCGGTCAGGACGCCTTGATTATTTATGACGATCTGACCAAGCAGGCTTGGGCCTATCGACAAATTTCTTTGTTGTTGCGTCGTCCTCCGGGCCGTGAAGCCTACCCGGGCGATGTTTTCTATTTGCACTCACGTTTGTTGGAGCGTGCTGCACGTGTTAGCGCAGCATATGTTGAAAAATTCACCGACGGCGAAGTCAAGGGAAAAACCGGTTCACTAACCGCGTTGCCTGTGATTGAAACCCAGGCGGGTGACGTATCAGCCTTCGTTCCGACAAACGTGATTTCGATCACTGACGGCCAGATATTTCTCGAGGCCGACATGTTCAATGCCGGTATCCGCCCTGCCATGAACGCGGGTATCTCGGTTTCACGGGTTGGTGGTGCAGCACAAACCAAAGTCATCAAGAAACTGTCGGGTGGTATTCGTACCGCACTTGCCCAGTACCGTGAGCTCGCCGCTTTCTCTCAGTTTGCCTCTGACCTGGATGAAGCTACCAAGTCTCAGCTTGATCACGGTGAGCGTGTTACGGAGCTGATGAAGCAGGACCAATATTCGCCACAAAGCGTGGCAGAAATGGCCGTGGTGATTTATGCCGCCGACCGGGGTTACCTGAAAGAAGTCGAGGTCAACAAGATTGGTGATTTTGAGCAGGCGTTGCTTTCCTATATGAAAGCGGAACACGGCGACTTGCTTGATCAAATCAATCAGACCGGTGACTGGAACGACGACCTTGATGCCAGTTACAAGGCTGCGCTGGATAAGTTCATCAGCACTCAAACCTGGTAATTTCTGATTTGGGCTGACATTGTCGGCCCAAAATGGTGAAAGGCTAAATTATGGCAGTCGGAAAAGAAGTCAAAACCAAAATCAATAGTATCCGTAGCACACAGAAAATTACCAGTGCTATGGAGATGGTTGCTGCGAGTAAAATGCGGCGGGCCCAGGAGCGCCGTGAGATAAGCAAGCCCTACGCTGACAGAATTCGTTCTGTCGTTGGTCATCTCGCGAATGCGAATGTTGAGTACAAACATCGCTACATGGAAGAGCGAGAAATAAAACGGGTCGGCTTTATTATTGTTTCGACCGATCGGGGTTTGTGTGGTGGTCTGAATACCAACCTGTTCAAAGAAGTTATCAAGTCAATGAAGTCCTGGTCAAATGAAGGTGTCGAGATTGATCTATGCGCTTTGGGTAACAAAGCAGCGGCTTTCTTTGGCAGTTACGGTGGCAATGTTGTTGCTACCGTTAAAGATTTGGGTGACCAGCCCTCTGCCAGTGATCTTATTGGGGGCGTAAAGGTGATGCTGGATGGCTACGACAAGGGAGCCATTGATCGCCTTTATCTGGTATCGAATGATTTCGTTAATACCATGACCCAAAAACCCGTGGTAGAGCAGCTGTTACCCCTACTGCCAATTGAAGACGATAAGATGAAGCATCACTGGGATTATATCTATGAGCCCGATGCCAAGGATCTCCTCGACGGACTTCTGGTTCGGTATATCGAATCCCAGGTTTATCAGGGTGTGGTAGAGAACAAGGCCTGCGAACAGGCGGCGAGAATGATCGCCATGAAGAGCGCCACCGATAACGCGGGTGATTTGATCAACGAATTGCAGTTGCTTTACAACAAAGCACGCCAGGCGGCAATTACCCAGGAGCTGTCCGAGATCGTTAGTGGTGCAGCAGCCGTTTAATACAAGATTTTACAGCCTTAGTTTAAGAGGAATCAGACATGAGTAGCGGACGTATCGTACAAATTATTGGTGCGGTGATTGACGTGGAGTTCCCGCGTGATCAGGTACCCAACGTATATGACGCACTGTTAGTTGATAAGCAAGGTCTGACCCTGGAAGTCCAGCAGCAGCTTGGTGATGGCGTAGTGCGTACTATTGCCATGGGTTCTTCAGAGGGTTTGAGCCGGGGCCTTAGTGTCGGCAACACTAACGCGCCGATCAGCGTACCAGTAGGTATTGCAACACTCGGACGCATCATGAATGTATTGGGTGATCCGATTGATGATTGTGGTCCCATTGGTGAAACAGAACGAGCTTCCATTCACCGTAAACCGCCTGCCTATGATGAATTGGCTGCGTCTACGGATCTGTTGGAAACCGGCATTAAGGTAATTGACTTGGTGTGCCCGTTTGCCAAGGGCGGTAAAGTGGGTCTGTTCGGTGGTGCCGGCGTCGGTAAAACTGTGAACATGATGGAGCTGATTAACAACATTGCCACCGAGCACTCGGGTCTGTCCGTGTTTGCCGGTGTTGGTGAGCGTACTCGGGAAGGTAACGACTTCTACTTTGAGATGCAGGAATCGAAGGTTGTTAACATCGAAACCCCCAGTGACTCCAAAGTGGCAATGGTTTACGGTCAGATGAACGAACCACCCGGTAACCGTCTTCGTGTGGCGCTGACCGGTCTTACCATGGCTGAAAAATTCCGTGATGAAGGTCGTGACGTACTTCTGTTTGTTGACAACATCTATCGTTACACCCTGGCGGGCACAGAAGTATCTGCACTGCTTGGTCGTATGCCTTCTGCGGTTGGTTACCAGCCAACACTGGCAGAGGAAATGGGTGTTCTACAGGAACGTATTACTTCAACCAAGGTTGGCTCCATTACCTCAGTACAGGCTGTCTATGTTCCTGCAGATGACTTGACGGATCCGTCCCCCGCCACCACGTTTGCCCACCTTGACTCAACAGTTGTATTGAGTCGTGATATTGCAGCCAAGGGTATTTATCCTGCAGTAGATCCCTTGGATTCTACCTCCCGCCAGCTCGATCCGCTGGTTATTGGTCACGATCACTATGATACAGCCCGGGGTGTTCAGACAGTTCTGCAACGTTATAAAGAATTGAAGGACATCATTGCCATTCTTGGTATGGACGAGCTTTCAGAGGAAGACAAGCTGGTGGTTTCGCGTGCCAGAAAAATTGAGCGCTTCCTCTCGCAGCCTTTCCACGTGGCTGAGATCTTCACTGGCTCCCCTGGAAAATATGTTTCCTTGAAAGATACGATTGCTGGCTTTCAGGGGATTCTTAACGGCGACTATGACAACCTGCCCGAGCAAGCATTTTATATGGTAGGTACGATTGATGAAGCTGTTGAGAAAGCAGGGAAAATGAAGTAAACGATCAATATAGGCACTAAGATATGGCTATGACTGTGCACTGTGACATCGTAAGTGCCGAGCAGTACCTGTTCTCCGGATTGATAGAGCTTCTGGTCGCCAGTGGTTCACAGGGAGAACTGGGTATCACCTTTGGTCACGCGCCGCTGTTAACAGACCTAAAACCTGGCCCTGTCCGGATTGTTAAGCAGAACGGTGAAGAAGAGATTTATTACCTGTCTGGCGGCTATCTCGAAGTCCAGCCCAACAAGGTCTCTATTCTGGCTGATACTGCATTGCGAGCTGATGATCTCGATGAAGCCGCAGCACTGGAAGCCAAGAAACATGCTGAACAGGCTATGACCAACCAGAGCGGAGAGTTTGATTATTCCCGAGCTGCATCCCAGCTGGCTGCGGCCGCTGCTCAGCTTCGCACAATTGAACAATTGCGTAAAAAAATGGGTGGAAAAAAATAACTCTTTTTGAAATATCTTTAATGAAGGGTGGCTTTTGCCACCCTTTTTTTATGCTTGATTCTTTCCCCGTGACAAGTGCAGATACAGGTTGTTTCAAGGTGGCAATCCACAACTGATACTGATTAAATACCTTGATTTACCGAGGAGATATCTATGGCAACGGACGTCGTCGTACTGGCCGCGGGCAAAGGGACTAGAATGAAATCCAGTCTGCCAAAAGTTCTGCATTGTTTGGCCGGACGCCCCTTGCTGCAACATGTTGTCGATGCCGCGAACAGTCTGCAAACACCTAAAGTTATCATCGTTACTGGTCACGAGTCTGACAAGGTCAGATCGGAAATAAAGGGCACCGGCTTGTGCTACGTTGAACAGCAACAGCAACTGGGTACAGCACATGCTGTGCAGCAGGCTCTCCCGCTTATTCGCTGTGATGCCACCGTATTGATACTTTATGGCGATGTTCCGTTAATTCAGCCGGACACGATACAGGCGATGGTAGATCTGGCAGCTGACGGATCATTAGTGCTGTTAACGGCGGTATTGGATGATCCGTCCGGTTACGGGCGAATTATCAGAAATAGTGCGAAGGACGTGACTGCGATTGTTGAACAAAAAGATGCGACTCCGGAACAGCTCGGCATTCGTGAGGTGAATACAGGCGTACTGGCGTTACCTGCGGCAAAATTAAAAAACTGGTTACCGGCAATCGATAACAACAATGCCCAGCAGGAGTACTATCTAACAGACATCATAGCGCTTGCCTACGAAGATAATTGCAAGATTAAAACCTCGCAACCCCTGTTCCCGGAAGAGATAGAGGGTGTGAATAATCGTAGTCAGTTGAGCCGACTGGAGCGTTACTATCAGCGGCAGCATTCGGAACGACTGATGATGGCAGGTATTACCATCGCCGACCCGGAGAGACTGGATGTGAGGGGAAAACTGACTATTGGCACAGACAATTTTATCGATATTAATGTGCTTTTCGAGGGAGATGTAGAGTTGGGTAATAACATCCATATTGGCCCCAACTGTATAATTATTGACAGTTGTATTGGCGACGGGGTCGAAATCAAAGCGAACAGCGTTGTGGAAGGTAGCGTGATTGGCCCGGGGTGTGTCGTGGGACCGTTCGCGAGATTGAGAGCGGGTACCGAGATGGCTGAAAATGCCAAAATAGGCAATTTTGTTGAAACCAAAAAATCTATCCTTGGAAAAGGCACAAAAATCAATCACCTTAGCTATGTGGGTGATGCTTCCTTGGGTGCTAATGTCAATGTTGGAGCCGGCACCATCACCTGCAACTACGATGGTGTGAACAAGCATCAGACCGTGATTGGTGACAATGCGTTTATTGGCTCAAACACCTCACTGGTGGCACCGGTTAATATTGGCAAGGATGCGACAGTAGGCGCGGGCTCCACCATTACATGTAATGTGGCCGATGCTGAGCTGGGTTTGACCAGAGCGCCGCAGCGGAACATTCAGGGCTGGAAGCGGCCGACAAAAAAGATGAATCCCTCCAGTAATTAACGGAAAAGTTTATGTGTGGAATAGTTGGGGCACAAGCACAGCGGAATGTGACCGGCATCCTGATCGAGGGGCTCAAAAGACTAGAGTATCGCGGTTATGATTCTGCCGGTCTGGCTGTGATTGATCAAAACGGTGAGCTGCAGTTACGTAAAAACCAGGGCAAGGTGGCGCAGTTGGTTGATCGGTTGGTTGAGCAACCAACCCGTGGCAACCTCGGAATTGCTCACACCCGCTGGGCAACCCATGGTATTCCCAATGAAATCAATGCTCACCCACATACGTCCGGTGGTGTGGCAGTTGTGCACAATGGCATTATTGAAAATCATGCCGAGTTGAAGAAAGAGCTGTTGGATCTGGGTTATCAGTTTGTGTCTGAAACAGATACCGAGGTGATTGCCCATCTGGTGAATCACTTGCTGAAAAGTGCCGGTTCACTCCGTCAGGCAGTGCAAGATTGCCTGACGCGGTTGCGCGGTGCTTATGCGCTGGCAGTGATCAGTACCAGTGAACCCGGATTATTAATTGGTGCCCGAAGCGGTAGTCCGCTGGTTATAGGTGTCGGTATCGAAGAAACATTTCTGGCCTCTGACCAAATGGCACTGCGCCAGGTAACGGATCGATTTGTGTTCCTCAAAGAGGGTGATCTGGTTGAATTAAAAGAAGGCGACTATAGCGTTTTTGACAGAACAGGTAGCCTTGTGGAACGTGATATAGACACACTTTCCGGCGGTGATGATGTCGCCGACAAGGGGAGTTACCGGCATTACATGATGAAGGAGATATTTGAGCAGCCCGCAGTGCTTGAATCCACCCTGGAGGGGCGTATCAGCCAAACCCATGTATTGCCGGAAGCATTTGGAAGTCGCGCTGCTGAAATATTTCCCCAAGTAAAAGCCGTGCATATAGTGGCCTGTGGCACCAGTTATCATGCCGGGCTTGTGGCCCGTTTCTGGTTGGAAGAATGGGCCGGTATTCCCTGTCAGGTTGAGGTGGCCAGCGAGTATCGCTACCGCAAGGTTGTTGTTCCCGCCGATACCTTGTTTGTCACGATCTCTCAATCCGGAGAAACGGCCGATACCCTTGCTGCCTTGGCCTCAGCAAAAACATCCGGCTATCTCGCCACACTGGTTATCTGTAATGTTGCCAACAGCTCGCTGGTGAGGGAGTCGGATATGGCGTTGATGACCTATGCCGGACCGGAAATCGGTGTTGCATCGACAAAAGCATTCACGACTCAGTTAGTGGCCTTGCAATTACTTTGTATCGGCATTGGCAAGAGCCATGGCCTGCCTGAAGAAACAGAGCGATTACTGGTGGAAGCCCTTCGTCAGTTGCCTCGGCTCTGTCGGGACACACTTTCACTGAATGGCCAGATTGAAGAAATTTTTGAATGTTTTGCAGATAAGCAACACGCCCTTTACCTTGGCCGGGGTGTGCAGTATCCGGTAGCGCTAGAAGGTGCCCTCAAACTTAAAGAGATTTCTTATATTCATGCTGAAGCCTACCCTTCTGGTGAACTCAAACACGGACCACTGGCATTGGTAGACAAGGATATGCCGGTGGTGGCGGTAGCGCCCAATAATGATCTACTCGAGAAATTGAAATCAAATCTACACGAAGTAAAAGCCCGCGGTGGTCAGCTGTTTGTCTTTGCCGACCTGAATGCCGGATTCGAAAATGAAACGGATGTGACGGTGATTAATCTTCCCCATGTTCCGAAGAGTCTGGAAGCCGTCATTTATACGATACCACTGCAATTACTCTCTTATCATGTGGCTGTGTTGAAGGGAACTGATGTCGATCAGCCGCGCAACCTGGCGAAGTCTGTCACTGTTGAGTAACCATTAAAACTGCCTGTCCCCCAGGCAGTTTTTGAAGAATGTCCCCTATTCCCCAGCTCTTTCGGGTAGCCCCGGGTTATATCAACCCCCCCATCTCCCACTAATTGCACTCGGCCCCTGTGTACAAGGTTTAGCTTGTCAGAATCAGTCGGGCCTCTCGTTCCCTGAGTCATGAATCCCGGCAAGTGGCGTCTGGCAACCAGGCACAATAAAATTAGTAATTGATAATCATAATATGATGATAGTATGATAATGAAAAATGAGTTTTATCCAATTCAAAGTTTAATAAGACACAACTGCGCCGCCTGAACGAGCAAACTGCAGATGGCGAAAATATTTTTATGGTGTGGGCAGGAAAATAGTCGAACAACACAGGCTGTCTGCCGAAATCTGTTTTATCTCGTAGCTCGAACCTTTACCCCATTTTTTAATGGGGTTTTTTTTGGCTGTTTTTTGGTGAAATGCAGAGTTAATGATTTTCCAGTGGTTCCCGCAGCACTTCCAGACCGAGCTGCATTTCCAGCAGATGTTCCTGCAGACGACCGCCTTTATGCTGGGCAACACCAATTGCCAGTACATCGATCAGTACCAGATGGGCAATACGGGATGACAGCGGCGTATAGATTTGAAAGTCTTCCTTGACGTCGATGGTTAACGGGATATTTGCGGCGTTGGCGACCGGTGAATCAGAGGGTGCAATGGCGATCACAATGGCACCCCTGCTCTTTACGCGCTCCATGGCATTGATCAATGTTGTGGTCCTGCCGGACTGGGAAATGGCGATGACCACATCCCCGGGGGCCATGGAAGCGGCGGACATGTTCTGTAAGTGCGGGTCGGCATAGGCCGCCGCAGAGACCTGTAGGCGGAAAAATTTGTGCTGGGCATCGGTTGCCACGGCAGCGGACGCGCCAAACCCGTAGAATTCCACCCGGTTGGCTACACAGAGAGCCTGAACAGCCTGATCGAGCATTTTCAGGTCCAATGAATCACGAACCTTCAGCAGGGTGTCGACAGTGGAATCGAAGACCTTGAAGGTGTATTCGGCCACAGAATCCTGGTCGGTGACTGCGATCTGCCCGTAGCTCGGGCTGGACGCCAGTTGTTGTGCTAGGGCCAGTTTGAAATCCTGAAAACCTTCACAGCCCACGGCGCGACAGAAACGCACTACCGTAGGCTCACTGACCTCGGCTTTTTCTGCCAGATCCACGATTCGCATGCGAATGACATCGGTCAGGTTGGCCAGAATAAATTCTGCTACCTTGCGCTCCGATTTGCGTAAGCTGGGCAGGCTACTGCTGATAGCCCAGGTGAGTGCAGCAGGCTTCATGGTGATTTCTCCGTAATACGAGCTTTATTGTAAATAATTTACAGAAAAATGGAATTCTTGTAGTAAAAACCGGTTGTCGAGCGAACGGATCACCCACCCCGAGCGGGGGTTCTGATAGAATTCACCGCCATGGATGTCACGACAATACTCGATCCCCTAAACCCTGCTCAACGTGAGGCTGTTTCCAGCAACGCCAGTCATCTTCTGGTTTTGGCAGGTGCAGGTAGTGGTAAAACCCGCGTTCTTGTCCATCGGATTGCCTGGTTGATTCAGGTGGAACAGGTTTCGCCCTATTCGATCATAGCGGTCACCTTTACCAATAAAGCGGCAAGGGAAATGCGGGGACGCATTGAAGAACTGTTGGGTTTCTCCGCCCGGGGAATGTGGGTGGGCACCTTCCACGGGTTGGCACATCGACTACTCAAAATGCATTGGCAAGATGCCGGTCTGCCGGAAAATTTTCAGATACTGGACAGCGATGATCAGCTTCGGCTGGTTAAACGTCTCTATCAGGGCCTTGGTATTGATGACAGTCGCTGGCCGCACCGACAGGCCCAGTCATTCATTAACAACCAGAAAGATGAGGGGCTGCGCAGTCGCGATTTGCAACCAGCCCATGACCCCTATCAGCGAACCATGCAACAGGTTTATGCGGCTTACGAGGAAGCCTGTGAGCGCGGTGGTATGGTGGATTTTGGAGAACTACTGCTTCGCGCCCACGAACTCTGGCTGAAAAACCCCGAACTCCTGCAGCATTATCAGCATCGTTTCCGGCATCTGCTGGCGGATGAATTTCAGGACACCAACGCCATTCAATATGCCTGGTTGCGGGTGCTGGCAGGTGATCAGGTACCGGTAACAGCGGTGGGTGATGATGATCAGTCAATCTATGGCTGGCGCGGTGCCAAGGTGGAAAACATCCGCTATTTTTCCCGCGATTATCCGGCCACCCAGATGGTGCGACTGGAACAGAATTACCGCTCCAGTAAAAACATCCTCGAAGCAGCCAATGCGGTGATTTCGCGCAACGCCAATCGGTTGGGTAAAAACCTGTGGACGGAGGATAATGAAGGTGAGGCTATTTCACTTTACGCCGCCTTCAACGAGCAGGATGAAGCCCGTTTTATAGCCGAGCGGCTGAAAGAATGGGTCAATCAGGGCAATCTGCGCGAAGAATCCGCCATTCTCTACCGCTCCAACGCGCAATCCCGGGTACTCGAAGAAGCCCTGTTGCGCGCGGCCATCCCCTACCGTATCTACGGTGGACAAAAATTCTATGAGCGTCAGGAAATACGCAATGCCCTCGCCTACTTGAGATTGTTGGTCAATTGTCACGACGACGCCGCATTTGAGCGAGTGGTTAACACGCCGACCCGTGGCATCGGCGACAAAACAATCCAGGAGTTGCGTGAGTTGGCCCGCGAAGAAGGCATGTCGCTCTGGCGAACAGCCGAGCATGCCATCGCTGCCGGTCGCTTTTCGGGCCGGGCCAGTAATGCTTTGGAAGCCTTCCTGAAATTACTGGTAAAACTGGGCGAAGAATCTGCGGGATTGTCGCTACATGAATTGGTAGACCACATTATTGAAGGGAGTGGATTGATTGATTTCCATCGCCGGGAAAAAGGGGATCGCGGTGAATCCAGAGTGGAAAACCTGCAGGAACTGGTGATCGCCTGTCGGTCCTTTGAACCGGAGGAAAAGGAGTTGCCACCCTTGCCACAATTTCTCGATCGGGCTGCTTTGGATGCCGGAGACCGGCAGGCAGATGTCGGGGAGGATGCGGTGCAACTGATGACATTACACTCGGCCAAAGGGCTTGAATTTCCATTGGTCTTTCTGGCGGGTATGGAAGAAAACCTTTTTCCCCACCGGATGTCTGCCGAGGATCCTGATCGACTTGAGGAGGAGCGGCGGCTGGCCTATGTGGGGATAACCCGGGCGATGCAAAAACTCTACCTCACCTTTGCCGAATCCCGTCAGCAGTATGGCATCGAAAACTATAACCGCGTATCTCGCTTTGTCCGGGATATTCCGGCCAATCTGGTGGAAGAGGTTCGGTTGCGCGCCCAGATTAAGCGCCCTACCAGCTATGCCCGACAACCGGCAATGAATCTCAGTGATAGCGGTGAAGACACGGGCCTCTCTCTGGGGCAGCGGGTTCTGCATCCTATTTTCGGCGAGGGTGTCGTCATCAATTTCGAGGGCAATGGTGCACATGCCCGGGTACAGGTTAATTTTGATAAAGAGGGGACTAAATGGCTGGTTTTGGCCTATGCCAAGCTAAGTCCGGTTACCTGACCATTAAGGAAAAGACTATGAAAGCGCCTATCTTGTCGGCAATCCTGTTATTGGCCCTTGTGGGTTGTGGTGGCGACCCTGACGCTGCATCTCCAGATGGTAAACAGCAAGTCACCCAGAAAACCTACCAGTGGAAAATGGTCACTACATGGCCAAAAAACTTTCCCGGCCTGGGTATGGCCGCTGAAAATTTTGCCGAGCTGGTGGAGCGTATGAGCGGTGGTAGGCTCAAGGTAAAGGTCTATGGCGCTGGTCAGTTGGTGCCGGCTATGGAGGTCTTCGATGCTGTTTCACAGGGTACCGTTGAAATGGGGCATGGGGCTTCCTATTACTGGAAGGGAAAATCTCCGACCACAGCGCTTTTTACGACCATTCCCTTTGGCCTCAATGCACAGGAAATGAATGGCTGGTTACACTACGGTGGCGGTATGGCGCTGTGGCGCGAGCTTTATGAACCCTTTAACCTGATACCTCTGGCAGCGGGCAATACCGGTGTACAGATGGCTGGCTGGTTTAATCGTGAAATCAACTCCCTGGCAGATCTCAAGGGATTGAAAATGCGGATACCGGGTTTGGGCGGTGAGGTGATCAGCCGCATGGGCGTGGAGGCGGTTAATATCCCCGGCGGGGATCTCTATATCGCGATGCAAACGGGTGTGATCGATGCCACCGAGTGGGTGGGACCTTACAATGATCTGGCATTTGGTTTTCATCAGGTGGCCAAGTACTACTATTATCCGGGTTGGCACGAACCGGGCCCGACACTGGAGTTGATGGTGAACAAACGGGCTTTTTCCTCCCTGCCAGATGATCTCCAGGCCATTGTCGAGGGAGCTGCGCGAGCGATTAATCAGGATATGCTGGACGATTACACCGCTCGTAACAACGGTGCGTTAAAGGAATTGGTGGAAACTCATGGTGTCGAGGTGCGACCGCTACCCGATGAAGTTCTGGCGGAGCTGAATCGTGTCACCGATCAGGTTCTGGAGGAAATTGCCAACAAGGACCCCCTGTTCAAACGGGTTTACGAATCCCAGAATGCTTTCAAAACCGGTGTGATGGATTATCACAAAATCTCGGAAGAAGCGTATTATCGTGCCCGGGAGCTGAAATAGCCGGTTGTCCCGGCGGAACATCAAAGGGGCTGCGTAAAGGCCTCTGGTTCCGGCTGATCGTCGAACTGTTCCTGAAATGCCTCAACGCTGTCTGAGGCTTTCCCCAGGGTGGTAAATTCCGCAATATGAAAGAGCGCTTCACCCTCGTTCACCAGGGGTATCTGCGATGCTGCGATAACAATGCCATCACTGCGTGATTTCAGTGGTTTTTCCGGGCCACCGAATGGCGAAGCGAGATAGGCCAGTACCTGGCCCTCTTTGACCCGTTGTCCCAACTTGATTTTACTGATTACGATGCCATCCCGCTCCGCCCGCAGCCAATAGCTTCGACTGGCCTTTACCGGTACCAGCTTGCGAGGGGCCTGATCTGTTCGGGCCGGCAACATGCCAAGATGACGCATGACCGACATGATGCCCCGCACACCGGCTTTTATGGCAGGTTCGTCAAAACGCAATGCTTCTCCGGCTTCATAGAGTATGACAGGGATACCCAGCTCGGTGGCGGCGGCACGCAGTGAACCATCCCTGACTTTGGCATCCATAAAAATGGGCGCACCAAATGCCTCTGCCATACCCAGTGCAGCGGGGTCATCAAGATCACCGCGAATTTGTGAAAGATTCTTGCGATGGATGGCGCCGGTATGAAGGTCGATAACGTGCGTGCAGTGACTGAGCAGTTCCGTATGAATCAGGTTGGCCAGGCGGTTTCCCAGCGGCCCTCGGGGAGAGCCGGGAAAACATCGGTTTAAATCCCGTCGATCCGGTAAATAGCGGGACTGTTGGATAAAACCGAACATATTTACAATTGGCACAATCAGCAATGTACCTGACAACCGGCGAAGTAAGCGCTTGCCAACAATACGACGGCAAATTTCGATGCCGTTAATTTCATCCCCGTGAATCGCTGCGCAAACCAATAGCACCGGCCCGGGTTTGCGGCTGTGGATGACCTCGACCGGCAAGTCGATGGGCGTGTCTGTATACAGGCGTGCAGCGGGGATGGACAGCAATCGGGTCTCCCCGGGATTGATGACCTCGCCTGCCAGTTTCAGGGGTGATCTGCTCAAAACAGCGATCCCTCTAGCCCTGTCCGCGGGTTTTTGTGCGGGATTGCCGGGCATTTTTTTCCATGAATTGAATGATATTGCCAGCTACGTCCTTGCCGGTGGCCGTTTCAATGCCCTCAAGGCCCGGCGATGAATTTACTTCCATCACCAGTGGCCCGTGGTTGGAGCGAAGAATGTCCACCCCCGCCACATTCAGCCCCATGGTTTTGGCGGCGCGAACAGCAGTGGAGCGCTCCCCTGGAGAAAGCCTTGCCAAAGTCGCCGTACCGCCCCGGTGCAGATTGGAGCGAAATTCTCCCGGCTGGGCCTGTCGCTGCATGGCTGCGACCACCTTGTCACCAATGACCAGGCAGCGAATGTCGGCACCACCGGATTCCGAGATATATTCCTGAACCATAATGTCGGCTTTCAGGCCCATAAACGCTTCAATCACGCTTTCCGCCGCCTTGCGGGTTTCCGCCATCACCACACCGATACCCTGGGTGCCCTCAAGCAGTTTGACCACCAGCGGTGGTCCGCCCACCATATCAATCAGATCGGGAATATCGCTCGGTTTGTTGGCATAACCGGTGACGGGCAGACCAATCCCCTTGCGCGACAACAATTGCAGGGAGCGCAATTTATCCCGGGAACGGGTGATGGCCACGGATTCATTCAGTGGATAAACCCCCATCATTTCGAACTGACGCAATACGGCCGTACCGTAAGTGGTGACCGACGCGCCGATGCGTGGAATCACAACGTCAAAGGCCGGCAGCTCCACGCCTTTCACATGAATACTGGGATTTTGGATATTGATGTTCATGTAGCACTTCAACACATCAATAATCCTGACTTCATGACCGCGCTCTATTGCCGCCTCTTTCAGGCGGCGGGTGGAATACAAGTCGGCATTGCGGGACAGAATGGCAATTCTCATTTATTTTTTCCCGCTAAAAAGGATGTCTGTGGATCCACAATGAATTTCCCTGCCAGGGCCGAACGGCCCAGCAGCATGCGAAATCTCATGGTATCCCGGTTGGTGAGGGTCATTTCTATGGGCCAGCTCTGGGTTCCTAGCACTACAATGGTTTTCATTACAATACGTCGCTCACAATGACCCCCGGAGTCAGTGACGACACGCTCATCCACAATGGGTGCTGCGCAGCAGATGCTTTGCGTATTTCTCTGCAGGGGGTGAACCCAGATTCTTACCCAGGGTGAACCCCGTTCCGTGAAGGGTTCCAGTCGATGAGCATGCAAACAGGACGTGCGTGCGCCAGTATCCACCTTGGCCTTGATCCGGGCAATGCCCAAGTCGGGTAAGGCCAACCATTCCCGCCAACCAATCAACTGCGGCATGCTGTTTTTCCGGGTAACAGCGTTGTCCCTTGATGGATCAATCACTGGCTAACTTCTTTAAAAAAACCTGCATTTCACGCTCGGCCTGAATGTCGCCGGCAGCATGGGCTTTTTCAAGCCCCTTGGTGAAAGACTGTTTTGCAGCATCCGGCTGCTCAAGTTTGAACTGTGCCCGCCCCAGCAGATTGTAGGCGGCGACATAGTTTTCATCCAACGCCAGACAGCGTTGCAGATGCTCGATTGCCTCTGCATGGCGTTTTTCACGGAGACAGGCGCTGCCGAGACCAAATCGAAGCATTGCCGAATCGCTGCCACGGGCGAGCATTTCTTCAAGATTGTCGACCAGTGTCATTGAAGCCTCTCTGATCAATTGTTTTGTACAAGTGGTTTCAACGACGCCAGAACATGGGCGTGAAAAGGACCAGTACGGTAAAAATTTCCAGTCGGCCGACAATCATGGTGGCCGAGAGTATCCACTTGGCAACAATATTTACATCGCCATAGTGCGCAGCGGTGTCGCCAAGGCCGGGGCCCATATTATTGATTGCGGCTGCAGTCGACGACCATGCGGTGAGATAATCAAGCCCAGTCATCTGCAGAAGCAAGACAACTATATAGAAAACTGCCAGATAGACGCCAAAAAAGGCCCAAACACTGTCGGTTACCCTCTCCGGCACTGTGCGGTTGCGCAGCTTGATAGGAAAGACAGCACTTGGGTGGATCAACCGGTAAATTTCCCGCAATGTTTGTTTGCTCAGAATCAGCATGCGACCAATCTTGATACCACCGCCGGTTGAACCTGCACAGGCACCAAAGAAAGAGAGAATGACCAGAAAGACTGGCAAAAAAGTTGGCCAGGCACTGAAATTTACGGTGGCAAAGCCGGTGCTGGTCATGATGGAAACCTGCTGAAAAACTCCATGCAAGAGGCTTTCAGACCATGAAAGCGTGTTGCTGAAGTACAAATAGGTGCAACATATTATGCTGGCTCCAAAAAGCAGACTGAGATACATCTTGGCTTCCGGGTTGTGCCAATAATGGACCACATTGCCCTTGACCCAAGCGTAATAGTGAAGGCCAAAACTGATGCCTGAAATGGCCATAAAGAAAATACAGATAATATAAATAACGTTGTCGTTGAAATACCCCATGCTGGCGTCGTAGTTGGAGAACCCACCTGTTGCGATCGTTGAAAAGGCATGGGTTATCGCATCAAACAGGTTCATTCCTGCCAGCCAATAGGCTATTGAGCAAACAACCGTTAAAAATAGATATACCGCAAATAATGCTTTTGCCGTCTCCGTAATACGAGGTGTTAATTTGTTATCCTTGACGGGTCCCGGTGATTCCGCCCGGTATAGCTGCATACCGCCAACGCCAAGCATGGGCATGATGGCCACGGCGATGACGACGATGCCGATACCGCCCAACCAGTGTAGCTGTTGTCGATAGTAGAGAATGGACTTTGGCAGGAGTTCCAATCCTGTAATGACGGTCGCCCCGGTCGTGGTCAGGCCAGAAACAGACTCAAAGACAGCATCGGTAATGGATAGGTGAACGGTATCAACCAGAATAAAGGGAAGTGCACCGACCAGACATAGTTCTATCCAGAACATCACCGTGATTAAAAAACCATCGCGAATTCTCAAATCAGCATTGATTCTGCTAAATGGCAACCACATGAGCATGCCCAGTGAAAAGGTGATGGCAAAAGAGAAAAGAAATGTTCCGTGGGTCTGCTCCTGGTAAATGCTGGCAATAATAATGGGCGTTAAGAGTGACAGGCTGAAGGCCATCATCATCAACCCGAGGATTTTTGAAACAATTCTGAATTGCATCGCTTAGATAACCACGGTTAGAAGAAGGTGAAACTGACAGCGAATAATTTTTCCACTTCCCGGGTACGGCGTTTGTCGACCACAAAGACAATGGCGTGATCGTTGTTTTTCACCACCGTGTCGTGATGGGCAATGATGACCTCACCGTCCCGCACCAGCGCCGCCAGAGTGACACCGGGAGGGGATTTGATTTCTTCGATGGTCCTGCTGACCACTTTGGAGGTTTTACTGTCGCCATGGACGACAATCTCCATCGCCTCGGCCGCCCCCCGGCGAAGTGAGTGCGCTTTAACCGTATCACCGCGCCGCACGTGACTGAGCAGAATACTGGTGGTGGCCTGTTGAGGGGAGATGGCAATATCAATTTCGCCCCCCTGAACCAGGTCGGCATAAACCGGGTTGTTGATCAGGGTCATCACTTTGCGGGCGCCCAGCCTTTTCGCCAGCAATGAAGCCATGATATTCACTTCATCGTCATTGGTCAGGGCAAGAAAAACGTCGGTTCGCTCTATATTTTCTTCGAGTAGCAGGTCCTGATCCGTAGCGGAGCCATTGAGCACAACGGTTTTATCCAGTCGTTCGGAAATGTATTGGCAGCGTTCCTGCGAAAACTCGATGATTTTGATGTTGTATTGCTTTTCCAGTGCCTTGGCCAGCCGGTAACCAATATTGCCACCGCCGGCGATAACAATCTGCTGGTAGGGCTTTTCAAGCCTGCGCAACTCACCCATGACCTTGCGGATGTCTTTTTTGGCCGCAATAAAAAATACCTCGTCACCCTCTTCAATTACGGTGTCGCCCTGGGGAAATATAGGCCGGTCGCGGCGGAAAATTGCGGCGACCCGGGCATCCACTTTGGGCATGTGCTTGCGGAGGAGTCGCAATTCCTGTCCCACCAGCGGTCCACCCATGAATGCACGAACGGCTACCAGTTGGATCAGACCTTCGGCAAAATCGATAACCTGAAGACTGCCGGGTTGTTCGATCAGACGAAATATGTAGTCGGTGACCACCTGTTCAGGGGTGATCAGAAAATCCACCGGGCAGTTGGCATCATTGAATAAGCGTTCACGAACTTTATCGTCGGTGTAACTGCGATCGCGGATACGGGCAATTTTGGTGGGTGTGCGAAACAGGGAATAGGCAACCTGGCAGGATGCCATGTTGATTTCGTCGCTGCTGGTGACTGCCACCAGCATGTCGGCATCTTCAATCCCTGCGCGGATCAGGACATCCGGGTGAGAGGCCATGCCATTGACGGTGCGAATATCCAGCCGATCCTGGAGTTCTCGCAGGCGACGGTCGTTCGTATCGATGACAGAAATATCGTTAGCTTCTCCGGCCAGATGCTCGGCGAGTGTTCCGCCCACTTGGCCGGCACCGGTAATGACGATTTTCATAGCTGGAAATTCCCGTTATTTGATGAATAACCCGGATTTTGGAGAAAAAATAACCAACGCCGTTAAGCGATTGCCGTCTTGACCAGACGGGCAAAATAAAAGCCGTCATGGCCGCCTATCTGTGGCATCAACTGGCGCCCTGCCGATGTTGCCATGCCCGCTTCGGTTACCACTGTTTCGATACGGACAGAACGGTTGTCCCCGGCGAATTCTGCGATGACCTGATCATTTTCCTGGGCCAGTGTGGAGCAGGTCGCGTAAAGTAAAACGCCGCCCTCTACCAACAGTGGCCACAGTGCCCTCAACAGGGCTAGCTGCAAGGTGGCCAGCTTAGCAATATCCGTTGGTCTGCGCATTAGTTTCACATCCGGGTGTCGGCGGATAACACCCGTGGCGGAGCACGGTGCATCCAGTAAAATCCGATCGAAGGGGCGACCATCCCACCAGCTGGCTGTGTCGGCGGTATCTGCGGCAATCAACTCGGCCTGCAAACCGAGCCGCAGCAGGTTGTCGGTTACCCGCGCCAGTCGTTCTGCAGCGATATCGATGGCAACGACGTCCCCCTGATTGTTAAGCAGTTCGAGTAGGTGACCGGTTTTGCCACCCGGTGCACAACAGGCATCCAGAACGCGCTGACCGGGCCTGGGCGCCAGTAGCTGGGCCGCCAACTGGGCCGCTTCGTCCTGCACGCTCACGTCACCCTCGGCAAAACCGGGTAAGTTAATAACATCACAGGGTTGCTGCAGGGTGATACCGACATCGCTGAATGGGGTGGGAGATGCTTCGATACCGGCCTCTGCCAGTGTCGAGAGGTAGTGGTCCCGGCTGCAGCGGATTTGGTTTACCCGCAGGGTCATGGGGGGCTGATGGTTGTTGGCCGCCACCAGTTGCTCCAGTTGCTCCGGCCAGGCCGCTTGCCATAGGTCAATGAGCCAATCAGGGTGTGCGGTCTGAAATTCACGACGACTCCCCAGCTTGATATCGAGTGAGGTTCGTTCCCGTAAAAATCGTCGCAGTACCGCGTTGGTAAGCCCTTTGGCCCAGTTTTTTTTCAGGTTCTGACAGGTGGCTACGGCTTCATTGACCGCTGCGTGAGGGGGGATCCGGGTTTCCAGTAACTGATAAAGCGAACAGGCCAGGGTTGCCTCTATGTCAAAATCCTTTGCCTTGAAGGGTTTTGCCAGCAATTCTGCTAGGTAAACAGACAGGCGCGGGTAGAATCGCAATGTGCCATAACACAGCTGTTGCAACAGCCCGCGATCGCGGTCATCTACTTTGGCCAGGTACTCGGGCAGAAGTGTATTGAGTGAGCCCTCACCCCGCAGTACAGACGCGATAATTTTAGCGGTAGCCACCCTGACATTCATATGCCCATTACCGTACCTGGGGAAAACAGATCGGCATGTGCATTGAGCACTTCTCCGGCATGGAGGGGCCTTTTGCCGGGCAGTTGCAGTACTGTAATTAACAGGCACCCCTCTCCGGTTTGTACCAGAATACCGGATTTATCGGTATGAATGATCGTACCCGGCACCACCTTGCGGTCTTGATTTGGCACCGCGACACCCTTCCAGATACGGATTCGATCTCCCGAGAGCGTGCTGTAACAGATCGGGAAAGGATTAAAGGCGCGAATTTTCAAAACCAGGGTTTTGACATGCTCACGCCAGTTTACCAGGGCTTCCTGCTTGGTAATTTTTGGTGCGTAATTGCTCTGCTCGTCATCCTGTTTCTCCGGCACAACCTTTCCCTGTGCAATCTCGTCCAGGACTGTGAGAAGGGCATCGGGGCCGATCATGGCCAGTTTGTCATGGAGGGTGCCGGCATCATCTTCCGCTGCTATGGGGCAGCGGGCCTTGAGCAGCATATCGCCGGTATCCAGGCCTTCAGCCATCTGCATAATGGTTACCCCGGTTTCGGTATCCCCGGCTTCTATGGCGCGCTGAATGGGGGCGGCACCTCGCCAGCGGGGCAACAGCGAGGCGTGGACATTGATGCACCCATACACGGGGAGAGCCAACACAGCCTTCGGCAATAGCAGACCGTAGGCCACAACCACCATGATATCGGCACTATAGTTTGCCAGGATTTGTTGTTCCTCTGCAGCTTTCAGGCTGAGTGGCTGATGAACGGGTATCTGGTGATCGGCAGCCAGCAACTTGACCGGGCTGGCAGTGAGTTTTTTGCCGCGCCCGGCCGGACGATCAGGCTGTGTGAATACAGCGACTACCCGGTGGGATGGGCAATCCAGCAATGCTCGGAGGTGTGATGCTGCAAATTGCGGGGTGCCGGCAAATACGATGCGCAAAGAGGAATCCTCGGGGTTGACCAACCGGTGTCAGTCTTGTTGACGGTGGAGTTTTTCCAGTTTTTGTCTGATTCGTTGCCGCTTGATGGGTGACAGGTAATCTACGAAAAGCTTGCCGTCGAGGTGGTCAATTTCGTGCTGGATACAGACAGCCAGCAGACCTTCCGGCTCAAGCACGTAGGGCTGCCCCTCCCGGTCGAGCGCGCTCAGACGAATATGTTCAGGACGTTGGATGGTTTCATAAAAACCGGGCACTGACAGACAGCCTTCCTGATGTGGGCAGGTAATGTCGTCCAGTATTTCTACCTGTGGATTGATCATCACAATCGGCTGGTCGCCCTCATCTGATAAATCCATGACCACAATCCGTCTGTCGACGTTGACCTGGGTAGCAGCAAGGCCAATGCCGTTAGCCTGATACATGGTTTCCAGCATATCGTCCACCAGCGATCTGGTGTTCTGATCGATTTCTGCTACGGGAGCAGCTCTGATACGCAGTCGTGGGTCAGGAAATTCAAGGATGTTGAGTATTGACATTTGTTTGTGACGAGTTTCTAGCAATCTGGCGTAAACCACTGCTAACATAAGGCCAATGGAGCGGAATATCACTTAATATAGTCGAGTGGGAAGTATACACATAATCCGGATATAGCACACAGGACGGCCATAAGATGAAAAAAACATTGTTGGGAATAGTAGCTGCTTGCGCTATTGCAATTGCCGCCATTGCTGCAGAGGCACCCTTTAATGAGAATGTCCCTGAAAAATATACCGTTAAGAAAGGCGACACCCTGTGGGATATTTCTGATCTGTACCTGCGGGATCCCTGGTTGTGGCCTGAAATCTGGTACGCCAACCCCCAGATTGCCAACCCCCATCTGATTTACCCCGGTGACATCATTTCCATGGTTTATATCGATGGCCGTCCCCGTTTGATGCTGGAGAAGCGTGACCGGCGGGTAAAACTGTCTCCCGAAGTGAAGGTTGTGCCTGAGTCGGAGGCCATTCCGGCACTGCCGCTGGATATCATCAACAGCTTTCTGACCCGCAATCGTATTGTCACCCAGGAAGAAATCGATGCGGCACCGTATGTGGTGGCCGGTCATGAGAAAAAGCTACTCTCTGGCTCGGGGGATACGTTCTACGCCCGCGGTTACTTTGACGAAACGCCGACCTATGGTCTGTACCGGGTTGGTGCGCCCTATGTGGATCCGGTGACCCAGGAAATATTGGGTATACGCGCGCAGGATGTGGGGTCAGCCAAGGTACAAAAAGTGGCCGATGATATAGCGACCATGCTGGCGACCCGATCTCTTGAGGAAGTGCGTATTGGGGAGCGGTTGTTACCCCATGAAGAGCGACCACTCAAGTCCATCTTTTACCCCAGCGCCCCCGAGTCTACGGTGGAGGGTGAGATTATGGCAGTTGAGGGCGGTCTGACCCAGATCGGGCATCTTGACGTGGTGTCGATTAACCGAGGCGAGCGCGAAGGACTCGAAGCGGGAAACATTCTGGCCATTTTCAAACGTGGTGAGGAAGTAACTGACTACATCGCCAGGGAAAAAATAAATCTGCCCAACGAGCAGGCTGGTTTATTGATGATATTCCGTGCGTTTGAAAAAATGAGCTATGGGCTGGTAATAAAGGCCGAGCGCCCTCTGGCGGTAAACGATATTGTCAAAAACCCCTAGCCACCGGGGCAACTAAAATGCCGACCTGTGTCGGCGTTTTTTATGAACAAGGGACATCAAACGGGTACAAGGGAGTACCAACTCTATGGACAGGGAGTCCAAAGCAGCGCTTGTCATGGCTTTTCTCGATGGATGCTCACCTGCTGACAGCGTCAGCTTGTGCCGGTCGGTCGGTTCATTTGTCGAGGCAGCTGCTCAGGCAGAAGACTATTTTTCCTCCGCGCGCGCCAGTCGGGCGGGAAAGTTTTTCCGAAAAGAACCTAAAAGTCGAGTGGAACGGGAAGATCGGGCAGAGCAAGTGCTGGATTGGTGCCGGCACAATCAGGTGGCTTGTCTCAATTTGCTCGATCCGGATTACCCTCCACTTTTGCAGGAACTGAGCGTTCCTCCACCCCTGTTGTTTATTCGCGGTGATGCGCAACTGCTGTCCATGCCACAAATCGCCATTGTTGGTAGTCGCAATGCCAGCCCGGGTGGATTGGGCAATGCCCGGGCCTTTGCCACCGCTTTGGCGGCCAGCGGTTTTGTGATCACCAGTGGTCTTGCGTTGGGCATTGATGGGGCGGCCCATGATGGCGCCCTGCAAACGGGCAAGACCATTGCTGTGCTGGGGACCGGTCTGGATGTGACCTACCCTCGCCGACACGGTGATTTGTATCGGCGGATAATTGATCAGGGTGGTGCGGTCGTCAGTGAGTTTTTGCCAGAAACACCACCCCTCGCGGGCAATTTTCCCCGGCGCAACCGGATAATCAGTGGTCTGAGTCTGGGCATTCTGGTGGTTGAAGCGGCATTGAAGAGCGGGTCGCTGATCACTGCCCGGTACGGTCTGGAACAGGGACGTGAAGTATTTGCGATTCCCGGTTCAATCCACAGTGCCTTCAGTAAAGGCACCCATCAGCTGCTCAAGCAGGGCGCCACCCTGGTGGAATCAGCCGCAGATATTGCAGAGCAACTGGGTGGTCTGCTGGCCTGTATAGCACCTGACATTAAAACAGGCCAGCAGCCGCTGACAGAGGTCAGACATATCCTGCTGGAAGCCATGGGATTCGACCCGGTTGATATGGATGTCCTTGTGCAGCGTACGGCCATGTCAGTGAATACGTTGACACAGGAGCTGCTGTTGCTGGAACTGGAAGGCGCTATTGCCGCCGGACAGGGAGTCTATCAGCGGTTGCGCTAATAGATAGCCTTTCTCATGGGGTCCATGCAGTTATGAGCAACAAACCCTCCCGTTAACTGGTGCATTTTATTGCGAAATCCCCCAGGTTCCGGTAGCCTGCCGCGTTTCACTGGGGGATTAAAAAAATGAACAAACCCTTTATTGCCATCCTGATGGGTTCGGACTCGGATCTGCCAGTCATGGAAGCCAGCTTTGAAGTGCTCAAAAAGTTCGAGGTGCCCTTCGAAGTTAAAGTATCGTCGGCGCATCGAACGCCAGAGGCAACGCACCGTTATGTAAAGGATGCCGACCAGCGGGGCTGTGCAGCCTTTATATGTGCTGCGGGAATGGCGGCGCATCTGGCGGGTGCCGTTGCAGCCAATACTCTCAAGCCTGTGATTGGGGTGCCTATCAACTCATCACTGGATGGCCTTGATGCGCTGCTCTCAACGGTGCAAATGCCCGGTGGCATTCCGGTTGCTACCGTGGCAATCGGCAAGGCAGGTGCAAAGAACGCAGCCTATCTGGCAGTCCAGATAATTGGTGTCAGTGATGGTGTGTTGCACCAGAAGCTGCTGGATGAGCGAGCAGATAATGCCCGCGCCATTCTGGAAAAAGACGCGGCATTGCAAGAGAAGCTGAAAAGCCTCTGAGCCGCCTCTCCATGGGCAATTATCGTATAATCAGGGCGGTGGATTGCCTGCGTGGCGGGGGGGTGATGGCCTACCCCACAGAGGCAGTGTGGGGCCTCGGTTGCGACCCGTATTCAGAGGCAGCCGTCATGCGCCTGTTGGCGCTCAAAAAACGCCGTCGGGACATGGGGCTCATCGTGATCGCCGCCTCAATGGCACAGCTGGAACCTTTTTTGGCAGACATGCCGGCGTCTGATCGCCAGCGACTTGCGGCCAGTTGGCCGGGACCTCAAACCTGGTTGGTACCCAACAACGGTTGTGCACCAAGCTGGGTTACCGGTGGCAGGGAAACCTTGGCTCTACGTGTGACGAACCACCCTGTGGCTGCGGCACTTTGTCGTGCTTACGGGACCCCCCTGATTTCCACGTCGGCCAACCCGCACGGCTTTAGGCCGGCCATGTCTTTGTTAAAGCTGAATCTTTATTTCCATGGTCAGCTTGATTATGTACTGCCCGGCCCGTTGGGCGGCCTGACATCTCCGACACCAATCAAAAATCTGAAAACCGGAGAAGTGATTCGGGGCAGCTGATATGTCCGGTCTTTACATGGCTGGCAAGTTGTCAATGACAGGTCGGCCTATCACACTGTGTATTATGTGACCTAACTCCATTGTTTTGAGGATCTCATGACAGATAAAGCGGCTGTTAAACAGTACCTGCTGAATTTGCAGGATCGTATTTGCCATGCCTTACAGCTGGAAGATGATCGCAGCAGGTTTGCAGAGGAGAACTGGGTTCGTGAAGAGGGTGGTGGCGGTCGCAGTCGGGTGATAGTGGATGGATCGGTATTTGAAAAAGGCGGAGTGAATTTTTCCCACGTCTATGGGACACAGCTGCCCCCCTCTGCCACCGCAGCCCGACCGGAACTGGCTGGACGAAGCTTTGAAGCTATGGGGGTGTCACTGGTGATCCATCCGGAAAATCCCTATGTCCCCACATCCCATGCGAACGTCCGGTTTTTTATTGCGGAAAAAGAGGGCGAAGAGCCCGTATGGTGGTTCGGGGGTGGCTATGATCTGACACCCTACTACGGCAATGAGGATGATTGTCGTCATTGGCACCAGACAGCCCGTGCCGCCTGCGAGCCCTTTGGTCCGGAGATTTACCCCCGTTTCAAACAGTGGTGTGACGAGTACTTTTTCCTCAAACACCGCAACGAACCCCGTGGGGTTGGTGGCCTGTTTTTTGATGATTATAACCAGGCTGGGTTTGAGCAGAGTTTTGCCCTGACAAGGGCAGTTGGCGATAGCTATATTGATGCGTATTTGCCTATTGTCCGGCGACGAAAGCATGTTCCCTGGGGGCAGCGCGAGCGCCAGTTTCAATTATATCGGCGTGGTCGCTACGTGGAATTTAATCTGGTTTATGACCGGGGAACACTGTTTGGTCTGCAGACGGGCGGCAGGACCGAATCCATTCTCATGTCGTTGCCGCCATTGGTTCGTTGGGAATACAACTGGCAACCCGAACCCGGCTCCGCCGAGGCGGAGCTCTACCAGTTATATCTGCAACCACGCCAGTGGGTTTGAGTTATACAAAATGGAAGACCAGCATGACTGATCGTTACGCCGTTTTTGGCAATCCTGTGGAGCACAGTAAGTCTCCGCAAATTCACCGGGCCTTTGCTGCCCAGACAGGCGAAGCGATTGAATACGACAAACAATCTGTGGCGCCAGATGACTTTTATCGCGCTACGGACACTTTTTTTGCAGAGGGTGGCAAGGGTCTTAACATCACGGTGCCATTCAAGCAGGAGGCCTATGGTTATGCTGCAAGGCTGACGAATCGTGCCCGCCATGCGGGTGCAGTTAATACCCTGGCCCTGCAGAACGATGGCACGGTATTGGGGGACAACACCGATGGCATCGGTATGGTCAGAGACCTGCTCGAAAACCTCAACTGGCAGATCAAAGGCAGGAAAGTGCTGGTTCTCGGTGCCGGTGGTGCAGTGCGCGGGATCCTTGAGCCCCTGCTGGAGCAATTGCCACAGCATGTGGTCATTGCCAACCGCACACTCGCCAAGGCGCTGCAACTGGCTAAGGGTTTTGCGGAAATGGGTTACTTGCTCGGTTGTGACTATGAGATGCTCGAGGGTCAGCAGTTTGACCTGATCATCAATGGCACCAGTGCCAGCCTTGCAGCACAGCTACCGCCCCTCCCCGATGGTCTACTGGCAGACCAGGCCTGTTGCTACGACATGATGTACGCGGCACAGCCAACGGTATTTATGAGCTGGGCCAAACAGCAGGGTGCCGCCGGTGTTGCCGATGGGCTGGGCATGCTGGTCGAACAGGCGGCGGAATCCTTTCGGCTCTGGCGTGGTATCAACCCAAACACTGCGCCGGTTATTGCCGAAATTCGCCAGATGCTGATGGACCAGGCCTGTTCGGACACCCCATAAAACATTTTTGCAGCCCTATTCTGCGCCATTGCGCCCGTCATCAGTCTGCTCGGCGAGATACTGATCTTTGAGTTTGACGTAGTTTCCGGGGGAGTAGGAAAAGAACGCTCGCTCTTCGGTAGAGACCGGCCTCAGTAACCGGCAGGGATTGCCCACATAGAGGTTGCCGCTTTCCAGATGCTTGCCGGGCGGCACCACTGTGCCGGCGCCGATAATCACCTCATCCTCTACTACGGCACCATCATTGATAATGGCGCCATTGCCCACCAGAATGTAGCTGCCGAGAGTACAGCCGTGAAGAATGGCGCCGTGGCCAACAATCACGTTTTCGCCGATAGTCAGTGGCCAGCCGCCGGGGTTGAAATCGCTTGCATGGGTAATGTGCAATACGGCGGTATCCTGAATATTGGAGCGATTGCCTACGGTAATGCGATGCATGTCGCCGCGAATTACGGCCCCGGGCCACACTGAGACATCATCGCCGAGGGTGACACTGCCAATCACAGTCGCTGCCGGATCAATGTAAACTCGTTCGCCGAGGGTGGGTAAAACACCTTTATAGGGTCGGATATTCTCTGTCATCATGACTCCTGCGCTGACTAATGGATCTAGAGCGATATAATACGTTGCCAGATGGCTGGCTTATAGCCGTTGTAGCGATCTGGTATAACGATTGGTTGTATTTTTTCACTTGTCCCCAACCTGAAGGCCTTTCTCGATGTTTAAAGCTGACAAGCGTTTTATTGCAGGTGCGGTCTGCCCGCGCTGTAACCAGATGGATAAACTGGTGGTTTTCAATGAGAATGGCAAGGATTTCAGGGCCTGTGTCAGCTGTGATTTTCGAGAGCAGATGTATATACATGGTGCCCCCCGAGAACTGGAAACCCGGGTTAATCTTTCCCCCGAGGAAAGACAGGTTGGCGTTCAGACAGTGAAGCTCGTCGATCCCAAAAAATGACGAATCCTACCGGCATCAGTGAATCAGTAATTGCCCCGATCCGTTAAACAACAGATTGACCGATAAATTGTCGATCAGACAGGGCCACCGCTGTAGATCACTTGCCCACCGGTTGCTGCGGTCCTCCCGGCACGCCTCGGGAACAAACACCAGATCTTTTTGTTGCAGCTCATCCACGATCAGATGAACAGCGCTGTCGAGTTGATTGGCGAAAGGTTCGCCAATCAGGTGATGGATGATCAGGTTTGAACGAGTCATATCCATCGGCACCAATGGCATGTTGTAGCCCGAGATAAACCGGTCATTGACCTCCTCGACCAGTCGATGGGCGAGATAGGATTCACCCATAAGAGAATTGAGTCCTTCGTGACCGGCAACCAATGCTGGCGGTTTCATGAAAAACTCCCTGGCAGTGCAAATCACCGGTTCTATGTAGTCGATCAGTCCGTATTCATCTGCGATGGCATCTACCGCATCAATAAATTCAGGCACCTGATCTATATAGTGAATAATAAAATTGAGAAGTGCTGGAATGATGTTCTCGGACGGCAACTGGATGGACTTGTGGAGTGCGTTGACGCGGGTCCTGAGCAATGTGGCAAGCTGACCGGTTGCCCTTTCGTGCGTCTTGGCGGCGGCAATAGCCTGGCGAATAATTACAGTATCCATAGTCAAAAGTTAGCTGAGCTGGATAAAAAGGCAAAGAACATCTCGCTATAAGCCGCGCTACTTTTTGTTCATCACCATGTTTGAGTGATCCACTGGCCGCGTTTGCTGAACAGGGCGAATAGCCATGCCATCTGAACACTGCGTGCCGCTAAAAAGGCGAGATAGGCTAACCACAACCCATGATTGCCGAGCGAGGCTGAGAAATACCACAGTGGAAAAAAAACCAGAAAAGACGCCATCAGCATGCTGTCCTGCATCGCACGGGTTTTGCCACTACCGATGAAAATACCGTCCGCCATAAAGCAAATAAGGCCGACCAGTGGCATGGCTGTCAGCCAGGGCCAATAGATTTTCACAGCAGGTAAAACCTCTGGTAGGTTCGTAATCGCGCCAATAATGATGTCCGGGAAAAATGCATAAATGAGGGTAGCGATCAAGGCGATGGCCAGACCCCAGGCGGTAGTAATCAGACAAACGCGGTAAAAGTCTTTGAGGTCTTTCTTGCCGATGGCGTGCCCGGCAAGTGACTCGGCGGCGTGCGCAAACCCATCCTGTGTAAACGCCACCAGTAGTACTAGCTGCATCAGGATGGCATTGGCCGAGAGAATAACATCGCCCTGCCGTGCACCCTGGGCAGTGAAAAAAGTCATGATAAATACAAGGCAGGCCGTGCGGACAAGCAGATGACGGTTAGCCCTGAACAGCTCGCGATATCTGGACCATTGTGTCAGTTGCATTGACCTGATCGGTGTTTTGAGCTGGCGTATGGTGACTGTCACCAGCAGCAGTGCGAGTGCCAAACCGAGATATTCCGCGGTTAAGGAGGCCCATGCCGCTCCGGCACTGTTCAGTTTCATTCCGACTATGAATAGAAAATCAAAACCAACATTGGTGAGATTGACGAATAGCATAAGGAGCAGCGTGGTGCCGGCTCGCTGCAGCCCGAGCAGCCAGCCCATCGCACAGAAGGTGGCGAGGGTGGCGGGAGCAGCCAGAATGCGAATCTGGCAGTATTCCATGGTCAGTGGTCTGGCTGCAGCGGACGGTTTGATCAGATCGAGAATCAGGGTGAGGAGGGGTTGCCGCAACAGGATCAACAGGATCCCTAGGGTGAATGCTATCACCAGAGACTGAGCCAGCACTTCAATGCAGCGGGATGTATCTCCGGCACCCCAGGCCCTGGCGGTTACGCCGATAGTGCCCATCCGCAGAAATCCAAATAACCAGAACAGCATGGTCAGTACGCTACTGCCCGCAGCCACGGCAGCGAGAAAACGGGCATTTGCCAGATGACCGAGAATCGCGGTATCAACGAGGCCCAGGGTCGGGATACTGATGCTTGCCAGGGTCATAGGCAGGGCGATCACTAAAACTTTTTGTTGGATAAGCGGTGATTTCATTTTGTCCCTGGACGGTTAAAGAGGCCATTCTGCCAGAAAAAGCATTCATTCTTTGGGCGGAATAGTCTGGAGCGGTACGGAAAGAATCTGGTATACTCGCCCGGTTTTTCGGGTCCAGAGAGGCTGTTTGACTCTCGCAGGATGAAATTCATAACTAGAAACAATAACTTATTGACTGGAGATAGGGCGATGTCAAGAAGAGCACGTATGCTTTTCGCGCTGCTGCTAGCCCCTGCGATGTTCTTGGCCACTTTTGGCAAAGCATTGGCAGATGATGCACAGCGTTGGGCTGTCAATATGCCCAAGGGGGTAACCCCTGTGAGCAACGCAATCTACGATATTCACATGATCATTTTCTGGATCTGCGTGGTGATCGCGGTTGGCGTATTTGGCGTGATGTTTTACAGCATGTATGCACACCGCAAGTCCAAGGGTGCCGTTGCTGCAAACTTCCATGAAAATACCACAGCTGAGATTGTCTGGACCGTAATTCCAGCCGTTTTGCTGATCGTTATGGCGATTCCGGCAACCAGCGCGCTACTACAGGTGTATGATGCCAGTGAAGCCGAGATGGACATCAAGGTCACCGGTTATCAGTGGAAATGGCAGTATGAGTATCTTGGTCAGGATGTCTCCTTCATGAGCGAACTGGCCACGCCCGAATCTGAAATCTATAACACAGCGCCTAAGAGCCAGTATTACGTTCAGGAGGTGAGTGAACCCCTGGTGATACCGGCCAATACCAAGGTGCGTTTCCTGATAACGGCAAAAGACGTGATCCACTCCTGGTGGTTGCCTGATCTCGGTGTCAAGAAAGATGCTATCCCCGGTTTGGTCAACGAAACCTGGGCCTATGTCAATGAACCGGGTATCTACCGTGGAGCCTGTACCGAACTTTGTGGGCAGGGTCATGCCTTTATGCCGGTTGTGGTCAATGTGCTTGAAAAAGAAGCCTATAATTCCTGGCTGGCAGAGAAAAAAGAAGCCGCTGCCGCAGAACGTGAACTGTCCAAAAAAACCTTCACGATGGACGAGTTGATGGCTCAGGGGAAAGAGGCTTACGATCGCTCTTGTGCTGCCTGTCACCAGGTGAACGGTCAGGGTATCGCCGGTGTATTCCCCTCAATGATTGGTGGTGCTATAACCACTGGCGACATTACTTCACATATCGATATCGTGGTGAATGGTAAAGCGGGAACCGCGATGCAGGCTTTCGGTGGTCAGTTGTCAGAGGTGGATATTGCTGCGATTGTTACCTATGAGCGCAATGCCTGGGGTAATAATACCGGTGATGTCGTGCAGCCCATCGATATTCTCAAACATAAGCAAGGCCAATAAAGGAGGATTAAGTCATGGCACACGGTCCCGCAAAAGGTATTGGCCGCTGGCTATTTACCACGAACCACAAAGACATCGGTACGATGTACCTATGGTTTAGTTTTGCCATGTTTCTGTTGGGTGGCTTTTTTGCCATGGTGATTCGTGCCGAGCTGTTCCAGCCCGGTATGCAACTCGTCAAACCCGAATTTTTTAACCAGATGACGACAATGCATGGGTTGGTAATGGTATTTGGTGCCATCATGCCGGTATTTGTCGGCTTGGCAAACTGGATGATCCCGATGATGATTGGGGCACCGGATATGGCGTTGCCGAGGATGAACAACCTCAGTTTCTGGATTCTACCCTTTGCCTTTCTGATGCTGACCTCCACCCTGTTCATGGATGGCGGTGGTCCCAACTTTGGTTGGACATTCTATGCACCGCTGTCGACAACCTATGCTCCTGATTCGGTGAATTTCTTTATCTTTGCCATTCATATCATGGGCGCTTCTTCGATCATGGGCTCCATTAATATTATTGCTACCGTGCTGAACATGCGCGCACCTGGCATGACATTGATGAAAATGCCGATGTTCGTCTGGACCTGGTTGATTACCGCATTCCTTCTGATTGCTGTGATGCCGGTACTGGCGGGTGCTGTGACCATGATGCTGATGGACATCAATTTTGGCACCAGCTTCTTTAATGCAGCGGGTGGTGGTGACCCGGTATTGTTCCAGCACGTGTTCTGGTTTTTTGGTCATCCCGAGGTATACATCATTATCCTGCCGGCCTTTGGTGTGATTTCACACATCATTCCGACCTTCAGTCGCAAGCCATTGTTTGGCTACAGCTCCATGGTGTATGCAACAGCATCCATCGCCTTCCTGTCGTTTATCGTATGGGCACACCATATGTTCCTGGTGGGAATGCCAGTGGGTGGGCAGCTGTACTTCATGTATGCCACCATGCTAATTGCCGTGCCTACGGCCGCCAAGGTGTTCAACTGGATCAGCACCATGTTCAGGGGCTCCCTGTCCTATGAAACACCGATGCTGTTTGCCATAGCATTTGTGATTCTGTTTACCATCGGTGGCTTTACCGGCTTGATGTTGGCCATTGCGCCTGCGGATGTCCAATATCACGATACCTACTTCGTGGTGGCCCACTTTCACTACGTGATGGTTGCCGGCTCGTTGTTTTCTGCCACCGCCGCTGTCTATTATTGGCTGCCCAAGTGGTGTGGACGGATGTACAACGAAACGATGGGCAAGGTGCAGTTCTGGATTTCGTTCATTGGTTTCAACGTGACCTTCTTCCCCCAGCACTTCCTGGGTCTAGCTGGCATGCCTCGTCGTTACGCCGACTACGCACTGCAGTTCTCTGACTGGAATATGATTTCCAGTATTGGTGCCTTCATCTACGGTGCCGCCCAGCTGTTGTTCCTGTTCAACGTTGTTCGGACCATCAGATCTGGCAAACCCGTGAGTGAACCAAAAACCTGGGAAGGTGCAGAAGGTCTGGAGTGGACTGTTGCCACGCCAGCTCCTTATCACACCTTCAGTACAGCGCCGGTCGTCAAATAACAGGAAAATAAACGGACATGTGGGCCAACCCAACCAGACCACTGATATTCAAACTGCTTGTCGGAGTGGTCTGCATGTTCCTGTTTGCCCTGTTTGTCATGCCGCCGCTGTACGACATGTTCTGTGAGGTCACCGGTATTGGTGGCAAAACATCGGGCCCTTATGTGGCCTCTGAAGCGGGTATTGATAGCAGCAGGACAGTCAAAGTGCAGTTCGTTGCTACGAACAATGCCGCTATGTCCTGGCAATTTTCGCCTAAGGTATATGAGGTGGTGGTACATCCAGGAGAAGCGACTGAGGTGGTGTTTTATGCGAAAAACAGCACGCATCGGGATATGGTTGCCCAGGCAATTCCCAATGTTACACCCTTTAATGCAGCGTCCTATTTCCATAAGACCGAGTGTTTCTGCTTTAACCAGCAACCACTGAAAGCGGGTGAAGAAGCCGATTTACCGTTGGTGTTTATAGTGGATCGTGATCTGCCCAGGGCGATTAAGACAATCACGCTGTCCTATACCCTTTTTGATATAACGGATCGTGTGAACGACGGTTCAGTAGCAAAATTAAACTGATGATAAGAACCGACCCACCAGGGTTGGCGTTGATGGAGAAAAAGTAATGTCTACAGAGAGCAGCTATTACGTTCCTGAACAAAGTAAGTTGCCTGTACTGGCGGCACTGGGGATGGGTCTGATGGCCTATGGTGCCGGGAGTTGGGTGCAGGGTGGTTCGGCGCTGGTGTTACTGGCTGGTGCGGTTGTGATGGTGTTTACCCTCTATAACTGGTTCAGTACTGTTATCCATGAAAATATGGCGGGAATGAACAGTGCGCAGCTCAAGCGCTCCTACGTATGGGGTATGAGCTGGTTTATTTTTTCTGAAGTGATGTTCTTCGCCTGTTTCTTTGGCGCCCTGTTTTATGTGCGCGTACTGGCACTGCCCTGGTTGGGTGGCGAAGGTGGTCATGCAGGCAACGATTTACTGTGGGAAGGCTTCGAGCCCGCCTGGCCTCTGATGACTACGCCCGATATGGCCGTCAATGGCGAAAATGCCCAATTCATGGGTCCTGATCAGCATATGAGTTTTCCCGGTTGGGCCAACCTGCTGGGGTGGTTGCCACTGTGGAATACGATTGTTCTACTGTCTTCAAGTGTAACTGTACACATTGCTCACACCGCACTGAAAAACAGTAATCGCGCAAAATTCAATTTATGGTTGGGAATCACTGTTCTTCTTGGCGCCATCTTTATTGTGCTTCAGATAGAAGAATACATTCACGCATATCAACATATGGGGCTGACTCTGGAGTCAGGCATTTACGGAACAACGTTCTTTATGCTCACGGGATTCCACGGCGCTCACGTGACCATGGGGACTATCATGTTGCTGATAATGTTCTTGCGTGGGCTCAAGGGCCACTTTAGTCCCGACGATCAGTTCGGGTTTGAGGCAGCCTCCTGGTACTGGCACTTTGTTGATGTGGTCTGGGTCGGGTTGTTTATTTTTGTCTACGTACTTGCCTGATACAGTATTTTTTGGGCTGCAATAAAAAAGCGGCCAGGGTTTCCCTGGCCGCTTTTTTCTCACTCTGTAGAAGAAAAACCTATGGATGCATTTGCGGAGCGACCCGCTCGGGGTGCAGTTGGCGATCCCAGGGGGCTTTGCTGGTGAGTTGGCCGGAATAGATGCCCCAGACAATTGTCCCCACCAATGCAATAGCCAGTATTACTCGTACGCCGAGAGCATAAAGGGTTCTTTTACTCGGATTGCCGACGTCTTTCATCAGAAAAACCAGCGCACTACTCAAGCTGATAAGAACTGCAATGAATAAAAAGACAATGATGATTTTGAGTAACATTAAAGTGGCCCCGATATTCAGAGAATTTATTTAAACACAGATGCCAGTTGAACCGCAGCAGCAAGCTAAAATTTCCTTCCAGTGGCAGTGGAACTGGAAAATATTGCTATTCGCGGGCATTTTTTTTCCAATCACAGTTAGCCTCGCCTTCTGGCAGCTGGAGCGTGCCGATGAAAAGCACGCGCTGCTGGAAACCTATCGACAGAAAAAGATTGCAGCACCTGTTTCCATAGCTGAGGCGATGAGATTTTCTGATCAACAGTATGTTCGTGTTCATCTTGAAGGTGAATATGATAACCGGTCTCCTCTGTTGATAGACAATCAGGTTCGCAACGGGCGTCCGGGTTATGAAGTTATCAGTCCGTTTGAATCCTCTCGGGATGGCTGGTTTTTGGTGAACCGGGGTTGGTTGCCGGGGGGGCTTGATCGCAGTGTTTTGCCCGATGTAGGTGCGGTGTCTGGCAATGTCACCCTGGTAGGTTACCTATATCGCTCCCCCGGCAAACAGCTGATGTTGGGTGAAGATAAGTGGAGAGAGGGTGAAGGACCGAAAATCATTCAGAATGCGGCACCGAAAAAAGTCTCGGAAAAATTGGCCATCCCTTTTTATGATTATACGCTGCGGCTCGATGCAGGCATGCCGGGAGCGCTTGAAACCGGGTGGCAGGTAGTGAATGTGGTGCCGGGGATGCACACGGGATATGCGTTTCAGTGGTCGGCATTATCCATAGCGCTGCTCCTCCTGACTTTATTCGCCAACTCAAATCTTGGTGCTGTCCTAAAGCATCGCAAGTCATATACACGTAAAAAAACGGAGTAATGGTAATGACCGAGAATCGGGCCCAGCCAGGTTACTGGCCAATATTGATCATGATCGGAGTTTTGTCCGGGGTTATTGTGGCCGGTTTTCTGCTGTTTCCGAAAACGTCTGATGAGCGAAATAGTTTATTGGCTCGTCTGGGGACAACCAATTTTGGGGAGTTTGTAGTCCCGGCCGTATCCATGACGGATCTGAACCTAGAGACGGGGGATGGCAAGCCCTGGGTATTTTCCGAGCAAAAAATAAAATGGCGCCTGATTATTCCTGGTGCCGGAAAATGTATTGATGAATGTCGTGAGTTACTTCATACCACCAGGCAGGTTCATATCAGTCTGGGAAAATACAGCCGCCGTTTCGAGCGGGTCTACATCGCGTTGGATGAGGAAATTGATTCGGAAACAGAGCGTTATATGGAGGAACACCCCTATCTGACTGTTGTTCATGGCAAGCAGGACGAGCTGGAATTATTATTGAAAGCCACCAATGCACCACTGTTCACAGAGGGCGAACCTCTAAGGGCCTACTTAGTGGACCAGGAGGGATTGATCATGATGTCGTACACCTTGGCCAATGCTGGCAAGGAGTTGATCGAGGACATAGAGCACCTGATGAAATACTCGCCCGGCTGAAAGCATTTGCCAGATCAAAGAACGTTGCCAGTTCGCCACTTAAGTCATGGTGTTTTGGTGAAGTAAATAAACCACCTCGTGTACGGTAATTGATGTCCGCAAATCCCTCCAAAAAACGCCAGGCCGGGTTCAGATTGGCTGTAACCGCCACTGTCTTGTCGGTGGTCGTTTTGCTACTTGGTGTTTTTACCCGCTTGACGGATGCCGGGTTGAGTTGCCCCGACTGGCCGGGCTGCTATGGCCATTTTTCATGGCCGAGCAATGCCGATGCTATTGCACGAGCCGAACGGCTGTATCCCGACAACCTGGTCGAATACCAGAAAAGCATGGTCGATATGGTTCACCGGTATGCAGCGGCTGTGCTGGGTTTGTTGGCGATTGCACTGGCTGTTATCTCCTGGTTGCGCAGGGAAGATGAAGGCTACCCTTTTCGGCTGCCAACATTTATTTTGTTCCTGATAGTCTGGCAGAGCCTGTTTGGCATGTGGTCTGTCACATTAAAATTGTGGCCACAGATTGTGACGCTTCATCTACTCACTGGCATGGTGACTTGTTCGCTGTTATGGTTACTCACCCTCCGCCTGAGTGGTCGCGAGTGGCGACTTTCTCCGGAAGTAATGGACCGGTTGGGCAGCGTTAAATCCTGGTTGCTGGCGGTGGTAATCGTAACCCTGTTACAGATATTTCTAGGGGGGTGGACGAGCGCCAATTATGCTGCTTTTGCCTGTGTCGAGTTTCCCACTTGTCAGGGTGAATGGTGGCCCGACATGGATTTCAAAAACGGTTTTAATCTAATGCAAACGATCGGACCCAATTACTTGGGCGGGAAACTGGAAAGTGAAGCGCGAGTAGCCATTCATGTCATACATCGCCTGGGTGGTTTGATCCTTGGGTTGTTAATCATTGGTTTTGCGGTGCGACTGTTCACAATTAAAAGTACTCGGTTTCGCTGCATGGGGCTGATAACACTGGCAGTTTTGACCGTGCAGATTGCCCTCGGGGTCAGTAATATTTTTCTGATGTCACCACTGCTTATGGCATTGATGCATCACTTGGCAAGTGTCCTGTTGCTGCTGGTATTGGTCACGATCGCTGCCAGAACCTGGACAGCCAGGCTGGAATGACAGGTACAGGAGTTTTAAATGATAAATGAATCAGGGGTCGAGATGGAAAAAGCGGTCTGGCGCGACTATCTGGAGCTCACAAAACCCAACGTAGTGGCATTGATGATCCTCACTACAGTGATTGGTATGTTTCTCTCGGTGCCGGGGATGGTGCCAGTCAATGTGCTGATTTTAGGTAACCTCGGTATTGCTCTCTGCGCCGGGGCTGCCGCCGTGGTTAACCATGTTGTGGATCGCCAAATCGATACCAAAATGGCCAGGACGGTCAATCGTCCGGTGGCAAAGGGTCGTGTCGAACCGGTTCAGGCTATGGTATTTGCCACTGTGCTCGGCCTGTTGGGCATGGCTATCCTGTTGGTCTACATTAACCCGCTCACTGCCTGGCTGACGCTGGCATCGCTGGTGGGCTATGCCGGTGTCTACACTCTGTTCCTGAAACGCGCCACACCTCAGAATATTGTAATAGGAGGTTTAGCGGGTGCTGCTCCCCCGCTGCTGGGCTGGACGGCGGTAACCGGTGAAATCCACGGACATGCACTGCTGCTGGTGCTGATTATTTTTGCCTGGACACCACCGCATTTCTGGGCGCTGGCAATACACCGCAAGGACGAATACGCCAAGGCGGATATTCCAATGCTGCCGGTTACCCACGGTGAAAAATACACCAAGCTACATATTCTCCTGTACACCCTGATGTTGCTGGTAATCAGCGTACTTCCCTTTGTGACCGGAATGAGCGGTTGGCTTTACCTGCTGGGGGCATTGGCGCTCGGGGTCGGGTTCATTTATTGGGCCATTGTCATGATGGTCGGCAAAAAAGCCAATGCGGGAATGGATACTTTTAAGTACTCGATCATCTACCTGATGGCGCTGTTTGTGATCATGCTACTTGATCACTATCTGATTACGGTCCCCGCATTTTTTCCCTAGCAAGGGGTTTTGAGTAGTTATATTCAAAAAAAGGTGAGATATCCAACGTGTTAACCTCGCAAAAAAATAGGGGCAGCGTGAAGCTGACGGTTACGGTATTGGTTGTTTTTGTTGCGCTGGTGGTTGCTGGTTTTGCCTTCAAACTGAATCAGCCTCGTGTCCTTAGCCAACAGGAACTACAGGCCAATGGTGCCGTTTTGCTGGATACACCCCGCCAGTTCAGCGAATTTCAGTTAACCGACCATCGGGGCGAAGTATTCGACAAAAACAGTTTGAAAGGAAAGTGGTCACTGCTGTTTTTCGGATTCACCCACTGTCCCGATATCTGTCCCACTGCCATGGCTTCGGCTGCCAGAATGTACGCCGGTCTTGAATCCGAGGAGCAGGAAAAACTCCAGGTCGTCCTGATTTCACTGGACCCGGAAAGGGATACCACGGATAAACTTGCTGAGTATGTGCCCTATTTCAACCCGAAATTTGTTGGTGCCACCGGCGACAAATATGTGTTGCTCAAGCTGGCTACTGAGCTGAATGTCGCTTTTACGAAAGTCGAGCTGGAAGGTGGTGATTACACTATAGATCACAGTGGTAACATGGTGCTTGTTAACCCCTATGGAGACTACCATGGTTTCCTCAAGCCACCCTTTGAAGAAGAGCAGATGCGCCTGATTTTGCGCTCGATTATTGCTTCATTTCGACATTAACGCCGCTATTTGATAGGTCTTCACTGAGCTCACTGCTTTTTAATCAATGAGAGCAAAAACAGTCCACCGGCACAGAGTACGATCGATGGCCCGGCTGGCGTGTCCAGAAACCAGGAACTTGCTAGCCCGCAAATGACGGCCATACAGCCCATGAGGCTGGCCAGTAAGGCCATCTGCTCCGGGGTTCGCGCAAAGCGTCTCGCTGTGGCGGCGGGTATAACCAGTAGCGATGTGATCAACAGAATTCCCACGACTTTCATCGCAATGGCAATTTCCAGGGCAATTATCAACATAAAGGCTGATCGAACAGCCGTTACCGGTATACCCTCCACTCTGGCCAGTTCTTCATGGATGGTGATCGACAGGAGCGGTCTCCAGAGCAGGATCATCAATAAAATCGATGCGGTACCAATACTGTAGATAATCACAATATCTTGCGCTGTAACGGTTAATAAGTCGCCAAACAAAAGGCTGAGTAAATCCACTTTGACAGAGGGCATCAGCGAGATTGCCACCAGACCAATGGCCAGTGAGGTGTGTGAAAGAATCCCCAGTAGCGTGTCTGAGGCAAGATTTTGCTGTTGTTGCAATACCACCAGGATTAGCGCCAGTACCAGGCAGACAATGACCACCGACAGGGTTGGGTGAATGGAGATCAATAGGGCCAGCGCCACCCCCAGCAGGGAAGAGTGAGCCAGGGTATCGCCAAAATAGGCCATGCGCCGCCAGACAATAAAGGCACCCAGCGGGCCGGTGACCAAGGCAACCCCCAGCCCTGCCAGTAGGGCGTAAAGCAGGACATCAATCATGGTGGCCGCCTCCGGAATGGACATTGTCGCCATTATCCTCCGAGTCATGACTGTGGTCGTGGTGGTGCGTGTAGGGCGCGGTCCGGCTGCCGAAAAGCTCAATAAAAGCCGGGTTTGTACTGACCTGGTCGGGATGGCCGTGACAGCAGACATGCTGGTTGAGGCAGATAACTTCGTCCGTGGCAGACATCACCAGATGCAGATCGTGGGAGACCATCAGTACGCCGCAATCCAGCCGGTCCCGGAGTTGTCCGATCAGGCGATAAAGACCTTCCTGGCCGATCACGTCCACCCCCTGAACCGGTTCATCGAGTACCAGTAAATTGGGTTTTCGCAGGATAGCCCGGGCCAGCAGAGCCCGCTGCATTTCGCCGCCGGAAAGAGATTGCAAGGGCATCTCAATCAACTTCTCAATGCCCACTTCGGCCAGTGCATTGAGGCAGAGCTGCAAGCTGGGTTCTGCCAGTGACAGAAAACGCCGCAGCGTAATGGGCAGTGTCGGGTCGATATGTAGTTTTTGTGGCATGTACCCGACACGCAGGCCTGGGGCCCGGGTCACTGTACCGAGATCCGGTTTGAGTAAACTGAGGACAATTTTGACCAGGGTGGTTTTGCCGGCCCCGTTCGGTCCAATCAGTGTAATAATCTGCCCCGTTTTGATGGTCAGGCTGACGTCTGATAAAACGCGGTTTCCCCGAAAGGAATGTCCGATGGCGCTGAGTTCGATCAGTGGCGACTTCACACCTGGCACTCCGGGCAAATACCGACGATTTCAATCACTTTGGATTCCACCTGAAAGTTTGCCCGTCCGGCGGCATGTATGACGGCATGATCCACCTGGTCGTCGCTGCACTCTGCCGTTGAACCGCATTGCTCACAGATGAGAAAAAAATCACTGTGGTAATTACCGGGAAACGGGCAACCTATGTAGGCGTTCAGGGACGAGAGACGATGAATCAGGCCCTGGTCCAGCAGGAACTGAATCGCCCGGTAAACCGTGGGCGGAAAAACACGATGAGCAGATGTTTCTGATTGCGATATCTGGTCGACTATTTCATAGGCGCCCAGCGGGCGGTGGCTGGCCCATATGGTTTTCAGAACTGTTTCACGTATCGGCGTGAGCCGGGCTTTTCTGGCATCACAAAGCTCCTTGGCACGGCACAGTGCTGCATTGATACAGCGCTTGTGGTCATGGCGGTGATAAGCGATTCGGGAGTTGGTCAGCATTTCTAGTCTCTTCAGAAAAGATGTTACTTTGTATCGTTTATTCTGTAGTTGAGAATACAGTTCAACTCAAATAGGTAATATTGATACATTGTTGCATTTATATTTGGTTGCCACGGTATGAACCATTTATGGCTCTAGAGCCTGGCAACCAGTATACTTTCAGGGCCTGTAGTTGAATCTCCATTGATGAAACAATATACCAATACATAATGAAAAAGAAGACATATACACATGGGATCGCCCTGTTGATTGCTGGCGCAATGCTGGCAAACAGGGTCATTGCAGATGAAGTCCCAGAAGTGATCGCTTCCATCAAGCCCCTCGCTGCCATAGCTGAGGCAATTGCTGGTGAAAGCGTTGTGGTCAAAGTGTTATTACCGGCAAATATCTCACCCCACGACTACTCACTGAAATTTTCCGATCTTCGTGCACTAAGGTCTGCCAAGCTGATCATTTGGATTGGTCCACACTTTGAGTCTGTGTTACAGAAACCCCTGGCACAACGGTCTGACTCGCAGTTACAGATTGCCGAATTAAACGGGCTGATTTGGCCACCGGAACACACTGAAAAAACCCCGGAGCACTCACACGGACATGCGCATGATGGTCTCACACGGGATTTACATGTCTGGCTCAATCCGATTAACGGAATCGTGATTGCCCGGGCGATTGCAGCGGAGCTGACCAGGAAATACCCTGCCAAACAGGCCATTTTTGATCAGAATCTCGAGGCGTTTACCGAGGTGGTTACTCAACTGGACTCAGTGAGCAGGCAGCGGCTTGCGGGTTTGCGCGAACGCGGTTTTATCGTCATGCATGATGGCTATAGTCATTTTGTCGCTCATTACGGACTGACGCAGTTGGCTATGATGCAGCTGTCCAGCGGGGTAACACAAGGCATCCGCCACTATGGGCAAATGTTGGCGCTGGGGCAGCAAGTAGGCTGTGTCTTCAGCGAGCCGCAACTGGACAGTAAGGCCGCCCACCAGTTGGCACAGCAACTGGGGGCAAAAAGTGCCGAGCTCGACCCCCTGGGTATCCACCTGGATTCAGTAAAGGGGGGTTATCCAGTGCTGATAGAGGGTGTTGTGGACGCGTTTGTCAGTTGCCTGAGCGAATAGTGCGGTTAATCAGGCAGGGGTATGTAACCGACAATCCGGCGGCGAAGTTTTTCCTTGTATTCAGCCGGATCACGTTTTACTGACAGCGTGTCGCTGTGCTCGGGAAGGAGTGAGTTTAATAGTCTGGATATCCAGAATCGGGTGGCAGAGAAACATAAAATGTCTTGCCAATACTGATTTTCCACAGCGGTGAAAGGTCTTTCAATGGCATAGGCGTCCAGCAATGCGCTAGTCAGTTGCCGGTCCAGCTCACCCTGTTGATTACAACACCATTCATTAACTGCCTGGGCCACATCCAGCAGGAGCCAGTCAGTGCAGGCAAAGAAGAACCCCGTCACAGCTTGAAGTTGCGCCCCTCTGAAAATCAACTGGTCGGCAAACAGGCTGCCTATCAGGGGGCCGGAGGGTAGCACAGGGCCAGCCTCGGCCGTCCGTCTGAATCGGATCAACTGTTCTTTCAGTAACGCAGCATCACCTGCCGACAATTGGTCTATCACCTCCTGCGCGGCAAGATCCAGCCATATCAGGCTGCGGGGGTTGCTGTACTGTTCACTGAAGCCTTGGGTACTGGCGTGCATTCTGCCAAGGAACGTACCAATTTCCTGGCATATTGAAGGGTTTGGCTGCTCTGGCGCCTGCCCTTCCGGTAACTGAAACAGTAGTGCCGGCGATTCGCCATAGTCGGTCACATGATGACCCGAGTGATCGGCAAGACAGGGCGTGACGGGGATTTGCTGCCCCCGGAGGTAATTCACCAATCGAGCTGAGAACGCCAGCCGATCCCTGGCAGCCTCACCCGCCACCACGAGAAAAAAAAGGTCGCCGGGGGGGCCGACAACACTGAATCTGCAGGTCAGGTGATTCCTGGCTGCATAAACGGCATCAATGTCAGCGACCAATCTTTCTGGTGAGTATTGAGCAAGAAAATGATTGAGTGTCCGGATATTGGGCAACAGGAACGAAGACATGGCGTTAATGATACCTCACGAATTTCCTGGTTAGATTAGCCGCTTGTTGGCTGGAAAGAAACAATTTGGGGTATGCTTCACCCATTCAAGTCTCTGCTCAAGTTGCCTGCCAATGAATGATAAAACACCGCTCGTACTGGTGGATGGATCCTCCTATCTTTACCGGGCTTTCCATGCCTTACCCCCCCTAATGACTTCGGGCGGACAGCCAACTGGTGCCATCAAGGGGGTTGTTTCAATGATCCGCCGCCTGTTGAAGGACTACCCGGGAAGTCCTTTGGTGGTGGTTTTTGATGCCAAAGGAAAAACCTTTCGCGACGAACTCTTTGAAGAGTACAAGTCCCACCGTCCCCCTATGCCCGATGACCTGAGGAAACAGATTGAACCGATCCATCAAATTATCCGTGCCATGGGGTTGCCGCTACTGGTGGAAGAGGGCGTGGAAGCAGACGATGTCATTGGCACGCTCGCGCTGCAGGCTTCGAAAAACCGGACACATGTGGTTATTTCCACCGGTGATAAAGACATGGCTCAACTGGTTTCCGAGCAGATTACGCTGGTCAACACCATGACTGAAACCGTCATGGACCGGCAGGGGGTAATCGACAAATTCGGCATTCCACCAGAATTGATGATTGATTATCTGGCGCTGGTTGGCGATAAATCAGACAACATTCCCGGCGTTCCCGGGGTTGGTGAAAAAACAGCGCTGGCCATACTGCAAAATCTGGGTGGTATGGATGCTATATACGGCAATCTGGAGGCGGTTGCCGAGCTCGATTTCCGCGGCGCCAAAAAAACACCAGCAAAGCTTGCCGAGAACCGGGACCAGGCATTTCTTTCCTACCAGCTGGCGACCATTAAAACCGATGTGCCTTTGACGGTGACCTTGTCGGAGCTGAGTAATGGCTTACCCGATAATGCTGCTCTGCTCCACTGGTTTCGTCAACTGGAGTTCAAGGGCTGGGTTGAGGAATTACTTGCTGCGAGTGAAAGTGACGACGATTTGCCATCGTTAGTGGCTGACAAAGACTACCAGGTGGTTCTCACTCAGCAGCAACTCGATCAGTGGCTACAGAAGTTGGAGCAGGCTGAATTGGTCGCCTTTGACACGGAAACCACCAGCCTCGACTACATGCAGGCCAGTATTGTCGGCGTCTCCTTTGCAATTGCCGCGCATCAGGCGGCCTATGTCCCCCTTGCCCACGACTATCTGGGTGCACCCCGGCAACTTGATCGGGATACGGTGCTGGAGCAACTGAAGCCGTTGCTCGAGTCACCAAAACTCGCCAAGGTAGGCCAAAATCTCAAATATGACATGAGTGTACTGGCCAATCACGGTATTGCCATGCAGGGCATACGCTTCGACACCATGCTTGAATCCTATGTGCTGGATTCCACTGCAACACGGCATGATATGGATAGCCTGGCATTGAAGTACCTCGGGGAAAAAACCACCCACTTTCAGGATATAGCTGGCAAAGGTGTCAGTCAGCTCACCTTCAACCAGATTGCCATTGAGCAGGCCGCTCCCTATGCGGCAGAAGATGCGGATATCACCCTGAGGCTTCATGAAACACTCTGGCCAAAATTGCAGGATATAACCGGGCTGGCGCATGTTTACCAGTCCATTGAAATGCCATTGGTGCCTGTTCTGTCAAGAATAGAAAGAAATGGAACAAAAGTAAGTGCTGATTTACTTCGGAAACAAAGCGATCAGTTGGGTGAACGCATAGCGGCGTTGGAGCAGCAGGCTTTTGAGTTGGCGGGAGAAGAATTCAATCTGGCCTCACCAAAACAGCTCGGCTACATTCTCTTTGAAAAACTGAAAATTCCGGTACAAAAGAAAACGGCCAAGGGCGCCGCTTCCACCAAAGAAGAAGTGCTGCAAGAGTTGGCGCTGGATTACCCGCTGCCGAAATTACTGCTTGAGCATCGCAGCCTCAGCAAGCTCAAGTCCACCTATACCGATAAGCTGCCTTTGCTCGTCAATCCTGCCACGGGGCGAATTCATACTTCCTATCATCAGGCGGTAACGGCAACAGGCCGGTTGTCTTCCTCAGACCCGAATTTACAGAATATTCCCGTGCGTTCTGCAGAGGGACGCCGCATTCGCCAGGCATTTGTAGCCACAGAGGGTTGCAAGATAGTGGCGGCTGATTATTCGCAAATCGAGTTGCGAATCATGGCCCATCTCTCGGGAGATCGCGGATTAAAAGCGGCTTTTGAACAGGATCTCGATGTGCACAGCGCCACCGCGGCAGAAGTCTTTGGTGTTGAGCTGGCCTCAGTGACTGGAGAGCAACGGCGCAGTGCCAAGGCGATCAATTTCGGGTTGATCTACGGCATGTCTGCCTTTGGTCTGGGCCGCCAGTTACACATTGGACGGAATCAGGCCCAGGAATATATCGACCTGTATTTCGCCCGCTACCCCGGAGTACAGGCCTACATGGAGTCCACGCGAAAGCGGGCAGCCGAGCAAGGCTATGTAGAGACACTGTTTGGCAGACGCTTGTATCTGCCCGAAATCAGAGCCAGTAACGGGATGCGCCGACAGGCGGCAGAGCGCACTGCGATCAACGCCCCGATGCAGGGGACAGCGGCCGATATCATTAAACTGGCAATGATCAGCGTCGATCAGTGGTTGGCAGATAAAAAGCTCAACGCCAGGATGATTATGCAAGTGCACGATGAACTGGTCCTGGAGGTTCCCCAGGCTGAACTGGAGGACGTGTTGTCTGGCCTCAAGACTCGCATGAGCAATGCCGCCCGGCTCGACGTACCGCTGGTTGTCGATGTGGGTGTCGGTGATAACTGGGATGAGGCACATTGAGCGGTTTGGCACTTTATCAAACCGAAAAGGCCATACAATTCTGAGGCCAAAGAAGAAATTTTTTCAAGCTGGGTGGGAACTCAAGCCATAAATTACTGACTAACCTTACGAGCAAGCAAAGATTGCTTTGTTCTCCCCAAACTAAATGCAAAGCTCGTTAATCCCCAAACAACAGCAAAGCACGCCCTGATCTCAATGGTCAGGGTTTTTTTTGTCCTGTTAGCGCCACGAAAAAGGCCCTGAATAAAAAACTTCTTACCAGAATGGAACTTTTCATAGGCAGGAGAGACAAATCAATACAAGCAACATTGCTATTTTCTCCCCAAGTTAAATGCAAGGTTTGTAAACCCCAAGCAACAGCAAAGCATACCCTGATCTCAATGGTCAGGGTTTTTTTTACACGGCTTATCTTCGAAAGAGGGTTATTGGTCGGTCAACCAGGATTGAATCACCAGTTTTAATTGCTCGATGCCGGCTTTCTTCAGCGATGAAAAGGTTTGTACTGTCACCTCATCCCCGAAACCGGCTTTGGCCAGCTCGCGTTTGACCGTCAGAAGTACCGTTTTAGCGGGTCCATTGTTCAATTTGTCCGCTTTGGTGAGCAATAGATGAACCGGCATGGCAGACTGTGTGGCCCAGCCGATCATCTGCCAGTCATATTCCTGCAATGGATGGCGAATATCCATCAGCATCACAAGGCCTCTCAGGGATCGGCGTTGTTGCAGATATTCGGCAAGGTTGCGATCCCACGCCTGTTTCATGGCCTTCGGTACTTTGGCAAAGCCGTAACCGGGCAAATCCACCAGGCGACAGTTTTCGGTCAGGGAAAAAAAGTTGAGCAACTGTGTGCGGCCCGGTGTTTTGCTGGTCCGGGCCAATTTGCTATTGTTGGTAAGGGTATTGATGGCGCTGGATTTCCCGGCATTGGAGCGTCCGGCAAACGCAACTTCCCTGCCGACATCCTCCGGGCATTGCCAAACAGTCGGGGCGCTGATGAGAAATTGAGCCTTGGTAAAAGAGATTTCTTCTGACATATGGAAAAGCCTTGGTGGAGTAACCTGATATCAAGTATTAAGGTCGGAGGGGGTTTGGTATATAATGCCCCCGCTTTTTAGAAGGCAATAAGAATGTCCCATTGTAGCGGAATGCAGAGAGCGGATTAACCAATGAAAAAAATGATTCTGACAGTGACTGCCCTACTCACAACGGCCCTTGCTGCCCCTTTTGCCCTTGCGGCAGGGGACGCTGCCGCCGGCCAGGCTAAAACAGCGATGTGTGCTGGCTGTCATGGTGCCGATGGCAACAGTGCCATGGCGACCTTTCCGAAGCTGGCTGGCCAAGGTGAGAAGTATCTGACCAAGCAACTGCAAGATATCAAAGCGGGTGATCGTGTGATACCTGAAATGACCGGCATGCTGAGTAACGCATCTGAACAGGACCTGCAGGATATGGCGGCCTATTATGCGTCCAAGACCATTCAAATGGCCGGCGCCAAAGAAACCGCTCTCGACCTTGGTGAGCGCATCTACCGCGGAGGCAACATCGAAACTGGTGTGCCAGCCTGTACCGGCTGCCACTCCCCGGCGGGTAATGGTAACAACCCTGCGGGTTATCCGGCATTGGGCGGTCAGTTTGCGGAATATACTGCCAAACAGCTACGTGCCTTCCGCACTGGTGCCCACGATCCCGCTAATTCGGCAGCCCGTACCAATGACGGTGACTCGCAAATCATGCGAGGTGTCGCTGCCCAGATGAATGATGTTGAAATCGAAGCGGTGTCGAATTTCATCTCCGGATTGAAATAAACAGCAGTATGCCCGGTATCTGACCGGCATTTTTAATGTTGTGAGTGGAACCTGTCCGCTCTCTGTGGTCTATGCAGGGTAATTCAATCAGTCTAAAGGAAAAGCCAATGCGTAATCAGCTGTCGACTCTTATAGTATCCGTCGCGATGATGGTCTTTGCTGTGTCTTCCGCCCAGGCAGAAGACCCCTACAAAGCAGGCGTCCATTACGAGGTGCTGGCCGAAGCGGTTGCCACCAGTAACCCTGCCAAAATCGAGGTGGCAGAGGTGTTTTGGTACGGCTGTAGCCACTGCTATACTTTTGAACCCGTGCTGAACACTTGGACTCAGGCGTTACCCGACGATGTAGAGTTTGTCCGCGTTCCTGCGATTTGGCACCCGACTATGCGTCTCCACGCCAAGGCCTATTTCACTGCCAAAGCCATGAAAGTCCTTGATCAGATCCATGAACCTGTTTTTGAAGCAATGAATCTCAAAAAAGCCAAACTGAAAACAGAGGATGAAATCGCTGACCTGTTTGAGGCCAATGGTATAGATCGCGCACGATTCACCAAGGTCTTCAACTCGGCAGGCATCGATATGGCTGTTGATCTGGCAGCTAAAAAACAGGAGCGTTACAGCACCCAGGGCACACCCGAAATGGTCGTGAATGGAAAATACCGGATCTCCGGTCGCGATAATGGTGGCAATGAGGGTATGCTGAAGGTGGCTTCCTATCTTATTCAACAGGAACGCTCGTTGATGGGTCAATAACGAACGCTCAAGTCCATTGCGTTATTCACCACTGATAGGTACTTTCTTGTTGTTGTACAGCGAAAGGTCTGACCCAAATATTATTTAGTGGCTTCTATTTAGTAGTGGCTTTGTGCAGTGGTCAATCTCACTTAAAATGTCCCGCTTCTTTTCACCTTCCAGGCAGATCAATCATGAAACCGACTCAAAAGCCGGCCAACCCAAACTTTTCTTCCGGGCCTTGCAGCAAGCGTCCGGGCTACGATGTGTCCAGACTGGATCTTGCTACCCTTGGACGATCGCACAGAGCAGCTATTGGCAAGGCCGCACTACAGCGGGTATGTGAGGAAACGGCCCAGGTTCTGGGCTTGCCAGAGGGTTATCGGGTGGGGGTGGTGCCTGCATCAGATACCGGGGCAGTTGAAATGGCGCTCTGGTCGATGCTGGGACCCCGTCCGGTTGACGTATTTTCCTGGGAGTCTTTTGGACAGGGTTGGCTGACGGATATCGTCAAGCAGCTGAAACTCGAACAGGTCAATGATTACGGCGCCGATTATGGCAAGCTGCCGGATCTAGATCTTGCCGATCCCGTACACGATATTGTGTTTACCTGGAATGGCACTACTTCCGGTGTCAAAGTCCCCCATGCAGACTGGATCAGTGATACCCGTGAGGGTTTGACCATTTGCGATGCCACCTCTGCAGTATTTGCCATGGAGATGCCCTGGCAAAAACTGGACGTGGTCACTTTCAGTTGGCAAAAAGTACTCGGTGGTGAAGGTGCCCACGGAATGCTGATTCTGAGCCCCAGGGCAGTTGAGCGATTGGAAACCTATACACCACCCTGGCCACTACCGAAGATTTTCCGCATGACCAAAGGCGGCAAGTTGATTGAAGATATTTTCAAGGGTGCAACCATCAACACGCCCTCGATGCTCTGTGTGGCAGATTATCTCGATTCGCTGGATTGGGTTAAGTCTATCGGTGGTGTGCAGGCAACGGTTCGACGGTCAAACGACAATCTTGCGGTTATTGAACAGTTTGTCGCGACCCATGACTGGATAAGCTTCCTGGCGGAAGACCCGATCAACCGATCAAGTACCAGTATCTGCCTGACTTTGTCGCTTGAGGTCGATCAGGTAAAACAACTGGTTAAACTACTCGATGCGGAAGGCGTGGCCTATGACATTGGCGCCTACCGGGATGCTCCTGCCGGTTTGCGTATCTGGGGTGGTGCGACCGTCGAAAAAACGGATCTCGAAGCACTGATGCCCTGGATTGAATGGGGTTATCGGGAAGTTTCCCGTTAATGATCGGTATAAGCAGCGTTGCGTGAGAAAAACCATGTTTAAAGTGCGGACCTATAACCAGATTTCTGCCAAAGGACTGGACCGTTTTCCCAGAGAAAACTACGAAATAGCCAGTGAATTTTCACAGCCAGATGCGATTTTGCTGCGCAGCCAGAAACTGCATGAAGAAATCATTGCCGAGAGCGTCAAGGCGGTGGCTCGAGCCGGTGCTGGAGTCAATAATATTCCGGTGGCTGAGTATACCAAGCGCGGCATCGTGGTATTTAACACCCCGGGTGCCAATGCCAATGCGGTCAAGGAGCTGGTAGCTTCCGCGTTATTTCTCGCTTCCAGAGATATTTTTGGCGGAATGAATTATGTGCAAGGGCTCACTGCCATCACGGATGATGCCGAGATGTCGAAACTGCTGGAGAAACAGAAAAAGCAGTTCGCCGGCTGTGAAGTGGCTGGCAAGACCCTGGGTGTCGTCGGCCTCGGTGCCATCGGTGCGTTGGTGGCCAATATGGCTCTTGAGCTCGGCATGAACGTGGCCGGCTACGATCCGGCAATTTCTGTGGAAGCGGCCTGGCGCCTGTCCAGGCGGGTTCAGAAAGTAGAAAACCTGCAGAGTCTGCTGGCCTGCTCCGATTTCATTTCCCTGCATGTGCCTGCCATGGAGGCAACCCGTCATCTGATCAATGCTGAAGCTCTGCGCTGTGTCAGGCCCTCTGCCATCCTGTTGAATTTTGCCCGGGAGGAAGTGGTCGACCTGGCAGCGATCACGGCGGCCTTGGATGAAAAGCGTCTGGCGAAGTATGTCACCGATTTTCCGGTGCCGACGCTGCTCGGCCGCAAGGATGTACTCTGCATGCCGCATATCGGTGCCAGTACCGAAGAGGCTGAAGAGAACTGTGCCATGATGGCTGCCGATCAGCTCATGGATTATCTGGAAAATGGCAACATTCGCAATTCGGTGAATTTCCCGAACACCAAAATGGCTAGAAATGGTGGCTATCGAATCACGTTCTGTAACGAGAATGTGCCAAAAGTATTAGGTCATGTGCTGTCTCTGCTGGCGGATCGAGACATGAATGTTATCGACATGGTCAACCAGAGTCGTGATGGCATCGCCTACAACATTATTGATGTTGCCACCCGGCCAACTAACGACCTGCTCAAAGCCATTGCCGGTGTTGAAGGTGTGGTGGCAGTTCGGTCTATCTGAGCGGGTTTCAGTAATACACCTGATAGACCCTTTTTAACGATTGCTACAGGTCGATCCACTCAACCTCTCGGTCAATCTTATCGAGCAGTGCTGAAACTGATGCCAATGATCCCGTCTTGATCTGTTGGTGAAGGTGCCTCACCAACTGTTCCAATGTCGCCAGTTTGAAAACACCGGCGATACCCAACAATTGGTGAATCTGTTCGCGCAGCTCGGCAAGGTCGTCATCGGCCACGGCCTGACGTGCTTTTTTCAACAGGTCTCTGACTTCCTGACGGAATAGATTTACGGAAACGTCCCCTTCTTGAGACGATGGGACTGGTACCTCTGTGGGCGGTCTGATGCTGAGTAGTTTGCAGATGTTGGCAAGCAATTCATTTTCATTGAGTGGTTTGAGTTGCAAACCGTTTGCCCCGGCATCAAACAGCGCTCTTTCCTCCTGCTGAAGTATATCGGCTGTCAGGGCCAGGGCCGGAATCCGTGCATTGGGATTATTGCTGCGTCGCAGAGCTATCAGGGTGTCAATGCCATTTTTTTGGGGCATGTGTATGTCCACCAGCAACAGGTCAAAGGTGTCATGTTGGCAAGCCGCGAGGGCTTCGTTGCCGTTGTTTGTCAATGTGCAGTAGGCCCCCATCTTGCTTAGCAAAGTATCCAGTAACAGACTGGTGAACTGGTTATCCTCGGCAATTAGGATATTCACACCATCAAGGAGTTGGCTATTTACCGGTGCAATGGCGATCAGGTCCTGTGACGGGCCATTTTCATTCAATGAGCGGTGGAGCTCTGACAGCGGTGGTGGCATTGATAGAAATGCGACCGGATTGAGTTCTGCCCGTTCCTTGGCGTTGAATTGCTGGTAAAAATTCAGCTGTGATGCTGTCAGAATCAGCTTGGCCCTGGTTGCATTGCGCAACTGCACCATGAGTTTCGGGAGATCATCCCTGGCACCCTGCGGGGCAGGTATGCAGACAATAACCCGGTCGCTGTCCTCAAGATGTAATGTGGTATTCAGCAAATGGTCGTAATCGGTGACGAGAATATCGTTTACCCCGAATCGTTCCAGAGCGTGCCTGAGTGCCAGTGTTGTAAATTCATTACAGCTGGCAATTACCACCTTGCAGGGCCTGATTTTCCAGCTAGGCTGGGTCTCACTGAGTGGCAGTGGTAGCGTTATACGGAAGGTGGAGCCCCTGCCCTCCCGGCTCTCCAGGTCTATGTCTCCCTCCATCAAATCAACCAGACTTTTGACAATAGAAAGTCCCAGTCCGGTTCCGCCATAGTGGCGGGAAATGGAGGTGTCTGCCTGGGTAAAGGCATTAAAGAGCAGGCCTTGGGCGTCGGCGGAAATACCGATACCGGTATCCAGCACTTCGATAATAACGGCTTGTGCCGGATTGGTTTTCAGGGAGATGAAAACCCCACCCTGTTCGGAGAACTTGATGGCGTTCGCGATCAGATTGCTCAGAATCTGCTGTAGCCGGATCATATCTCCCACCCGGTGCAACAACACATCGGGTGCATAATCCACCGCGATACAAAGGCCCTTGTGTTGGGCCTGGGGAGAAAACAGGGCACTGACCTGCTCTATACATTCTGCCAGATCTATTGGCTGCTGCTCGAGCTCAACGGTATTGGACTGGAGTTTTGAACAAGCGAGAATATCGTCAATCAGCGTCAGTAGCTGGAGTGCTGATTGATCAATAATCTGGCAGTAGTGACGGTCTGTTTCGGACATGACACTGACATCCAGTAAGTGTACAAATCCCTGGATGGAGGTAATGGGAGTACGCAGTTCATGGCTCATCCGTGCCAGAAAGTCACTCTTTGACTGATTTGCTGTTTCCGCTTCCTGCCGTGACAATTCCAGTTCACGGTTCTTTCTTTGCAGGCTCTGGAGGGTATCCTGTAACTGGCTGGTAGCGAGATTAATCCGATATTCAAGATTTTGTTTGCCTTCGGTAATTGATTCCGCCAGTTGGTTGATGCCGCTCGCGAGAATGGCAAGCTCGTCGCGGGTTCCGGTTTGGGCCCTGATGCTCAGGTTCCCGCGGGCCATTTTTTTTATGACGGCGGTGAGGTGCTGAATCGGAGCAATCAACCCCAGACTCAGATAGTAGGTCAGTACAAAGGCAATAATCAGCCCCAGAAGGGATAGCCAGAGAGAGGTAAAAATAATCTGACGCTGCTTCTGGTGCAAACGGGCCTGATCAATCGCGACGATAACCCAGCCGATCAGTTCATCATCGACCACCTGCGTGGCTTCTTCCTCGTAATCACTGAACTCAACACCCACCAGATAAACGGGTTTCTTGAAGTAGACGTGATTATCCAGCTGCAAGGGTTTTTTGTCCGGTGAGGAGCCCAGTGCTGCCGTGGGTATATCCCCGGAATTCAGGACCAACTTCTCTGTGCGGTCTATAAAAGCGACACCGGATACGTCGGGCAGGCGAATGGCCGCCGCCGATGTGTTTGCGAGTAACTTGATGTTCCGTGAGTAGAGCGGTAGATCCGAAATCGTCGCCAGGTAATCCGATGTTATATCTCCGGATTGATAAAGGTTTTCTGACAGATCACTCCGCCGGGCATCAATCGTGTAGAGCGTCAGCAACGTGATGGTTAACAGCAACGGGAAAAGTGCCACCATAAGAAACCGCTGATGAATCGACTTGCTGAGCAATGGGCCTTCAATCATTTTGCTGCCTGCTCCTGCTTTTGGATGCTCATATAAAGCGTATTGTCTGACGGCAGGGATATACCCAGTGATCGTGCTATGGCTGGGTTGGTGGATATACTGAAATAGCGGGGATACTGAGGCTCACCGAGGGTGCTTTCCGGATTGCGCAACCATTGACTGATGTGTTCACCTGCCTGTCTGCCAATGTCGTCAGGCGAAGAAAAAATAGAGGCCAGTGCCCCTGCGACGGTATAGGCCTTTGAGAAGCCGATAACCGGGACCTTTTGTTGAAAGCTGAGGTGGAGAATCCACTTGGCGATTGCCCGGTTAAGAACAGCCTGATCCGGCAGGGCAATAAAGAGGTCGGTACCGCTGACCACGGGACGCAGCACCGACACAGGGTTGTCCTCCCGGTCGAGGTAGCCGTGTTTGAGAACCAGGCCACGTTCAGCGGTAAGTGTCTCCAGCTCTGCCTCCAATCCCCTGGAGACGGGGCCAAATATGGTGCTGAACCGAGTAGCTTCCGGTTTTAGTAATGATGCGAGTGTAATCACCCGGCTGAGGGGTTGATCCAGAAAAATTGCAGAAGCCCGGCGCGCTGGGGCTTTATTGTGGGCTGACCAGGCAGATTCATAGGCATTTTTTGGGGTGAAAATACTGAGCACAGGTATGTCTCCTCCCCAGTTAACGACCTCGCGAGTTGCATAGCTTCCAATAGCAACAATGAGTTGATAGGGGGGATACTGACGCTCTGGCAGCGTGGTTTTATGGAGGTTAATGATACTGAAGCCGGAGTTTCCCGGCAGCGTTTTGTTGACCGTGTCCTGGAGTGAGTCGGCGGTTTCAAGGTAATAGGAGGCGTCGCTGGATAACAACAATAAGATGTCTGCCTGAGTTACTGGGCACATCAAAAGGGAAAGGACAAGGAGTCCATTGGTGGAGAGGGTTGCAAAGATACCTTGTTTCCTTACCGGTCGCTTCAACATGTATTCCCTAAGTAACGCTGCTATTGAGCGTAAGACCTTTCATCCCCCAGTCGCTATGATTTTGTCTGGAGCAACAAGGTCAAACACATCAAAAATTCAGTACGAGACGTAAAAAAAGTCTGGTTTCAAAAACATTGTTTTGAGCATGCTCCATATAGTCACCCCCCAGGTTTTGTCCGATAAGTGACAGGTTTCCAGTGCTTGAACCCACAGTAAAATCATAACCCAGATGGGCGTCTACCCGGACAAACTGTTCTACAGGGTTACCATCACGCCAATCCGCTGCGGTCATATGGTAGATATTGATGCCTGAGGACCAGCCTGCAGGAAATCGCTGAAACAGCAGCAGGCCCGCTGTATGTCGCGGAGCGCGTTCGTCATGATCCTTAATCTGAAAGTAGGGTTCATAGCGGGAGATATAAAAACTGTCCACATCCCGATAGCTGTAGTGGGCATTGATCAGAGTGCGCTCGGTGGGCTGGTAGCGGAGTTGTAGTTCCGCTCCCCGCGTTACCCAGCGACTGTTATTGTCGCGAACTGATATGGTTTCATCCAGACCGAGCGATGGAATACCCAGATCGGCAGGTGCCTGGTAGGTATCGATGCCATCTTTAACAGATTCTCGAAACAGCCTGACATCAAAGGTCAGTCCCTGTGTGGGTAACTGGGCCAGATAGCCCAGTTCAAGGCTTTTCAGTCGCTCTTCCTCGACATTTTCAGCAGATTTCCGAATCGCCTGGACCAGTATCTGGTCGGCGAGAATATCCACATTCAGCTCCCGGGCCTCACCCAGTGAGGGGGAGCGCCGACCAATGGCATAACCTATGCGAAGCGTATGGGAAGGATTGATGTGGTAATTGGTGCCGACACGGCCGGATGCAATCGTGTCCACCAGGACGTTGTTTTCGATCATCAGACCGGCATTCATGGTCCAGTGGGAACTGGCCTCCCACTCCAGGTGCCCGAAGAGTCGGCGACTGGTCAGTGATTCATCGCCACTATGACCAAACACTGTTTTGCCACTGATATTGTCGTAGCGCAGGCCTGTCCCCCAGGTAGCTCGTAAATCGGTGGTCAGGTGCAGGCGATGTTCCAGTTCTACGTCGTAGCGCTCTGAATCAATGCCCTGAAAGCCGACGATATAGTGTTGATCTTCAATATCCAGGGTCGGGTCAATCATCTGAAAAAAGCCCGGCACCTGTTCCGGAGTAATGGTGAATCCGAGTTCCTCCGACAACAGCTTGGAAACCAGCCCCTGGTTGATATAGTTCTCACCCTCAATTCGGTTGTGATACAAATGGATTTGCAGCCCGTCGCCGTTGACCAGATCCCGGTTCCACTTCAGGGACTGGTATTGGTTTTTGAACTGGACCCCAGCATACTCCGCCGGGCGGTCGGCATCACCCCAACCAGAATTGTTGTGTGTGTACCCGGCTTGCAGGTCGAATGTATCTGTAATATTCGGGGTGAACATAGCGCGGAGGTTCAGGGCCAGCATTTCCCTGCCGTCCTTCATTGACCCCCGGTTGTCTCCGGAACTTACCGGTGGGAAGCCGTCGTTATGCTGGTAATTAAAACTGACACGGTAATCCAGCTTGTCGGCATTACCGCTGTAGCGAACAGTGGTTTCCCGGGTTTGCTGGTCTCCTGCTGTCACGCCGACCTGCCAGCCACGCTCCTGCACAGGTTTGCGAGTTATGATGTTTACCGCGCCCAGAAATGCATTGGAGCCGAAGGCCGGGGCATTTGATCCCCGCACAATCTCAATATGGTCAATATCCTCCAGACTGATACCCAGAGAGCCCCATTCAGTATTGGCAAACACCGGGTCATAGATGGGCCGGCCATCGACCATGATTTCCAGGTGGTTCGGAAACTCGCGGCCAAAGCCGTGATAACCGATACCGTAGCGATTGCCATTGATATAGTAGGACTCGAAGCCGGGCACCAGGCGAAAGACATCGACCCAGGTCATGGCGCCGGAAGCCTTGATCAATTGTTGGTCGATAATGGTGACACTTGCGGGAACCTGGTTCAGGGGTTGAACCATCCGCGCCACGGAGGAAACCGATGGTAACTCACCGAGCATATCCTCTTCAGTAATGAACGTGGACTTGGGTTGACTGAGAACCAGCTGGCTGAAGAGTAAGCCCGTTACTGTCAGGCTCAGTGTGGCGCGAGACATAACGTGCTCCCGGGAGAATTGGCATAATCTTTTTGTAGGGGCATATTCTAAGTCCCTGATGCGGGGATATCAGCTGTTTATTGCTGCCCGGATAAAGAAAACTCCTGTAAACCTTATTATCTGGTTGCATGGCACGGTAGTAGTGTCAATCCAATAGCAGCAGTAGGCCCTGATCCGGGCTAGAATGCCGGGTTATGATTGAGGAGAGTAACTGATGTCGCTGGAAGATAGCCGTCGTGAATACCAGTATGGACGCTTGCGCAGGGAGTCACTTAAGGCGTCTCCCTTTGAGCAATTCAACCTGTGGATGGAGCAGGCCATCCACTCGGATTTATCCGATCCTACGGCGATGTGTCTCGCGACGGTCAACGCCGAGGGTAAACCCTGGCAACGCACCGTATTGTTAAAGGGCATGGATGAGAGAGGATTGATGTTCTATACCAACCTGGGTAGTCGCAAAGCCAGAGAGATGTCAGGCAACCCGAATGTCAGCCTCATTTTTCCCTGGATGCGGATGGATCGGCAGGTGATTGTGGGCGGGCAGGTGGAAAGACTCACGAAAACCGAAGTTCTTAGCTATTTCCTCAAGCGCCCACGGGGGAGTCAGCTGGCAGCCTGGGCCTCGCAGCAGAGCAGCCGGCTCAGCTCCCGGCAGGCACTGGAAACCCAATTTATACAAATGAAAGAGAAGTTTGCTGCCGGCGAGATACCGGTGCCGGATTTTTGGGGCGGGTACCGGGTGGTGCCCAGCGAATTTGAATTCTGGCAGGGTGGAGAAAACCGTCTGCATGACCGTTTTCAATACCTGAGATCCGAGAATGGTTGGACAATTTTGAGGTTGGCACCATGACTGATTCCGTGCCGGGACAGTTCCCACAGAAAAAACCTGGCATTAGCCAGGTTTTTTTATGCCGCTTGGGACTATTTGCGTTTCATGGACAGGAAAAACTCATCATTGGTTTTGGAGTCTTTCAGTTTATCGATGAGAAATTCAGTGGCATCCGAGTCTTCCATGCTGTGGAGGAGTTTGCGCAAAATCCACACCCGTTGCAGTTCCTCTTCACCCATTAACAAATCTTCGCGACGGGTGCCGGAGCGGCGGATATTGATAGCGGGATAGATACGCTTCTCTGCCATTTTCCGATCCAGGTGCAGCTCCATGTTGCCGGTGCCCTTGAATTCCTCATAAATGACTTCGTCCATCTTGGAGCCGGTTTCTACCAGCGCTGTGGCGATAATGGTAAGACTGCCACCCTGCTCGATATTTCTGGCAGCACCAAAAAAGCGCTTGGGTCGTTCCAGGGCGTGAGCATCCACACCCCCGGTCAGCACTTTGCCCGACGAAGGCTGGACGGTGTTGTAAGCCCGGGCCAGCCGGGTTACCGAGTCGAGTAGAATGACCACATCTTTTTTGTGTTCCACCAGTCGCTTGGCTTTTTCGATAACCATTTCAGCGACCTGTACGTGTCGTGAGGGCGGTTCATCAAAGGTGGAGGCAATCACTTCACCGCGCACAGAGCGCTGCATTTCAGTCACTTCTTCCGGACGTTCATCGATCAGCAACACCATGATGTAACACTCTGGGTTGTTGCGGATGATGGACTGGGCGGTGTGCTGCATGAGAATGGTTTTACCGGCTTTTGGCGGAGCTACGATAAGACCGCGCTGGCCTTTGCCAATGGGTGAAACCAGGTCGATAATTCGGGGGGTCAGGTCTTCGGTAGAGCCATTGCCTGCTTCCAGTACCAGTCGCTCATCGGGAAACAGTGGTGTGAGGTTTTCAAACAGAATTTTGTTGCGGGCATTTTCCGGCTTGTCAAAATTGATTTCGTCGAGCTTGAGCATGGCAAAGTAGCGCTCGCCCTCTTTGGGCGGCCGAATTTTGCCGGAAATGCTGTCCCCGGTTCGCAGGTTGAACCGGCGGATCTGGCTGGGGGATACATAAATATCATCCGGGCCCGCCAGGTAGGAACTGTCGGCGGATCTTAAAAAACCAAAGCCGTCGGGGAGGATTTCAAGGACGCCGTCTCCGTAGATGTCCTCGCCACTTTTGGCATGCCGTTTGAGAATACTGAAGATGACATCCTGCTTGCGTGAGCGGGCCAGATTGTCCAGGCCGATTTCCTCGGCAAGTTTCAGTAGTTCATCGATGGGTTTAGTCTTGAGCTCGGTCAGATTCATAAATACAGACATAGTAATAATTGTTGTTAGGATTTGAGGCAGGCTGACAACCGGCCGAAAATTATCTTTGGTGTCCTGGAAGGGCTAAATGGGGTTTTTTGGTAAGGTCTCTCGCCTGGGAGTTCGGCGGGAACAGTCGCAGTATAGGGGGGCCTACTCTAAAGCGCAACAATCTGAGTGGCTGCGCAAAAGGCACGCCACTCAGTATGGTGATTGATCAGAGACCGGCTTCAATGAACTCAACCAGCTGGGTTTTGGACAGAGCCCCGACCTTGGTGGCTTCAATGTTGCTGTCCTTGAACAGGATCAAGGTCGGGATACCGCGAACATTGAATTTTGCCGGTGTCTCGGGGTTTGAATCCACATCCACCTTGCAAATCTTGACCTTGCCAGCATATTCGTTTGCCAATTCATCCAGAATAGGTGCAATCATCTTGCAGGGGCCGCACCATGCAGCCCAGAAATCAACGAGTACCGGCAAGTCTGATCCAAGCACTTCGCTTGCGAAACTGGCATCGGTTACGTGAACGATGTTGTCGCTCATTGGGGATCTCCAGAGTAATGTGAATTAAATCGTAAGGGGGTAGAATTGTTACAAATCATAACACCCGTTCCGGGCAGGTAACAAATCTTCCGGACGGCGATCTGATGGTGCCGACTATAGTGCCGGTAGCCTTACTAAACCACAAGGAAAACCCGCATTGCAAAATTCCGTGGCAAATGGCCAGGGCAAGACGCTGGCAGCGATTGACCTCGGCTCAAACAGCTTTCACATGATTGTTGCCCGGGTGACGCAAAACGAAATGCGACCCGTGGAGCGTTTTGGCGGCCGGGTCCAGCTGGGTGCCGGCATGAAGTCAAATCGATTGGCCCCGGAGGCCATAGAGAGAGGTCTGGCCTGCCTAGCCCGTTTTCGTCAGGCCCTGGATACACTGCAGCCGGAACAGGTTCGAATCGTGGGAACCAACGCGCTGCGCGCTGCAAAAAATGCCCCGCTATTCATCAGGCAAGCGGAAGCAGTGATGGGTTATCCGGTGGAGGTGATTTCCGGTCGTGAAGAGGCCCGGCTTGTCTATCTTGGGGTGGCGCACACCCTTGCCGATGACGACAACTCCCGCCTAGTGGTGGATATCGGTGGCGGCAGTACGGAATTTATTATCGGCCAGCGCTTTGAAGCCAAATTGCGTGAAAGTCTGCATATGGGTTGTGTGACCTACCGTGATCGATACTTCCGACAGGGGAAAATCTCGCCGAAACGTTTTGAAAAAGCCTACCGCGCTGCATATCAGGAAGTGCTGAAAATCCGTAAGGCCTATAAAAACCATGGTTGGGATAACGGGGTGGGTTCCTCGGGTACCATGACCAGTATTGAAAAGCTGATTATTGACAAGGGCTGGGCGGAGGAAGGTATCAGTGCGGCCAACCTGGGGCGTTTGAAGAAGTTGCTGTTGCAATATAAGGACATCAATTCACTGTCAGAATTATCGGGTTTGAGCGAGCGCCGGCGTGGGGTGATTGTGTCGGGTGTCGCCATCACCTGTGCCATTTTCGACGCCTTGAATATTCAGCAAATACACACTTCCAGCGGTGCCCTCAGGGAGGGGGTCATCTATGAAATCATGGGCCGGTTCGAACACGAGGATGTCCGGGAACGCAGCGTGATGGCGCTGATGTTGCGATCGGAAGCAGATCAGCAAAATGCGGATCAGGTGGAGTCCATGGCCACCCTGTTATTCGATGCCGTGGCCGATGACTGGCAGCTGGACGAGTCTGACCGGGCGCTGCTCTGCTGGGCGGCCAGATTGCATGAAGTGGGTTTGAGTATTGCACACAGTCAGTTCCACAAGCATGGGCAATACCTTATAGAGCATTCTGATCTGGCGGGTTTCAGTAAACAGATGCAGCGGGAGCTGGCACTTCTGGTTCGCAGTCACCGGCAAAAGTTTCCGGCGGGTGAATTTGTCAGTTACGAAGCCGGGCAGCGCATCCGCTTAAAGCGTCTCTGTATTCTGATGCGATTGGCCGCGCTGTTTAAGTATGTGACACCTGTGGAGGGAAAACCGATGTTTGCCACGAAGGTCAAGGGGTCGGAAGTCACGCTGTTCTTTGATGCCGATTGGCTGCAGCGCCACCCGCTGACCAGCGCAGCATTGGCATCGGAGCAACGGTATCTGAAGAAAATCGGTTTTCAGCTGAAGTTCAGCAGTCGCTGAGCTAATCCGCCAGCTTCTCCAGCAATTCCTGTTGGGCGGCGTAGCGGGTGGTCCCTTGAGCGGGGTGGTTGAGCAGATATTGCCCGTCGGGCTGCAGTACCCAGCTCTGGCAATTGTCTGTGAGATAGCTTTGCAGTTCGTTGCGTATTCTCGCCTGTAACCGGCCGCTCAGGATGGGGAAACAGATTTCTACCCGATGCATCAGGTTGCGCTCCATTGCATCGGCGCTGGCACAGTAAATATGCGGTGAGGCGTTGAGAAAATAATACACCCGTGAGTGTTCCAGAAAGCGTCCGATGATGGAGCGTACCTGGATATTCTCGGATACGCCGGCAATCCCCGGTCGCAGACAACACATCCCGCGAACGATCAGATCAATTTTGACCCCGGCATTGCTTGCTTCATACAGCGAGGTGATAATTTTTGATTCGGTCAGCGCATTCACCTTGATGATGATGTGGGCTTCCCTGCCCTGCCGGGCGGCTTCAGCCTCCGCTTCGATCAGCCGCACCAGATTTTTTTTCAGTGTAAAAGGGGCGCTGAACAGGGTCTTGATGCGTTCTGCCTTGCCCATTCCCGTGAGCTGCTGGAAGATTTTATGCACATCGCTGCACAGATCCGGGTCAGCCGTCAGCAGGCTGTAATCGGTATACAGGCGGGCGTTGCCCGAGTGATAGTTGCCTGTACCCAGATGCACATAGCGACGCAACTGGTTGTTTTCCCGGCGGACAATCAGGAGTGCCTTGGCGTGGGTTTTATAGCCAACCACGCCATAGGTGACCACGGCACCTGCCTCCTGCAGGTGGGTTGCCAATTGAAGGTTTTCCTCCTCATCAAACCGGGCTCTCAGTTCAATGACGACCGTCACCTCTTTACCGGCTCTGGCGGACTCCAGTAGTGCATCGACAATTTCAGACGAGGCGCCGGTGCGATAGAGTGTCATCTTGATCGAGAGCACGGCACTGTCCCTGGCGGCCTGGCGCAGCAGATCAATGATCGGGGTAAATGACTGAAACGGATGGTGCAGCAGGATATCCTCCTTTCGCACCCTATCCAGAATGCTGTTGTCCGACAGTCGCAATGTTCTGGGAATGGAGGGAATCATGAGAGGAAACAGTAGATCAGGACGATTCAACATCTGCCGCAGTTGCATCATCCGCCCGAGATTCACCGGGCCATCCACCCGATAGAGCTCGTCCTCACCGAGGTTGTACTCCCGCAATAAAAAATTCACCAGCTCGGCCGGACAGTTCTGGTCCACTTCCAGCCGCACGGCGCTACCAAAACGTCGCGAGTGCAGTTCGCCGCGAAGCGCCCTGGCAATATCTTCCACTTCAGCCGCATTCAGGTCGAGGTCAGCATCGCGGGTAATGCGAAACTGGTAGCAGCCGGTCGCGCTCATACCATTGAACAGATCATCGATATGGGCATGCATCAGTGAGGAGAGCAGCACAAAGTTATCGCCATCAACACAGAGTTCATCGGGCAGCCTCACCAGTCTCGGCAGCGAGCGCGGTGCCGGCACAATGGCCATACCACTATCCCGGCCAAAGGCATCCTTGCCCTCCAGCGAAACAATAAAATTGAGGCTTTTGTTGACCAGCCGGGGAAATGGATGGGCGGGATCGAGTCCGATGGGGCTGATTACGGGCATCACCTGATGACGAAAATAGTCCTCGGCCCAAACAGCTACCTCCGGACTCCACTGGTGGCGATTGAGCACCCGGATTTTTTCCTGCTCCAGTGCGGGTAACAGTAACTCGTTGAGGATTTGATACTGCCGAGTGGTGGCGGCCTTGCACTGCTCGCTGAGGACCTGGAGGACGTCCCCTGGTGGCATGCCATCGACGTTGACGACTTCCCGTGCGAAGCTGATTTGCCGTTTTAACCCCGCCAGTCGAATTTCAAAAAATTCGTCCATATTGCTGTTGAAAATCATCAGAAACTGGAATCGTTCCAACAGTGGATAATCTTCATTCAGTGCCTGTTCCAGCACGCGCAGGTTGAACTGCATCAGACTTATGTGGCGGTTGATGAAGTGTCTGGCATGGCCAATGTCGATCTGCTCTTCAGGCACGCGGGCTTCCGATTTTATCGTTTGATGGGTCAATTCAGTTATATTGTTCATAATAGATACAGTGCAACAAACAAGACAATTACCTATTGTCCCTGTCGTCTGTGACAAATTTTAGACAATCTGTAACAACGGCGGGATTTGCGCATCCCAGAAGTGGAGCTCGGCGTCGGTAAAATGTATTGTCGCCGGTGTGTCACTGATGGCAGTGTTGAGGCGCGTTAAGGAGTCCCATGTACGATATCGTCAAAGACTATTACGGCAGGGCATTGCAGGGTTCCGAGGATTTGCAGACGGATGCCTGCTGCACGGTTGACAGTGTTCCCGATGCCATCAAGCCGATCATGGCAAAAATACACCCGGAAGTGAGCGGCAAATACTACGGTTGCGGCTTGATTGCCCCGGCGCTGCTGAGCGGCCTCAGGATCCTGGATCTGGGCAGTGGCTCGGGGCAGGATTGCTATGTGCTCTCCGCTTTGGTGGGTGAGAGCGGTGAAGTGGTGGGTGTGGATATGACGGACGAACAACTGGCTGTTGCCAACCGGCATATCGAGTTTCACAGGGATGCCTTTGGCTTCAAAAAAGCCAATGTGCGTTTTCTCAAAGGCTACTTGGAAAACCTCGATGAGCTGGATCTGGCCGATGCAAGTTTTGACGTGATTGTCTCGAATTGCGTGATTAATCTGTCCCCCGACAAGCGAGCGGTTCTGGCCCAGGCCCACCGGTTATTGAAGCCCGGTGGTGAATTGTATTTTTCCGATGTCTATGCCGATCGTCGGGTCCCTGTCGAGCTGTCAAATGACCCTGTACTCTATGGCGAATGTCTGGCCGGGGCGCTCTACTGGAATGACTTTCTGCAACTGGCCAGGCAGGTCGGCTTTGCCGATCCGAGACTGGTGGAGGATCGTCCGCTGAGCGTTGGCAATCCTGACATAGTGGAGAAAGTTGGCCCGCTGCGTTTTTACTCGGCAACCTACCGGCTTTTCAAGCTGGAAAATCTCGAGCCGGCCTGTGAAGACTACGGCCAGTCAGTGATCTACAAGGGGACTATTCCGGGTTCAGAAAACCAGTTTTTACTGGACTGTCATCACCGGATAGAAACGGGAAAAAACTTTCCGGTTTGCGGTAATAGTTACCGGATGTTGCGGGAGACCCGCTTTGCTGAGCATTTTGAATTTCAGGGTGATTTCCACTGTCATCAAGGTATTTTCAAAGGCTGTGGCATTGATTTGCCCTTTGGCAATGATGGCAGTGAAACGTCGGGTTGTTGTTGAAAAATTTCTGAAAAAACAGCGGATTATTCGCTGAAATAGCACAGTACTGTGTTTAAAAACCGGTGGCCTTTTTTGGTCGTAACAATATGTGAAGGCGAATTTTCCAGCAAACCTGCGGCGATCAATCTTTCACAAACTGCATCGATTTTATTAAAAGAAATACCGGTTCTCTCTTCAAAATACGGTTTTTCAATGCCTTGGTTGAGACGCAGGGCATTCATCATGAATTCCAGTGCCAATTCGTTTTCGGGAATGTTTTTACAGCTGGCAATAAATGAATTTCCCCTGGCCAGATAATCCCCCGGGTTGCGTGTTTTTGCGGTGCGGGTAATGCGCTGCTCATCGGGCAGCGTGATCTTGCCGTGCGCCCCGGCACCAATACCCAGATAATCGCCAAACTCCCAATAATTTCTGTTGTGCAGAGCAAATTTTTTCTCGCGACAAAAAGCAGAGACTTCATATTGAAAATAGCCGTTATCCGCCAGTAATTGATGGCCGCTTTCCTGAATGGTGTCGAGCACATCCTCAGCCGGCAGGGTGGGTGGACGACGGTAAAACTCGGTGTTGGGTTCGATGGTCAGTTGATACCAGGAGATATGCGCTGGTGCGAGATCAATGGCCTGTTGCAGATCGGCTATTGCCTCCACCTCGGTTTGCGTCGGCAGGCCGTGCATCAGGTCCAGGTTGATATTATCAAAACCGGCGGATTTGGCCATTGCTACAGCGGCACGGGCATTTTCTGCCGAGTGGATTCGGCCCAGTCTTGTCAAGTGGCGATCATCAAAGCTTTGAATGCCAATTGACAGTCGGTTGACGCCGACGTCACGAAAACCATTGAATTTGGTCTGCTCAAAGGTGCCGGGATTCGCTTCCAGTGTGATTTCAATGGCGTCGTTAAAACCGAAGCGTCGCCGGGCCGCCTGAATAACCCTGCCGATACTCTCGGCGGAAAAAAGGCTTGGCGTTCCTCCGCCAAAAAAAATGGAGGACAGTTTTCTACCCTGTGCATAGGGCAATTCCATCTCCAGCTCGCGAATCAGAGCCTGGATATATTGGTCCTCAGGCAAGTGTCCGTCGTTGGCGTGGGAGTTAAAGTCGCAGTAGGGGCACTTGCGGATACACCAGGGGATGTGGACGTAAAGTGACAGGGGAGGCAGGCTGAGAGGGATATCATGCATGGCGCGGATCTTAGCATTTCGCCGCGCGGAGGCGGTTTATTTTTCTGTGTTGATGCCTGCAATCAGCCGGTTAATGCGTCATTGTTCCCGGCAATCCGGTGTTGCCGTCCTGCCAGGCGGGATTACCAGGAATAGGAAATGGATAGGGAGCCGTACTGATGGGTATTGCGCTGCTGTTCAAATTCACGGGTGCGGAACACCTTTGCGTAGGAGACTTTCCAGCCGGCCACTAGAAAACTGAAGCCCACGGCGGCATCCCCCACCACTGGCCGACGATGGACTCTATGGCTGTCTTCAAAGGTGTTGCCGTCGAGAAAAATATCCCTTGCCACCAATCGGGTATCAAAGGACACAAAGGCATGCAAACCACAGATGGGCAGCCGGCAATGGCGTCTATCGCCCCGCCCCGGCGCACTGTTATCACCTCCGGGCCGCAGGGCTGCGGTGCCGAAATCCTCGGGTAACTGCCAGCCAATCCGGTACTCGGCACCAAAATTCAGGTAGGTGGCCACATTGCCGAGGCTGCCGCCCCCGTGAACAATGGCATCCTGCTGGGGCCACTGTTCGGTCAGTTTATAGCGCCGTTTGTGTTCATAGACCAACTGTAGCCCAAGCTCGTTTTCCAGCTGGTGATCCCAGCCCTGAAATTTATCGATATCGCGAACCTCATGAATCAGATCCTGCGTATCTTCCGCAAGGGATGCGGGGCCCACCACGCCCACGTTGAGTTCAAGGGTATCCAGTTGTTCCCGGTCGCGGATATGGTAGGCGAACCCGAGATAGAGGTATCCGGCATAGGGCCGGTCATCTTCGATGAGCGTGGAGATGTCTTTTTCACCCGGGGTAAAGATCAGTTGCCCGGCACTGATCACCAGATTGCGCTGCAGGGTCTCCGCATCCTTCAGGCTGTGAAAAAACCGCAGTCGATGGTTTGCCGCCCGGACCCAATCGGGCAGATCGGGATCTTTAAGATAGGAACTGAGATCCTGTGACACACAGGAGAAGCGGATACCGTTGGTGTAGTGTTGATCTGTTTCACCAAACAGGTCATTTTCGAGATAGAGATTGACGGTACTGCAAAAGCGTTCGTCCTCCCCCTCGGCACCGAGGCCAACGGTGGGAAAGAGCACAACAAACAGTATTAGCAGGCGTTTCATGGTGATTCCGGGAGAGGTTGGGGTTGATTATGTGCTCTGGTGGGGCAATCGGGCAACGTTATTGAATAACACCGGCCGCAACGTCAAGATGACAGCCTGTTGGATAAAAGGATGCGTGGGTGAGTAACAGCCGCAGTGAACTGATGAAAGCCCGGCGATTTCTGCCACTTTTTCTGACCCAGTTTTTTGGGGCCCTTAACGATAATCTGTTTAAAAATGCGCTCCTGGTGATGATCGTCAGTGCCAGTATTGCCGGGACTGCCAATGTTAACACCGTCGTCAATCTGGCGGCGGGCCTGTTTATTCTGCCCTTTTTCCTGTTTTCTGCCCTCGCCGGCCAATTGGCTGACAAGCACGAGAAATCACTTATTATCCGGCGTATCAAGCTGGCTGAAATACTGATCATGCTGCTTGGTGCCGCAGCTTTCTGGTTCGGGGCGCTCTGGCTACTGCTGGCAGTGCTGTTTCTGATGGGCGCGCAGTCAGCGTTTTTTGGGCCGGTAAAGTATGCCATTTTACCTCAGCACCTCGGTGAGGACGAATTGCTGGCAGGCAACGCCCGGGTGGGTATGGGAACCTTTGTGGCGATTCTGGTTGGCACCATTGCCGGCAGTTTGCTGGGCGGAACGGCCAGTGCGCACTGGTTGGTGGGTACTGTTGTAATTTGTGTGGCCCTGACGGGATGGTACAGCAGTCGGCAAATTCCGCTGGCTGAAGCCCGTGCCCCCTCACTCAGGATTGACTGGAATACACCCAGGATCAGCTGGCAGCTGATCAGGCTGGCCACTGAGAAGCGGTCTGTGTTTCTGGCGATTCTGGGTATCTCCTGGTTCTGGATGCTGGGGGCCAGTTATTTGACCCAGATGCCCAATTTCACCATCACCGTGCTGCGGGGCACGCCGGGGGTTATTGCCCTGATACTCTCGGCCTTTACCGTTGGTGTGGCTGTGGGGGCAATGCTCTGTGGCCGATTGAGCGGTGCCCGGGTGGAAATAGGCCTGGTGCCGCTTGGCGCCATCGGCCTCAGCCTATTTGGCATCGACCTGTATTTTGCCGCCACCGGCTACGTCGCTGAGAGCCCTGTTGAGGTCGCCGGTTTTGTACTCCGTCCCGACGGATTGCGCGTGTTGCTTGATATAGCACTGCTCGGACTCTTTGGTGGTCTGTATATCGTGCCACTCTACGCCATGGTGCAGGCGCGTACCGATCCGCAATTGCGTGCCAGAATTATCGGCAGCAACAATATTCTCAACGCATTTTTTATGGTGTTGGCCAGCGTATTGGGCATTCTGTTTCTCGGCGTGGCAGGGTTGCGCATTGAGGAACTGTTTCTGGTGCTGGCACTGATGAATATCGCCGTTGCGGTGTTTATTTTTCTGCAGGTGCCCGAGTTCAGCATGCGTTTTCTGGTGTGGTTGGCAGGTCACAGCCTGTACCGGGTGAGACATCGCGGTCTGGAGCTGATACCACTGAAAGGCCCCGCCATTCTGGTCTGCAATCATGTCAGTTATGTGGATGCGCTGTTGCTGGCCGGTGCGGTGCGGCGACCGGTTCGCTTCATCATGTATAAACCGATTTACGAGTTACCGGTACTGAATTTTATTTTTCGCACCGGCGGTGCCATTCCGATTTGTTCGAAGAGCCAGGATCCGGCGGCCTATCAACGGGCCATGGAGACGATCGATGCGGCATTGAACAAAGGTCAGTTACTCTGTCTTTTCCCGGAGGGCAAGCTCACTGCGGACGGCGAGATCGATACCTTCAAAAATGGTATTGAGCGAATACTGGCTCGCAATCCGGTACCGGTGGTGCCGATGGCGTTACAGGGCCTTTGGAAGAGTTTTTTCAGTCGCAGTCACGGTGGTGCATTCAGAAAGCCGTTTCGACCGGGCTGGCGGCAGGTGGCGGTGATTGCGGGTACCCCGATACCGGCCGAAAGTGCTTCAGTCGGCCGGTTGCAGGCCGAAGTTGCCGCATTGCGTGGTGAAAACAAATAACCATGGCTACCGGCTGCGATCCGGTGGACAGTAAACCCAACAGGGGCAGGGAACAGATATGGGAAAGTTAAAATTACACTGGCAGATGTTGATTGCGATTCTTGCTGCGGTCGTCATCGGCCTCCTGTTCGATGTAAAAACCACCCTGCTGGGTGTGAGCCTCTACAGTATCTTTGACTTTATCGGGATGCTGTTTCTCAACGCGCTGAAGATGCTCATTGTGCCGTTGGTGATGTCCTCCATCATTGTGGGTATCGCCGGGCTGGGCGGCAGTGAAAATCTGGGGCGCCTCGGTGCCAAGACCGTCGGTTTCTACCTTTCCAGCAGCCTGCTGGCAATCCTGATTGGCCTGTTGCTGGTCAATCTTCTGTCCCCCGGCATCATTGACGGCGAGGCAGCGGGCAGCCGGCTCAATCTCAGCGAACCGGAGGCGGTTTCTTCCCAGTTGGCAGCCGTTGAGGGCCGGGGTGTCGGTGATATAACCGGGGTATTTCTGCGGATGGTACCGCACAATATCGTCAAGGCAGCGGCAGATGGACAAATGCTGGGGCTGATTTTTTTCAGCCTGTTGTTCGGTGTGTTCATGACGCGTATCAGCAAGGAACCCGCGCAGACCCTGTTGGGTTTCTGGAATGGTGTTTACGAGACGATGATGGAAATCACTCTGTTCATCATGAAATTTGCACCGCTAGGGGTGTTGGGGTTGGTGGCCAAAACCATCCTGGCTACCGGATTTGATGCCTTCCAGCCGTTGATGATGTTTTTTATCACGGTTGTGTTGGCACTGGCGATTCATACTTTTGTTATTTTGGCACTGGTGCTGCGACTCGTCGGTTTGAACCCGTTGAAGCATTACCGGGCCATGCTGCCGGCCATGCTCACTGCATTCTCAACAGCCTCTTCATCCGGTACGTTGCCGGTGACGATTGAATGTGTGGAAAAAAATGCCGGGGTATCCAATCGGACCAGTGCCTTTGTGCTGCCGTTGGGTGCCACCATCAATATGGACGGTACGGCGCTCTACGAGTGCGTCGCCGCTATCTTTATCGCCCAGGCCTATGGCCTGGAACTCAGTTTTGTCACCCAGTTTACGATTGTGCTGGTGGCGCTGCTGACATCGATTGGGGTGGCGGGGATTCCGTCGGCCAGTCTGGTGGCGATTACGGTGATTCTCGGGGTCATTGGCCTGCCGCTGGAAGCGATCGGCATGTTGCTGGTGACCGACCGTATTCTGGATATGTTGCGAACCTCAGTGAACGTTTTCAGTGATTCCTGTGGCGCGGTGGTCATTGCCAGAAGTGAGGGTGAGCAGGGCCTACTCGTTTGATTAAAGCCCGGCACACCGCCGGGCTTTCGGCTTCGCCCGTTAGCTGAAGATGCTCTTGATTACATAGAAGAACAGAATGGCCAGTCCGGCGCCGGCGGGCAGGGTCACCAGCCAGGACATAAAAATCGTGCCGACGACACGCAGATTGAGGGCTGCGATGCCGCGGGCCAACCCGACACCCAGTACGGCACCGACCAACGTGTGCGTCGTCGAGATTGGCAGGCCAGTGCCCGATGCCAGTACCACGGTTGCCGCCGCGCCCAACTCGGCGGCAAAGCCCCGGCTCGGGGTCAACTCGGTAATTTTTTTCCCCACGGTGCCCATGACTTTGAAGCCATAGGTTGCCAGCCCCAATATGATGCCAATTCCGCCAAGTAACAGAATCCAGCGCGGCATTACAGATTGTGCCTCAACAGCCCCCGAGTTGATCACGCTGACGACGGCTGCCAGTGGACCGACCGCATTGGCGACATCGTTGGAGCCATGGGCAAATGCCATGGCACAAGCGGTGAAGATCATCAGCACGGCAAAAACCCGTTCCACGCTGGCAAACCGGTTGTTTTTCTCCGCTGCTTCATCCCGTTTAACCCGGTGCAGCAGCAGAGTTCCCAGGGCCATGACCAGCAGGCCAATCACAATGGCAATCAGCGTGCATTGGCCGAAAGAGAGGCTGAGGCCCATGTCCCGGAAAACATATTTGACCCCTTTAAGCATGGTGACCATGGCAATCAGGAAGCCGACGGCAAACATATAAAAGGGGATAATTTTTTTGGCCCGCATGAACGGGTCGTCCTGGGTCAGGATCAGCTTCTGTACACTGCGAAACAGCATGTAAGAAAGAGCCCCCGCCAGTAATGGTGAGACGACCCAGCTGGCGACAATGTTGCCCACCTTGCCCCAATTGACCGAGTCCACAGAAATTCCCACTGCCGCAAAGCCAACAATGGCACCCACGATGGAATGCGTGGTAGAGACCGGCCAGCCCATGATACTGGCCAGCATCAGCCAGGTCCCCGCAGCCAGCAACGCCGACATCATTCCGAAGACCAGAAGTTCCGGTGAGTTGGCCAATACCGATGGATCAATGATGCCTTTGCGTATGGTGTCAGTGACCGCACCGCCCGCCAGGTAGGCACCGGCAAACTCAAAGACCATGGCGATGAGTATGGCCTGTTTGACGGTCAGCGCCCTGGAGCCCACCGAGGTCCCCATGGCGTTAGCCACATCGTTGGCGCCCACTCCCCATGCCATGAATACGCCAAATACACAGGCGAGGATAATCAACAACTGGCCGTGTTCAGCAAGTAGAGTCATTGGTTTGAATTCCCGTTTACTGGTTTTGGTTACCGGGCGAGGAGCAACTGTAATTTGCCGCCCACACTCTGCGACAGATCGGCGACTTCGCCAATGATATCGATGACTTGATAAAGAAATATCACGTTGATGGGAGGTAAGTCGGTTTCCAGCTTGAACAGGTGGTGCCGGATAGCCTGTTCGAGGTGATCGCTTCTGTCTTCCAGTTTATCCAGGTCGCGGATCAGGTTTTCCACAAAGTCCACTTCCTTGCCGCTGAAGCCGACTTCCAGCAGCTCATCAAGCTCATTAATGGCCATGTGCGCCTGACGACAGGCCTCAATCGCCGATCCGACAAATTCGCCCATCTTTTCCTGTAGGGGTTCAGGGATCACCATTTTGCGGCCAAGCATCAGGCCGGCGATATCCTTGGAGCGGTTGGCAATGCGATCCTGCTGGCTGAGCATGTTGAGCAGATCGGTGCGGTCCATTGGCATAAACAGGCTTTTCGGTAATTGCAGGCGTAGTTCCCGCTTCATAACATCGGCCTGATGTTCCAGGTCTGACATTTCGTCGAACACCTTGTCGGCCTGTTGCCAGTCTTCTCTTATGGCCGCGGCCAGGAAATCTGCGAGTTTCTCGGTACAGGAAACCACCACCGTCATATGGGCCTGCAGAGGGCTGATGGGGGACTTGCCAAAGAGGTTGGAGAGAGGATTGCTGAAAACCATGGGATGTCCTCTGTTCGTTGTAGGGCGCGAGTATAAGAATCTGTCACATAAATGTCACATTTTTGCTCAAGTAAAATGACGAATGATTCAGTATGAACCTAAACCTGGCTGAAATGATCGGCCTCCCCCAACCAGCGACGAATAATGGCGGCCACCCGGTCGGGGCTTTTTGCGAGCATCTTTTCGGCTGTACTCCGGATTTTCGGTAGCATGTGGCCGTCGCGTTGCAGGTCAGCGATACGCAGCATGACATCGCCGGTTTGCCGGGTGCCCAGCACTTCGCCAGGACCGCGCAGCTGCAGATCTTTCTCGGCAATCTGAAACCCATCGTTGGTTTGCCGCATGATAGCCAAGCGCTGACTGCCAGCGGCGGAGAGTGGTGGGCTGTAGAGCAGGACACAATAACTTTCCGCCGGGCCACGGCCCACCCGACCTCTCAGTTGATGCAATTGCGCCAGTCCCAATCGCTCCGGATTTTCGATGACCATCAAGTTGGCATTGGGCACGTCAACACCCACTTCGATCACTGTGGTGGCAACCAGTAGTTGGATTTCTCCCGCTTTAAAGGCCGACATGGTGGCAGCCTTTTCGGCCGGTTTGAGTCTGCCGTGAATGAGTCCAATAGGCAACTCGGGCAACAACAGGTGCAAGGCATCTGCGGTTGCTTCCGCGGCCTCAGCTTCAAGTAAGTCCGATTCCTCAATCAGGGTGCAGACCCAATAGGTCTGGCATCCCTGCGCGCACGCATTGCGCACCCGCTCTACTACTTCAAGACGACGCTGGTTGGAAATGACCACGGTGCTGACCAGTGAGCGCCCCGGTGGCAGCTCATCGATGATGGAACAGTCAAGATCCGCGTAGGCGCTCATCGCTAGGGTCCGGGGTATCGGTGTTGCGGTCATCACCAGTTGGTGGGGGATCTGGCCATGCTGTCCCTTGTTGCGCAGGGCAAGACGCTGRTGCACRCCAAATCGGTGCTGCTCATCGATCATGATCAGGCCRAGRTTGTGGAACTGAACCTGTTCCTGAAAAAGYGCATGGGTGCCGATGGCAATCTGGGCATCRCCAGTGCCKATCATTGCYAGCTGTCTTTCACGGGCCTTSCCCTTGACCTTRCCCGTGAGCCAGGCGATCTGAATACCCAGTGGTTCCAGCCATTGSGTGAAATTATTGCGGTGYTGCTCGGCCAGTATCTCGGTGGGWGCCATCAGGGCCACCTGCCGTCCGCTGGCGACACATTGTAATGCTGCTATTGCGCTGACGACGGTTTTTCCGGAGCCCACRTCGCCCTGTAACAGTCGCAACATCGGGCWGGTTTGCYCCAGATCCTGTTTGATTTCCTGACTGACYCGYTGCTGGGCGTTGGTCAGYGGAAATGGCAGGGACGYCAGAAACTCCRRCAGCACCTTATCRTCGCCTTTGAGCTCAGGGGCCYGGTGTTGTCTGATGGCCTGCCGAAGTCGCAGCARACTGAGCTGRTGGGCMAGCATTTCTTCAWAAGCCAGRCGCTGTTGGGCCGGGTGTTCGCCACTGGCCAGCAGATCGAGCGGTGCATCGGTCGGYGGTTGGTGAAGGAATTKTATGGCGTCTTCCAGGGACGGTGCTGCGTTGTCCTGTTCAAGAAATTCCGTCAGTGATCGGTCGCTCACCAGGGCGAGTGCCTGGTCAATAATGGTCCGTAACCGCTGTTGACTCACGCCCTCTGCAACGGGGTAAACCGCTGTCAGATGCTGTTGCAGCGGCTGTTTCGCCAGGTTATCGTCGAGGAATTGGTACTCGGGATGGTACATCTCAAGTCCAGTGCTTCCCGCACGGACTTCGCCAAAGCAGCGCAGTTTGCCTCCCCGGGCAAGGTTTTGTCGCTGGGCCGTGGAGAAATGAAAAAATCGCAGAGTGATAATCCCGGTGTGATCCTGTACCCGGCAGATCAGACTGCGGCGTCGGCCAAAAGCGAGATCGCAACCGCGAATATCTCCTTCGATGACGACATCACTGTTGGTTTGAAGTGCGCCGATCGGTGTAATTCGGGTGCGATCCAGATAGCGGATGGGCAAGTGGAACAGCAGATCCTGGACACTGTGAATACGCAGTCTGGCCAGCTTCATGGCAAGTTGGGTTCCGACTCCCTTCAGGCGGGTAACCGGCAGCTGGTCAAGAACAACTTCGCTCATGCAGCACAGGGTGGGCAGCTGGGTAGCGAGTTCATTTTGATGGCGTCCCGCAGTGCATCGACCGCCTTGTGTCGCGGAAAGCTGGCCCGCCAGGCCAGTGCCACCGTTCGGCAGGGAACCGGATCCGCAAAAGGCCTGGTAATCAGTAATCCGTCCCTATAGCCAGCGCCGATAGCTGCGGACTGCGGCAGAATGGTAATGCCCAGTCGGGAAGCGACCATATGACGCAGAGTCTCCAGCGAGCTGCCTTCACTGTGGGTACGAATCTGGCTCTGGGTTTCATCGAGGTGCTTGTTCAGGTTGGGTAAAGCCTCCCTGACCTGGTCGCCAAAGCAGTGGCCCTCGCCAAGCAACAGGACATTCTCGTCGTCCAGGTCGACGGGACGGATAGTCTTCTTTTTGCCCAGTGGGTGATCTTCGGGCATTAATACGACAAAAGGTTCAGAGAATAGCGGTTGAGTAACCACGTCGGGTTCCGTAAATGGCAGCGCCACGATAATTACGTCCAGTTCGCCCTTGCGCAGTCGCTGTCGCAGTGTGGCGGTAAAGCCCTCTTCTACCACTAGCGGCATTTGTGGCACAGCCTTTTGCAATGCCGGAATGAAGTGTGGAAACAGATATGGGCCAATGGTAAAAATAGCACCCACATAGAGTGGCGCCTTGAGCTGATCTCTGCCGGCTGAGGCAATATCCTTGATGGACGCGCTTTCCTCCAGCACCCTTTGTGCCTGGGCGACCACCTGTTCGCCGATGGGAGTCGGTCGCACGCTGTTCTTGGAGCGTTCAAAAAGATCAACTCCCAGTTCCTGCTCGAGTTTTTTGACGGCGATACTCAGTGTGGGTTGGCTGACATGGCATAACTCTGCTGCCTGGCCAAAGTGTTGCTGTTGTGCCAACGTGACGATATAGCGTAATTCCGTTAAGGTCATACGATGTTTCTCCAGCCGCTAATACGCCAATAATAGCCAAAGCAAATTGAAAAAGGAAAGACGATTGAAAGTATTATTTATTGGTTGTGGTGACATCGGGGTTCGTTGCATTCACAAGCTGCAGATGCTGGAGGGGTGGACAGGCTTGGCGATGCGTCGCCATCCCGGTCGGCTGCCTGCGACAATTCCATCGGTGACGGGAGATATTTGCGACACCCCTCATCTCACTGAATTGCTACTTAACGCCAGTATTGATGCCATTGTTGTTACGCTGACTCCGGGGGAGATGAGTGACGAAGGGTATCGGGCCAGTTATGTGGCGGGTGCAGAGTCGCTGGCCATGGCGATTCGAGACAGTGGCTGGTGTTCTGGACCGGTGCTTTGGGTGTCCAGTACGAGTGTGTATGGTCAGGGAGGGGGTGAGTGGGTTGATGAGTTATCGGACACCATTCCCGCATCCTATCGTGGTAAACGCTTACTTCAAGCAGAAGGCCTGATTGGCGGACTTCCGGTGCCCGCTGTAGTGATTCGTTACGCCGGTGTTTATGGGCCCGGTCGGGGGCGTATGCTTGCGCAACTACACAGAGGGGAGCTGGCACCGCCACAGCCTGTTCAGTGGAGTAATCGCATTCATGCAGAAGATTGCGCCGGGGTGCTGGTGCATTTGCTACAGCGCTATCGGGCCGATAAGCCGCTGCACAGCCTCTATCTTGCAACGGATAATGAACCTGCGCCTCTCTATGGCGTACATCGGTGGCTGGCACAGCAATTGGGCATAAGTATGCCTGATACCGTTGCAACAGCCAGTGCCGACCGAGTCGGTAATCGGCGTTGCAGCAATCGACGTCTGCTTGAAAGCGGCTACCAGTTTCTCTACCCCACTTTCAGGGAAGGTTACGCTGCGTTGATATCCGAATCGCCGGAGTAGGCTACTTTTCAGATGACCATAATACCGTCCATTTCCACGCCAACCCCTTTGGGCAATTCCTTAACACCAATGGCTGCCCGCGCCGGGTAGGGTTCAGTGAAATAGCGGGCCATGGCTTCATTGACCGAGGCAAAGTTGGCCATGTCAGTCAGGAAAATATTCAGCTTGACAATATCCTTTAGAGAGCCGCCAGCTTCTTCGCAGACGGCGGCCAGATTTTTGAATACCCGGTCGATTTCTGCGGAAATCCCCCCTTCCACTACCTGCATACTATCGGGGTCGAGTGGTATCTGACCTGACAGGTACACGGTGTTACTGACTTTTATCGCCTGGGAGTAGGTACCTATGGCGGAGGGGGCATTGTCCGTACTGATGACGGCTTTATTTAACATGGGGTTGTCCTCTGGGATTAGTTCTTGGTGCGATAAACGCGTTGCACCTGTTTCAAGTTGCGAATTTTACGCATCACATTGGCCAGGTGAATACGTCCTTTGACGTCAATCACCAGATCCACGACGCTGGAGTGGGCATCTCTCTCCTTGATGCTGATTTGCTGAATAGTGGCTTCGCTTTCCGAAATACGTGCGGCGAGTGCGGCGATGATGCCCCGCTCGGAGGTCAATTCCACTTTGAACTCCACCGAGAAGTCCCCCTTGACCCTGGGGGACCAGTTCAACGCCATGCACTTTTCGACATTGGTGCGGATTTCATTGAGGTTTTTACAGGACTCACGGTGTACCACAAGGCCCCGGCCGGGGCTGAGATGGCCGAGAATCGGGTCGCCGGGAATCGGGTGGCAACAACGGGCATAACTGATGATGAGACCGTCGCTGGTGTCGATCATGATGGGTGATTCAAATTCCTCGGGGACATAAGTTTTACGCATTGAGGGTGGTGCCATCAGGTTGGCAACGCCATAGGCAAGGCGGTTGCCGAGACCAATCTGCTCCAGAACTTCTTCAAAATTGGCGGCACCGGTTTCAACCAGCAGACGCTTGATCCAGGATTTGCGGATATTTTTATAGTTGCTGCCAAAGGTCTCCAGTGCCCGGTCGAGCAGTCGTTTGCCCAGATCCACGGATTCTTCGTGCTGCTGATGTTTCAGGAAGTGGCGGATGGCACTGCGGGCTTTGGCCGTCACGACAAAATTTAGCCAGGAGGGATTGGGCTGGGCATCCTTGGCGTTGATGATAGCCACTTTGCAGCCACTTTGCAGGGGTTCGGAGAGGGAGGTTAGCTGTCCGTTAATTTTGCTGGCTACACAGGTGTTGCCCACATTGGTATGAACTGCGTAGGCGAAGTCGACCGGTGTCGCCCCTGAGGGCAATGAAATAATCTGGCCACCGGGTGTGAAGACATAGACCTCATCGGGGAACAGGTCGGCTTTGACGTGTTCGATAAATTCCAGGGAATTCCCAGCCTTTTGCTGGATTTCCAGCAGTCCCTGCACCCAGCGGCTGGTTCTGGGATTACCTTCCTCGCGTGACTTGTAAAGCCAGTGGGCGGCGATGCCGAAGTTGGCCATGGCATCCATGTCCCGGGTTCTGATCTGCACTTCAATAGGCACCCCGTGCATGCCGATCAGTACCGTGTGCAACGACTGGTAGCCGTTGACCTTGGGGATGGCAACATAATCTTTAAACTCACCGGGTACCGGTTTGAACAGGTTGTGGATGACGCCCAGCGTGCGATAACAGTCATCCACTGTCTCCACCACGATGCGAAAGGCAAACACGTCCATGATATCGCGAAAGGATTTTCGTTTGGTCTTCATCTTCTGGTAGATACTCCAGAGATGTTTCTCCCGGCCCGTGACCTCGGCAGAGATCAGTTCCTTGCCGAGGCGAATTTCAATGCTGTCCTTGATTTCTTCAACGATGTGTTTGCGATTGCCGCGCGCCGATTTGAGAGCCGCCCGCAGACGCTGATGGCGCATCGGGTACATCGCCGCAAAGCCGAGATCCTCAAACTCCACACGAATATCGTTGATCCCCAGTCGCTGGGCAATGGGGGCGTAAATGTCCAGAGTCTCTCTGGCGATCCGCCGCCGTTTGGCTGCGCTGAGCACCTTGAGAGTGCGCATGTTGTGGAGCCGGTCAGCCAGTTTCACCAGCATAACCCGAATATCCCGGGCCATGGCCAGGGTCATTTTCTGAAAATTTTCTGCCTGCTGCTCGGCTCGGGAGGCAAACTCAATTTCAGTGAGCTTGCTCACGCCGTCCACCAGCTCAGCGACGGTGGAACCAAAGCGCCCAGCGAGATCTTCCTTGCTGACGCCGGTATCTTCAATGACATCGTGCAACATGGCCGCCATCAGGCTTTCTGCATCGAGGTGCATGTCTGCGAGAATATTGGCGACAGCGAGGGGGTGGCTGATGTAGGGCTCGCCGCTCTGGCGCAGCTGGCCTTCATGGCAGCCAGTCGCGAACTGATAGGCGTCGAGAATGTCCTGGACTTCTTGCTGTTCGAGGTAGGAGGAGAGCTTGTTACTCAGTGCATCAACGGCTTGCAAGGCTTCCCCCGGTCACGGTTTACTCGGTTTCAGGGGCTACCGGTAGCTCGGGAGCTGAGGCATCTTCAAAGTCACCATATTCCAACAGCATTTCTTCGGGTTCTTCTTTCTGCTTGAGGATGCTTGCGTCGATGAAGCCCTCTTCAATTTCGCGCAATGCCATGACGGTGGGTTTGTCATTTTCCCAGGGCAGATGTGGTTGCTTGCCGCCGACGGCGAGTTGGCGTGCTCGCTTGGAGCTGACCATGACCAGTTCAAAGCGGTTCTCCACATGATCAAGGCAATCTTCGACAGTGATACGGGCCATATTTGATTCCGTTTCTTTGTTTAAGTGGGGTGTTATTGATTGGCAATCTGTGTAGACAAAAAGCCGCGGCAATGCCACGGCGACTTTCAGTTTACAAAATTGCGGGTATCAGGACAACAAATCCTTGAGTAATTTGCTGTTGCGCTGGCACTGAGCGTCCAGTTTCAGTCGGTGGCTGATGATAATTGACCGGAGTTCTGTCAGGGCCGTATCGAAATGGTCGTTAATCACCAGGAAGTCCGCTTCCGTATAGTGGGACATTTCCAGTTGTGCCTCTGCCAGCCGTTGGCGAATGATGCTGGGCTCGTCCTGCCCGCGGCCGTTAAGCCGTTGTTCGAGAATAGCCAGTGACGGCGGCAGAATGAAGATGCCGATACAGCCAGGGACCAGACGACGGATTTGTGCAGCACCCTGCCAGTCAATTTCCAGGATAACGTCGAGCCCGTCGGCGAGAGTCTGCTCCACCCAGCTGCGCGACGTGCCGTAATAGTTATTGAAGACCCTGGCATGCTCAAGGAACGCTTTTTCCCTGAGCATGGTGCTGAACGTTGCCTGATCGACAAAGTGATAGTTGATGCCATCCTGCTCGCCGGGTCGCATCGGCCGGGTGGTGTGGGAGATGGAAACACAAATGTCCTGACACTGCTGCAAAAGCGCATTTACCAGACTGGTTTTTCCGGCACCGGAAGGTGCTGATACCGTGTACAGAGTACCTGTGGTCGACATTGATATCCGATGCTCCGCCAGTTTCTTGGTCGCTGCAGGTTGGTGACGCATCACCAAATTTGAAGGTTGCTACAATAACGTAATCGCGCATCGACTGCATCAGAGAGGCGGTGCTTTTATTGAATTATCGGCTGGTGTGTGACCAGTATCGCGGCAGCAGACCAGGAGAGCTGTACGGCATTCTATGCAGTGAGCCGCTGCTTATTCAATATTCTGGATCTGCTCGCGCATCTGTTCGATCAGGACTTTCAGCTCGACCGCTGCGTTGGTGGTATCGGTGGCGATGGACTTTGAGGACAGGGTGTTAGCTTCGCGGTTGAGCTCCTGCATGAGAAAGTCCAGCCGCCGGCCAATCGGTTCCTGGCGTTGCAACACACGGCGGATTTCACCCAGGTGGGTATCCAGCCGGTCCAGTTCTTCGTCCACGTCGGCCCGCTGGGCAATCAATACCAGCTCCTGTTCCAGTCGGTTCTGGTCCAGACCGGCGCTCACTTCTTGCAGTCGGTCAACCAGCTTCTGGCGCTGGGCGGCCAGTAGCTCTGGTAATCGCGATCGCACGGTAGCCAGTTGCACGGCAATGCCGTTCAGTCGTTGTTCGACCAGTTCGCCGAGTTTTTCACCTTCCCGGCGGCGGCCTTCCACCAGCTGGTCCAGTGTCTCTTCAAACAACCGCAGTAGTGTGTTCTTGAGCTCTTCCCGGTCAATCTCGGGTTCACTGAGTACACCCGGCCAACGCAAGATGTCCAGCGGTGAGATTTTTGCCGGATCAGCCATCAGGCTGGCCAGTTGTTCGCTGGCAGTAATATATTGCTCTGCCAGTGGTTGATTGATGGCTACTTCACCGGATTGTTTGGCGATATTGAGTTGCAGGGTGCAGTCCACCTTGCCCCGTTGCAGGTGTTTTCGGGTCAGTTCGCGCAGCGTCGCTTCAAGATCCCTGACGGTTTCCGGCATTCTGAAACCGGTTTCCAGATAGCGGTGATTGACAGAGCGGATTTCCCAGGTGGCGGTGCCCCAGTGGCACTCGATACTGTGGCGGGCAAAGGCAGTCATACTGCTGGGCATGGGGATCTCCGGGAGAAGAGTGGAATTGTCGTTCTATGGTAACACGGCGCCACATACGGCCGACAATTCGGTTAGAATGCCAGCCTCTTCCCGATTTCAAAAGACTACAGGAAATTTTTCATGTCCCGACCCAGTGGCCGTCGTCCCGAGCAGCTCCGCGCTGTAAAACTCACCCGCAGTTACACCCGGCATGCAGAGGGATCTGTGTTGGTGGAGTTTGGTGAAACCAAAGTCATTTGCACCGCGAGTGTCGAGTCCTCTGTGCCACGTTTCCTGCGCGGTAAGGGACAGGGTTGGGTGACCGCTGAATACGGCATGCTTCCCCGTTCCACCGGTGAGCGTATGGCCCGCGAGGCATCAAGGGGGCGTCAGGGTGGCAGGACCCTTGAAATTCAGCGGCTGATTGGTCGCTCACTGCGGGCGGCCATGGATTTGAAGGCGTTGGGCGAGCATACCATTACGGTGGATTGTGATGTGATCCAGGCCGACGGCGGCACCCGCACCGCCTCCATCACCGGTGCCTGCGTTGCGCTTGCCGATGCGGTTAGCCACTTGCAGGAGCGCGGTAAAATCAAGGTCAACCCCCTCACCAACATGGTGGCGTCGGTTTCGGTAGGCATTTATCAGGGGGTGCCGGTACTGGATCTTGATTACGCAGAAGACTCCACGGCCGAGACAGACATGAACGTGGTCATGAACAGCAGTGGTGGCTTTATCGAAATTCAGGGCACGGCTGAGGCGGCACCGTTTACCGAGGGAGAACTGCAGGAAATGATGGTGCTGGCCAAGCACGGTATTGCCGATTTGGTCAGGGTGCAGAAAATGGCGCTGGCAAACTCAGGCGGTTAAATCTCTGGCGGCTCAATAGCTGCCTCGTCGGGCAGCCGGGTCGGGTTTTCAATTTGTAATGTCTTTTGTCTGCCGGTCTCTCCCCGCAGCAGGCTGACGGCGGATTTGGGCGTGCCGAACCAGCGGCTGACCAGTGCAATCAGATGCTGGTTGGCCTTGCCATCCACCGGCGGTGCGGTAATCCGGATTTTCAAACGGTCTCCCTGTAGTCCGACAATTTCATCTTTTGACGCGCGCGGTTGCAGCTGGCAGCGCAACAGCAGGCAGCCCTCCTGCCACTGGTAGTGTTCTCCCATCAGATGCCGGGCACCAGGCCGGAGGGCACCTGCAGTGACCTGGCGGCACCGTGGACAAAAATCTGCAGCATATTGATCACCAGAAACATGAAAATGGGCGACAGGTCAAGGCCGCCCAGCGGCGGGATAATCCGCTGAAAGGGCGCCATAGCGGGGCGAATCAACTGATTTAACAGCGTCAGCGCGGGGTGATTGCTTTGTGGTGCTACCCAGCTGACGATAATGACGATCAGCAGACCGTAGAGATACAGATTCAGCACCAGATAAATGGCACCCACCGCACCCCAGGCCAGGGCCGACAGAATATTCATCATGCCCAGGCCGTTGATCGAAGCGGTAAGCTGAATCACCAGCCATTGGCATAGCAGCGCCAGCACGATAGTGGCCAGATCAAAATGCCGGTAGGTGGGAAACAGCTTGCGCAGGGGTTTGCTGGGCAAATGGGTGGCCTTCACCAAAAACTGGGAAATCGGATTGTAGAAGTCGGCATGGGAGAGCTGGAGGAGAAAGCGCAGCATCACCACCGCCAGGTAAAAGCTGCCGAGGGATTGAATCAGAAAAGTGCCGGCCTGGGTAAATGTACTCATAGGTTGCCTTGTTGTGTGACGGTTAGTTTGCCAGTTCGTCGGCCATCTCTGCTGCGCGTTTCACGGCGCTATTCATTGCTTCGCGAAACAGTGCTTTCAGATCGCCGGCTTCGAAAGCCTGTATAGCGCGCTCCGTCGTGCCGCCGGGGGAGCTGACCCGGCGCCTCAACTCGGCGACATCGACATCGCTGCTGACGGCCATTTTTGCCGCCCCAAGGGCAGTTTGCAAGGTTAGCTGTCGTGAAACTTCCGGTGACAGTCCGAGCTCTTCACCTATTTCCTGCATGATTTCCATGATCAGGAAGTAATAGGCGGGACCACTGCCTGAAACGGCGGTCACGGCATCAATTTCTGCTTCTGTCTGCAACCAGCACGACGTCCCCACTGCATTGAGAATATCAGTGGTGAGCTGTTTTTGGACGTCGGATACCTGCCCGTTGGCAAACAGACCGGCGGCACCGGTCTGAACCAGTGACGGCGTGTTGGGCATACAGCGAACAATCGGCAGGTCGGCGCTCAGCCACTGCTCCAGTGACGCCATGGATATCCCCGCTGCAATCGAAATAATCAGAGGTCGGTGATCCAGAGCGCCGGCGATCGTTTCAGTCACGGTTTTCATGACCTGTGGTTTTACGGCCAGCAGAATCACCTCGGCTTTAGCTGCAGCGGCCGTGTTATCGGTTGAGGTTTGAACGCCGAAGGTGCTGGCCAATTGCTGGCGGTTGGCCTCCAGTGGATCGGTGACGGTAATGGCGTCTGCCGGATAGCCCTTGGCGATGAGACCGCCAATCAGGCTGTTGGCCATATTGCCGCCACCGATAAAAGTCAGTGTGGGTTTGTTCACAGGTGTTTCCTTAAAACTGGGGGTTGTAGGTGGTCATGCCGTGGTATGTCGGGGACCGAAAATAGCTGTCCCGATACGCACGATGGTGGAACCCTCGAGAATGGCTGCCTCAAGGTCATCCGACATACCCATCGAGAGTGTATCCAATCTGGCCAGCCGGGTGGAGTGCCGAAGTGTGTTCAGTTGTGTTGCCAGTTGGGCAAAGGCCATTCGTTGTCGTTGCAAGTCGGGTTGACTGCGCGGGATACACATCAGCCCGCGGAGGTTAAGGTGAGGCAAGTCAATCACCTTGTCTGCCAGGGCTGGTAGCGCTGCCACCGCGATGCCGGATTTGCTTGTCTCGCTGTCGATATTCACCTGCAGGCAGACATTCAGGGGTGCCCGGGTTGCAGGGCGCTGGGTACTGAGACGTTCTGCCACACGGTATCGATCAACGCTGTGCACCCAATCAAATTGTTCGGCCACTTTTCGGGTTTTATTGGACTGTAGTGGCCCGATGAAATGCCAGCAGATATCGGTCAGGTCCGCCAATGCCTGCTGCTTTTCCAGCGCCTCCTGGAGATAGTTTTCGCCGAAGTGGCGCTGACCCAGTTCATAGGCTGTGCGGATTGCAGTAGCGGGCTGGCCCTTGCTGACCGCAAGCAGTTGAATTTTATCTGCATCGCGGCCTGCCCCGTCAGCAATTTGTTGAATCTGTCGGTGAAGTCGGTTGAGATTGTCGGCTATATTATGCATATACTTGTCATTGGCCGGCAGCACGGCTTTCAGTAGAGCAGTAGATTAACCCAGAATAACAGGATTAACGCATGGATATTACGGAACTGCTGGCTTTTAGCGTAAAACAGGGTTCGTCAGATTTGCACCTTTCAAGTGGTCTGCCCCCGATGATCAGGATCGATGGTGATATGCGGCGGGTGAACCTCCCGCCCATGCAACACAAGGAGGTCCACCAGTTAATCTATGACATCATGAACGACAAACAGCGCCGTGATTACGAAGAGTTTCTGGAGACAGATTTCTCGTTCGAGGTGCCTGGTGTAGCCCGTTTCCGGGTCAATGCATTTAATCAGAACAGAGGGGCTGCGGGGGTATTTCGTACCATCCCCTCCCGGGTGCTGACGCTGGAGGATCTGGGGTTGGGGCAGGTGTTCCGCAATCTCTCCATGCTGCCGCGGGGACTGGTATTGGTCACCGGCCCGACCGGTTCGGGCAAGTCCACGACGCTGGCTGCAATGACGGATTTTGTCAACGAGAACCGCTATCAGCATATTCTCACCATTGAAGACCCCATCGAATTTGTTCACGAAAGTAAAAAATGCTTGGTTAATCAACGGGAAGTCCACCGCGATACCCACGGCTTCAGCGAGGCACTACGGTCTGCTCTGCGGGAAGATCCCGATATTATTCTGGTGGGTGAGATGCGTGATCTGGAGACGATCCGGCTGGCGCTGACGGCGGCGGAAACCGGCCACCTTGTGTTTGGCACACTCCATACCACCTCGGCAGCAAAAACCATCGACCGTATTGTGGATGTGTTTCCGGCGGCTGAAAAATCCATGGTGCGGGCCATGCTGTCCGAATCACTGCAGGCGGTAGTTTCGCAAACACTGATGAAAAAGATTGGCGGCGGTCGTATTGCTTCCCATGAAATCATGATTGGCACACCGGCAATCCGCAATCTGATTCGCGAGGAAAAAATTGCCCAGATGTACTCTGCCATACAGACAGGAGCATCACACGGTATGCAAACCATGGATCAGAATTTGCATAAGCTTGTAGCCCAGAAGGTGATTACTCGTGAGACAGCCCGCGAAAAGGCCAAAATGCCGGATGAGTTTTAGTTCCGTCTGTAGGTGTTGTCTGCCTGTCGTCAGGGGTTGAAAAAACAGTATTTGAATTGCGGAGAATGTAATGGACTTTGATGTACTACTTAAATTGATGGTGGAAAAAGGTGCTTCTGACCTGTTTATTACTGCCGCGGTGGCTCCCAGTATCAAGATCAATGGCACTATCGTACCGGTGGGCAAAACGCCGCTGTCGCCAGACCAAGCGCATCAAGTGGTTGAAAGTATCATGGATGAAAAGCAGCGGCTTGAGTTTCGCGACAAAAAGGAACTCAATTTTGCCATTGGCCGCCAAGGGGTGGGTCGTTTCAGGGTTAGTGCCTTCTTCCAGCGCAACGAGGCGGGCATGGTGCTCCGTCGGATTGAAACTATTATCCCCACAGTGGAAGAGCTGTTATTGCCGCCGATTTTGAATGATCTGGTGATGACCAAGCGCGGTATCATTATCTTTGTGGGTGCTACCGGTACTGGTAAGTCCACCTCGTTGGCAGCAATGATTGGTCACCGCAACCGCAACAGTCATGGACATATTATTTCAGTAGAAGATCCTATCGAATTTGTTCACCAGCATGCTGGGTGTATCGTCACCCAGCGTGAAGTGGGTGTGGATACCGAGTCTTTTGAGGTTGCTTTGCGCAACACCCTTCGCCAGGCACCAGATGTAATCCTGATCGGCGAGATCCGGACCCGTGAGACCATGGAGCATGCGATTACCTTTGCCGAAACCGGCCACCTGGTGCTCGCCACTCTGCATGCTAACAATGCCAACCAAGCGCTGGACAGAATCCTGCACTTTTTTCCTGCTGAGCGTCACGGCCAGTTATGGATGGATTTGTCGCTCAATATGCGGGCCCTCATTGCCCAGCAACTGATCCCTCTGGCCGATGGTAGTGGCCGCCGCGCCGCCATTGAAATCCTGATTAACACACCGTTGGTGGGTGATCTGATCCGCAAGGGTGAGGTTCACAAGCTGAAAGAGTTGATGACGCGCTCCACCGAACAGGGAATGCAGACCTTTGATCAGGCGCTTTATGCCCTTTATGACGAAGGTTTGATCACCTACGAGGATGCCATGACCTACGCTGATTCGAAGAATGATCTTCGCCTGCTGATTAAACTCCAGTCAGAAACCGATGCCAGCTACCTGTCCAATGCTGCCGATGAATTGCAGGTAGAGGAAGACAGCAGTGTCCACACCAATCGTTTCTGATTCGGATCAGGGTGCCTGTGCCAGTGACGGGTCCGACAACCAGGTGTTGAGTATGATTACGGCGGCCAAGTCATCCACGGGCGATTGCATATAACTGCCCGTGCGTCGCAGGGCGTGATTTTTTGACTGTCCCTTGGCTTCAAAAGTTGAAAGACGCTCATCTACCATGGCGACTTTCAGACCAAAGCGACCATTGAGCCGCCGGGCAAATTTTCTTGCCCGTTGGCAAAAGGCACTTTCTGAACCGTCCATGTTCAGCGGCAGACCCACCAGCAACTGATCCGGCTGCCACTCAGCCAGCAGTCCGGCAATCTGCTCCCAGTTGGGAATGCCGTCGCGGGCTTTGAGCACTGCCAGCGGATTGGCGCTACCGGTCAGACTCTGACCCACTGCGACACCAATCTGGCCGGTACCAAAATCAAACGCTAACAGTGTGACGGGCTTTTCTGGCATCGGGTTTGGATCAGGCGTGCCCGGCATCAGTACTCAGCATATTCAGGTCAATCCCGATCTTTGCCGCTGCCGCCGAAGCTCGCCGTTCAAAGGGCGTGTTAAAGAGTATGTCTGCATCGCCCGGGACGGTGAGCCAGGCGTTGTGGGCCAGCTCTTCCTCGAGTTGGCCCGGCCCCCAGCCCGCATACCCCAGGGTGATAAGCAGTTCGCTTGGACCTCGTTCGATAGCGATATCCGAGATGATATCCCGTGAAGCGGTAAGGCTGACTTCACCGGAAATAGTTCGGGTGGACTCCCACTGCCTTTCGCCTGCCCGGTGTAGTACAAAACCCCGTTCAATTTGCACGGGCCCCCCGGACAACAGGGGTTGGGTGCCGATGTGTGGTGAATAGCCCAGCTCAAACTGTTCAAAAATCTGGCTGATCGGTACATCCAGTGGGTTATTGATGACCAGTCCCATGGCGCCGTCGGGACCGTGCTCACAAATGTAAATGACGGCGTGAGAGAAATTGGGGTCGTGAAGGCCCGGCATGGCCACCAGAAAATGGTTGCTCAGGCTTTCGAAATGGTGATTGGACGATGTTGAACCCATATTAGGATTATGGGTGCGCTGCGACAGAAAACAAGTAAAGGTAGTGCTTTATTGTAATGATAGCGTCACTGGGTGTTGAGCCGGTGCCCGGGCTCAAATTGCCAAGTGCGAATAATTTCCAATTTGTCCCACTGTTTCATCTCCGGTGGAAAAGGCGCAAACGGGGATGCCAGGCGTACGGTTCTTACCGCTGCCAGATCCAGCACTCTCTGTCCTGAACTGAGCAGGATTTCAATTTTTTCCACTGTGCCGTCCGGCAATAGTGTCACTGCGAGCCGTAGGTCGCCAAAAATTGCCTTGCGACGGGCTTCTTCCGGATAATGGTTGTTGCCAATGACTTCGATACGATCAATCCAGTACTGGAGGTAGGCGGCATACTCAGCGGCTTTGGTGCTGGCGGAGGTGACCCGCAAGACATTGGGCAGCGTGCTGTATTCACGCTTCTTCTCATCCAGCTTTGCCTGCAGGCTGGCAAATTCCGGCGTCATGGCAGGCGGTGATTGCGCAGCAGTATCGCCCTCTTTGGCTTCTCGAGCCGTTTCTGTCGGTGCGCTTTCACCGCTGGTGGTCGATATCAGGGTGACCGCGTCCCGAGGTGTCTGTTGCCGCTGTTGTTCGGGTGGAGATGCCGGGGACTGCTGTTGTTGGGCGCTGAGTTCCGGGCGCTGATCCGTGGTGAGCATATCCATCTGCTGCTCTTTGCCGCTGCCCTGTTGCTGTTGTTGGGCGGTGAAGTCCGGTGTTTCGTCGATAATTTCATGGTGATGTTGTGCCAGAGTCACTTCCAGAGTGGGAGCCGGTGATTGTTGTTGCTGGAGTTTAAAGCCGATACCAAAAATAATCATGGCGTGGATGGCCACAGCCAGGAAGATTGAAAATCCCAACCGATCGGACTGGTGCTCTGGTTGAATTTCCGGCATGGCGACAGGCATCAGACCAGTCTTGCCTCTATCGCATCCATCAGTTTGCCGCCAATATCGGTAGATTCAGCCCGGTCAATTTCCCGTGCACAGGTGGGGCTGGTGACATTGATTTCCGTCAGATAGTCGCCGATCACATCCAGCCCGGCAAACAAAATGGCTCTCTCCCGCAGCACGGGACCAACCTGTGCTGCAATCCACTGATCTCTTTCGGTGAGCGGTTGCACAACGCCCCTGCCGCCCACTGCCAGGTTGCCTCTGATGTCACCTTCAGGTGGGATTCTGGCAAGGGAAAAGGGTATCGGCACACCATCCACCATCAGGATGCGCTTGTCACCCTGGTGGATCTCGGGAATGAATTTCTGTGCCATGATGGTGCGGCTGCCATTCATGGTCAGTGTCTCGATGATGACGTTAATATTCGGGTCATCGGCACGAACATGAAATACGGCGGTGCCACCCATGCCGTCCAGGGGTTTATACACCGCATTGTTGTGGGTCTTGTGAAATTGCTTGAGCATCACTGCATCGCGGCTGACCAGCAGAGGAGGCGCACATTGAGGAAACAGCGAGGCAAATACTTTTTCGTTGCAGTCTCGTAACCCCTGGGGTTTATTGACGACCAGTACGCCGCGCTTTTCCGCCGCTTCCAGCAGGTAAGTGGAGTAGATGTACTCGCTGTCGAAAGGTGGGTCCTTGCGCATCAATATAACATTCAGTTCTGACAGGGGCCGCCGTTGGGGTTCATCCAGCGAGAACCAGTCCAGCAGATCATCTCTGACCCTGAGGGGGGTCATCCTTGCGCTGGGCTCACCGTTTTCCAGCGCCAGGTCGGATTGCTCCATCAGCATGAGCTGCCAGCCGCGTTTCTGAGCCGCGAGCAATAGCACCAGTGTGGTATCTTTTTTCGGGTTGATGCTATCGATGGCGTCCATGACCACGCCGAGTGTCCTCGTCATAATTGTTACCTGTGTCACGCCATCGTGGTTGGCATGTTATTTATGATAGCCATGCGGGTTTGCAATTCATGGCGGTAACTTAAGGCCAGCGCCCTGTCAGCGCAATACCTGAGGTTGAAAATGGTGCCCAGTGGCCAATCCCAACAGGCGGTTATAGATAAAACCTCATGATTGTGTTACATAAGTCCATCCAGGTGGCACGGACTTGTGGGAATCAAAAATTGGGACAAAGAACAATGGAAGAGCAATTAAACGGCCTTAAAGTGATGGTCATTGATGATAGCAATACCATCCGCCGTACAGCGGAAACACTGCTGAGCAAAGCTGGGTGCGAGGTGATTACGGCTATTGACGGTTTTGACTCGCTTTCCAAGATTGCCGATACCAGGCCTGATATCATTTTTGTTGATATCATGATGCCGCGACTGGATGGCTATCAGACCTGTGCCCTGATCAAGAATAACAGCCACTTTAAATTTACACCCGTCATTATGTTGTCGAGCAAGGATGGCTTGTTTGACAAGGCAAAAGGGCGAATTGTGGGGGCTGATGATTACCTCACCAAGCCATTCAGCAAAGCTGAGTTATTTGAGGCGCTGGAGAGGTTTGCTCCCCGAGCGATTGCCCCGGATTCAACAGCGGAACAAACTACTGATATCCCGGATGGGGGCGCGTATGGCGAGAGTACTGATTATTGATGATTCGCCCACTGAGACACACCGACTCACTGGTATGCTGAAAAAAAATGGCTATGAGGTGCTGGCGGCTGATAGTGGCGAAGCCGGTTATAGCATGGCCCTGAGAGAACAGCCGGATGCTGTTTTGATGGACATTGTGTTGCCCGGTGTCAATGGTTTTCAGGCGACCCGCCAGTTGAGCAAGGCCAGCGAAACAGAACATATCCCTGTGATTATTGTTACTACCAAAGACCAAGAAACCGATAAAGTCTGGGGTATGCGGCAGGGTGCCAAGGCCTACCTCACCAAACCTGTCAATGAAAAAGATCTCATCAGCATTCTGAAGGAAGTGATCAGTTGAACACAGGTTGCTAGAGAGTCATGGTCAGTTCACCGTTCAATATACTCCTGTCCCTGTCGCAGCGGTTTAATAGCGCGAAACGCGGATTGCCGGCGCAGCAGGATATCGTCCCCTCCTGCAAGGTGGTGTGCTTTTCCGTACTCGGCATTAACCTGGTGGTTGCATTGGAAGAGCTCACTGAAATTGTTGAAATGCCTCAATACACCCGGCTGCCCAGGGTGAAGCGCTGGGTGCTGGGAATAGCAAACCTGCGGGGAAGGTTATTGCCTATAGTCAACCTGGCAGCGTTTCTGGGTGACAAATTATACGGTTCAGCAAAGCAGCAGCGGGTGATGGTGATTGATATGATGGGTATGTTTGTTGGCCTGACAGTTGATCGTGTTTATGGCATGCGTCATTTCAAGGTAGATACATTTACCAGAAACCTGAATGATATCCCCGACAGGCTCGCGCCGTACGCAGACGGCGGTTTTGTCCAGCCGGATGGCACCTGGATTTTGCTGCGTCCCAGCCAGTTGCTGGCAGATCGGCGTTTTACCGAAGTGGCGGCCTAGCTGGTCGCCCAGAAAAATTTGTGCGGGTCTGCCAAAGGTAGCCGCAACACAGGCTTGGAGTGATATTCACATGAAAACGGCGGTCAACAAATCCAAAAATAAATCTCTGATCACCTTTTTGTCGGTGCTGTTGATGGTGGTGGTCGTTTTTCTCGGCTTCAACTTGTTGATGGTCTTCAATCAAAATGCCAGGGATCAGGAAAGTTTGCAGCTAACGTCAGAGTTGCGGGCGCTGTCCTACCGGCTCGTCAGTTTGTCCCGGGAATCAACTGCGGGCAACGAGGGGGCGTTTGATGAGCTGCAGGGTTTGGTTGATCGCATGCAGGAGAGCTGGGGTAAACTGCACGGCAACCTGGTGGATGAGGTGGCTGCCCCTCCACTGGATGCTCTTTCGGAAGTGTGGATAACTGCCCAGCAAAATGCCCGTACGATTATCGACAATCAGGACACTGTCATCTTCCTCAACAAGGTTGCTGCGACCCTGAATCAAAGCCTGCCGGAACTCCAACAGGAGCATATGGAAGTGGTGGATATTCTGCTGGCCAGCAGAGCGACCTCAGAACAGGTGGCACTTGCACAGGCGCAAATCTGGCGTGCCGAAAGAATTGGCCGCAATGTGGATAAAATGCTGGCCGGCAGTGCCGATGCAAAAACTGCCGCTGACCAGTTCTCCCGCGATGTGAAAATGTTTGGACAAGTGCTGGCGGGCATGAAGAATGGTGATGCCGAACTGGGTATCAGCCCTGTTACTGTACCTCGTGCAAGAGAGAACCTGGACAGCAGTACAGAACATTTTGCGTTTGTCAGCAGTTCCATCCAGGAAATTTTTGATGCTACCCCGGCGTTCTTCAGCGCCAGTCAGGCAAGCAAGAGCATCCTTGACGAATCGCCTCTCCTGCAGGAGCGAATCAACAATATCTCCGATGAGATCGCGGCGCTGCCGCAGAGCCGCAGTTTTACGTATCAAACAGCGCTGTACGCCGGTGTCATCGGTGTGATTATTATGGCGTTAATGGGTGTACTGATCTCGGCGGAAACCCGCCGCCGGCTTCAGGAAACGGCGATGGACAACAAGCAGAACCAGCAGGCAATTCTGCGTCTGCTGGATGAGATCGCCGGTCTTGGTGAGGGTGACCTTACCAGTCATGCCACTGTCACCGAGGATTTTACCGGTGCGATTGCAGACTCGATCAACTACGCCATCGACCAGCTGCGTATTCTGGTGGCTCAGATACAGGATACCTCTGAAAACGTCTCGGCTGCCGCCAATGAAACCCGGGCCACGGCGCTGCAGCTGGCTGACGCCTCTGAACACCAAGCGCAGGAAATTGCCGGTGCCTCGGCAGCCATCAACGAAATGGCCGTCACGATTGATCAGGTTTCGGCAAACTCTGCCGAATCTGCCTTGGTGGCGGAAAAATCGGTTTCGATTGCCAAGAAAGGTGCCGAAGTCGTACAGAATACCATCGGTGGCATGGATACGATTCGTGAGCAAATCCAGGATACGTCCAAGCGCATCAAGCGACTGGGGGAGAGCTCTCAGGAAATTGGTGACATCGTGTCTCTGATTAATGACATTGCCGACCAGACCAATATTCTCGCACTCAACGCCGCTATACAGGCCTCGATGGCTGGTGATGCCGGTCGAGGCTTCGCTGTGGTTGCCGACGAAGTCCAGCGTCTTGCCGAGCGTTCTGCGGGGGCAACCAAGCAGATTGCCACGCTGGTGAAAACCATTCAGACCGACACCAATGAAGCTGTCAGTTCGATGGCGCACACGACCTCCGAGGTAGTAAGAGGGGCGGAGCGGGCTCATGCGGCTGAGGGCGCTCTGGAGGAAATCGAAACCGTGTCTGCCGATCTTGCAGAACTGATTCAGGATATCTCCACTGCGGCCAAGCACCAGGCCACGACCGCTGGACATATCTCCAGAACGATGAACGTGATCCAGGATATTACCTCTCAGACACTTTCTGGTACCAATAATACGGCCCAGTCGATTGGTGAATTGGCGGAGCTGGCCGTTGACCTGAGAAACTCGGTCTCAGGATTCAAGTTACCCGCCTCCATGGAGCGCCATCATCACCAGGAACCGGCACAGATCGGAGACCTAAATGAATACAATTTCGACGATGATGTACTTTTTGAGGATGCTGCCGATGATGAGCCTGTCGACGATATCACCGAAGACCCCTCCGTCGATGGGACTGTCAAACCTGCGGACGGTGCCGCAGACAAATCAGTTGCCCAAGTCCGCCAGCCCATGCGTAGTGCAAGCTTAAGCGAGGATGAAGCTGATGAGATAGAAAAGGCGCTGTATCAAGGTCAGGCGTCCTCGCCAAACCGCTCACCTAGCGTCGACGATAATGGCAGCTATGATGAAGAGGAAATCCTCAAGTCCCTACAGGCAGATGACGGCGATATGGACTTTGACCACCTGGCCAGGGAACTGGATGAAGATGAAGACTTCTCTGCAGAATGGGAAGAGCATACCGGTGATCAGGCGGGCAACAGGGAGAAGAAAAAGCCATATTCTCCGGATGGCCAGGCCTGATTGATGGCGGAATTTTCCGATGGACCCCGCCATGGAATTGACTGAGCGCAAATTCAGGCATTGGTGTCGTTTGATTGAATCACACACCGGTATTGCCGTCAGTGATTGCTGGGCGGACTTTGCCCGTCGCCGAATGGTTGAGCACCAGTCTTTTTTTCGGCAGGCAGAGGATAGCCCGGGGAACCTGCAAGCCCTGGTGGATCGCCTGTTGATCAAGGAAACACGGTTTTTCCGTCACCCTCCTTCGTTTAATTATGTGGCAAACATTCTGACGGGTGGTCCCGATGTTCCCGGGTCTGACTCGCAATCGGAACCACCGTCCGGTTTCAGTCTGTGGAGCGTCGGCTGTGCCAGTGGTGAGGAGGCCTATTCGCTGGCGATACTCTCAGAGCAACTCTGTCAGGCGGGTAAATTGTCTTCTCCGTTTCGCCTGTTGGCCACGGATGTGTCCCAGTCGGCCCTGGATATCGCCAGGCGCGGCGAATACCCGCGGAGCCGCCTGAGGCATCTCAATGCCATGCAGCACGCCTGGTTCGAATTAGCGGGTGATAAATTCCTGCGTGTCAGGGCGACCCTCAAAAAGCGCGTTGTTTTCGCCCGGCATAATCTGCTCGATCCGCTACCAGGCAAAACCTTCGATGTCATTTTCTGTCAGAACCTGCTGGTATATGTCGCACCAACACGCAGAAAAATGCTACTGGAGAAACTGGCGGGTGCCCTCAAACCGGCTGGTCGTCTGATTCTTGCTCCCGGTGAGTTTTTTGGCACGCCGCCGGCAGTGCTGATACGGGACCGTTGCGATCCCGCTGTGCTTGCCTATCGGCGCTCCCCCAGCCAGGCGCGGGGGCATTAAATGGCGCTGACCGGGAGATTGCAGGGGCTGACATGGCTTGCCGATGAGGTCGATGCCACCTTGAAGCTCGCCTGTGAGGCGTTAGAGTCTTTTCTGGCTGACTCGACTGATACCGCAAGTATTCGCCGTTGTGTTGACTACATTCACCAGATAAAGGGATCCCTGAAAGTTGCCGACTGTTATGGCCCTTTGCTGTTGGCCGAGGAGATGGAGGTACTTGCCGACCGTATACTCGAGCGGCGAATAACGGCTGTGGCCGATGGTTGTGATGTCCTGGTTCAGGCCATGCTGAAGCTGCCGAACTATCTGCGACAGGTGATGGCTACCCGTCGGGACAACCCGGAGTCATTACTGCTTTTGCTAAATGAGTTTCGGGCGGTCAGAGGTGAACCGTTGATCTCGGAAACTTCTTTCTTCTCGCCCCATATTGAAGCATCCCGGCGGCTCAGCAAACCGTACGACCGTCAACCTGACCCGGTGGTCATGGCCAACCTGCTGCGCAAATTACGGCAAATGTATCAGTACGCGCTACTGGGGTTGCTCAAAGGGGAAAAAATTGAGGAAAACTTCAGCTACCTGGACAAGGTCTTCTCACGGCTCAAGGAGCTGAGCAAGGGGATGCCACGGGAACCACTGTGGAATGTCGTACTGGCACTGCTTGAAGGCATCGCCGGCCGGGATATTCCGCTTGGCTATGCCCTGAAGATGTTATTGAGAGAGCTGGAGGGTGAAATCCGTCGACTGGCGCAGGCGGGCTATGACGGGTTAACCCAGCCACTGCCAGAGGTACTGTTTAAAAACCTGTTGTTTTATATCGCCTTTGCCCGCAGCAAGGGCCCCAGAGCTATTGCAGTCCGGGAGGATTACCGTCTTGATCAGTCACTGCCCAGCGACGTCACCATAGAGGATACCGAAGACGGTCTATCACCTGTTTACGCACCCGATGCCGCCCGGCTGATTGTGTCGGCGCTGGATCAGGACATTGAGCACTTCAAGGAATGTCTGACCCGGTTGGTCGAGGAAAATGATACTCGACCGGCACTGCTCGATGAATCCGGGGATCGGCTGAAAAAACTGGTTGATGCCGTGACCATGTTGGGCCGGCCAAGGCAGCGTGAATTGCTGGAGGAGGCTCTAGCTCAGCTGCAACTGTTTATTACTGACCCGTCAGTGGACTCCCCTCATCCAGCGGCCGTGGCCAATTGTCTGGTGGAGGCGCAAACCGGTTTGCACGGTTGGCTGGAACTCAACAAGCAGCTGATTGAGGGTGGTGCTGCCGGTCAGGAGATGCAGGTTGAAGTGAACCGCGCCCAGGCGGCATTGCTGGCAGAGGCCAGGCATACGCTCGACCAGGTCAAGGAGACCATTGTTGACTTTATTGCCTCGCAATGGCGGCGGGACAAACTTGATGGTCTATCCCAGCTGGTTGCGGATGTGCGGGGGGCGCTCCTGATTCTCGAGCTACCCCGAGCAGTGGCAGTTCTCGATGCCTGCAACCGATTTCTCGATGAGCAGGTGTTGTCTGTCCGGAGTGTGCCCAACTGGAATATGCTCGATGCCCTGGCCGAGGCAATCACCGGTATCGAATACTATCTGGAAGTGCTCGATCAGCAGGACCGAGAAGCTGAGCAATCCATTCTGGATCTGGCCGAACAGAGTATTGCCCGCCTCGGTTACTCACTTGCTGCAGGGCCAGGTACTCACCAAGCCGACAATACCGCCGTTGAGCCGCTAACTGAATATTCGGTTACAGGGGCTGAAAAGGGTGACGAGCAGCCAGCTACTGTTGACGCTGATGCGGTCGACCGGGAAATCATTGATGTTTTTCTGGAGGAAGTGGCTGAGGTGCTGGCGACGCTCGACGATACCTATCAACAATGGGTCGATTCACCCAACGCAGAGCAGCCGGTCATTGAGATGCGACGGGCCTTCCATACCCTCAAGGGGGGTGGGCGCATGGTGGGTGCAGATCAGCTTGCCGGCATAGCCTGGGCGGTCGAGCATCTGCTTAACCGATTGATTGAAAAAAGAGTAACCATTACCCCGACCCTGATGGCGGTTGTCGGACTGACCAAGGATGTGCTGCCCGATCTGGCCGAGGCCTTTTCTGAAAAAACCGATTACAGCCGCCCCGAGTATGTCGCCCAGCTGGTAATTGCAGCAGAGGCGCTGGCCAGGGGTGAAGAAACGGCCCTGCCCGATAGCGTTGATGATCGTCACGACAGTGACGCAAAGGAACCTTCCCCGGCAATGGTAGGTGACACTGCGGTAGCGGGTGCAGAACCGGTCGTTGATGGCGGTCATCCGTTGGTGCCGAACACAAAAGATCTTGAGTTGTTGGAAATCTTTGCCGAAGAGGCAGTGGATTATCTCGATGTCATCAAACAGTTTGTGCTGGAGCAGCGTCAGCAGGCCCCGGTCTATTCCCCGCCCACCAGTGCACTGCAAAGCGCCCTGCACACACTGAAGGGCAGTGCCCGGATGGCCGGGGTTGAACCCATTGGCGACCTTATCGCGCCACTGGAACATTTTATCAAGGAGCTGTACAACTACCATCTCGAGGTGACGGACGATATTGTCAACCTGCTTGATGATGGCGCGAGTTATTGCACACTGTCACTCTCGTCTGTCCATGATTTGCAGCGGGTGGAAAGTATTCCCGAGCTCCCCGCGTTTCTCGAGCGGCTGACGGCACTTCGCGATCAGGCCATGTCTGCAATCCTCAGCGATGAAGCAAGGCCATCCCTCAAGGTTGATCCCGGTTTTCTCAATCTGCTGATGACCGATGGCATGCAGCGCCTGCTTGACACAGATCAGCACCTCAGACAATGGCGGGATCAGCCCGAGGACTTCAGTCTGTTGACCGGTTTGCAGGACGAGCTGGATGGATTGGCCTCTGCGGCTGGTCGTGCGGGCATGCCGGGCATGCAGGAGCTGGCGGCAGCATTGAGCCAGTTCTACCGACGGCTCGTGGAGATGCGTCGATCCCCTTCTGATGAACTTCTGGATACTGCAGCTGAGGGGCATGAGCTGTTGTTGGCAATGGTGGATGCCGTGGCCGCTAATCAGGACTTGCCGAACCCGCAAAATGCGTTGCTGCAGCGGTTGGAGTCCCTGTCCCGTACAATGGTGGCAGAAGCGCATGTACCGGATCAGCCCTCCCCGGCAGAGACCGGTGATTTATCCTCTGCGGTGGCCTCCGGTGAGGAAATGCCTGGGGTAGTTTCCCTGCCAGAACCAGAACCAGAACCAGAACCAGAACCAGAACCAGAACCAGAACCAGAACCAGAACCAGAACCAGAACCAAAGGTGGATTCCGTCTCGCCTGCTGTGGCCTCTGTCGAGTCAGATGCCGCTGAAAGCAGGGATCTCCCGACGTTGGAAATTATGCCGCTTGACCGTGAAAAGATCGATCTGGACATTCTTGAGATCTTTACCGAAGAGGCCAATGAACTGCTGGAAGACATTGATCGCTGTCTGGAGGACTGGCAACAGAATTGGCAGAGTCGTGAGGCAGTGGAGTCACTCAAGCGATCGCTACACACGCTCAAGGGTGGCGCAAGAATGGCTGGACTGCAGCAGCTCGGTGAGTTGAGCCATGATTTTGAAACCGATATCCTCGCTGTCGAACATCAGCGCGACCGGCTGGACGAAGCGGTGTTCAGTCGATGGCTGCACAAGCAGGATCAGCTCCAGGCGGCGCTGGTGGCAGCCAGAGCAATGCTCGGCAATGACAGTGAGGGTGTGCCCCCAGTAGAACCGGCAGAAGCTGAGGTGGTAGAGACGGTTGCCGTGGGGAAATCACCCGAGGTCAATCAAATTCCTGCCCAGCTGCGGGCCAGCCTCGCTGACATACCCGGCATTACTCCGCCCCAGCGCCAACCGGCTGCATCCGCGGAAATGGTCAAAGTGTCAGCCCCGCTGCTGGAGAGTCTGGTGAATCTGGCCGGTGAAACCAGTATCTCACGGGGCCGGGTAGAGCGGGAGATCAGTGATTTTTCGTTTACGCTCGATGAAATGGGCTCCACTATCGCCCGTCTCCGGGATCAGGTCCGGCGTATTGGCGTCGAAACAGAAGCGCACATGATGTTCCGCCAGGAACAAATGGAGGCGATGCAACCTCCGGAGGGTTTTGACTCACTTGAAATGGACCGTTATTCCCAATTACAGCAATTGTCACAGGCGTTGCTGGAGTCCGCGTACGACATTCAGGATCTGAAGGAAACGTTGGCGGACAAGGCCAGGTCTGCCGAAGGGCAGCTGTTGATTCAGTCGCGTATCAACACGGATATCCAGGAGCGGTTGATGCGTACCCGGATGGTACCGTTCAGCCGGATTGTGCCCAGGTTGCGCCGGATGGTCAGGCAGGTCAGTGATGAGGTGGGGAAAAAAGTTGAACTACGACTGATCAATATTGACGGTGAGATGGACCGCTCTGTCATGGAGCAGATGCTGGCCCCGCTGGAACATATGATTCGCAATTCCATTGACCACGGGATTGAGTCTGCAGTAGACCGACTTGCTGCCGGAAAACCGGAAACCGGGATGATTTCTGTGGGGTTGGCCAGAGAGGCCGGCGATATTCTCCTGCTGCTGTCCGATGACGGCCGGGGACTTAATGTCGATGCTATTCGCCGTCGGGCGATTGAGCGGGATCTGATTTCCGAAGACAGTACCCTAGATGATCAGGATATCATCGAGTTTATTTTTCAGCCGGGATTTTCCACATCGGACAAAGTAACCCAGGTTTCCGGTCGTGGTGTGGGCATGGACGTGGTCAACAGCCAGGTGCGCGAACTGGGTGGGTCGGTACAAGTCGTCACCGATCCCGGCAAGGGTACCCGTTTTATTGTGCGCTTGCCGTTCACAGTATCGGTTAACAGAGCGCTGATGATTGAGATGGGTAACGAGTTGTATGCGCTTTCCCTGAGTAGCGTGGATGGTGTCGTGCGAGTCAGCCCGGAGGAGCTTGAATACTATTACCTCTATCCTGATGCGCGCCTCGAATATGCCGGCGAGTACTACGAAGTCCTTTATCTGGATCGCCTGTTGCACCATCGCTCAACCCCGAAACTAGATATGGAAAGCCAGTCGGTATTCCTGATTCTGGTGCATACTGAAACCCGCCATTTCGCCATTCAGGTAGATGGTCTGGCGGGCAGCATGGAAATTGTGGTGAAAAGTCTTGGTATCCAGCTCAGCAAAGTGCCCGGGCTGACGGGAGCCACGGTGATGGGCGATGGGCGGGTTGTGGTCATTCTGGATCTATTGGCGCTGCTGCGCAGCCGCTTGATGACCACATCTGTTGCTGACAGTGAAGAAATCAGTGAGCCCGAGACATCATCTCCTGTTGCCACAATAATGGTCGTGGATGATTCCGTGACGGTGCGCAAGGTGACTAGCCGGTTTTTGCTGCGGGAAGGTTTTTCCGTGATCACTGCGAGAGATGGCCTTGAGGCGATGACCTTACTTCAGGAAAAAAGGCCGGATCTCATGTTGCTGGATATCGAAATGCCGCGTATGGATGGCTTTGAGGTGGCGCGTCGAGTCAAGGGCAGCAGTGAGCTGAAAAAAATACCGATTATCATGATTACCTCGAGGTCGGGTAAAAAGCATCGGGAAAGGGCTTTCTCCCTGGGTGTCGAGCACTACATGGGCAAGCCCTATCAGGAGCAGGAGCTATTGAAAGCTATGGCTAATCTCATGCCCGTAGCAACTGAATCAGGAGAATAGTTGTGCTGTTTTCTATCTGGATAAAAGGCGTGCCCACGGGAGTGAGTACCCCAGAAAAAGCTATAACTGTTGAGGAGGGCAATTGGTGAGCAAACCGGTTGTCGATAACCCGTTGTTGCTCGATGAGGTGGATAGCGTGCTTGTGCCACTCAGCGGTCACCGCCTGCTGGTTCCCATGGCGGCGGTTGCCGAGATCGTGCAGCAAGTCGACTGTCAACGGGATGACCAACAACCCCCCTGGCTGCACGGCTGGATAAACTGGCGAACCGAACGCATTCCACTACTTTCCTTTGAATCACTGGTTGGACATGAGCGGGCGGCATTGGGTGACCGGGCGATGGCGCTGGTGTTATACCGCATACTGCCGGACGGTCTGAGTCAATTTTATGCCCTGCAAATCCAGAATTTTCCGCATTTGATCAGGTTGGCAGACGATGGTTTGCTGAAGCAGGTTTCCCCGCCGGAGCTGCCACCCTGTGTTCTGATGATGGTTACTGTCAGAGAGCAGCAGGCATTGATCCCCGATCTGGATAAAATTGAACTGCTGCTCACAGAAGTGCTTTAGCAGCAGGCTGGGTATTGCGTCCCGTTTTCAGGTATTTTAGTGCTGACCGCCACACAGCATCAGACCCTGTTTGCGCCTTTTGCCCCAGGCAGATGAGCAAATCCTTACTATGCGTACCTCTGGTGCTGGTGGTAGAGTAGATAAATTCGGTGTTCCCTCCCTGCCTCCAAGTGACTTTTTTGAGGGTCCAATAGTGTCCAAAGAGCGTAAAAAAACAGCTGCCGAAAAGCACGAGGAGCTTCTGGCCAAAGCAATTGAGATGACAGTATCACTCAATCCGCTGGTTGGCGTCAGTACGGAGGACCTCAAGACGGCCGTCAAGAAAACAGTTAAGCAAACGGCGGCACAGCCCTCCAAAGTGTTGCGCTACAGCAAGCGGTTCGCCGGCAAGGTTACAGATATTCTCAAAGGCACGGACAAGTACGAAGGTCACAAGAATGACCGGCGTTTTGCTGACCCTTCCTGGGATGAAAACAAGCTTTATCACAAGCTCAAGCAGGCCTATTTTGCCTGGGAGGAGTCATTGGATGAACTGGTGGATGACCTTGGCCTGGAGGGAATGGAAGAGCGGCGGGCCCGTTTCGTCAAAGAAATGCTGATCACGTCAATGGCTCCGACCAACTTCCTGTTGGGTAATCCAAAAGCACTCAGAAAAGCAATTGAAACCCGCGGCAGCAGTTTGCTGAAAGGGCTGAAGAACTATGCTCACGACCTGAAAGACAACAACGGTATGCCTGCCCAGGTTGATAAAAGCCAGTTTCGGGTGGGTGGTAATCTGGCGACGACAGAGGGTGTTGTCGTTTTTCGCAATGAGATACTGGAGCTGATTCAATACAAGCCGCGTACTGCCCGGGTGTTTCGCAGGCCGCTACTGATCATCCCTCCCCAGATCAACAAGTTTTACATTTATGATCTGAATGAGGAAAAAAGTTTTTTTCGGTTTTGCCTCGATCAGGAATTTCAGGTATTTGCCATAAGTTGGAGAAACCCTTCGGAGGAGCAGGCGCACTGGGGGATGCCTGAATACATTGAGGCAGCCATCGAAGCTGTCGATGCCATCCTCGCAATCACCCGGAGTCAATCTCTCAACGTGGTCGGGGCCTGTGCCGGCGGTATCACAGCTTCAATTCTGTCCTCTTACCTCAAGCAGGCTGGCCGCGATCTGGTGCATTCCCTGAGCCTATCTGTCTGTATGCTCAGCATGAACTCCCGGGAAATGGAGCTGGGGGTCTTCACTACGCCGGCATCCCTTCAGGCTGCGCGGCTCAAATCGCGGGAAAGGGGGATTCTGGAGGGCGCTGAACTCGGCCGGGTGTTTAGCTGGATGCGCCCCAATGATCTAGTCTGGAATTATCACATCAACAACTATTTGATGGGTGAAGCGCCGCCGGCCTTTGATATCCTCTTCTGGAACAGCGATTCAACCAATTTGCCTGCAGAGCTGCACTGTGACTTCCTGGATATTTATGAGCACAACACCCTGGAAGCCGGAGAGATGAAGATTAATGGCGTGACCATTGATCTGGCTGCGTTGGATTGTGACAAGTATGTAACTGCCGGGTTATCCGACCATATTACGCCGTGGAAAGTCTGTTACAAGACCACCCGGATTGTTGGGGGAAATATCAAGTTTGTGCTCAGCTCCAGTGGCCATATTCAGAGTCTGGTCAACCCCCCCACCAACACCAGGGCGCGTTACTTCAGTAATGAAAGCCTGCCCGATAATGCCGATGAGTGGCTCGAGGGAGCCGAGCAGTTTGCGGGTTCCTGGTGGACCGACTGGTCCGACTGGCTTCGGGCCCGCTCCGGGGTGCGAAAAGCTGCACCGAAGGTGTTGGGCAGCAAGCACTTCAAACCCATGGAGGAAGCCCCCGGCACCTATGTCTTCGGCTGAGAACATTGAGGAGCATCTGGTGAGCGTGCAAACCAGTGGGTTACAGATCTACTGGTTGACGGTCATGGGCCTGAATATCCGTGTTGCCATCAGGCGGGGCAGCGATGTTCGTGCTAAACCCCTGCTGTTACTGAATGGCATCGGTGCCAGTCTGGAGGTTCTGGAAGGTTTCATTGCGGCCATGCCCGGCTGTGAGGTGATTATTTTTGATGTTCCGGGGGCGGGSAAGTCRGAGGCCCCCGTGYTGCCCTGGCGSTTGCATACCTATGCAAAGCTGACCGYAAAAATTCTCGATCAGYTGGGYTATCGGCARGTGGAYGTGCTGGGGCTYTCCTGGGGTGGCACCCTGGCCCAGCAATTTGCCCGCCAGTANNCCCGGNNCGCTGCAGAAAGCTGGTGCTCTGTGCGACSAGTTGCGGTTCAGCAATGTTTCCCGGGCATCCAWCCAYCCTGGCAAAAATGATCAGTCCRCGCCGCTATCTGGACAAAAAATACATGTCCCGTATTGCCGGYGAYCTCTATGGCGGTAAAATGCGCACTGATCCGGCCCAGGTGGAAARGCATGYWTCCCGGGTACAGACYACCAGTTCRCGCGGYTACTATTATCAGTTGCTGGCACTKGCRAYCTGGTCGAGYCTGCAYTGGCTACACAAAATCAYCATGCCAACCCTGATWGTKCATGGTGCCGATGAYCCGATCATTCCGCCGGTTAACGCGAAGRTTCTCGCCAGCCGYATCCCCAACGCCGARCTGTGGCTGATGAAYTGTGGCCATTTGTTCATGCTCACYATGCCGGATACGGTTGCCCCGGCGATCCGGGAATTTCTCGACCGWTARCACCGTCACNCCNACYYTCACCGGAATRTTTTCATGATACRACCYATTAGYGGCCAGTCTGACTGGTTTGAMATYACSCARRCCCAGATCAACCAGTTTGCCGATGCGACCCACGACCATCAGTACCTGCACGTGGATCMGCARCGAGCCGCAGARGGACCGTTTGGTAAAACCATTGCYCATGGCTTTCTCTAYCTCTCCATGGTGCCYCAYATGATGYTGGACGACTTGCTGGCCRTTATTGGCGAYGCGACAGTGATYAACTATGGGGTCAATGGYCTGCGTTTTATTTCGCCGGTTCCGGTCGGCAGTCGCATTCGTCTCAACTGGCAGGTTTTGTCCGACGAGCCAAAAGGCAAAAATCGGCTGTTGACCGTGGRGATTGGCATTGARATCCAGGGYGTTGAAAAGCCTGCCATGGCTGCTGARTGGTTGCTCTATATTCTATGATGTCAATCTGACYCCANGNCGGGGYRKYGKWRCRKYTNAGTCAATGYGCRGTAWACAGTTTGCCSCGYACGGTCTCGCGGTATTTCATCGGYGATGTGCCRAATTGGCGATGAAATATTTTRCTGAAKGCAGCRGSRTCCTGGTARCCRGAGTGAGCRGCCACTTCGGCKACAGACAGRTTRGAYTTCTGCAGYAACTCCCTGGCATTGTTGAGTCTGGTRCGYTGYAGGTAYTTCAGKGGYGTCTGGCCCAGYGCATTTTTGAARCGKCGGTCAAACGTGCGCATACTGAAACCGAACTGTTTTGCCACGTCCAMAATCCTGATCGGCTTGCTGAAATTATCCTCAAACCAGATTTGTGCCTGCACCACCTGTTCATCGGGGTGGTGTTCCACATTGTCAGAGAAGTAGCTGGTGGGCTCGAAGGAGCTGCGAATTTCGTGAAAGAAGTTGCGCTCCACCTGTGTGGCTGCCTGGCGACCGTATARCCTSGCCACCARRTGTACCATCAGCTCCGCCATGGCGTTGACGCTGGCMGCGCAGTAGAGGTTGCCGGCYTGGGTAATGAAGTAYTGTCTYTTCAGGGCTACCAGTGGGTAGTCGCGYTGGAACTGATCAAAATAATGCCAGTGGGTGGTGGCRGGTTGCTGATCCAGCAGGCCCGCCTCTGCCAGAAAGCACACGCCCGTRCCCACTGCGATGACGGTGGCACCCTCCTTTACCTGGTGTTGTAACCAGGGGATATAGTTRCYGTATTTTTTCAGGGCAGGYCGTGGGTTTCKCCACAGYGCGGGCAGGCTGATAATGTCGCAGYGGTCTATCTCGTCAATTGTCGCCGAGGGGCTAATGGCGAAGCCCGAGGGCGAGGTGATYGGCTGATYATCAATRGACAGGGTGGTAGCTATAATGCTGCGGGTATTKTTGGGGTTRGCTGCCCGGTCGGCCGCCTCGGCAGTGCGCAGCATTTCCACCGGYARGGTGGCACTGGTAGTCAGCAAATTGTTGTAAAGCAGGGTGCAAACCCGCAGTGGTGGTGGTYGATTAATCGTYTCTTTGGCCATAATGGAMAAATATATGGCTATAAMAGACAAAAAKCAACCRGRRATGCCTGATAGACTGCATCTATAAATTCAACTGGATGYRGCTCAACATGCAAGCWTTACCTGTTATTGTCGGTTTTGGTGGCTACAACGCCGCTGGGCGCAGCTCTTCACACCAGGGTTTCCGCCGRACGGTAGTTGAGTCCCTGTCCCCCGTTGAGCGCAATAARACMYTGGTGGGKCTGGCCTGTCTTATGGGKCTGGTGAGGTGGGATGGTAGTTCGTACCGTGACCAGTCCGGRCAATCCTATGATGCGGCTGCCGTSGCYTCGACCTTTGCYGAYCAGGTYATGGCTGGAACYCTGATCCGYCGCCTGGAAAACGCMATCTACAACCCTGAAGAAATCACTGGCCAYAARCGTGTACAAATGCAGCAACACGATGAAGGSGGTGTGCGGTTTACCCTGAGYCGCCGGGATATGCCGSCRCAGATTCCCGGSCACTGGRACGTACGTCCCCTYGAGGACGGSAGTTTTGAAATWCACTCYCGTGATRCCGGAGAATTTCTGGTRCCGGTGCAGACCGAGCAAYTGGCCAAGGCAGCGGGCCAGTTACCCTCCGGTTTTGATCCCGCAGCCCAGTACAGTTCRAGATTTCAYCCGCGAGGRTTGCAACTGGCATTGCTGGGCGCCAGCGATGCGATTCACTCCGTCGGTGTCCCCTGGGAGCAGATAGTCGCTGCKGTTCACCCGGACGAAATTGGTGTCTATGGTTCCAGTGTGTTTGGACAGCTGGCTCCGGAGGGTTTTGGCGGATTATTGCAAAGTCGTTTGCGCAGTGAGCGTACCTCCTCCAAGCAGCTTGCCCTGGGACTCAACACCATGCCGGCAGATTTTATAAATGCGTATGTGCTGGGCAGTGTGGGGCATACCGAGGCGATTACGGGAGCCTGTGCTTCCTTTCTCTATGTGTTACAGGCGGCTGTGCGGGATATCCGCAGTGGTCGGCGTCGTGTTGCGGTGGTGGGCAATGCCGAAGCCAGTCTGACRCCTGAGATATTTGAAGGTTTTACCAATATGGGTGCGCTGGGCACCGACGAAGGACTTTGCAAGCTCGACGGTTCCAGTCTGCCGGATTGGCGGCGAGCCAGTCGGCCTTTCGGTGAAAACTGTGGTTTTACTCTGGCGGAGGGGGCGCAGTTTGTGGTGTTGATGGACGACGCACTGGCCGTGGAGCTGGGTGCTGACATTCACGGAGCCGTGCCCGAGGTCTTTATCAATGCCGATGGTCTGAAGAAATCCATTTCCGCACCCGGTGCCGGCAATTATGTATCGTTTGCCAAGGCGGTTGCATCGGCAGTGGCAATCCTCGGTGAAGACACGGTTAAGCACAACAGCTTTATTCATGCCCACGGTTCGAGCACCCCTGCCAACCGCGTCACCGAATCAGAAATTTTCAACCGGGTCGCCGCCGCTTTCGGGATCAGTGACTGGCCGGTGGCAGCGGTCAAGGCCTATGTTGGTCATACGATTGCTTCAGCCAGTGGCGATCAGTTGATGTCGGCGTTGGGCACGTTCAAGTATCAGTTGATTCCGGGCATCAAAACCATTGACCGGGTTGCCGCCGATGTTTGCCAAACCCATACTTCGTTTCCTTTGCAGGACAGGGATGTCAAAGAGCGGGGCATGGATCTGGCGCTAATCAACTCCAAGGGCTTTGGTGGCAATAATGCAACGGCCGTGGTCATCTCCCCACGCAAGGTCGGGGACATGCTGAGTCGTCGTTACGGTGCGGCAATGGATGACTACCGTTCGCGCCTTGAGCACACCCGCCAGCGGGCAGCGGATTATGAATTGCGGGCTGATCGCGCAGAGCTTGATGTCATTTACCGGTTTGGCGAGCAGGTCATTGATGATAGCGCCATTCAATTCAGTCGTGATGGGTTGACCATGCCGGGTTTTGGCAACGCAGTGATATTCGACAAGTCAAACCCCTGGGCAGACATGAGCTAGGACCTGCTCGCCATTTGCGATGCCCGATGGATAACGGGCTCCTGACCCCGGTAAAAAGTTCATTCGGAATTTAAAGTCGTCTCCTTTAGAATGGCCTTCTCTCACGGTGCCTTTTGGTGAAAGTGGCGCTAGTCGGCGTGGCTGATCGTGACGGCGCGTTTACCTGGCGGACGACACTGGCGCCATTGATACCGTGTTTCAGTGTTCTGTCAGAGGGTGGCTGGAATGATATTGACATATTCTGGTTACGTTCGGCGGTTATATAGAATTATAACTATGTCGGAGTGGTTATCTTGAATGATCATCAAGGTCATAGCTGGTCGATTGTGGATTCGGCGAGTCTCTATGGCGTCAACGACTGGGGTGCCGGATACTTTGGTCTCTCAGAAAAGGGTGAAATAACGGTTATTGCTCCTCACAATGGGCGTTCTCACCAAATTTCCCTGCTCGATATCGTTGCCGGTCTGGAGCAGCGCGGCCATGCCATGCCGGTGTTGTTGCGGATTGAGAATCTGCTCGATCAGCGGATCACTTATCTCAACGAAAGTTTTGCCGAAGCCATCCGCCAAATGAATTACCAGGGCGAGTACCGCGGTGTCTTTCCTATCAAGGTCAATCAGCAGTGCCATGTGGTGGAAGAGATTGCCAAGTTTGGCAGTCAGTATCATCACGGCCTTGAGGCGGGCAGCAAGGCGGAACTGATTATCGCCATGTCGCATCTGCAGGATCGTGAGGCCTGTATCATTTGTAATGGGTACAAAGATGCAGAATTTATCCAGCTTGGCTTGCATGCCAGAAAGCTGGGCCTGAAATGTTTCTTTGTGATCGAGACCCCCTCCGAGCTGGGTATTATTCTCGAACAGAGCAAACGCCTTGGCATCGAGCCTTTGATCGGCGTACGCCTGAAACTGGCCGCCAAGGTCGAGGGCCACTGGTTTGAAGACAGTGGTGACCGCTCACTGTTTGGCCTCACTGTCACGCAGCTGGTGGATGTGCTGGATCGGTTGCGCGAGGCAGATATGCTGCACTGCTTGCAACTGATGCACTATCACATCGGCTCTCAGATCCCCAATATTCGCAATATTCGCGACGGTGTTCAGGAAGCCTGTCGCTACTATGTGGATCTGGTGAAAGAGGGTGCCCCGCTGGGTCATCTCGACCTGGGCGGTGGCCTCGCGGTGGATTACACGGGTGCCCGCACCAACGAAACTCACAGCAAGAACTACTCGCTGGAAGAGTACTGTGTCGATATCGTGGAAACCATCACTGAGGCGCTCAACAATAGCGATATTCCTCACCCGACCCTGATTACCGAGTCGGGACGGGCCACCGTGGCCTACTCCTCGGTATTGCTGTTCAATATTCTCGACGTGAGTTATTTCAAGTCCAATGGTATTCCCGACCAGCTGCCAGAGGACTGTACTGAATCGCTCGATAATCTCTGGGCAACCCTGCAGTCGCTGAACGACACCAATCTTCAGGAGTGTTGTAATGATGCGGCGCACTACCGGGAGGATATGCGTCGCATGTTTCGTCAGGGTCAGGTGCAACTGCGGGAACTCGCCCTAGCGGAAAATCTCTATCTGGAGGTTTTACAGCGCACCCGCCTGTTGTTGCCGTCGTTGCGTCGTATCCCGCCGGAGCTGGCAAATCTGGATGAGGCGTTGGCAGACATTTATTACGGTAATTTCAGTCTGTTCCAGTCGCTGCCTGATTCCTGGGCTATCGACCAGATTTTTCCGGTCATGCCGATTCATCGGTTGGATGAAGCGCCTCTCAACAAGGCGATTATTGCGGACCTGACCTGTGATTCCGATGGCAAACTTGATTTGTTTGCCAATGCTGACGGTGAAACGCGCACCCTGCCACTGCACGACCTCAAAGAGGGTGAAGAGTATTACCTCGGTGTGTTTCTGGTGGGTGCCTACCAGGAAACCCTGGGAGATCTGCACAATCTGTTCGGTGATACCCATGTGGTGAGTGTTCGCATTGATGGCGAGGGACAGTTTGAATTTGTCGAAGAGATTCAGGGCGATACCATCGGCGATGTGCTCAGTTACGTAGAATACAACCCCAAGGAGTTGTATGAGAAATTTCGTATCTGTGCCGAGACCGCTGTGCGTTCAGGCAGTATCAGCGTGGCTGAACGCCAGCGAATGTTAAAGACTTTCAGTAACAGCCTGAATGGCTACACCTATTTTGAGCGGGACTGACAGGGTCGGGATTGTGTTAAGCCCGACTGATCGTGGCGTGATGCCAATCCGTTTTCGCAAATAGCGTTGGTTCTGAGAAAGATAATCTGTTTGCCGACTGGCAAAAAGAAAGGTTGAGGAGTTAAGCATGGCAAAAGTACTCATTATCGGTGCCGGTGGGGTCGGTGGCGTTGTGACCCACAAGTGCGCCCAGTTGCCGGATGTCTTTGAGGAGATAGTCCTCGCCAGTCGCACTGAAGCGAAATGTCGGCACATTGCCTCGCAGCTCRATCGGTCCATTGAGACCGCACAGGTRGATGCRGACAAYGTGCCGGAACTGGTGGCGCTGATCAATCGCRTCAAACCGGATCTGGTGATCAACGTGGCGCTRCCCTACCAGGACCTGACCATCATGGAYGCCTGTCTGGAARCSGGYGTSAATTACCTGGATACCGCCAACTACGARCCRCTGGATACCGCCARGTTCGAGTACAGCTGGCAGTGGGCCTATCAGGACAAATTTAAACAGGCGGGGCTGATGGCKCTGCTSGGYTCCGGKTTCGAYCCMGGCGCCACCAAYGTGTTTACCGCCTACATCGCCAAGCACTACTTCGAYGARATCCAYACCCTGGACATTATCGAYGTCAACGGCGGCGATCACGGCTATCCGTTTGCYACCAAYTTCAACCCGGAGATCAACATYCGCGAAGTGACCGCCGAGTGCCGCCACTGGGAARAYGGYGAGTTCGTCACCACTCCGGCGATGTCCACCARGCAGTCCTTCACCTGTCCGGACGGCGTGGGTACTTACAACATCTATCGCATGTACCACGAAGAGCTTGAGTCATTGGTGAAAAACTTTCCCAGCCTGAAGCGTGCCCAGTTCTGGATGAGTTTCGGTGAGAGCTACCTGAAACACCTGGAAGTGCTGGGCAATGTCGGCATGACGGGCATCGAGCCAGTGGATTTCAATGGCCAGCAGATCGTACCGATCCAGTTTCTGAAGCGCCTGCTACCCGATCCAGCCAGCCTCGGCCCGCGCACCAAGGGCAGAACCTGTATCGGTTGCGTGGTGACCGGCGTCAAGGACGGTAAGCCAAAAACCGTTTATCTGTACAACATCTGTGACCATCAGGAATGCTATGCCGAGGTTCAATCCCAGGCGATTTCCTACACCACCGGCGTGCCCGCCATGATCGGCGCCAAGATGATGCTGGAAGGCAAGTGGCTGCAACCGGGCGTGTGGAACATGGAGCAGATGAACCCCGATCCGTTCATGGACGACATGAACAAGTACGGYCTGCCATGGACTGTRGTTGAGGACTACTCGTTCTGATCGCGGAGTTGGAGCTACYTTTTCTTCCGGGGTTTCAGTGCAACTGCTTTGTGGTGGGTAGTGTTTGTTCCGCCAGCAAATGGGCCTTAAAGGATTCCCCGGCCATGGGTTTGGCAAACAGGTAGCCTTGGGCATAGTCACAACCGGCGGCTGTCAGCAGGTCCCGCTGTTCGCCGGTTTCCACTCCCTCGGCAATGACTTCTATGCCCAGCTTGTGGGCCATCACAATAATGGCTTCGCACAGAGCCAGGTCTTCACTGCCGGGCCGCAGGTTGCTGACAAAGGTCTTGTCAATTTTCAGGTAATCAATATCAAATTTTTTCAGATAGGACAGTGATGAGTAGCCGGTGCCAAAATCATCCAGGGCCACCTGAATACCGGCATCCCGGAAGGCCAGCAGCTGCTCAGTAACCATGGTGCGCTGCTCGAGCAGTAACCCCTCGGTAATTTCCAGCACCACGGCCTGTCCCGGCAGACCCAGATCAAACATTGATTCACGCCAAAGTTGAAACACGTTTTTACTGCGGTTATTCAGTTGCACAGGTGAGACATTCATGCTGATCTGGAAATCCGGATGGAAGTCCTCGCGCAGGGACTGGGACATCACCGCGACATCTTCGAACAGGCGATGGCCAATCAGATGAATCAGACCGGTTTCCTCGGCTATCGGGATAAAGGTATCCGGGCCGATTAATCCCTCAATGGGGTGTTGCCAGCGCATCAGGGCTTCGGCCTTGTGAATGTCGCCGGTTCGCAAATTGATGATCGGCTGATAGGCGACCCATAATTCGAGCTTTTCCAGCCCCAACCTGAGGTCATTGACAATACGCATCCGCTTGAGGGCGGATTCCTGCATGGACTGGGTAAAGTATTGGTAGCCGTTGCGCCCTTCTTTTTTGGCCGCGTACATGGCCTGGTCGGCGTTTTTCAGTAACCCCTCAATGTCGGTAGCATCCTCGGGATAAAGAGTGACACCGATGCTGGCGCTGACAAACGCGACATCATTGTCGAGTGAATAGGGCTCGGAAAGGCATGTGAGCAAGTCGGTCAATACCCGTTCAATGGTTGAGCGCTCTTCCAGTTCGCTGAGAATGATAATGAATTCATCACCACCGAGCCGGGCCACGGTATCGGTCTCGCGGATACAGTGACCAATTCTGCTGGCGGCTTCAACCAGTAGCTGATCGCCTTTTTCGTGGCCCAGGGTATCGTTGACCTCCTTGAAATGATCAAGGTCGATAAACAGCACAGCCATCGACAGTGCCGAGCGGTGAGCTTTTTTGATTTCCTGTCCCAGCCGATCGTAAAACATCCTGCGGTTGGGCAACTCGGTTAATGGGTCAAAGTTGGCCTGTTCCCAAATGAGTTGCTCATTGGCTTTCTTTTCAGTGATGTCGGAGAACTGTGCTACCCACCGATGAACCGAGCCGTCGGGGTTATAGACAGCGTTGATGGAAAGCCATTCAGCAAAAATTTCGCCACTTTTTCGTTTGTTCCATAACTCCCCTTCCCAGTGCCCGGTGGTTTCCAGCATCTTCCACATACGCGCATAAAAACTCGTTGTATGCTTGCCGGAGCGCAAAATACTGGGATTTTGGCCAACAACATCCTGGAGGGCATAGCCGGTCATGGTGGTGAAGGTCTGGTTAACATCAATAATGGTGCCGGCCGCGTCGGTGACCATCATGGCCTCATTGCTGTTCTGGTAGACCAGTCCTGCCAGCTTCAGGGCTTCCTCGTTTTCCTTGCGGCTGTGGATGTCAGTGGTGATCCCGTGCCAGAGCGTACTGCCGTCGCTGAGCCTTTCCGGAATGGCATCGCAGAGCCGCCACTCGGTTACCTCTTCCGGCAACACGACCCGGAATTCCGCGTGCAGTGGGCAAAGTTCTTCGGCTGAAATACGTATCTGGGTTCGCAGGTGGGTGGCATCATCGGGATGAATGCGATCAAAAGCTGGGGAGGCATCATCTGCCACGTCGGCGGCTTCCAGGCCGAGAATGTTTCTGATAGCGGGGCTGCACCAGGGAATCGCACTGGTTTTGTCGGGAAACAGTTGAAACTGGAAGATCATGCCGGGTACTTGTGCGGCCAGCTTCATCAGCAGGTTATAGCTCTGCTGTTGTTTTTCGATGGCCAGTTTCCGCTGGGTAATATCCTGTACGGTACCCCTCAGCCAGGTGACACGGTGCAGCGTGTTCCGGGCGGCCTTGGCGATAAATCGCAGCCAGATAACCTGCCTGTCCCTGACGATGGAAAGCTCGAGATCGATGGATTTTCCTTCATTGAGGCAGCTTTCCAGCGACTCCTTCAGGGTGGTGCGATCGGCGGCCTCAAGCAGGGAATAGATCAACGAAAAGCTGGGTGCGATATTGTTTGCAACGCCGAAATTTTCACAGGTTTGCTGCGTCCACTGCATTATTCCCGAATCGCAATCGTATTCCCAACCACCTACCAGAGCGATACGGCTGACTTCATTGAGCGCTCTTTCGCTCTCCTTCAGTGCCTTTTCTGCGGTCTGGTGATCCTCCAGCACCCCCAGCAATGCCAGTCGCGCCTGGGTTGATTCATGGAGCAGGCGGCTCGTCTCGCGATGGGCAGTCTCAAGGCCCTGTTCAAACTCTTTCCTCGGATTGATATTGGTGAGGGTGGCCAGCATACGGGACGGAACGCCTCTATCATCCCATGCCACCAGCTTGCTGAGTGACGCGACCCAGATCCAGTTGTTGGCAGTATCGTGAATGCGAAACTCCTGATAGAGCTCGCCGGGTTGTTTGCGCACACTGTTATTCAGGTAGCGCCGAAAGGTATCCAGAGCGTGTTGCCTGTCATCCGGGTGGATGCAGGCAAGGGCACCGCTGAGTGTTTCGTGGGATTGGTCGAGACTGCGCCCCAGAATCCGGTTGTAGCCCTCGTTGACAACCAGCCCTCCGCTTTGCAGATCAATGTCCACCAAGCCCAGCCTCGCCGCAGACAATGCCAGTCGCAGCCGCTCTTCATTCTCCTCCAGGCGGTTGGCGCTCTGCTCCTGTTGCAGCCGCTTTGCCAACAGCAGACCCAGTAGTACCGTCGCAATCGGATAAATCAGTATTACGGGAAGGGTGATAGTCGCCAGTACTGCACTTGCCTGATCACCGGGCAGGGTCAGCATCAATGCCAACATGAGGACATGCGCCACAATGCCAAGACTGTACAGCTCTGCCCAGCCCAGGGTGGTCATTGAGCTGGCCCTGACGTGTCGCCACAGCAGTCCCAGTGTGCCGCAGGTGACAATCACCGCGACGCCCGTCCAGGCCCCCGCCCCGCCCTGATAGAGCCGGAAAAGTGAAGCGATGATTACGGTAACGATGGTCGGCAGGGTGCCAAAAAACAGGCCCGTCAGTGTGACCAACACCGATCGGGTATCAAAGTGGATGCCGGACGTAAAGCTGAAAGGCGACAGCATCAGGGCAACAGTGATAGCGCCCATGATCAGGCCAACTACAAGATGATTGAGCGATGGTCTTACCGGGGGGTGCAGCGAGCGGCTCATGTCATAAAGCAGCACCACCGCAAGTAACAGGGCTGTATTTTGCAGGAGTGGCAGGAAGGCCGTGCTCATAGTATTTCGCCCCGGTCATCGTAACGAGGGGTTTTGCCCATCTGTAAAAGCAGTTGATTAACCTCACGTTTTAACTCGAGTGTACGGGATTCCCTGCCAAGTGTGGTTTTCTGCCAGCGGCGCAACTCATCGAGTCGCTGCTGGAGGCTGGCCTCCAGCTCTCGTTGTGATGTGATATCCCGGGCGATTCGGGTGGCACCGATGATGGTGCCGTCGGTGCTGATTATGGGGTTATAGTAGACTTCAAAGACTCTGGTCTGATCGGCCAGGGTGACTTTTTTGCTGGTTTTGACAGCCGCTCCGACCAGGGCTTTTTTGATATTGTTGCGAATTTCACCGGCATATTCGACGTTGGCACCGGATTTTGGGGGAACACCATCGATAATCTGCCCCACTTCCGGCGTCACCTCGAACACTTGTTGAACGAATTCGACATACGCGGGATTGAATACCGTGAGTGTGAATTCGGTATCCACGGCAGCGACCTGGTCGTCGGCGCTTTCAATAATCGCACTCAGTAGTTCCCTGCTGTTATGCATGGCCTGATGATGCTGATAACTCGCGAGTTGGTAGGCTCTGCTGCTGAGCACAGCGAAAGATACCAGTAATCCAGCCAACAGCGAGAAACCGATAAAACTCCAGCGGACCACATGGCTGATGGCGTTATTACCGATCGCCATATCCAGTCGCCAGATTTGATCAGCCACACGGATGCTTTGACTCCAGGCAGGGGGTATTTCGGTAGGCAGTGCCCCGACCTGGAGCGTTTTGTCGCCGCTGTTCGAGAAACCGGTGACCCGATAATGCAATTGATTTTCCCGGGCGGCGAGATCCAGTGGCAGAAACAGCTGTCTGAAATCAATAATGCCGAGTACAAAGCCCTTTACAACGTCTTTCCGGTCGGAAGTTTGACTGTTCTCTGGTTCAAGCACAGGGATAAACAATACCAGCATATCGGTGAGGGAAGGGTGTAGATTTATAATCTTGGCGGTAGCTTCTCCAGAGCGAATGGCTGTGTTGATCGCCCGACGGCGATCATCAAACTGACCATGGTCAAGTCCCAGCGGGTTGAAGGCAGTATCTTCTGAAAGGGTGCTGAATTGGACCGGATAATAGTCATCCCCTGCCGGTGCTCTGATTTTTTGCCAATCCTGATCTACGGTGCTGATGGCAAATTCACCGGTGTCTTGTTCGCGCATCCCGGTTTCAAATGCCTGTCGCCGATCGGCGCTAACACGGGGTGCCCAGTCTATCCGGACTATATGTGGTTGATTTGAGATATGCTTGTTGAAGCGAAGAAATTCTGCCTCCGTTACCTGTTCGCTTGCCGAGAAAAAGGACTGGACTGCGTAGAGCGGCGAAATCTTTTCCTTCAGCGTCAAGAAACCCAGCTCCGTGAGTGTTTTGACCTGTTGGGAAAAGTTGGTTCTGGCTTCTGCCAACTCAAGGCGCGACAGGGTCAGGCTGCCGGCCACTAAAAGTATCGTGGTCATCAGCAGTGGTAACAGAAGCCGGTAACGCGGTCTGGCTCCGGGTTGGCTGTTCGGCCAGAGTAATAGCAACAGGGGCGCAATCAGCACTACCCCGATGGAATCCCCTGCCCACCACCCCAGCCATTGCTGGGCTACATTCTCGGCGGGCAGCATGCCCATCAGGTAACGGGATGAGGCGCCAATAGTCGGTGACATAAGGCAGGCCAAGGGACCTGCCGAGAACAGAAAATGCCACTCGCGACCAGGTATAACCGATAGCGCCTGGCGATCAAGGTAAGCTCTTGCCAGGGTTGCGCCGAGTAGTGCCTGTACCGTCACGCCTGCAGCATAGCTGCTGGCGGCAATGACCCCTGCGGCGGTTGGCGTCAGCATCGGGTCTGACAGAAACGCGCCCAGAAACACACCGGGCCACAGGCGCCGCCCGAGGATTAGTAATGCGGCAACTGTTAGGCCAGCGGGAAGCCAGATGGGGGATGCAGGCCCTGCAGATACGTAAATGAGCAGTGATGCTTTGGCCGTGATGAAGTAAAGCAACGCGACTGCGGCGTTGTAGCCGACCCATTGAAATGAACGGATAGGTGTTATCGGTTGAGGATGGGACTCCCCACTGTGTTGATGATCCGTTCGCGGCTGAGGTGCATCCATGGTGAAATATCTTGTCAATGGGTGGTAATCCGTAAACATGCGAAGTATAAGCCAGCGTCAGCAGGCTGTATCTTCACTAGGACACAGTTTAGCAGTACCTGTGTGGTTATATGGAATCCATTTATGGCTCTGCGGACATGGTTGTAGCATCGACGGTAAGTTGATCGTTGATTGGCAGGACGATGGCAGTTGTTGTGTTTGTCGTCGGCAGTTTTACCGGTTTTGAAAGACGTATAATGGTGCGCCACGGTGTGGTCCCAGGGTGATGGTGTCCGGAGGTTAAAGCCGGATGACGATTTGTGCTGAACACAGGAGTTTGATTTTTGACAGGTAATAACACAATTGCAGAAAACGCGCTGGAAACATTTGACCCAAGTCGGGTGCCCTCCCCCTGTTTTGTCGTGGATGAGCTGGCAGTGGAGCGAAATCTCAAAATTCTGCATCGGGTTCAGGAAGAAAGTGGTGCCAGGGTGCTGGCGGCGTTGAAAGCCTTTTCACTTTGGCGATTGGCGCCGCTGGTGGCCAAATACCTGTCCGGCACTTGCGCCAGTGGCTTGCACGAAGCGAGACTCGGTCGCGAGGAGTACGGCGGCGAGGTGCACGTGTTTTCTGCGGCCTATACGGAACAGGATCTGCGGGAAATTCTTAAGCTGGCCGACCATGTGGTGTTCAATTCGTTCGGCCAATGGCAGCGTTTTCAACCGCTGTTACAGGAAGCCAGAATAGCCCGTCCCCATTTGCGCTTTGGTCTGCGCATCAACCCCCAGCACTCCGAGGGCGATGTGCCCATCTATGATCCCTGTGCCCCCTGTTCCCGACTGGGTATTCCCCTGTCACAGTTTGCCGGGCAATCCCTGGAGGGCATTACCGGACTGCATTTTCATACCCTCTGTGAGCAGGATGTGGAACCCCTGAAGCGGACTCTGATGGCGGTGGAGGAGAAATTCGGACACCTGCTACCGCAGATGGAGTGGGTTAACTTTGGTGGTGGCCATCACATTACCGAGCCGGGTTATCAGGTGGATGAGTTGATTGAGCTGATCAGGGATTTCAGCACTCGCTACCAGGTGCAGGTATTTCTCGAGCCCGGCGAGGCGGTCGCTATTCACACCGGGGTACTGGTCACCGAGGTGCTGGATCTGGCCTGGAACGACATGGCCCAGGCAATCCTCGATACCTCTGCCACCTGCCACATGCCGGATATTCTGGAGATGCCCTACCGTCCGACCGTCATCGGTGCCGGGTTGCCCGGTGAATTGGCCCACAATTATCGGCTTGGTGGCATGACCTGTCTGGCGGGGGATGTGATTGGCGATTACAGCTTTGCGTCACCTCTAGAAGTGGGGCAGCGACTGGTCTTTGATGATATGAGTCATTACACCATGGTCAAAACGACGACCTTCAATGGCATCAATTTGCCCTCGATTGCCCTGTGGAACCCGGAAACCGACCAGTTGCGGGTGATTCGTCAATTTGGTTATGAGGATTTCAGACAACGCTTGAGCTGATCGGGGGTATTATGGGGGCAGGGCTGTGCTTGCCGAAAATCGGCCCTACTATTTGATTTAGCCGCTGGCAGTCGCTAGATTGATTGTCGGCCACACGGATTAATTACTGAAAGCGTTTAATCAGACATACACAGGAGATGCCAACATGGCCAATGAAGGTTACCACGAACCCATTAACGAATTGACCGACAAAACAAGGGATATGCACCGTGCCATCACCTCATTGATGGAGGAGCTGGAGGCTGTTGACTGGTATAACCAGCGAGTGGATGCCTGTAAGGATCCCGAGCTGCAGGCCATTCTGGCCCACAATCGCGAYGAGGAGAAAGAGCACGCCGCGATGGTGCTGGAATGGATTCGCCGTCAGGATCCGACCTTTGATCAYGAGCTGAAAGATTACCTGTTTACTGARAAACCCATTGCCCACAAGTAARTGAGRAAAGATGAGTGAGTKTCGGAAGARRTGCGYTRCGGCYATCTGTTCCGACACYCAGGMNAGGATTAATTCCCCTCAATTCCCAAAGAGTCCCAGATCTCGTCGATTTTTTTCGTTACGCCGGCATCCATCGTAATGGGGCGACCCCATTCGCGATGGGTCTCGCCGGGAAATTTGTTGGTGGCATCGAAACCGATTTTTGAGCCGAGGCCTGAGACCGGCGATGCAAAATCCAGGTAGTCGATAGGCGTATTGTCGATAATCACCGTATCCCGTCGCGGGTCCATCCGGGTCGTCATGGCCCAGATCACATCCTGCCAGTCCCTYGCATTGACATCATCATCGGTAACCACCACGAACTTGGTGTACATGAACTGCCGCAAAAATGACCAGACCCCCATCATCACCCGTTTGGCATGGCCCGGGTACTGTTTCTTCATGGTGACCACGGCCATCCGGTAGGAACAGCCCTCCGGTGGCAGATAAAAGTCGACAATTTCCGGAAACTGTTTTTTCAGAATGGGCACGAACACCTCGTTCAGTGCCACGCCGAGAATGGCCGGCTCATCCGGTGGTCTGCCGGTATAGGTGCTGTGATAGATGGGGTTGCGACGATGGGTGATGCGCTCCACCGTGAATACCGGAAACCGGTCCACTTCATTGTAATAACCGGTGTGGTCGCCAAAGGGTCCCTCATCGGCCATTTCATCGGGATAGAGGTAACCCTCCAGAATGAATTCCGCACTGGCGGGGACCTGAAGATTGCTGCCCAGACATTTGACCACGCGGGTTTTCTCGCCGCGCAGTAGTCCGGCAAACGCGTATTCAGAGAGTGTGTCCGGCACCGGGGTGACGGCGCCGAGAATGGTGGCCGGATCCGCACCCAGCGCGACAGCTACCGGGAAGGGTTTCCCCGGATGCGCCAGTTGCCAGTCGCGGAAGTCCAGTGCGCCACCGCGGTGTGACAGCCAGCGCATGATCAGCTTGTTTTTGCCAATCACCTGCTGTCGGTAGATGCCGAGATTCTGGCGCTCTTTTTCCGGTCCCCGGGTAATCACCAGAGGCCAGGTAATCAGTGGGCCTGCATCCTCGGGCCAGCAGGTCTGGATGGGCAGTTTGCCCAGATCCACGTCGCCGCCCTCGATAATTACTTCCTGACAGGGAGCATTTTTCACCACTTTGGCGGGCATGTTGAGGATGGGTTTGAATTTATGGCGCTTCTCCCAGAGATCCCGAACGCCTTTTGGTGGTTCCGGCTCTCGCAGAAAAGCCAGCAGTTCACCCACTTCGCGCAGGGCGGCGACACTCTCCTGGCCCATCCCCATGGCGACCCGTTCCGGTGTGCCAAACAGGTTGCCCAGCACCGGGATGTCAAAGCCCCTGGGRTTTTCRAACARCAGKGCRGGGCCGCCAGCCCGCAGGGTTCGATCACAGATTTCGGTCATTTCCAGATAGGGATCGATTTCCACGGAGATGCGTTTAAGCTCACCGCGTTGTTCCAGAAACTGAATGAATTCTCGCAGGTCGGTATATTTCATAAGTGTGCCTGAACAATAACTCCGACAAGTGTTACGACAACGGTTGGTGAATGCAATAACTGTAATGGCATGCGGCCCTCTCGGGGAGATGCAATACCCGGTTGTTGGCGTTACATTAGCGCTATGGCCTACTTTTTTCTGATTTTAATGGTGGCACTGGTGCATTTCGGTTTCGTACTGTTTGTGATCGCCGGTGGTTTGCTGGCTTTTCAGTGGCCCATCCTGCTCTGGTGGCACTTGGCCGGGGCACTGTACGGCATTGCGATTATGCTGGTGGGTTGGCGTTGCCCGCTCACCAGGCTCGAGGTCTGGCTGCGCGAGCGGCGCGGTGAACGACTGGTAACCCAGTGGGAGTTTCTGCGCCACTATGTCTGGTCCCATATCGGCCTGCGTGGCAACGAGTGGTTTATTACCGTGGTATTGATGATGGCCATGGTGCTGTTCAACTACCGGGCATATCGGTTTGTCATCGTGGGGAGTTAGAGTTGACAGAGCTTGCTGGCGTTTTTGGCTTCAATTCGGTGGTGGTTGCCCTGGCTGTGCTCATTCACTATGAGGTGTTATCGCGGCTGGCGACGGTTTTGCCAATGCTGAATATCCGGCCACGGTTGCGGGTTCTGGTGGCAGTCTTTGCGGCCTTCATTGCCCATGTGGCGGAAATATGGGTTTTTGCCTGGGCCTACTATCTGCTGCTGCAAGTGGGGGGCAGTGCTTTGGGCGGCAACTTTGACGGCTCCCTGCTGGACTGTATTTATTTCTCCTTCAGTAACTACACGTCGCTCGGCTATGGCGACATCGAGCCATTTGGCCATATCCGTTTTCTTTCCGTACTGGAAGCCCTGATCGGTCTTATCCTGATCGGCTGGACGGCCTCTTTCATGTATATCGAAATGCAGAAATTCTGGATGTCGGGCAAAAATGGCCGCCGATGATGCAGGCGGTGCTATTCAAAAACGATAGTTTTGTTGCCGTGCAATAGCACGCGATCCTCAAGGTGATAGCGCAGGCCTTTGGCCAGCACATTTTTTTCCACATCCTTGCCCTTGCGCACCAGGTCTGGAACGCTGTCGTGATGGCTGATGCGGACCACATCCTGCTCGATAATCGGGCCGGCATCCAGGTCGCTGGTCACATAGTGACAGGTGGCGCCGATCAGCTTCACACCTCTTTCCGCCGCCTGGTGGTAGGGTTTTGCTCCGACAAAGGCCGGCAAAAAACTGTGGTGGATATTGATGATCTGTCCCGGGTAGGTGGCGCACAGTGCCGGCGGCAGGATTTGCATGTAGCGCGCCAGCACGATCACATCCGCCCTGCTCTGGGCAATTTGCGTTGCCACGTCTGCAAAGTGCGCCGTCTTGTCACTCTGATCCACCGGTATATGGTGATAGGGAATATTATGCCAGTTCACATAACTGCGCAGTTCATCATGGTTCGAGATCACACAGGGGATATCAAACTGCATTTCACCGCTGCGCCAGCGGTATAAAAGGTCAGACAGACAGTGGGCCTGGGTGCTGGCCATTAACACTACCCGTTTCGGCTTGCTGGTATCCGTCAGCCGCCATTGCATGTCGTATTGTTCTGCCAGCGGCGCGAAGCGCGCAGTGAGTTCCTCCGCACCATAGGGCAGCGAATCGGCGGCGATCACCTGGCGCATAAAGAACCAGTTGCTGTCGGGGTCCCGATAGTAGTTTGCTTCGGTCAGCAGACCACCCTCGCTGGCGAGGAATGAGCTCACGGCGGCCACCAGACCAACGCGGTCCGGACAGGATACGATCAGACGAAAACTGTGCGTGTTCATGGGGTGTTCAGACTGGTATTAAGGAGATTGAACTGTCTCATATTTACGGGTGAATTTCACCCGCCATACCAAAAAGGCTCCGGATCGGGATTGCAGGTCCCTGGTCGGTTTCCTCTGATTATTTCAGCGGTTGCAGCAGATCGCGAAACCGGGGGTGCTCGGCGCTTTCCAACCATTCGAAAATCACCATTTCGGTGGTGACGATTTCCGAGCTGTGGCGGGCCATTCTGGCAATGGCCGTTTCGCGATCATGGGGTTTTCGGGAACCGGTAGCATCGCTCACCAGATAGACCTTCTTGCCCGCCATCCTGAGTCCGAGTACGGTTTGCAGAACACAGACATGGCTTTCGCAGCCACCAATTACCCATTGTCGGCGGTCACCGGCCAGTGCCAGCAGTTGCCCGGTTTTAACCGCATCAAAGGTCATCTTTTCCAGAACCGCTTCCCCCTTGCGGGCCGCCAATGCCGGTATTGTGGCACCAAGCCCCCCGGGATTCTGTTCGGTGTAAACGACGGGTATACCGAGAGTTCTGGCCGATTGAATGAGCTGTTCGAGGTTGCGGATGACCTGGTCGCCCTGATGGATGGCTGGTAACAGTCGGGTCTGCATATCAATGACCAGCAGCAGGGATTGCGTCGGATCAATTGTCAGCATGGTATTTCTCCGTCGATCCGGGTGGTCAGTGTGTCGGAAAAACTGGCCATCATCTGCTCGGCGCTGGCATTGAAAATTCTGATGCGACCGGTATGTGCCAGCAATAGCAGGCCCGTGGCGTAGGCGAAGACACTGGCCGTTATTTCGTTGGCATGGGTTGCGCTGGCGCCCATGGCCAGGGCGGCATCCGTGATGGGTTGCAGACTGGATTGCAGCTGTTGATTGAGCTCGGCATCCCTCGCCCGGCCGAGCCCCTTGGGCTTCATGCCACCACGGAACAGGTAAAAACCCAGATCCAGATCGCCGGGATTAGTTCGATAGTAATTAAAAAACGCCATGGCGGAGGCCTTGAGTCGTTGCACGGGCGTGTCGGCCTGTTGAATGGCGGCTGCAATGTCGGTATTCAACGTCGTCAAGGAGTGGGTCAGCAATTCCGCATAGACAGCCTCTTTGGAATCGAAGTGAAAATACAGCGCGGCGGGGGTGTATCCGGCCTCTTTGGCGATAGCGCGTAAGCTCGCCCCTTCGAGGCCCTCCGCTTCGAAGACCCGGCGAGCCGCCCGCAGAATGATGTCACGTTTCAGCGCACTGCTGGCCGAGGGGCGCTTGCCCTTGACGATTTGTTGAGACTCGGTGACGGGTTGCTTGGTCGGCGAGGTTGGCATGACAGGCAGGCTCGGCTTGGTTTGACAGAAAAATTCTAACAGTGTTAGATTGCGTCCGCAAACCAACATTTGGGAGATTTTCCATGCTGATGACGGCAGCTGAGTATCGTGAATCCCTGCGGCGCTATCAACCCAGGGTATTTATCAATGGCAGTCAGGTAGACAGTGTGGTGGATGAGCCGCTCCTGGCTCCCGGCATTGCAGCAGTGGGAGTGACCTATGACTATGCCTGCAATCTTCGCCATGCGGCGCTGATGACGGCAACCCAGAGTACTTCCGGGAAACAGGTCAACCGGATGTTGCATATCAATGAAAGTGCCAATGACCTGCTGCAAAAGCTGGAAGCCGTCAGATTGGTCTGCGCCGAATCCGGTTGCGCTCAGCGTTACCTGTCTCAGGACGGTCTGAATGCGCTGTTTCAGTCAACCCAATTGACAGACGCCAATCACGGTACCGATTACCATCCGCGTTTTCTCGACTATCTGCACGATGTTCAGGAGCGCGACCTCACCCTGGGCGTAGCGATGACCGATGCCAAGGGCGACCGCTCCCGGCGACCGGGGCAGCAGGAAAATCCGGATACCTATGTGCATATCGTGGAGCGTCGGGTGGACGGGATTGTGATCAGCGGCACCAAGGCGATTGTCACCGGCGCCCCCTATATGCATGAGTTTCTGGTGATGCCCTGCCGCACTCACACGGAAGAAGATGCCGATTTCGCCGTGGCCTGTGCCGTGCCGGTTGACGCACCGGGGATTACCATCGTGGCCCGGCCCGCAGGTCGACCCGGTGAGAGCGCGGCAAAATTCTCCGCGAAATATGGCCAGTCGACCGGCGTGGTCATTTTCGACAGGGTCTTTGTGCCCCACGCGCGCGTGTTTCTGGCGGGTGAATACGAGGAGGGTGGTTTTTTGACCACCAGTTATGCCACCCATCACCGCCACTCCTGTATCGGTGCCCGGGCCGGGTTTGGCGATTTATTGATCGGTGCCGGTGCGCTGATCACCGAGGCCAATGGTCTGGATCCAGATCGCCACGGCCATATTCGCGATGCCATGGTGGAGCTGATTACCATCACCGAAAGTTTTTTTGCCTGTGGTGTGGCCGCGTCGGTTTACTGCGTGAGTGATCCCGCCGGCGTGGCGATGCCCGATCCGGTCTTTTCCAATATCGGCAAGCTTTTGCTGGCCACCAAGATTTATGACATGCACAAACTGGCGCACTATGTTTCCGGTGGGTTGATCGTCTCCCTGCCCGGCCCCGATGAAGATCACAATCCCGAAACCGCCGCATCACTGGCCGCTGTTCTGGGTGGTCGACCCGACATTCCCGCCGCCCAGCGTCTCGAGGTGGCCCGGTTTGTCGAGGACCTGACCGCTTCTCATCAGGGCGGCTGGTATTCGGTGATTTCCCTGCACGGTGGTGGCTCACCGGAGGCCATGAAGCGTGAGATCTGGCGCAATTACCCCGTCTATGAAAAGCAGAATCTGGTGGAGCGGCTGCTGGATCGCGGTGTGCTTGATGAGGGTCAACGCCCCTCAAGGCAGCCCGGCCGCTGCTGCGTCAAGGGCTGTGAAGTGCCCGAGCCGCCGGAGAAAAAATAGCCCACTACTTGCCACGGCAGAATCTTCTCGGGTCGCCGTGTATCAGATTGCGACGCCTGCTGTTCTGCGGCATAGTAAGCCGTCATTGAATAGTAACTCGCCATTGATTAGTACACAGGCCTGACCATGACAGATTATCTGATAGCGCCCTCCATTCTTTCGGCAGATTTTGCCCGGCTAGGGGAGGAGGTAGACGCGGTTCTCGAAGCGGGTGCCGATGTTGTCCACTTTGACGTGATGGACAACCACTATGTGCCGAATCTGACCATTGGCCCGATGGTGTGTAAGGCGTTGCGTAACTACGGTATCAGTGCCCCCATCGACGTACATTTGATGGTGGAACCGGTGGATCAGCTGATCGGTGACTTCGCCGAGGCCGGCGCCAGCTGGATCACCTTTCATCCAGAGGCGTCAAAACATGTGGATCGCTCGCTGCAGTTGATTCGCGACGCCGGTTGCAAGGCCGGATTGGTGCTGAATCCGGCTACCAGTCTGGAGCCGGTGAAGTATGTGCTCGACAAGGTGGATATGCTGTTGCTGATGTCGGTCAATCCGGGCTTTGGTGGCCAGAAATTTATTCCCGCGACACTGGGTAAATTGCGTGAAGCGCGTGCGTTGATTGAAGCCAGTGGTCGCGATATCCGGCTGGAAGTTGACGGTGGGGTGACGGTCGATAATATCCGGGCGGTTGCCGATGCTGGTGCCGATACCTTTGTCGCCGGTTCGGCTATCTACGGTGCAGGGGATTACGCTGCCGCCATCGCCGCCATGCGGTCTGCATTGCGCTGAAACGCCGACGGCTTAGATGACCTTGCAGGTTCTGGTGAATCCATTAGAATGCGTCGTCTGACTGTTGGAGGGATCCGTGGCATCCGGTAAAGGCCAATCCTGTAATTCTGCTCACCTCAGCTGGCGATGGCGCAGTTGCTGAACCCCGCTGCCTGAAAGGCAGCATTCTACGCCCTATTGTCTGATATATCTGCGTCCGATGACGCAAGGGAATGACCATGACCCCGACAGAATTTGCCGCCCTGGCCGAGCAGAATTACAACCGGATTCCAGTAATTCGCGAGGTGCTGGCCGACC
>NVUM01000027.1 GCA_002733125.1 Porticoccus sp.
CCTACAGATTTGAGGGTCGTCCTGACGACTCTCAAATATCGAGAAGAATTTCTACATCCGTAAATCCGAAATAACCATTATCACTGCAGATAATGTGGCCCGAGCTCTCGCCCCCCAGCTGCCATTTGCGCTCACGCATTGCCTCAATAACATAGCGGTCACCCACGTTGGCGCGATAGAACGGTATACCGAGCTCCTTGAGCGAAAGCTCCATGCCCAGGTTGCTCATCAAGGTTCCGGCAACACCGCTGCATTCGCCGCGCTGGTGACGATGCTTTGCAATCACAAAAAGCAATTCATCGCCATCCACCATATGCCCCTTGTGATCTACAAACATCACCCGATCACCATCGCCATCAAACGCGATGCCCATATCCGCCTTCTCGCTGATAACAGCATCCTGTAACAAGGCGGGACGCGTGGAACCACAGTCCTCATTGATATTAAAACCATCCGGATCCACCGCCATTTCTACAACTTCTGCGCCCAGTTCCCTGAACACACTGGGTCCGGTGTGGTAGGTGGCTCCGTTGGCGCAGTCCACGACAATTTTCAAACCCTGAAAGTCACTGCCCGATGGCAGAGTGCCTTTGCAGAACTCGATATAGCGACCGACCGCATCGGGAACCCGGTGCGCCTTACCTAATTTGAGGGAGTCCTCGGTCACCAGCGGCTTGTCCATATAGCTTTCAATAGCCAGCTCCACTTCATCGGGCAACTTGAAACCATCACCGCCAAAAAATTTTATTCCGTTATCGTAGTAAGGATTGTGGGATGCACTGATGACAATCCCCGCCTGGGCCCGAAAAGTCCGGGTCAGATAGGCAATCGCGGGGGTCGGCATCGGACCCAACAGCGCCACATCGACGCCAGCCGCAATCAGTCCGGCCTGCAGGGCAGATTCGAACATATAACCCGACACCCGGGTGTCTTTGCCCATAACGATCAGCTTTCGTCCACCAGCCTGTGAACTGAAAACTTTGCCTGCAGCCCAACCCAGTTTGAGCACAAAATCTGCTGTGATCGGATGCACTCCGACGCGGCCGCGAATACCATCTGTGCCAAAATACAGTCTTGCCATGTTTTATCCCTCAACAGCTTGCAATATTTTAAGTGCGTCGGCGGTCGCGGATATATCATGTACCCGCAGTATTTTCACACCTCGCTGGACCGCCATCATACCGAGCGCAACACTGCCCACCATGCGCTCTTCTACCGGTTTATCCAGAATAGTCCCCACCAACGATTTTCGGGAAACCCCCGCGAGCACCGGAAAGCCCAGGCCCACCAGCTCCGGCAATGACCTGAACAGTATCAAATTGTGTTGCAGGGTTTTACCAAAACCAAAGCCTGGATCAAGGATAATCCGGCGGCGGGAAATGCCCTCCGCCTCACAGGCGGCAACCCTTTCCAGCAAAAACGTCTTTACGTCGGCGGCTATGTCCACATATCCGGGATTCAGCTGCATATGTTGTGGCTCCCCCAACATATGCATCAGACAGACTGGCAGCCCACTGGCGGCGGCAGCAGTCAACGCTCCGGGGCGTCGAAGTGCGCGAATATCATTGATCATTGAGGCACCAGCACGAGCCGCTTCACCAATGACAGTGGGCGTGCTGGTGTCGACTGAAACAGGCACATCGAACCGACTGACTATCGCTTCAACCACTGGCAGAACACGCGCCAACTCTTCTTCAGGTGAAACCGGTTCGGCGCCGGGTCGAGTGGACTCCCCCCCTACGTCAATCAGGTGAGCCCCTTCTGAAAGCATTAAATCAACACGGCTGAGAACCCGGGAGAGATCGGGCTGGCGATTGCCAGTATAAAACTGGCCGCCATCGGAAAACGAATCCGGTGTGATATTCAATACCGCCATGATTTTCGGTAGAGAAAAATCCATGAACGAATGAGTGAGATCTGTCATTCAACCTTACTCATGAACAGAGGAAAAAATCAGGATACTTTGCCACCGACTCAAAAAATGTGATTGTACAGTCCCCGGCCCATTAAGGACGGGGCTGTCGGACCATCAATGTTCTTCGGCGGGACCTCCAACGACTCCGGGTTTACCGGAATCATCCGCGGGCGGCGGATCACCGGGAGCAGGTTTGCCACCAAAATCGTCGTCACGCCAGTCATGGGGCGGGCGAACCGGTTTGCGAGCCATGAGGTCATCGACCTGCTCCACATCAATCGTCTCATATTCCATCAGGGCATCTTTCATGGCATGCAGCACATCGATGTTGTCTTCGAGGATTTTTTTCGCACGCTCATAGCAATTATCGAGTACGTGACGCACCTCAACATCAATCTCACGGGCAGTTTCTTCCGAGTAAGTGGTATTGCCAGCACCGGGAATCTGCGACTCCTCCGTGCCATACAAAACCGGCCCCATTTTGTCGGACAAACCCCAGCGCACCACCATATTGCGGGCCATCTGGGTAGCCCGCTCGATGTCGTTTGACGCCCCGGTGGTCACACCGTCAGCCCCATGAATAAGTTGTTCAGCAATACGACCACCGAAGAGACTGCAAAGCTGACTTTCCAACTGACGGCGACTCATGCTGTATTTGTCTTCTTCCGGCAGAAACTGGGTGACACCGAGCGCACGACCGCGGGGGATAATACTGACCTTATGGATCGGATCGTGTTCGGGCATCATACGCCCGACAATGGCATGACCCGCCTCATGATAGGCCGTATTTTCTTTCTCTTTCTCAGACATCACCATGGAGCGCCGCTCGGCACCCATCATGATCTTGTCACGAGCTTTCTCGAACTCTTCCATGGTCACTGTGCGCTTGTTGGCGCGAGCTGCAAACAATGATGCCTCGTTGACGAGATTGGCGAGATCCGCCCCCGAAAAACCGGGAGTGCCTCTGGCCACAATGCCCAGATCAGCGCGTTCGTCCAGGGGAACTTTGCGACCATGCACCTTGAGAATCTGCTCGCGACCACGGATATCCGGTAAGCTTACATAGACTTGGCGGTCAAAACGACCGGGGCGTAACAGCGCCTTATCCAGCACATCGGGCCGGTTGGTGGCGGCTATGACGATAACGCCCTCATTGCCTTCAAAGCCGTCCATTTCAACCAGCAGTTGGTTGAGAGTCTGTTCACGCTCATCGTTACCACCGCCATAACCACCACCGCGGTGACGACCAACGGCATCAATCTCATCAATAAAAATAATACAGGGCGACTGCTTCTTGGCCTGCTCGAACATATCACGCACCCGCGAAGCACCCACCCCGACAAACATTTCGACAAAATCAGAGCCCGAGATGGAAAAGAAGGGCACCTTCGCTTCACCGGCAATGGCTTTGGCCAGCAATGTCTTACCCGTCCCCGGCGGGCCCACCATCAAAACGCCCTGGGGAATACGGCCACCAAGACGCTGGAAACGGGACGGATCACGGAGAAAGTCCACCAGTTCGTGCACATCTTCTTTGGCTTCATCCACACCGGCCACATCGGCAAATGTGGTTTTAATCTGATCCTCACCCAGCAGACGCGCCTTACTCTTGCCGAAAGCCATCGGGCCACCGCGACCAGCAGCACCGCCCTGCATCTGACGCATGAAAAACATGAAAATAGCGAGAATCAAAAGAATCGGAAAGGACGCTACCAGCAACTGCACCCAGAGGCTCTGTTTTTCGGGCTCGCGACCCTCGACACTGACATTGTTATTGAGCAGGTCGCCCATCAAACCCGAGTCGGGAACATTGGGACGTATCGTTTTGAAGGCGCTGCCATCAGCACGTTTGCCTTCGACCGTCAGACCCTCAATGACGACACTGCTGACACGACCGGATTGCACCTCCTCGATAAATGCAGAGTAACTGATGCTGTCCTCTTTAGGGGGTGGGTTGAAATTCTGGAACACCGACAATAACACTGCCGCAATGATCAACCACAATACAAGATTCTTTGCCATGTCGTTCAACTGAACTTCCTCATTTTAGCGCCACCGCGTTCTATTCTAACGGCCATTTGAGCGCAGTGGTAACCGAGATGGGAGGAGCCCATACCGGCTGATATTGTTTAGTCCGAGACCTTAAGCCCCCGGGCAACCAGATAAACTTCACGGGATCGGGAGCGGGACGCATCGGGTTTTCGTGTAACGACCTGCTGGAAACGCCGTTTTGTATCGCGCAAAAAGTCATCGAAACCTTCGCCGTGAAATACTTTGGCAACAAAAACCCCTTCAGGTTTCAATATTTGACAGGCCAATTCAAGCGCCAACTCTATCAGATACATGGCCCTGGGTTGATCAACAGCCTTCATACCACTCATATTGGGGGCCATATCTGAAATTACAAGGTCGGCCTGTTGACCCTCAAGCAACCCCAGAATTTCATCGAGTACGGATTCTTCGGTAAAATCCCCCTCGACGAAGTCGACGCCGGCTATACTGTCCATAGGCAAAATATCCGAGGCAACAACGCGACCCTTGTCACCGACCAGCGCCACAGCCACCTGAGACCAACCACCGGGAGCAGCTCCCAGATCAACCACGACCATCCCGGGTTTAAACAAACGATCTTTTTTGTGTAACTCCAACAGCTTATAGCTGGCACGGGAACGATAGCCATCTTGCTGGGCACGTTTTACATAGTGATCGCTATTGTGTTCCTGTAACCAGCGCTGGCTGCTTTTTGACCGGCCCATATCAACCTGCTATCAGTTCGGCTAGAATACGCGCCGTTTTAGAGGACAACCATTCTATGACAATTTCCAATGATGATAAAAAGCACCTGCGACGCCTGGGCCACAAACTCAACCCGGTGGTCACCGTTGCAGCAAAAGGCCTCACCGAATCAGTTATCGCAGAAATTGACCGCGCACTCAATGACCATGAGCTCATCAAAGTGAAACTTTCTGTGGACGACCGCGAGGTAAAGCAGACGATCATTGAAACCCTAACGGATACGCTGGGGGCAGAGGTGGTTCAAACCATTGGACATATTGTGCTCCTGTTGAGAAGGGCAGAACAACCCAATCGGCATTTATCCAATCTGTTGCGGTCGCCTTCGGCCCGGCAGTGAGCATTGCGGCGTTCGGCATCAGGTATGCCGAACATCGTCAAGCTCATATTCCACATCACCGGCCGGTGTTTTAACGACGACAATGTCACCAACTTCCTTGCCTATCATGGCGCGGACGATCGGTGACTGGTAGGAGATCATGTTCAATTTTACGTCCGCTTCGTCATCACCAACAATCTTGTAGGTCACGCGCTCCTCGGTATCCAGGTTGATCAGATCCACAGTGCAGCCAAAGATCACTTTATCGCCCTGTGGAATCTTCTTGATATCAATAATCTGGGCGTTGCTCAGTTTGCTCTCTATTTCCTGTATGCGCCCCTCGGCAAAACTCTGCTGCTCACGGGCGGCATGATATTCTGCATTTTCCTTCAAATCACCGTGTGCACGGGCCTCTGCGATGGCCGCAACAATCCTGGGACGCTCTACTTTTTTCAGATTATCCAGTTCCTGACGAAGCTTTGTGGCGCCTTCAACTGTCATGGGTATCTTTTGCATTACTGATTCCTCTCGTGCAATTCCTGCAACCGACGGACTTTAATTTCTCCACTCTGCTCAAGGGCCATACAGACCGCCTGTCCACCAGCGAGTGTTGTTGTGTAATACACCCCCCGCTGTTCCGCGCTGGACCGTATGGTAGAGGAGTCGGCAATCGCCTGGCGTCCCTCTGTGGTATTCACAATCAGACTGATTTGATCATTTTTGATCATATCCACGATATGAGGACGCCCCTGTTTCACTTTATTGACCCGCTCAACCGGCAGCCCTGCATCTTCAATTACCTGGGCGGTTCCACTGGTGGCCACCAGATTGAATCCACTTTTGATCAGACTGCGAGCCACCGCCGCAATCCCGGCCTTGTCAGGCTCCCGAACACTGAGAAAGGCAGTTCCCGAAGTCGGAATCGGATCACTGGCACCCAGTTCCGCCTTGGCGTAGGCTTCGGCAAACGTATCGCCTACGCCCATCACCTCCCCGGTGGACTTCATCTCCGGCCCAAGAATGGGATCAATGCCGGGAAATTTATTGAAGGGTAACACCGCCTCTTTGACACTGAAATAATCGGGAATAATCTCAGTAGTAAAATTTTGCTCCGCCAGCGATACACCCACCATACAACGTACTGCCACTTTTGCCAGCGATGTGCCGATACATTTTGAGACAAACGGTACGGTACGGGAGGCCCGCGGATTGACCTCAATTACGTAAACCTTGCCATCCTGCCACGCCAGCTGGACGTTCATAAGCCCCTTGACATTGAGCTCCACGGCCATCGCCTTGACCGTTTCGCGCATTTCATTTTGCACATCTTCGGGCAAACTGTAGGGCGGCAGCGCACAGGCAGAGTCACCCGAGTGAATACCCGCCTGCTCGATATGCTGCATGATGGCACCAATCACCACGTGCTCACCATCCGAGACAGCATCGATGTCCACCTCTACCGCCGAAGAAAGGAAGTAATCAAGCAGTACCGGGGCGTCTTCAGAGACCCTCACCGCCTGACTCATATAGCGTTGCAGCTCTTCCTCCCGATAGACAATTTCCATAGCGCGCCCGCCGAGCACGTAGGACGGCCTGACGACCAGCGGATAACCGATCCCGGCAGCTGCAGCAATCGCTTCCTCAGCAGAGCGGACAATGGCATTGGCCGGCTGCAATAATCCCAACTTGTGAATCATCTGCTGGAATCGTTCACGATCTTCTGCCCGGTCGATGGCATCGGGGGTGGTACCGATAATGGGCACACCCTGTGCCTCCAGTGCGCGTGCCAGTTTCAGCGGCGTCTGCCCTCCAAACTGCACGATCACACCGACCGGCTTTTCAATCCGCACTATTTCCAGCACATCCTCGAGGGTGACAGGCTCGAAATAGAGACGGTCCGAAGTATCGTAATCCGTTGATACCGTCTCGGGGTTACAGTTGACCATGATCGTTTCGTAACCGTCCTCACGCATGGCCAGCGCCGCGTGCACACAACAGTAATCAAACTCAATGCCTTGGCCAATACGATTGGGACCACCACCCAGAACCAGAATTTTATTGCGGTCTGAAGGCTGTGATTCACACTCCTCTTCATAGCTGGAGTACATATATGCCGTAGCGGTGGCAAACTCTGCAGCACAGGTATCCACCCGCTTATAAACCGGGTGGATGTTCAGGGCCCTGCGACACTCACGCACGGCGGTCTCTGAACTGTTGAGCAGGCTCGCCAACCGAATATCGGAAAAGCCTTTGCGTTTAAGGGCGTACAACTGACCGGCATCCAGACTTTCCAATGTCCGGTCCCGCAACTTTTGCTCTTCCCGGATCAGATCTTCAATCTGCGCCAGAAACCAGGGGTCAATAGCGCAGAGATCAAACACCTCATCCACGGACATGCCGGCGCGAAATGCGTCGCCCACAAACCAGATACGCTCTGCGCCCGGATCACTGAGCTGCTCCCGCAACTCATTCAGACCCTCGTCAGTATTTACATCCACCTGGGGTTCAAATCCGGCAGACCCCACCTCCAGGCCACGGAGTGCTTTTTGGAGAGATTCCTGAAAAGTACGACCAATCGCCATGACCTCGCCCACTGACTTCATCTGCGTGGTCAGTTTGGCATTGGCTGCACTGAATTTCTCAAAGGCAAAACGGGGAATCTTGGTGACCACATAGTCGATACTGGGCTCAAAGGAAGCCGGGGTGGCACCCCCCGTAATATCGTTCTGCAACTCATCCAGGGTATATCCCACCGCCAGTTTCGCCGCCACCTTGGCAATCGGGAAGCCCGTCGCCTTGGAGGCCAGGGCAGAGGAACGCGACACCCTGGGGTTCATTTCAATCACCACCAACCGACCGTCCACCGGGTTCACGGCAAACTGTACGTTGGAGCCACCGGTCTCCACGCCAATTTCCCGCAACACCGCTATGGAGGCGTTGCGCATGATCTGGTATTCCTTATCGGTGAGGGTCTGGGCCGGGGCCACGGTAATCGAATCACCGGTATGTACACCCATGGGGTCCAGGTTTTCGATGGAACAGATGATAATGCAGTTGTCATTCCTGTCCCGCACCACTTCCATTTCGTATTCTTTCCAGCCAATCAGGGACTCATCAATCAGGAGCTCTTTGGTGGGTGAGAGGTCCAGCCCCCGGCGACAGATCTCTTCAAATTCTTCGCGGTTATAGGCAATACCACCACCCGAACCACCCATGGTGAAAGACGGGCGAATAATACAGGGATAACCGAACTGGTCCGGCACCTGCAATGCCTCCTCAAGGCTGTGCACGATAACGGCCTTGGGTGTTTCCAGTCCGATTGCCTTCATGGCTTTGTCAAAACGGTTGCGGTCCTCGGCTTTATCGATAGCATCCCGATCAGCCCCGATCATATCGACACCGAATTTCTCGAGCACACCTTCGCGAGCCAGATCCAGCGCACAATTGAGTGCCGTCTGCCCGCCCATCGTCGGCAGCAGGGCATCGGGACGCTCCCGCTCAATAATTTTGGCCACAGTCCGCCATTCCACAGGCTCGATATAGGTCGCATCCGCCATGGACGGATCCGTCATGATCGTGGCCGGATTCGAGTTCACCAGAATCACCCGGTAACCCTCTTCCCGCAGGGCTTTACAGGCCTGAGCACCCGAGTAATCAAACTCGCAGGCCTGCCCGATAACAATGGGGCCGGCGCCGAGGATCAGGATACTTTTAAGATCGGTTCTTTTTGGCATAAATTATCGTCAGTATGGCAATTGTCGTTAGCTTGGACTACCTGCGGACGCAATACAGGTCACAACCACTTAGCAGTAACCAGGAGCGACTGCTGCTCTCCGCTTACCTAGATTCGCGCACTAATCCTTGGCCTGCCTGGCCCGGATCAGCTCAAAAAAATGGTCGAACAGTGGCGCAGCATCGTGGGGGCCTGGACTGGCTTCCGGGTGCCCCTGAAAACTGAAGGCCGGTCTGTCAGTGCGGTGCAAGCCCTGCAATGATCCATCRAACAATGACCGGTGGGTTGCGCGCAGATTGTCGGGTAATGTYTGTTCRTCCACMGCGAAGCCGTGGTTYTGACTGGTAATCAAKACCARYCCGTCATCAAGACTTCTCACCGGATGATTGGCACCGTGGTGSCCAAATTTCATTTTTWCWGTTCTGGCACCGCTGGCSAGAGCCAACARCTGATGRCCCAGGCAAATACCRAACACCGGGATRTCGTGRTCGAGAATRTCGCGAATGGCCCGGATGGCRTAATCGCAGGGTTCCGGGTCGCCGGGRCCGTTCGAGAGRAACACGCCGTCCGGGTTCATGGCCARCACCTCRGCGGCRGGKGTCTCYGCAGGRACCACCGTCAAATTGGCKCCMCGATCMACCAGCATACGCAGAATATTCCGCTTCGTRCCRAAATCGTAGGCAACAAYATTGTAGGGWTTTTCCGARGGSACTGAACAACCMTGYCCGAGACGCCAGGTMCCCTCCCGCCASRGGTAGGATTTTGCRGTCGTCACTTCCCGGGCCAGATCCATGCCCTTTAGACCRGCAAAACTTCTTGCCGAARACAAGGCYTTTGCCYGATCGACAGAACCCGCCATCAGACARCCATTCTGGGCACCCTKCTCCCGCAGAATWCGCGTSAGTTTGCGAGTATCKATATTGGCAATACCRAGAATGTTATTTGCCTTCAGATAGGCRTCGAGYGATTGRCGRGACCGAAAATTRCTTGCCATCAAYGGCAARTCCCGKATCACCAGACCYGCRGCCCAGATCCGGTCRGACTCGTTGTCYTCATCATTGACACCGGTATTRCCAATGTGTGGRTAGGTCAGTGTYACGATCTGGCGGGCATAGGAGGGATCAGTGAGAATTTCCTGGTATCCCGTCAATGCTGTATTGAATACCACCTCACCACTGGAAACACCCTCCGCGCCAATGGCGATGCCTTCGAAAACAGTGCCATCCTCAAGTGCAAGAATGGCGGACCGATGGCTATCGGTATTCAAAGCAACCTCCTCAAATAACCGGGAATCCAGAACTGCAGGAATCGCCCGTACCAAAAACTAACTCATTGATTTCATGATATCAGGCTGCAAAAAAGCGAGATGAAACCGTACGTCTCACCTCGCTTTCAAATCATTCAATCGCGCTTTTCACCTGTGTCTTTGCAGGGCGTTTCACGTCAACAGAAACTAGCTCGATATTCTAGGCAAGAGGCATGCCGATGTCCAGTGCTAATCCGTTTCCAGGCGTGTGACCGGTGGCAAAAAACGGCGATTTCTGTTGCCTTGCGTAGCAAAGCCGCCACAACGGCGTTATGGCCGCCACCCTTTGCATAATTGCGCTGACTGCATCTCTACAACTGCATATCTACAACTGCATATCTACAACTGCATATCTACAACTGACGGTTATTAGACAGTGTTTACCCGACAGGAGAGTTTTTTACAGCGCTACAACTGCACAGAATCGCTACAAGCGGAGTACAGGCTGTGGAGGAAAAGGCCTCCTATCGATTGTCGTACCGCCTACTTCAACCCCAGCACATCCTGCATATCAAACAGACCGGTCTGTTTTTCCTGTAACCAGCCAGCGGCACGAACGGCACCGCGGGCAAACGACATACGACTCGATGCCTTGTGCGTGATTTCCACCCGCTCCCCTTCAGCCGCAAATATCACGGTATGGTCGCCGACAATATCACCGGCCCGGACTGTGGCAAAGCCGATGGTTTGCCGATCACGCGCGCCCATCTGTCCCTCGCGACCGTAGACAGCGACTTCGCTCAGATCACGACCCAGTGCGCTGGCTACCACCTCACCCATACTTAGTGCTGTGCCTGACGGCGCATCAACCTTATGGCGGTGGTGGGCCTCGTAAATCTCAATATCGACTTCATCACCCAGCACGCTGGCTGCCATATCCAGCAACTTGAAACATAAATTCACCCCGGTACTGAAGTTGGATGCCATACACAGGGCAGTGCGATCCGCCAGAGAAACCAGCTGGGCGCGTTGCTCCGGAGTAAAACCGGTGGTACCTATAACCATTTTTCGACCGCTGGCGGCACAGGCCTCAGCATTGGCAAGCGTCGCATCGGGGGCGGTGAAATCGATGAGCACATCAAATTGCTCCAGTGCCTGGCGGATATCGCCGAGCACCTTGACACCATTGGATCCAACACCCGCCAGCTCACCGGCATCAACGCCTATCAGGGAACTACCAGGTCGCTCCAGGGCGACCGTGAGGTGCAGGGAGGGATTCAGGGTGACCGCTTCAATCAGCGCCTTACCCATACGCCCGGCAGCGCCGGTAACTGCTATTCGCGTCATTGAGATATCTCATGGTGATGGCACAGGGCACCAAAGAGAGCGACCTGTGCGGACAATCTCTATATCGTAAAGCCATCAAAGAACTTTTTCACGCCCTCAAACCAGGACGCTCTTTTGGGCGAGTGCTTGCCTTTTTCAAGGCTTTCCTGCAGCTGACGCAGCAACTCTTTCTGCTCGGTATTCAGGTTCACCGGGGTCTCAAGCACAACCCGGCACAGGAGGTCTCCAGGGCCACCGCCGCGCACACTGGAAACACCCTTGCCCCGCAGACGAAAGACGCGATCGGTCTGGGTTTCGGGCGGAATCTTTAATTTCACCCGACCATCCAGCGTCGGCACCTCAATTTCCCCGCCCAGAATGGCATCCACAATACTGATCGGCACTTCGCAGTACAGGTTTCTGCCCTCGCGCTTGAACAACGAGTGCTCTCGAACATGGATCTGAACGTAAAGATCGCCCGGAGGGCCACCTTCCGGGCCGGCCTCACCTTCACCCGCCAGACGAATTCGGTCACCGGTATCAACGCCGGCGGGAACCTTGACAGACAGTGTCTTGCTTTCCTGGACGCGGCCCTGACCATGACAAGCACCACAGGGATCAGAAATAACCTGACCGCGACCACGACAGGTCGGGCAGGTCTGCTGAACAGCAATGAAACCCTGCGACATACGTACCTGACCATGACCGCCACAAGTACCACAGGTGGTTGGCGTGCTGCCTTTTTTGGCACCGGAGCCGTCACAGGTTTTACAATTGACCAGGGTAGGTACCCGGATCTGGACAGTTTTACCTTTTACCGCATCCTCGAGATCGAGCTGCATATCATAGCGCAGGTCTGAACCCCGCATAGGGCCGCCCCTACCGCGGCCAGCGCCGCCAAAAATATCGCCGAAAACATCCCCGAAAATATCACTGAAACCTCCGAACCCGGGGCCGCCCTGACCGCCACCAAATCCGGCATTGGGATCCACCCCGGCATGACCGTATTGATCATAGGCCGCTTTTTTCTCTTTATCGGAAAGCACCTCATAGGCTTCGGTAGCTTCCTTGAATACATCTTCCGCCGCCTTGTTGTCCGGATTCCGGTCCGGGTGGTTTTTCATCGCAATCCGGCGGTAGGCTTTTTTAACTTCGTCAGCGGAGGCGTTTTTGGCAACACCGAGAATTTCGTAATAATCGCGTTTGGCCATTGCGTTTCAACTTCTCTGGTTGGGTTCACTGCCAGAGGCAGTAATTATCATGTTGTCCTATACACTGCCTTGGCAGCACACCAGACACGGCAAGGCGCGGACTGGAAACCGCGCCTGCTTTCGGCACTGGCATGCCGGGCACTCCAAGTAGGACAAGCCTTACTTGTTTTTGTCGTCTTTCACTTCTTCGAATTCAGCATCCACTGCGTCATCAGACGTGCTGCCCTCGGCCGACTCTGCCCCCTCAGGTTGAGCCTCAGCCTGTTCGGCGTAAAGTTTCTGTGCCAGCGCAGCAGAGGCCTCGGAAAGCGTGTTCGCGGCGGCATCGATCCCCTCCTTGTCATCACTTTTGACAGCATCTTCCACGCCCTTGATGGCAGACTCAATCGCCTCTTTCTCTTCAGCACTGGCCTTGTCGCCCGCTTCTTCCAGCGTTTTTCTGGCGGCATGAGCCAGGCCATCCGCAGCATTGCGGGAACTCACAAGCTCTTCAAATCTCTTGTCTTCGGCGGCATTTGCCTCGGCATCCTTGACCATTTTGTCGATTTCGTCATCGGAGAGGCCAGAGCAAGCTTTGATGATAATGGACTGCTCTTTTCCGGTAGCCTTGTCTTTGGCGCTGACATTGAGAATGCCGTTTGCATCAATGTCAAAAGTCACCTCAATCTGAGGCATACCGCGAGGTGCCGGGGGAATGTCAGCCAGATCAAAACGACCCAATGACTTATTGCCGGCGGCCTGCTTGCGCTCACCCTGTACTACGTGAACCGTTACTGCTTGCTGGTTATCATCTGCCGTTGAGAAAATTTGCGATTTTTTCGTCGGAATCGTGGTGTTTTTCTCGATCAGAGGTGTCGCCACACCACCCATGGTTTCAATACCCAGGGTCAGAGGTGTCACATCCAGCAGTAGCACGTCTTTTACTTCACCAGACATTACCGCTGCCTGAATCGCGGCACCAACGGCAACAGCTTCATCGGGGTTGACATCCTTGCGCGGTTCTTTACCGAAGAAATCAGTGACATATTTTTGCACCATGGGCATCCGGGTCTGACCACCCACCAGAATGACATCATCAATTTCTGAAGCAGATTTACCGGCGTCTTTCAGAGCCATTTTCACCGGCTCCATAGAGCGGGCAACCAGCTCTTCCACCAGAGACTCGAGTTTGGAGCGAGTCAGCTTGACCACCAGGTGTTTCGGACCGGTAGCATCAGCAGTAATGTAGGGTAAGTTCACTTCAGTCTGCTGACTGGATGACAGCTCAATCTTGGCTTTTTCCGCAGCCTCTTTGAGACGTTGTAGCGCAAGCGGATCGCTGTGCAGGTCTATGCCGCTGTCCTTTTTGAACTCGGCGGCCAGGTACTCGATCAATCGCAGGTCGAAATCTTCACCCCCGAGGAACGTATCACCATTCGTGGACAGCACTTCAAACTGATGCTCACCATCTACATCGGCAATTTCAATGATCGAGATATCAAAAGTACCACCCCCCAGATCGAAGACGGCCACAACGCGGTCGCCGGGATCCCGATCCATGCCATAGGCCAGCGCAGCAGCCGTGGGCTCATTGATAATGCGCTTGACATCGAGGCCCGCAATCCGACCGGCATCCTTGGTGGCCTGCCGCTGGGAGTCATTAAAATAGGCTGGCACCGTGATGACGGCTTCGGTGACTTTCTCGCCCAGATAGTCTTCTGCCGTCTTCTTCATTTTTTTCAGCACTTCGGCTGAAATCTGCGGCGGCGCTTTTTTGTCACCTTTGACTTCCACCCAGGCATCACCATTGTCCGCCTTGACAATTTTGTAGGGCACCATCTTGATGTCTTTCTGCACGACATCGTCATCAAAACGACGACCAATCAGCCGCTTGACGGCAAACAGGGTATTGCTGGGATTGGTCACAGCCTGGCGCTTGGCTGACTGGCCCACCAGGATTTCATTATCTTCGGCAAATGCGACGATGGACGGCGTGGTGCGCGTGCCCTCGGCATTTTCGATCACTTTCGGCTTGTCGCCCTCAAGTACAGCCACACAGGAGTTAGTGGTGCCGAGGTCAATTCCGATTATTTTGCCCATTATCTGTTTCTCCGGGTTTGCTTAAACTGGTAAAAATTGGTTTCTGAGTCTGTATATTGGCCCGCATTGCGGAATTTCAAGGCTCGCTGGTGTTATTCGCCGCCAACTTGGCAACCACCACCATGGCGGGGCGAATCAGCCGGCCATTTAGGGTGTAACCCTTCTGGAACACATCAATGACTGTGTTGGGGGTTACATCTGGCACTTCAAGCATGCTCATCGCCTGATGAAGGTCGGGATTAAACACCTCACCGCCGGGGTCGATAGCCTCCACCTTGAAGCGAGCCAGCACATCCTGGAAGCTCTTCAGGGTGAGCTCAATACCGTCACTGACCGCCTTGAACTCATCGTCGACATCCGTCATTGCCTCAATGGAACGTTCAAGGTTATCGACCACTGGCAACAGCTCGCCGACAAACTTTTCGAGAGCATACTTGTGGGCGTTTTCCACATCGCGCTCCATCCGCCGTCGCAGGTTCTGCATTTCCGCGTGGGTTCTCAGCACCTGATCCTTGGCGTTGGCCAGATCAGCCGTCAACTGTTCAACCTCGCCGGTTGCTGGTTGCGCCTCTGACTGCTCTGTTTCAGGCCGCGACTCAGCGGCGTCCTCTGAGCCGGGATCCTGCGGATCCGGCTCCTGATGATTTTGTTCTGTTGACACGCAACATCTCCCTTCTTTCTGTTGAATACGCTGCTTCAGGACTTTGCTTCAACCCGCTATATTGGGCCATTGCCCGCTGTTTCAAGGGCAGACGCGCTGAAAATTTGTGTATAACATTGGTCTTCTGATGTCACCTCACACAAACAGGCATTACTGGTGCTTATTACCCTGACAGTCAAACATTTCACGCTGGTGGAATCCCTCGAAGTGGATTTCGATGCCGGCATGACGGCACTGACCGGCGAAACAGGGGCGGGCAAGTCCCTGGTGCTCGACGCCCTGGCAATGGCGCTGGGAGATCGCGCCGATACGGATCGGATTCGCCAGGGCCAGGAACGCGCCGAGGTCTCGGCATTATTTGATCTGACAGAGATTACAGCGGCCCGACAGTGGCTGATCGATAACGATTTTGCCGAAAACGGTGACGAAGTATTATTGCGGAGACTATTGACCCGGGAAGGCCGATCCCGGGGCTACATCAATGGCCAGGCCGCCACCATGCAGCAATTGCGGGAGCTTGGCGAGATGCTGATAGACATTCACAGCCAGCATGAACATCAGTCCCTGTTGCGCAAGGAGACCCATCACAAAATACTGGACAACTTTGCCGGGTGTTCGGAGCTGGCTGGCGAGTTACGACAGATTTATCAACAGTGGGCGACCGCGACACAACGGCTGGATAAACTGGAGAACGCCACAGACGAACTGAATGCCAGACGGGAACTGCTGACATTCCAATTATCGGAACTGGATGAACTGTCCCTGGCAGAAGGTGAGCTGGAGCAGCTGGAACAACAGCAACAGCAATTGGGAAATGCAGAGGCCATACTCAGGGACAGCGGGTCGCTGTTACAGCTCTGCTGTGAAGCGGAAGACTTTAACCTGCAAGACAGCCTAGGCAAGGCGTTACAGTTGCTGGCCAACATGCCCGGCAAACCTGCCGAGCTGATCGAGGCAGAAAAGCTGCTGAATAGTGCGGCCATTGAAGTGGCGGAAGCCAGCCGTGAAATCCAGCAACATCTGGACAAATTCGAGCTGGACCCGGAGCGGCTACTGCAACTGGAAACACGCTTGAGCGCCATCTATCAGTTGGCGCGCAAACACCGCATCGACCCGCCAGAGCTACCGGCCAAACATCTGGCGCTTCAGGAAGAGCTGGACAACCTCTCCGGTGGCGAGGGCAGCATTGAAAAACTTCGACAACAGGCGACGGCCCTGTCCGACCAGTACCTCGCACTGGCGGAAGATCTCACGGCCCGCCGAACAGCCGCGGCAACTGAATTTTCTGCGCTGGTTGAACAGCAGTTTTCGGCACTTTCGATGGATGGCACACGATTCATACCTCAGCTAACCCCAGTCAAATCGGGGCAATTAACAGCCAACGGCATGGAAACCATCGAATTTCTGATCACCACCAATCCGGGGGAGCCGCCAAGACCCCTCGCCAAAATCGCCTCCGGTGGCGAGCTTTCACGAATCAGTTTGGCTATCCAGGTTATCGCGGCAAACCATTCGGCGGTCCCCACCCTGATTTTCGACGAGGTGGATGTGGGCATTGGTGGCGCCACCGCAGATGTGGTGGGCAAACTACTGCGCCAGCTCGGCAGGCAGGGACAGGTTATTTGTGTAACGCATCTACCACAGGTTGCCGCCTGTGCTCACCACCACCTTCTGGTGACCAAAACCACCCACGAACATTCCGCCAACAGCAGTATCCGGTCGCTTTCAGGTGCTGACCGCACCAACGAAATCGCACGCATGCTCGGAGGTGCCAGAACGACTGATACCAGCCTCAGTCATGCCAGGGAAATGCTACAACTAGGTGAACAAACCGCTTGATACAGATCAATAATTTCACGCATTCAAACCGCTATGCTGGGCCCTTTCTCCATAATTAGAGGGCGTCACCGTGCAGAAAGAAGATACAGAAACACTGGCCAGAGTCGGAAAATTGGTGCTAATAGGCGTTGGCGTCATGCTATTGCTCATTGCCGCCGCCTCGATGATCGGCTAACCCGCCTGCCCCACTCATCGCCGCTTGAATAAATCACGTGTAATTCCATTTCAGGTAGACCCGTAGATTGTCGACTGCAGACCTCTGCTATACTGACATTTCCGCACAGAAACCCGGAGGGAACCTGTTATGATCCAGCAGTTTTTATCAGCGAGTTTTAATCTGAGTATGTTGCCCGCCAGACTGGCCATACGAAATACCAAAGCCTCTTTTCAGGCGATGCGCGACCTCCCCGGAACAGTGAAGCAATATGCCGGCGGCTTACACCAGTCCTGCGGGGACAGCCAGCTGTTTATCAACCAGCTAATGCGACGCATTGACGCGGAACTCGGCGGCGACCCCGCCAACCTGAGCAATCACGAACGCGAGATGATCACTGCCCGCGAACTGGCCATGGCAGAACAGCACCTCGGCCACGCCATATTTAATATGCTCAAGGCATACCGGGTATTGTCAGCCAAACCTTCGCGGGTGATCGAATACGGACGCGCGGAGCGGATCGACTAATCCTGTCGGCGAAACAGATAATTCTTTCTGCCGTTATTGCACACCACCAGCTGACGCCCAAACCGATCACACTGTCCTGGCTGCAGAGCCAGTGAGTCTGGCTGCGACTCATTAACAGCCAGACGCTGCTTATCCTCCTTCAGAAAACCAAACATCGTTTCAAAGCGCTGCGCAAAATCCACACCCTTTGCTATTACATCATCAAACAGATAGACAAATTTCGCATAGGAAAACGTCGACCCGCCAAGGCCGATTTCCATCATTTTCTCCAAATATTGTCGGTAGGCCGCCGTCAGGTAATCAACCCTGGCGGCCCGATCATCCATGGCGCCACGAAAAACCGGTATATGCATTTTATTCGATGCTTTGAGCACGCCGTCCGCCAGCCTGCTATTGGCCTGGTTGCTCACCAGCACGTAGCGAACTCCCTCGCAAGCCAACCACAGATGATCGAGCTGGCAGCCATCCAGTCCGCTGTCGACCTTGTGGAGTTCTGCGGCCTCAACGACCTCCGGCACGGGCAATCGGGTATCGGCAGGCACAGCAACGTCAATGCCGGCTCTCGCGGCAGGTCGCCTCAGCAATAGAGCCTGAACTGTGTCGTTGTTGCGTCGAAAGTCCAGCAATGAAGGCAAGTCAGCCCCCTGACCTGCAGCCTGCACTTCACAATAGAGTTGTTCGTAATAGGTTTCAGCCAGCAACCAACAAAACCGGTCTGCCCCTGCAGAGACCGGGGACAAGAGCAGTAAATACCCTGTTGTTATTCTCAGCCATTTCCACATGGGCTCACCGCTTTTATTGGACCTGAGACACAGGCGTGTGGTTCACAAAAGATCAGATAGCCCTCGCGCCCGGATATTTACGCAACCGCCGTAACCTTTTAGACTGGTTATCTTTTGAACAGGGAAGGCGAACGCAACCCGCCAGTTATGTCACAAATTATTATTCGCCTGCTCGCCCCGATGTTCTGCCTGATGCTGGCAGCCTTCACCTATTGGCAATATCCGGCGCTGAATGGCGATCAACGGGCTCTGCTGGAGCAGTTGCCTTTCATCGTCTGCGGGCTCGCCGCTTTCATGGCCCTACTGGCAAACCAATCCAAAAACCTGGGTACGGCCATGACAATGCTGATCAGCTACTGGCTGATTCGGCATTTCCTGCAGGCGCCATTGAATGCTGAGCCGGCCAACCAGATCTTCAGCCTCATCTCACTTTGTCTGCCACTGATACTGGGCGTGTTCATTATTCTCCCCGACACCGGCTGGCGACACCCGGCTTTTCTGGTATTGACGGCCTTCATCTCAATTTTTGCACTGATCATCATCAGCCTGTTTCAGTGGCAACCCCTCTGGTTTTCCCACCTCCTGCCCGGCATCAACGAAAGTACTTTTTTCGGCCTGAAGATATCCGCCACAGCGGGATTACTGTTTCTGCTGGTCTACACTTTCAGCATCATCCTGCCATTGCTTCGCCGGGAGTATCTGGACAGCAGTCTACCGGGCTGCGTGTTCTTCAGCTTTATCACCGTGGGATGGTTTCAGTTACCGCATATTTCCTCAATCATGTTTTCTGCCGCTGGGTTACTGTTGATTATCAACCAGACCCAGGCCCTGCTCAACATGGTGTATCGGGACGAACTGACCCAGATTCCCAACCGACGGGCGCTACTCCGCGATGTACGCACCATGGGGAACCACTATGCGTTGGCGATGGTGGACGTGGACCATTTCAAGCCCATCAACGATCAATATGGCCACGACCTGGGCGACCAGGTACTTCGCGCCATTGCCGCCCAACTGCGCCGGGTCAGCGGTGGCGGACGAGCCTACCGCTTTGGGGGAGAGGAGTTTTGTCTGCTGTTTCGTGGCAAAACACGGGAACAGGTCGTCGACCACTTGGAAGAACTGCGCAAGAATATTGCAAATTACGACATGGCCACCCGGGACAACAAAAATCGACCGCGCTATCAGTCCAGCGGTGAAAAGAAGCGTGGCGCTTCACGACGCCGCGGCAATATCCGGGTGACCGTCAGTATAGGTGTTGCCGATGCACAGGACGCCCTGCATTTTGATGGTGTCATGAAAGCTGCCGACAGCGCCATGTATCGCGCCAAAGAAGCCGGCAGAAATCAGACCAAAATCGCGTAATCAACCCTCAATTATTTTTCAGCCTTTTTTACGTAGAGCACCAGATTGTGGCCCACCAGATCGAACCCATGCTTGGTAGCGATCGCTTTCTGCAACGCTTCAATTTCACTGCTTTGAAATTCAATCACATCGCCACTATCCACATTCACCATATGATCGTGATGAATGCCCCGATCAATTTCATAAACTGCCGGCCCGCTGTCAAAATTATGGCGCGTAATCAGGCCGGCACTCTCGAACTGGGTCAGCACACGATATACCGTGGCAATACTGACATCGTCACCGGCTTCGAGTAATTTGCGGTACACATCCTCGGCACTCATGTGACTGTCATTGATTTCCTCAAGAATCTGCAGGATCTTCAGACGGGGTACGGTGACCTTGAGCCCCGCCTTCCGTAAGTCCCGGTTTTCATCCTTCATTCTGCTACCGCCTCTTTAATACACTCAATTGATTCTGTATTATCGCCGTTCACTGAAAACTCTGGAACCCCCAATGCATTTAACTGCAAGAATTACCTGCTGCCTGGCAATGACCGCGTTAGTCGCCGGGTGCTCAGGAGTCTCAATGCCGGATTTCAGTATGCCCAAACTGCCCAATGTGCATAAATTCGATATCCAACAGGGCAATGTTATTACCCAGGACATGATTGACCAGCTTCGTCCGGGCATGACCAAGTCCCAGGTGCGCTTTGTGATGGGGACACCCCTGATTTCAGATACCTTCAATGAAGATCGCTGGGACTATTACTACAGCCTGTCGCCCAGCAACGGCGAAGAAGTCAGGGAACGGATGGCTATTTTCTTTGAAAACGACCAACTGGTGGGTTTCAGAGGCGACTTTATTCCCACTGCGGTAAATATCGAAACCACCGAATAATCAATTACCCTGCCCGGCCTTCGCCGCACGCCGTTTGCGAATCTCTTTGGGATCCACAGTCAGGGGCCGATAAATTTCCACCCGATCACCCGCTTCCAACACATAGGTCTTTGGCGGATTGAGGCCTTTGGTACCCAGGGCCTGCCCAAAGATGCCCATTTTTACATTTTCCAGATCAATCTCGGGGAACTGCTGCACAATTCCGGACTGTCGAACCGCTTCATACGCAGTGGTTCCGGGTGCAACCTTGAGTGCCAGCAGTTGCTGACGATGAGGCAATGCATAGGCCACCTCCACGGTAATCAACTCAATATCTTTCATGGGCCGTAAACCTCCTGAGCACGCCTTACCAACGAATCTACCAGATTGTTCGCCACAGAGGTAAACAGGCTGGTGGAGGCAAGCCCTACCGACAGACTGTTAAATTCAAATTCCAGGTCGAGCATCACCTTGCAGGCATTTACCGTCAATGGTTTGAAGTGCCACTCACCGGACAACTTTTTAAAAGGTCCCTGCTCAAGGCTCATGGTAATCTGTTCGGGTTTTTTCAGGGTATTTCGAGTGGTAAAACTGTAACCGATGCCCCCTTTTTTCAAGTCTAACCTGGCCACCATACCGTCCTTCGACTGCTCTAATATATCGGCTCCGACACAGCCTTCCATATAGCGCGGGTAACTGTTCACATCGTTGACCAGATCATACATTTGCTCAGCGGAGAACATCACCAGCGCACTGCGTTTTATGGTTGTCAGCATCAGGAAAATGTCTTGTAGAGGCCCATCACAAAAATGATCCCCACGGCTATTGGCGAAACATATCGCAATATCCAGTACCAGCTCGCGAAGACCCGACCCGACTCATCCGCGAGCTCACTCCGCACGGTTTCCGGTCTCATCAACCAGCCCGCAAACAAAGCGATAAATAGACCGGTGAGCGGCAACATGACACTGGAGGTCAGAAAATCCATAAACTCAAAGAAATTAAATCCGGCAACCTGCTTTTCTGCCCAGATATTAAAGGATAAAACACTCCCCAGCCCAACAACCCAGGCAATACCACCGAGCAGCAGATTCGCGGTAATACGGGTAAATTTTTTCGATTCGATGAGATAGGCAACGGCGGGTTCGATCAGCGAGATCGCCGAGCTCCAGGCGGCCAAAGTCACCAGCACAAAGAACAGGCTGCCAAATAATAATCCTCCCGTCATATTGCCAAATGCGATTGGCAGGCTGACAAACAGCAACCCCGGACCCGCCCCGGGTGCAATCGACGGATTTGCAAACACAATGGGGAATATGGCCAGCCCGGCAACCAGCGCCACCACCGTATCCAGAAAACCGACGGCAAGCACGGTGCGGCCAATCCGGGCATGCTCAGGCATGTAGGCACCATAGGCCATAATGGCACCCATCCCCAGACTGAGGGTAAAAAACGCATGCCCCATGGCCTCCAGAACCCCCGCCCAGGTCAATGCCTCATAGTTGAAACTGAACAGAAAATTCACAGCCTGGGCAAAATCCCCTCGCTGAATGCCAAACACCAGCAGGATCAGCAGCAGTACAAACAGCACCGGCATCAATATCCTTACCGCAACACCAAGCCCGCGGGTTACCCCGCCAATAACCACTAACAGGGTCAGAATCATGAAGACTGTCTGCCACAGAATCAGTGCTTTCGGGTCGGACAACAGGTCTGCAAAAATAATGGCAACCTGGTCGGCACTGGCGCCCTGGAATGCACCGCTGGCCATCTTCCCAATGTAATTGAGCGCCCACCCGGCAATTACCGCGTAATAGGAAAGAATCATCAATCCGGCTATGACACCCAACCAGCCTATCGCATGCCAGTGTCGCTCCAGGCCCGCCTCTGTGGTCAGGCGGCGCATCGTATTGATCGGACTCTGCCGACCACGCCGACCCAGCATGACCTCCGCCACCATGACGGGGATCCCTACCAGCAAAATACACAGCAGATACACCAGCACAAAAGCACCGCCGCCATTTTCACCGGCGATATAGGGGAACTTCCAGATATTCCCCAGCCCCACCGCCGAACCGGTTGCCGCCAGCACAAAGGTCCAGCGGCTGGACCAGACAGGGTGTCCTCCAGGAACCGGTCCAGACCCATCAACCTCTGCCGGGGATTGCTGCTGTTGTTCCGCCATCGGCGATACCCTTGTCAAAACTGACCGGATTGTACCGGCAATCCACAATATACAAAACCAAGGCAATCACGCATAACGCCACAAAACCATAGGCGCGCCCCAACGCAATCCTTATAATGCCGACCCATGGCTAACAAATCCCAACACCCTCAAAAAAACCCCACCATTGCACTCAACAAGCGGGCCCGTCACGAATACCAGCTCGAGGAAAAATTCGAAGCGGGTCTCGTTCTGCAGGGCTGGGAAGTAAAAAGCCTGCGCGCCGGCAAAGCCCAGCTCACTGACAGCTATGTATTACTGAAAGACGGTGAGGCTTATCTGATTGGTTCACACATCACCCCATTGGGCACCGTGTCCACCCACTACGTCACCGACCCCGGCCGCACCCGCAAGTTGCTGCTCAATCAGCGTGAACTCGGTAAATTGTTCAACGGTGTCAATCAGAAGGGCTACACCTGTGTAGCCACCGCACTGTATTGGAAAAACCACCTGGTGAAGTGTGAAATCGCTCTCGCCAAGGGCAAAAAAGAACACGATAAACGCGAAACTGAAAAAAATCGTGATTGGGCACGACAGAAACAACGCCTGGTCCGCCGCGCCCGGTGATCATTAACGCCCTGTCAGTGAACTTCATCCACAGAATAAGTCTAATGAATCAATGGTCTCTGTGGTAAGATCTCCATTGAGACAATGTTTTTTAACAGAAACACTCAAAGCAGTTTCAGGGGGCGATTTGGATTCGACGCCGGTTACAAAACCCTGGGTGCATGCCGAGATGGCGACCAATCT
>NVUM01000008.1 GCA_002733125.1 Porticoccus sp.
TCGGGCCCAGGCGGGGATTGTCATCAGTGCATCCCACAATCCTTACTACGATAACGGAATAAAATTTTTTGGCGGTGATGGTTTCAAGTTGCCCGATGAGGTGGAACTGGCCATTGAAAGCTATATGGATAAGCCGCTGGTGACCGAGGACTCCCTTAAATTAGGCAAGGCGCACCGGGTTCCCGATGCGGTGGGCCGCTATATCGAGTTCTGCAAAGGTACCCTGCCATCGGGCAGTGATTTCCAGGGTTTGAAAATTGTTGTGGACTGCGCCAATGGAGCCACCTACCACACCGGGCCCAGCGTGTTCAGGGAGCTGGGTGCAGAAGTCGTAGAGATGGCGGTGGATCCGGATGGTTTTAATATCAATGAAGACTGTGGTTCCACGCGCCCCGCCTTGCTACAGGATGCTGTTATCAGTGAGAAAGCTGATATGGGCATCGCATTTGATGGTGATGGCGATCGGGTGATGTTTGTGGATCACAAGGGACATATGGTGGATGGCGATGAATTGCTTTTTGTGATTGCAAAACATCGTCACCAGCGCGGTGAATGCAGCGGCGTTGCCGGAACCTTGATGAGCAATCTGGGGATGGAGCTTTCACTCAAAGAGTTGGGTATTCCGTTCTATCGCGCCAAGGTTGGTGATCGCTATGTCATTGAGGCAATGCGTGAGCGAAAATGGCAGTTGGGGGGTGAGAGTTCGGGTCACATTATCTGCAGTGATCTCACCACTACCGGCGATGGGGTAGTGGCGGCACTGCAGGTATTGCATGCGATGCGCGATACAGATACGCCTCTGAACGCACTCAAAAAAGGCATGCAAAAGTATCCTCAGAAAATGATCAATGTGCGAATCAAGAAGAAGTTTAATCTGGAGGATTTTCCTGCGATTCAGCAAGCTGTTGTGTCTGCGGAGTCTGAATTGGCAGAACGAGGCCGTGTATTGCTCCGGCCCTCGGGAACCGAGCCTTTGGTGAGGGTGATGGTCGAGGGAGAGGATGGTCAGCAGGTAGATACACTGGTAAAACAGATTGCCGCCGTGGTTGAAAAAGAGATTGGCTAGTTTGCTGCGCGAAAGAGTGACTGATCCACTGCGATCCCTGATGAGGTGCCCGGTGCGGCCCATGCGTATCCAGGGTCGGTATTTAGCCGTGCTGACTGGTTGTATGTTTTCTGCAACTCCGCTAAGATTGCGCCCCTTTTCAGGGTCGGGAAAACCCTAACATGCGACGTCCACTGGTGGCAGGCAACTGGAAAATGAATGGCAGTCGTGAAGCGATTGACCTTCTTCTGGAGGGGTTGTCGGGGATTAGCACAACAGCTGAAGTAGCCGTTTTCCCACCTTATGTTTATCTCCCGCAAGTGGTATCTGCACTCTGTGGTTCCGGTATCGACGTGGGCGCCCAGAATGTTTCCGAGTATCAGGCTGGTGCCTATACCGGTGAAGTTGCAGCAGACATGTTGTTGGATATCGGGTGTCGCTATGTGCTCGTGGGTCACTCTGAACGTCGCAGTCTGTTTGGAGAGAAGAACCGGCAGGTAGCGGAGAAATTTGTTGCCAGCCAGCACAGCGGCCTGATTCCGGTGCTCTGTGTCGGCGAAACCCTTGAACAGAGGGCCTCCGGAAAAACCCTGGCGGTGATTGCGGCCCAATTAGACGCAGTATTGGAGCGAGCGGGTCTGGAATCCGTGTGCAATGGAGTGATAGCCTACGAACCAGTCTGGGCGATAGGTACAGGCAAAACTGCTACCGCGGAACAGGCACAGGAAATACATCGGGAAATTCGTCAGCAATTGGGCGAACCAGGGATGAAAACAAGAATACTTTACGGTGGCAGTGTTAAAGCTGCCAATGCTGCAGAGCTGTTTGCACAACAAGATGTTGATGGCGCTCTGGTCGGCGGGGCCTCTCTGGATTCAGGCGAATTCAGGGAGATTTGTAAAAAAGCATACGTTGCGAATTGACTGAATTGAGTAAATGGAAAAAATTATACTGATCGTTCATTTGTTAACGGCGCTTGCCATTATTGGCATGATTCTGCTGCAACAGGGAAAAGGCGCAGAGGCAGGTGCATCATTTGGTGCCGGTGCCTCGCAAACTATCCTGGGCAGTGCCGGGGGTTGGAATTTCTTCAGCAAAGTAACCGCAATACTGGCAACCCTGTTTTTTGTTACCAGTGTATCTCTGGCGGTGATCGCCAAAGATAAGGTGGCGGTGGGTGATAAGATTCTGCCAGAGCTGGAAGCTATTCAGCAGATGATGGAGTCAGACGTTCCCAATGTGGAAGATGGTGAGGAGATTCCTGTTGCTCCGGGCGGTGATACCGGTTCCGCATCGGACATTCCCGTGCCTGACACTGCGCAATAGGGAGCATGAAGCAATGTTTTGCCCAAGTGGTGGAATTGGTAGACACGCTATCTTGAGGGGGTAGTGGCGAAAGCCGTGCCGGTTCAAGTCCGGCCTTGGGCACCATATCAACATCCATAGAAGTCCAAGGATGTACATAACACCCCGGTTTTCCGGGGTTTTTTGTGTCTGATGACAGGTGCCGGTCCGGTAGCAGTTTGCTATGAGCTCAGGTTGTCATGGGGTCGTATCAATCCCGGTATAGCTTGGTCAGTTGGTCGTAGTGATCAATGCGGCGATCCCTCAGGTAGGGCCATATTCTGCGTACAGTCTCACTGCGGCTCAGGTCGATCTGTGCCACAGAGAACGCTTCTCTGTCACTCTCTGCCTGCCAGATAATCTCTCCCTGTGGCCCCGCGACGAAGCTGGATCCCCAAAACAGTGCCCCGGGCCCGCCTTTTGGATCAGCTTCATGGCCAATGCGATTGACGCTAATCACTGGCAGGCCATTGGCGACGGCGTGGGAGCGCTGAATGGTTATCCAGGCATCGCGCTGACGTTGCTGTTCCGCGTGATCATCCTCCGGACTCCAGCCGATTGCCGTGGGGTAGATCAGCAGATCTGCGCCAGCCATTGCCATCAGCCGGGCGGCCTCCGGAAACCATTGGTCCCAGCAAACCAGCACGCCCAGTTTACCAAGTGACGTCTGAATCGGGTTGAAGCCCAAGTCGCCGGGGGTGAAATAGAATTTTTCATAGTAACCGGGGTCATCAGGGATGTGCATTTTGCGATAGATTCCGGCGATGCTGCCGTCATTGTCCAGCACGACTGCTGTGTTGTGGTAGAGACCCGGCGCGCGTCGCTCAAACAACGATGCGACAATGACAACACCCAGCTCTCTGGCCAGCGCACCCAGCCGGTCGGTAGTGGGGCCGGGAATAGTTTCCGCCAGATCGAACATGGCCGTATTTTCCTGCTGGCAGAAATACAGGCTGCGATGCAACTCCTGCAATACCACCAGTTGGGCCCCGTTGGCAGCGGCCTCGCGAATGCCGGTAATGGTCTTTTCCAGATTTTCGGCCACGTCTTCACTGCAAGCGTGCTGGACAATGCCAATCGTTAGTTCAGCCATTGAAGCGTTACCTCGGGTCATGGATTAATGAGCATTCAGTGTGCCCTTGGGTAATTGCATGGTAATACAGTGAAGGCTGCCATGCTGTTGGATAACCGGCAGGCAATCAACCCCCTCGACCCGGTATCCCGGGAACGCCTTTGCCAGTTGCGCCAATGCTTCGCCGTCTTGTTTATCCCGGTAAGTGGGTACAACGACCAGGTGATTGAAAACCAGAAAGTTGGCATAGGTGGCAGGTAGTCGCTGGCCTGATTGATCGTATTTTGCAGAGGGCCAGGGCAGTGGAATCAGGCGGTAGCTGCTGCCGTCGGCACTGGTCATATCCTGCAGTTCGTTCGCCATAAGCTGTAATTCCGAAAAATGACTGTCGGTTTTGTCATCGCAGGCCTGATAGGCAATCACGTTATTGGGGCAGAGTCTTGCCAGGGTGTCGATATGACTGTCAGTGTCGTCTCCTTGCAGAGCGCCGTGTTGCAGCCAGTTGATTTTTTTCACGCCCAGATCTTTGCAGAGCTGTTGTTCTATCTCTGTCTGGTCAAGTGACGGATTGCGGTTTGGGTTCAGCAGACACTGAATAGTTGTCAGCAGGGTGCCATTGCCATCGGTTTCAATTGATCCGCCTTCCAGGACTAACGGACGTTTCTGAATACTCGCTCCCGGATAGGCCCCCAGCTCGACAAGCGCTTTAGTGAGTGCGTTATCCAGCTGGCAGGGGTGTTTGTTCCCCCAGGCATTGAACTGATAATCCAGCAGGCAGAGCCCGTGGTCTGTCTCGACCGTGACAGGACCGTAGTCGCGCACCCAGGTGTCATTGGTTTCAACTGGGAATATCTGCAGTTTGTCCGCTGAGATTCCGAGTTGCGACATCCGTTTTGAAAGCGAATTAAGTCCTCCTGGCGGGACTGTGATGATTACTTCGCCAGCACCAGTGAGGAGCCCGACCAGTGTTTCATACACCGGAATAATTTCATTCAGGATCGGCTTCCAATCTGTTCCGGCATGGGGCCAGGTTAGCTGAATGGCATCCTGTGGCTCCCATTCAGCGGGAAGGCGCACTCTGTAGTTGGTCATTGTGGGTGGCCCTGTGCTTTATCTTGGGTGCTGTTTAACATCATTTTTTGGGCTTTTATAAACTTATCAAAGCTTTCAGGGGCAGCCATAGGCGATGTAGGTGCCTTTGCCATTGACAATTGATTGGCGAACAATGGTGTTGGCTCCCATTTGGAGGGCCTGCTGGCGGGCGAGGTTGTCCAGTTCGTTGCGTACCTTGTCGGCATTGCGGGCAATGGAGCCTATTAAGTTTGCTCTCACGCTACTGTTGATCTGGCCAACACGGTGGCACTGGTTGACCCGGTCCGCTGGCAATAGCACCACCTGCTCTGCCTCAGGGGGTATTTTTACCCAGGTGCAGGCGTTCGTTAGTGTGAAGGAAGCCGAAATGATCAGGGTAATGGCCAGGGTTTTTGTGGCGGGTATCAAGCGGTTCTCCATTTGTAATTAGGCTGGGGTATAAATATTAAGCCTTTCATCACTTTTTTGGCAGCGGTATGTTGATGCAACAGTGAAAGGAGAAACGAGTATTATTCTGACTGGGTTAGTCTCGATGATGGAGGCCGAAAAATAAATTGGGTAGTCAGACGCCTAGCGCTGCTATAACGCTCTTTTTATATCTTTTGAAACCCTGCCGGCCGTTTGAGTGGGTGATTCATCCTGTATCACGTCGCTGTAATGTTTGAGTGACTGGGCATTTAGCGGGTCACCTATCCAGCGGGGCAGCTGCTGAAAGTTCTGGGAAATCAAACTTTCCCTGTCATCCATTTCCGCAAAGTTCAGCCCGACCATGTCGGCAAAGGTGTGGATGAAATGGGCAGTAGAGTAGGGTCGATCTGTGGCGCTGCGCCATTGGCCGATGTCTCGAGTTTGCCTGAATTTCGGGGATGTCCAGACCACGAATGGTACCGTGTACATGGCTGATGTGGGGTCGGCTTCACTGCGTCCCGCAAACAGATTATCCGGGTAGTCGTATACTTCCTCGCCGTGATCAGCGAAGTACACCAATAGACTATTGTCGTGCTTGCCGTCTATCGACTTAATCAGGGATGACACGATTTCGTCATTGTAGAGTATGGCGTTGTCGTAGTTGTTGTAATCTTCAATAAGATTTGGTGTTACCCACTCCGGGACACCGCTGCTGTCAGTAAAGTGATTGTAGGTCTCGGGAAAACGGTGTTCATAGGCACGGTGTGTGCCCAGCAAATGAACAATAATCAATTTCTTTACCGCATTTGACTCTAGGGCCGCTGCAAAAGGTGGCAGTACAACTTCGTCGTACTGATTGGCATTCTGTTCCCGATTATTGTTCAGGTAGACCTGATGGTCAGCCAGCTGTGAGAACGTGGTTAGCATGGTGTTGCGGCGAGTCTGGGTTTGCTGGTTGGTAATCCAGGTAATCTCATAACCGGCCTGCTGCATCATGTTTAGCAGGTTTGGCCTGGTAAAAAACAGATCCGGGTTTTTAGGGTCGGCAAATGACAGGATCTGTTGGAGTGCTTCTATGGTATAGGGCCGGGGTGTTATTACATCAGTGAAAACCATAAGCTCATTTTTTGCCTGTAAAGCATCTAAATGGGGCGTTGTCGGCCTGTGATAACCGTACAGGCTCATGCGCTGACGATTGGTCGATTCACCGAGCACCAAGATTACTGTATCGGGCAAGGTGGGAACTTCCGCCTTTAGGTTTTTGAGAGGTTGTACCTGGCGATTTTTTTCCAGCAGGGCCGTCATGCTCGCCATCTGCTGCCGATATTTTGCGTACCCGACAATCAGGTTCCAGGGTGCTGCGGGTTCCATCCGCTTCATCTGTTGGTAAACCGCATCGTTGAGGGTGGTATCTTCCTCGGTCAGCGCTGTGCTGATAAACGGAAAGAAGGGAATAAGTATAAAAAGAGCGGCATAAGCCAAACGTTTGCGATGGCTTAGGGCCACGGGTCGAGCTTGTTGCCACATCCATATTGGTACAGCCGTGAACAGTATAAGCACCGGTATAAACCACCATTGCCAATAAGAGGCAACAAACTCACTGCCCTCGGCGACATTCGATTCAAAAACGATAAAAATTGTGCTCTGGGAAAATTCCTGCCCATAGATAATGAAATAGAATACCGAGATGACCGCTGCCGGCAACATGATCAGACCGCTGAGCGCTAATAATTGCCGTGTATATTTGGGCACCAATAGTATCGGGATCAACCACATCAGGCTCATCAAAATGGTTTCGCGCAATCCAATGAAGCCAGCCATGCCCGTCGCATAAATGGGAATGTGGTAACTAAGGGAAAAATAAGCCGCAAAAAGATAGGCCCAAAGAAGCGGATGTTTTTTCGGAAAGTCAGTCATTTGGCGGCAATTTTTTTGAATGTGGAAGTGTAACTGTACGACCCTAATATTAAGTGGGGCTTAACTGATGCGGTCTGCTGCAGAACCCCTCCAGCTGTTGAACGTTTTTTTCCTGGGCAGGAGATTCTGTGGTTGCAGGTCAATGTCGCTGCCCGGCAATTCAGCCATACTTGGAAGGTGTCGGTTTGATGTGAAAGCTCCTTGCGGGGAAATCAGCAGGGAGCACAACAAAGCCGTGTTTCCCCCTTGACCCTATGGTGTGTCACCCCTATAATCCACGGCCCTTGAAGCAGTCACTTGACAGCTTGGGGGCTTGCCAGAGGTTATGAGCTGGCAAGGTGAAGGAGACATGCTCAGTCTCCTGGCCGTTAAGGTCAGCGTTTTTTGATGCGGGGTGGAGCAGCCTGGTAGCTCGTCGGGCTCATAACCCGAAGGTCGTAGGTTCAAATCCTGCCCCCGCTACCAAATTCTGGTATCGGTACTGCTGGTACCATGCGTCAGGACAAGGCGCAGCCGAAGGGCCCCTTTTTAGGGGCTTTTTGCTAAGTGGTTTTGATGAAGTGGGCTTTGTGCCCATTTTTTGATTGGGAAACCGAGAGATTACAGTGGCGACAAAAGAGGAGACCCTCCGCGCGATGATTGCACCCATAGTGGATGCAATGGGTTGTGAGCTTTGGGGGTTGGAGTATTTGTCATCAGGTCGCAATGCGATGCTACGTATTTACATTGAGCGTGAGAGTGACGGTGTGACAGTGGAGGACTGTGAAAAAGTCAGCCGCCAGGTCAGCAGTCAGTTGGATGTAGAGGATCCGATTACCGGGGAGTACACTCTGGAGGTTTCCTCCCCGGGCATGGACCGGCCTTTATATACGCTGGATCAGTTTGAAAAGTATATTGGGGAAGATGTGGCCTTGCGGCTGAGATTTCCCCATGAAGGCAGACGGAATTTCAAGGGCCGTCTGAATGGCGTGGAGGGCGAGGATGTTCTGTTGATTGTTGACGATCATGAATATCTCTTTCCCCTGGATAGCATTGAAAAGGCGAATGTCGTTCCCCGGTTTTGAGGGCGATTGCGAGGCTGAATGAATGAATAAAGAAATCTTGATGGTGGTGGAAGCCGTTTCTAATGAAAAGGGTGTGTCCAAAGAGGTTATTTTTGAGGCCATTGAGCAGGCCCTGGCCACGGCGACCAAGAAACGCTATGACGAGGATTCCAACATTCGGGTAACCATTGATCGCGCCACCGGTGACTATGAAACGTTCCGCTGGTGGGAAGTGGTCGCTGATGATGTGCTGGCGGAGCTCGGAACTCAGTTCACGCTCGAAGAAGCCCATGAGAAAGACACGGGCCTTAAAGCTGGTGATACCTTTGAAGAACAGGTGGAAAATATCGGTTTTGGCCGTATTGCTGCCCAAACGGCCAAGCAGGTCATTGTCCAGAAAGTACGTGATGCGGAACGCGCACTGGTGGTGGAGCAATACCGTGATCAGCTCGGTGAGCTGGTAAGTGGCAGCGTCAAAAAAGTGACCCGCGAAAGTATTATCGTTGATTTGGGTAACAATGCTGAAGCCGTTATGCCGAGAGAAGAACTGGTAGGGCGGGAAGTTTTCCGAATCAATGATCGGGTGCGTGCCATTCTTCAGGAAATTAATTCTGAAAGCCGTGGTCCCCAGCTTTTTCTGAGCCGTAAATGCAATGAGATGCTGGTTGAACTGTTCCGTATTGAAGTGCCGGAGATTGCCGAGGAAGTAATTGAAATCCGCGGCGCAGCGAGAGACCCCGGATCGCGTGCGAAAATTGCTGTGAAGACAAATGATGGTCGAATCGATCCGATTGGTGCTTGTGTCGGTATGCGTGGTGCGCGTGTTCAGGCAGTATCCAATGAGCTGGATGGCGAGCGTATTGATATCGTATTGTGGGATGACAATCCCGCCCAGCTGGCGATAAATGCCATGGCCCCTGCAGAAGTGGAGTCGATCATCGTTGATGAGGAGACGCACTCAATGGATGTGGCGGTGGCCGGAGAGACTCTGGCGATGGCCATTGGTCGTAACGGGCAGAATGTTCGTCTTGCCTCTGAACTGACTGGCTGGAAAATCAATGTCATGTCTGTCGAAGAGGCGGAGGTTAAGCAGCAGGAAGAGTCCAGCTCACTGGTGGAAACCTTTATGAACCGCCTGGACATTGATGAAGATGTCGCCATGGTGTTGGTCGATGAGGGGTTCACCTCTATCGAAGAAGTCGCCTATGTTCCTCTGGATGAGATGGCTGGCATCGATGGTTTTGATGAAGAAGTGGCTGAAGAACTGCGTGCCCGTGCCAAGGACGCGTTGCTGACGATGGCGCTGGCCTCAGAGGAGGGGATGTCAGGTCCCGCAACTGATTTGTTGGAAATGGAAGGTATGGACGATCAGTTGGCGCATACATTGGCCAAGCATGGCATTGCCAGCATGGAGGATCTCGCTGAGCAGGCCGTGGAAGACTTGCTGGATATTGAGAACATGGACGCAGAACGGGCAGCCAAGCTGATTATGACTGCACGTGCCCCCTGGTTCGCCGATGAGAGCGACAGTTAAACGAACAGGCGATGAATTGAGGAATACTGATGGCTGAAGTCACTGTTAGCGAACTTGCCAAGGTTGTCGGAGCATCCGTCGACCGCCTGCTGAGTCAAATGCAGGAGGCCGGTTTGCCTCACAACTCTGCTGACGCAAGTGTCAGTGATGAGGAAAAGCAGACGCTGCTGGCCTATTTAAAAGGCTTGCACGGTGAGCAGTCCCGCGACCCCAAAAAAATCACATTGAAACGCAAGACGGTCAGTACACTCAAAACGGGTGCCGGCCGTAAAACAGTTAATGTGGAGGTTCGCAAAACCCGAACCTATGTCAAGCGGGCAAATGAAGAAGAGGCTGCAGCTCCATCTGAGCAGGAAGAGTCGGTCGCAGCAGAGCCCGTCGTTGAGCCGGTTTCTCCCGTTGTTGATGATCCGGAAGTGAAGCGGCAGGCCGCCATTGAGACACGCCGCAAGGCAGAAGAGGAAGCTCGCCTTGAGCAGGAAAATCAGCGCAAGGCTGAAGAAGAGCGCAAGTCTGCGCCCTCAACAGTCGAGCCGTTACCTCCTGAGCTGGCCGATCAGCCCGTAGACGCCCCCAAGCATGTGAAAAAACATGTCAGGGACGATGACGAAGCTGATGATTCTGAAGAGGCACCGAAAAAAGCGAAAAAACGGGGTGCCATCAAAGACCCGAAGCGCAAGAAAGAAGATTTGCTGAAAGCCGTCGTTGAGGAAGTTGAGGAAGTCGCTGGGGAGAAAAAACCCCGGTTGCGTTCGGGTATATCGGTTCCCATCAAGATTGAGAACAAGCACAAATTTAAAAAACCCACCAATAAGATCATCCATGATGTAGAGATTCCCGAACAAATCACGGTCAGTGATCTGGCTCAGGCAATGTCAGTAAAGGCTGCGGTCGTGATCAAGGAGTTGATGAAAATGGGGACCATGGCCTCCATCAATCAACCAATCGATCAGGATACTGCCACATTGGTGGTGGAGGAGCTTGGGCACAACCCGGTGCCGGTTTCAGACGATGAAATAGAACAAAAGTTGATCCAGGCGCTGCAGGCCGATGTGTCAGAGGAGCTGGAACCCCGTGCGCCGGTTGTCACGGTGATGGGCCATGTTGACCACGGCAAAACCTCGCTACTGGATCATATCCGAAAAACCCGTGTCGCTTCCGGTGAAGCCGGGGGAATTACCCAGCATATCGGCGCCTATCATGTCGATACGCCCAAGGGCATGATCACCTTTCTGGATACACCTGGTCACGCAGCCTTCACGGCAATGCGCGCCCGTGGTGCACACAGTACCGATGTGGTGATTCTGGTGGTGGCTGCGGACGATGGCGTGATGCCGCAGACCGTGGAAGCCATTCAGCATGCCCGTGCTGCGGGCGTACCTATCGTGGTTGCCATTAACAAGATGGATAAGGAAGGCGCGGATCCTGACAGGGTCACGAATGAACTGTCTGCCAAGGATGTCATTCCGGAAGAGTGGGGTGGTGATACGCAGTTTGTGAAAGTCTCGGCCCACACCGGGGATGGCATCGATGATTTGCTAGACGCCGTGTTGCTGCAGGCTGAACTGTTGGAGTTACAGGCATCCCGCAATGTCCCGGCCAAAGGTGTGATTGTTGAATCGCGACTGGAAAAAGGTCGAGGCGTGGTGGCGACTGCATTGGTGCAGTCGGGTACCTTGCGCAAGGGCGATTTGCTGCTGGCCGGTGAAAGTGTCGGCAAAATCCGTGCGATGGTTGATGAGGCGGGTAAGCCGATTGTCGAGGCGGGGCCATCGATACCGGTAGAGATTCTCGGTCTTGATATGCCGCCGGCGGCCGGTGAAGAGTTTCTGGTGGTAGAAGATGAACGCAAGGCCCGCGAATTGGCTGAAATGCGTCAGGATAAAACCCGTCAGGACCGTGTGAACCGCCAGCAGGCCGCCAAGCTGGAAAATATGTTTGCCACCTTTGAATCGCAGGACAAAAAGGGTGTTCTTCCTGTGATGGTGAAGGCCGACGTGCGGGGTTCTCTGGAAGCAATTCTTTCTGCCATGGCGGATATTGGTACTGACGAGGTCGAAGTGAATGTTGTGGCTTCCGGTGTCGGTGGCATCAACGAGTCCGATATTAACCTGGCCATTACCACCGGTGCCGTGGTGTTTGGTTTTAACGTTCGTGCCGATACGGCCGCCCGTCAACTGGTGGAGCAGGAGCAGGTCGATCTGCGTTACTACAGTATCATTTACAACCTGTTGGATGATGTGAAACAGGCCTTGAGTGGTCTGCTGACACCGGAGCGAAATGAAGTCATTACCGGTATCGCTGAAGTGCGCGATGTCTTCCGCTCTCCTAAATTTGGTGCGGTAGCGGGTTGTATGGTGATTGAAGGTACTGTTCATCGCAACAAACGTATTCGGGTGTTGCGCGACAATATTGTCATTTACGAGGGTGAGCTGGAATCATTGCGACGTTTCAAGGATGACGTCAATGAAGTGCGCAACGGTGTTGAGTGTGGTATCGGGGTGAAAGACTATAACGATATCAAACCCGGCGATCAGATTGAGGTGTACGAGATCAGGGAAGTCGCGCGCCAGCTCTGATTGTGCTGACGCCAAACCGATATGCCTAGAGAATTTACCCGCAATGACCGAGTCGCAGATGCGTTGCAGCGCGAGCTGGCACAACTGATTCGCGACGAGGTCAGGGACCCGCGTTTGGGGCTGGTCAATATTACCGCGGTAGAGGTTTCCCGCGATCTTTCCAGTGCCAAGGTGTTCGTCAACCTGGTCGGGGCCGAGTCTGCTGATGAGAGCCGTGAAGCTGCCGAGGTTCTGAATGGCGCGGCCGGATTTTTGCGGACGTTGCTGGCCAAACGCATGTTGCTGCGAATTGTGCCGAAATTGCGTTTTATTTTTGATCTCACTGGCAGGCGTGCTCAGGAGCTGTCTTCGCTCATTGATTACGCGGTCAACCGGGACAAGGCGCGGCATACGGATACAGATTCCTCCGGGGAGGACTGAGCTTGGCGCGTCGTCGCAAGGGCAGGTCGGTCAACGGCATACTGCTGCTCGATAAACCGCTGGGGATTTCCTCAAACGGTGCTTTACAGAAGGTGAAATACCTTTTTGAGGCCGCCAAGGCCGGGCACACTGGCAGTCTGGACCCGCTTGCGACGGGCGTATTGCCGGTATGCCTTGGCGAGGCAACCAAGTTTACCCAGTTTTTGTTGGATGCGGATAAATGCTACCGCGCCACTTTTCGCTTTGGTATGGCGACTGTCAGCGGTGATGCTGATGGAGAGGTCACCCGTGACAGCGGCGCCCCGGAGCTGACTGAAGCTCAGGTGCTGGATGTTATGGACGGGTTCAGGGGTGATATCGATCAGGTGCCTCCGATGTTTTCGGCATTGAAGCACCAGGGTCAACCGCTCTACAAGCTCGCTCGTGAAGGGCTGGAAATTGAACGAAAAGCCCGGCCGGTCACAATTCACTCGCTGGTATTGGTTGAGTTTCGCAGCGGTGAGTTCCCGGAGGCCGATCTGGTTGTCCATTGTAGCAAGGGAACCTACATTCGCACGCTGGCGGAAGACATTGGTCAGCGGCTTGGTTGTGGCGCTTATCTATCGGTTTTGCGACGTACCGCCGCCGGGCCTTTTAAAGAAGATCAGTCGGTGACGTTGGGTGAGTTGCAATCACTCAGGGAAAAAAGTGGTCTGGATCAGCTCGACCAATTGTTGTTACCGATGGATGCCGGGATGACACATCTGGCTGCACTGCACTTAGAGGAGGATCTGGCTTTCTATTTTTGCCGGGGACAGGCGGTGATGGTGCCGCAGGTCTATCGTCAAAGTGAAGAAGGCGATATAGTGCGTGTCTTTGAAATGAGCCAGCCCCTGCCGCAGTTGCTTGGGGTTGGCGAAGTCACAGAAGATGGACGGGTAGCCCCGAAACGTCTTGTTGTGAGATAGGGAGTCCTGTCCTGTGTGACAGAATCCCGGATTGGACCCACCAGGTGGTGCCGGTCGAATTCACTGTTAGGGTTCCTGTAAATATGCGCGGGCGCCCCGAATCTAACCCGCATATTGGAGAAATAACCATGTTAAATGTAACTGAAAAAGAAGCTATTGTTAAAGAGTACGCGCAGTCCGTGGGTGATACCGGTTCGCCGGAAGTGCAGGTAGCCCTGCTCACCGCCAACATCAACAAACTGCAGGGTCATTTCAGTGACCACAACAAGGATCACCATTCAAGACGTGGTTTGATCCGCATGGTAAACCAGCGACGCAAATTGCTGGACTACCTTAAAGCTAAAGACGCGAAGCGCTATATGACGCTGATTGGACAGCTTGGCCTGCGTCGCTAATAGAATTGCTGACGGCTCCCCTGGGAGCCGTTCACGCTTATGGAGAGGTAATATAATTGTGAATCCTGTAATAAAATCATTTAAATATGGCAATCATACCGTCACGCTGGAGACCGGCCGTATTGCTCGTCAGGCGACTGGTGCCGTGATGTGTACCATGGATAAAACGGCAGTACTGTGTACGGTTGTCGCAGCAAAAAACGTAAAAGAAGGTATGGACTTTTTTCCCCTCGGTGTCCACTACCAGGAAAAAGCTTACGCCGCTGGCAAGATCCCCGGTGGATTTTTCAAGCGTGAAGGTCGTCCCAGTGAAAAAGAAACACTGACTTCCCGCCTGATTGACCGGCCCATTCGCCCGCTGTTTCCCAACGGCTTCAAAAATGAAGTGCAGGTGGTCTGTACGGTGATGTCCTCTGAGAAGAATGTGGATCCCGATATTGTTGCACTGATTGGTACTTCTGCGGCGCTGGCGATTTCCGGTGTCCCTTTTAATGGTCCAATTGGTGGTGCCCGTGTGGGTTATCATCGCGAAAAAGGCTACCTGCTAAATCCAACTTACTCGGAGCTGGCGGAGTCGGAACTGGATATGGTTGTCGCGGGTACGCGTGATGCTGTCCTGATGGTTGAGTCAGAGGCGAAGGAATTACCGGAAGACATCATGCTCGGCGCAGTATTGTTTGGTCACCAGGAAATGCAGGCGGCCATTCAGGTGATTGAGGAGCTGGCCAAGGAAACCGGTAAGCCGCGTTGGGACTGGCAAGAGACGCCTGTCAACGAAACCCTGACCGACAGCCTCAAGGCTATGGTCGGAGAAAGTCTGGATGCGGCCTACCGTATCACGGACAAACAGCAGCGTGTTGTCGAAATTGACGGCCTGCGCAATCAGGCGGCTGCAGCGTTACTGGATGCAGAGGCCGGTATTACGGAAGACGATATCCGTGATGCCTTTAAAAAGCTGGAGAAGAAAATTGTCCGTGGTCGTATCATTCGCGGGGAACCCCGAATTGATGGCCGCGACAGCAAGACAGTCCGCGCTATCGATGTGGAAGTCGGGGTGTTGGCTAAAGCCCATGGTACGGCATTGTTTACCCGTGGTGAAACTCAGGCATTGGTGGTAGCCACGCTGGGTTCCATGCGCGATGTTCAGTATATCGATGCGTTGGAAGGTCGCCGCGAAGATCCCTTCATGTTGCATTACAACTTCCCCCCTTATTCCGTGGGTGAGTGTGGTCGTATTGGTTTTACCGGTCGTCGTGAAATTGGTCATGGTCGGTTGGCTCGGCGTGGTATTGCTGCGGTATTGCCGTCCGCTGAAGAATTTCCCTACACCATGCGGATTGTCTCTGAAATCACTGAGTCCAATGGTTCAAGTTCCATGGCTTCGGTTTGTGGTTCAAGCCTGGCGTTAATGGATGCGGGTGTGCCGCTGAAAGCGCCTGTGGCTGGTATCGCAATGGGTCTTGTCAAAGAGGATGATGGTTTTGCGGTGCTGACCGATATTCTGGGCGATGAAGACCACCTGGGCGATATGGACTTTAAAGTGGCCGGTACGGCTCAGGGTGTTACTGCCCTGCAGATGGATATCAAGATCGAAGGGATTACCGAAGAGATTATGGATATCGCACTGGGTCAGGCGTTACAGGCGCGACTCCACATTCTTGGCGAAATGAACAAAGTGATCGACAAGAGCCGCAGTGAAGTGGCTGAGTCAGCACCCCGTTACCATATTCTGAAAATCGACCCCGACAAGATTCGCGATGTGATCGGTAAAGGTGGTGCCACAATTCGTGCTCTGACGGAAGAGACCGGTGCCAGCATCGATATTGATGATAGTGGAACCATCAGAATCTACAGTGATGATGCCGATGGCTTGAAAAATGCTATCTACCGAATCGAGGAAATTACCGCTGAAGCAGAGATAGGTCGTATTTATGAGGGTACAGTCGCCCGTATTGTAGACTTTGGTGCCTTTGTTACAATCATGCCGGGCACGGATGGCCTGTTGCACATCTCACAAATTGCCAAGGAGCGTGTGGAAAAAGTGTCTGATTACCTCAAGGAAGGTCAGCAGGTCCGGGTCAAAGTGCTAGATGTGGATGCCCGCGGCCGCATCAAGCTGTCTATGAAAGAGACATCTGAGGACGAAGGCCAGGCAACTGGGGAAACAGCCCCGGCGGAAGAAGCCCAGTTTGCTCAGGAATCTACGGAGCAATAATATACTGGCTGTCACTTCAGAGAAGCGGGGCTGAGACCCCGCTTTTTTTATGGCGGGCTTTCGCTCACGGTCAATTGTGTGACCTATTCAGTAAATCCGGTGATCGGCCAGCGACATGCAGTTACAATGATTCTCCATGAAGCAAGATGACCGCGCACTAAAAAACCCGTTGATGGATTACCGGCTCTATGTCGGCCGTCTGCTGTTTACCATGGTTGTGGTGCTATTGTTGTCTGGTGGGCTGCTCTGGCGCTATTACCACCTTCAGGTCGAGCGACATGACGCATTCGTGACTCTTTCTGACCGCAACCGGGTATTGGTTGAACCGGTGCCGCCGCCCCGCGGGCTTATTTTCGACCGCAACGGGGTGTTGCTGGCAGATAATCGCCCCAGCTTTAATCTTTCCATAGTTGTGGAACGCGTCGAAAACCTTGCCGTATTACTCGATGAGCTGGAAAAACTGGTGGGGATTACCGGTGCCGACAGGGACCGCTTTCAGAAGCTGCTTGAGCGTCGTCAGCGACCCTATGAGCCTGTTCCCCTGAGGTTGAACCTGAATGAGCGGGAACAGGGTATTCTCGCTGTCAATGAGTATCGGCTGGAGGGTGTGGAAGTCACTGTCCAGTTGCTGCGTCATTATCCACTTGGTGCCGAGCTCTCCCATGTGCTCGGCTATGTGGGGCGTATCAATGACCGCGAAATACAACAGCTCGATCCGGTTCGCTATAGCGGCACGCTGGTGGTGGGGAAAACCGGACTGGAAAATTTCTACGAAGATGAGCTGCTTGGTGAGGTAGGGTACCAGACAGTTGAAACCAATGCCCGGGGACGGGTGATGCGCCAATTGGAGCGAGTCGAGCCCAAGCCGGGTAAGGATTTGTACCTGCATCTGGACAGTCGTCTGCAGCGGGTTGCCTATGAGAGCATGGGTGAACAAAGAGGTGCTGTTGTGGCTATTGATGTGGCCACGGGAGGCGTGCTTGCCATGGCCAGTACCCCCGGGTTTGATCCCAATGAGTTTGTGACCGGGATCAGTTTTGAAAATTACAATGCACTGCTCAGCTCCATTGATCGGCCTTTGTTTGATCGGGTTCTTCAGGGGCAGTACCCCCCGGGTTCCATTGTCAAGCCAATCTACGGTCTTGCGGCACTGGAAAGTGGCACAATTACACCAGCCTACCGTATCTATGATCCGGGTTTTTACCAATTGAAAAATTATGAGCGGAAGTACCGGGACTGGAAGAAGGGGGGGCACGGCAACAACATTGATTTGAGTGATGCCATCATTCAGTCCTGCGATACCTTTTTTTACGATGTCGGTGTCAAAATGACGATTGATGTGATGTCGCTCTACGGTAACCGGTTTGGTTTCGGCCATAAAACCGGACTGGATATGCCCTCTGAGCGGTCGGGGATCATGCCTTCACGGGCCTGGAAACGGGACACAAAAGGGTTGGCATGGTATCCCGGGGATACGGTCAATACCTCCATCGGTCAGGGTTTTACACTGGTCACACCAATGCAGATGGCTGTGGCCGCCGCCAGGTTGGCCAGCCGCGGTGAGATAAGACCCCCACAATTGGTGCGCAAGGATGGGGGAAATCCACTGCCAGCCGGTATGATCAGAGCGTCAGACAGCAACTGGGATTATGTGCATGAGGCGATGCAGGAGGTTGTGCACGGTCAGCGTGGTACAGCCAAGGTGATCAATAAGGATCTCGATTATCATATTGCTGGTAAAACCGGTACTGCTCAGGTGGTCGGGATCAAGCAGGACGAGGAGTACGATCGGGAGCTGGTCGCTGAGAGAAATCGGGATCATGCACTGTTCATCGCCTTTGCGCCTGTGGAGCAGCCGCAGATCGCCGTATCGGTGCTTGTTGAAAATGGTGAACACGGTAGCTCGACGGCTGCACCACTCGCACGTCAGATCATGGATGCCTATATGACAATGTATCCTGAAAGCCCCTCAGAGGTAGTCGATGAATCAGAGTGATTTTGTTCGACGGATGGGGTCTGGTGGATCCGCAATATATTGTGGCCCGAGTCAATGGCGGCGCCTCCATGTGGATATCCTCCTCTTGTCCCTGCTGTTGGTGCTGGCTACAGCAGGCCTCTTTGTTCTCTACAGTGCCAGTGGTCAGAATATTGCTTATGTACACCGTCAGTTGGTCCATTATGGCATCGGGTTGCTGGTGTTGCTGACGGTGGCCCAGATCCCCCTCCGGTTGTTGGATCGTTGGGCGGTACTCCCTTATTTTCTGGGCATCTTGCTGCTGGTAGGTGTGTTGTTTTTTGGTGTTGGGGCGAAGGGCGCCCAGCGTTGGTTGGAAATTGGCGGATTTCGTTTTCAGCCATCGGAAATTCTCAAAATCGCGGTTCCGTTAATGTTGTCGAGTTATCTGGGYAAGCGTGCRGTGCCGCCGCAATTCAAGCATGTATTTTTYGCCMTGGTATTWATTCTGGTTCCGCTGGTGCTGGTCGGGATRCAACCCGATCTCGGCACAGCCATTCTGATTGGTGCYGCTGGTTTTTTYGCGCTTTTTYTGGCGGGCYTGCCGAGACGTTAYCTGATGWTTGCCTYGTTGCTGGCGGCATGCCTYTTRCCRTTAATGTGGTTTTATCTTYTATAYGATTATCAGCGGCAGCGRATYCTGACGCTGTTTAATCCYGARGCSGAYCGGCTYGGTGCSGGGTGGAATATCATYCAGTCCACMATTGCTATYGGCTCGGGTGGCGTWGAYGGCAAGGGYTGGACCCTGGGCACCCAGTCCCAGCTTGATTTTCTTCCSGAGGGGCACACCGAYTTTATTATTGCGGTGTTGGCAGAAGAGTTTGGRCTGTTCGGMGTGATGTTGCTGWTGGCKCTCTATCTGYTGATTATAAGCCGCTGCGYTTTTATCGGTCTGMGRGCACAAAGTATGTTTGGYCGTTTGCTGGCSGGGAGTATTGCATTAACKTTCTTTGTCTATATTTTTGTCAACATGGGYATGGTSTCGGGTATTCTGCCGGTGGTGGGCGTACCATTGCCATTGGTGAGTTATGGCGGCACGTCGATTGTGACCCTGATGCTGGGATTTGGTATGCTGATGGCGGTCAGTACGGAAAGAAAAAGGTCTGTCTAACAGGGTTTATGGGCAACCTGCCCGGAGTAAAAATGTTATGAACATATTGTTCTCAGTTGCACTAGGCATGCTGTTGTCCCTATCGGTTCAGGCCAGCTATTTACAGCATCCGGACGCTAGGGCTTTTGCCGAGAGGATGGTGTCCGAACATGGCTTTGAAAAAAATGTCGTGGACTCTTTGTTGGATGCGGCGGAAAAAAAACAGGCCATTATTGATGCAATGGAGCGACCGGCCGAAAAAGTTAAACCCTGGAAAGATTACCGCAAGATTTTTATCACTGAAAAGCGCATTGCAGAGGGTGTGGATTTCTGGCGAAAGAACAGGGCTGTACTGAGTGAGGCGTCAAGGCAATACCAGGTTGCGCCGGAAGTGATTGTGGCCATTATCGGTGTGGAAACCTTCTATGGCCGGATCAAGGGAAGTTTTCGGGTCATTGATGCGTTGGCAACACTGTCTTTTGATTATCCTCCCCGCAGTCCTTTCTTTACCAAACAGCTGGAGCAATTTCTGTTGTTGGCGCGCGAGCAGGATCAGGATCCCCTGACGCTCATGGGCTCCTATGCCGGGGCGATGGGTTATGGCCAGTTTATCCCGAGCAGTTACCGCAGCTTTGCCGTGGATTTTGACGGTGATGGTTTTGCCGATATCTGGGAGAACAAGGCGGATGCCATCGGCAGTGTCGCCAATTATTTTGCTGAGCATGGCTGGAAAATGGGTGAAACGGTGGTCGTCCCTGCTGGGATCAAGGAAAGTTTTGATGAGACACTGTTGAACCAGCCCGGTCTCGACAAAACGGTCGATGAGCTAGCTGAAATGGGCTTTTCCAGTGATCTGCCGCTGAATGGTGATGCCAAGGCTATCCCGGTTCGGCTCGATGGTGACAACGGCCTGGAGTACTGGCTCGGTTTGAATAATTTCTATGTGATTACCCGCTATAATCGCAGTCTCCTCTATGCCATGGCCGTGCATGAACTGAGCCAACAAATACTGGAGCGGGTCGGTGAAGATACGCTTTAAGAGTCTTTTGTTTGCAACATTGTTGAGCGCTGTATGGCTGCTTCAGGGCTGTGGTGGTTCTGGTGCCAGCTCCGGTGGCGGTTATGGTTATGGTGATGGACCGCCGCCAAAAGATATTGATGTCAGTGGTCTACCGGATGCAGTGCCCCGGCATGAATCAATTACTCTGGCCGGCAACAAAAGCCCCTACACCGTATTGGGTAAAACCTACCAGGTGATGCCTTCCAGTAAGGGGTTTCGCCAGCGTGGTCTGGCTTCATGGTACGGCAACAAGTTTCATGGTCGTCATACATCGAATGGTGAGGTTTACAGTATGTATGAAATGACGGCCGCCCATAAAACCCTGCCGATTCCCTGCTACGTCAAGGTGACCAACCTGGAAAATGGGCGCAGCGTGGTTGTCCGGGTCAATGATCGGGGACCTTTCCATGGGGATAGAATTATTGACTTATCCTATGCGGCGGCTAAAAAATTGGGCTATTCCGATCAGGGTACCGCTAAAGTGGAGGTCTCCGTGATTGATCCCGCGGACTATCAAAACAACACAGTCACCGCTCCGCAATTGACCCCTGGTCCAGCCATGTTGCCGGTAGCCAAAGCTGTAGCTGCTGAACAGGACAGCAATACCTACCTTCAGGTGGGGGCCTTCAGTAATCAGCTCGCAGCCAGTCATTTGTCGCAACGGTTAGCGGGTGTCACCGAGTATCCAGTAGTCGTGCGCCAGGAGTCATCACCGCAGCCATTGTTTAAAGTGTTGGTGGGTCCGGTAACAGATCAGCTGAAATTAGTTGACCTGAAGGCTGCATTGGGACGGATAGATAATATCCGTCCTTTTATTGTTTATGACTGATTCTGTCACAGCGCCACAAACTGCCGCATGATAGACTTTCATTTTGTTCTTCGTACAATCCACCCACCAAAAATGTTGAAAACCGGTTCCACTATGCTGAAAAAAAGTTTTTTTGTCGGATTGTTGTTTCTTGTTATGGGCAGCATTGCCCAGGCCAAAGTACTGATTCCTGCTCCCCCCGATCTAGCGGCATCTGCCTGGATTCTGCTGGATGCCAATACCGGAAAGGTGCTTGTCGAGCATAATGCCGACGAGCAGGTGCCGCCTGCGAGCCTCACCAAAATGATGACCAGTTATATCGTCTCCGCCGATATTCACAACGGTAAGGTCAAAGAAACGGATATGGTGCCCATCAGCGTCACCGCCTGGCAGATGGGCGGTTCGAAGATGTTTGTGAAGGAGGGCACCCAGGTACCACTGATCGATTTGCTGCGGGGTGTCATTATTCAGTCAGGAAACGATGCCTCGGTGGCATTGGCTGAGTATCTGGCGGGCAGTGAAAGCGCTTTTGCCGACGTAATGAATCAGCAGGCAGAATTGCTCGGCATGAAAAATTCCCATTTCCTCAATGCCACCGGCTGGCCCGCCGAGGGTCACCTCACCACCGCCCGGGACATGTCGTTATTGGCGAGGGCATTGATCCAGGATTATCCAGAACATTACAGTATCTATAGTGAAAAATATTTCGAATACAACGGTATAAAGCAGCCCAACCGCAACCGGCTACTCTGGCGGGATACAACAGTAGACGGCCTGAAAACAGGCCATACTGAAGCGGCGGGTTACTGCCTGGTGGCTTCTGCGGTCCGTAATGGCATGCGGCTTGTCTCCGTGGTTATGGGCACCAGTAGTGAGGAARTTCGTGCCCGGGAATCACAAAAGCTACTGGCTTACGGCTTCCGTTATTATGAGACGGGCCAGCTTTATTCCCGGGGCGATGTCGTCCGGGAGAATGTGCCCGTCTGGTACGGTGAGCAAAACCGCATCAACCTGATTGTGCCGGAAGATGTTTATCTGACGATCCCGCGCGGCTCCAAGGATGACTTGGAAGCCGAGATTCTTGTGGATCAAACCATCAAGGCACCTTTCAGTGAGACTCAGGAGCTGGGACGGCTGAGTGTCAGCTATGAAGGTGAGACGCTACTGGATATGCCTGTTGTGGCTGAACACCCCGTTGCCAAAGCGGGCCTGTTTTCGCGGCTATGGGATGCCATTACGCTGTTTTTTGTGGGGCTGTTCTCCTGATGCCCGAGCAGTCWGCCCCGAAAATTGAATTTCCCTGTGATTACCCTATAAAGGTYATGGGTAAGGCCRCTCCCGGTTTGCATAGCCTSGTCATGGAGGTTATGGARCGTCACGCCCCGGGTTTTGATGAAACGGCTGTTTCCATTCGRGACAGCCGACATGGCAACTTTCAGGCGATYACGGTCATCATCACYGCAACCGGAGAARCGCAATTGACGGCCATTTTTGARGACCTCAAGCACAACCCTCTGGTGCAAATGGTGCTGTGAATCCGGACCTGCCCGAAGTGATGGAGACATCAACGAACCTGCCACCAGCCCTGCCGCTTATCGTCCGCTATCTCGGGCGGCGTGATTATGCTCAAACATTTGATGCCATGAAGCTAATCACTGCGGAGCGCAATGATCAGACTCCTGATGAAATCTGGCTGCTGGAACACGAACCGGTATTCACCCAGGGGCAGGCGGGCAAGCAGGAATATATTTTGATGCCCGGGGATATTCCGGTTGTGCAGAGTGACCGTGGGGGACACGTAACCTACCATGGCCCGGGCCAGATCACCGGTTATTTGCTGATAGACCTGCGTCGGCTCGGTATCGGGGTTCGCGATCTGGTYACAYTGATTGAGGYSGCMCTGGTGGAAACCCTTGGCCACTGGGGAATTGCCGCTGCSCCCCGGCCGGACGCGCCGGGTGTTTATCTGGCTGACGGCGCYAAAATCGGYTCCCTGGGTTTGCGGGTRCGCCGCGGTTGCAGTTACCACGGTCTCAATTTTAATGTKGATATGGAYCTGGCGCCCTGGGCGCGYATTAATCCCTGCGGGCTCGGTGTTGTTATGACCCAGATGAATGATTTGCTGGCAGAGCCCGTCACCGTTCAGGAAGTGTCTGAACGCCTGGCCGATATTTTGACGGTCAAGCTGGGTTACAATGGTCACCTTGTAGAAGGGCAGCACCCGTTATTGACTGGTCGTTAATTGTTTTCTGGTACTGCCCGCCTGGTACATCAAATGTTTGTGAGTAATTCCATATGACTGACGTCAAGGTGATTCCGCCACAGCGCACCCGCCGTATTGCCCAGGGGGAAAAACTGCGCAGCGCCGATAAGGTGGAGCGGATACCCGTAAAGGTGATCCCGACAGAAACCTACCAGCGCAAACCGGACTGGATGCGAATCAGGGTGTCATCATCGCCGCGTGTTCAGGAAATCAAGGATATTCTGCGCAAGCACACACTGGCGACGGTCTGTGAAGAGGCCGCCTGTCCGAATCTCAGTGAGTGYTTYAGYCACGGYACGGCCACCTTTATGATCATGGGTGAAATCTGTACCCGYCGCTGYCCGTTCTGTGATGTSGGCCACGGCAARCCCAATCCCCTGGATGYTGMYGAGCCGGTTAACCTGGCYCGCGCCATTCAGGAAATGCAGYTGCGYTATGTGGTGATTACKTCRGTGGATCGSGACGATCTTCGCGATGGCGGCGCGCAACATTTTGCGGACTGTATCCGTGAATCCCGGTTGCTCAGCCCCGATCTCAAAGTGGAAGTGCTGGTACCTGATTTTCGCGGTCGCATGGAGCCTGCCCTGGCGATTCTTTCCGACACGCCACCGGATGTATTCAATCACAATATGGAAACCGTCCCCCGGCTCTATCGTGAAGCGAGGCCCGGTGCCAATTACCAGTGGTCGCTCAAACTGCTCCGGGAATACAAACGGCTCAACCCCGGTATTCCCACCAAGTCCGGTCTGATGGTGGGGCTCGGTGAAACCAAGGAAGAACTGCTGGCAACGCTGGATGATCTCCGCGCCCATGATGTGGATATGCTGACGGTGGGACAGTACTTGCAGCCCTCCAAAAACCATCTGCCGGTAGACCGCTTCGTACACCCGGATGAGTTTGCCGAGTATGCCGACTATGCCCGCCGGATTGGTTTCAGCCAGGTAGCCTCCGGCCCGTTGGTGCGATCTTCCTATCATGCGGATAAACAGGCCAGAGGCGAAGATGTCAAATAGCCTCTGGTTTTAAAAGTGGATATAACCCATGCAACATCCCCGCCTACTCGATATCCGCAATGCCACGGTATTTCGGGATAATAAAAAAGTTTTCGATCGTTTTTCACTGGCGGTTGAGCAGGGCCAGAGTACGGCGATTATCGGTCCCAACGGTGCCGGCAAAAGTACACTGTTAAAGCTGCTGACCCGGGAACTCTATCCGGTAGTGAAAGAGGATTCCTGGGTCCGGATACTCGGTCAGGATCGGCCGGTGCTCTGGGAATTGAGGGAAAAAATCGGCCTAGTTTCTGCCGATCTGCAACAGGGATTTGTCCCGGAAGTCAGCGGTCTGGGCGTTGTGGTATCTGGGCTGCACAACTCCATTGGTCTATTCCACTATCAACAAGTCACGGAGGCGCAACTGGAACAGGGCCGGGCTGTGCTAAAGGAACTGGGGGTGGCTGAACTGGTCAATCGCCCCTACCGACAGATGTCGACCGGGCAGCAGCGTCGTTGCCTGTTGGGTCGGGCGCTGATTCATCGTCCGGATCATCTGATTCTCGACGAACCCACCAGCGGCCTCGACCTGAATGCAACCTATCATTATCTGGACGTCATCAGGCAGCTGGCCCAACAGGGCAAAACCATTCTGTTGGCCACCCATCACATCCATGAAATTCCGCCAGAAATCCAGAGGGTAGTATTCATGGCCAACGGTGAAATCGTGGCAGACGGAGCCAAGGAACAACTACTCTCTGATGCAAGCCTCTCTGAATTATTTGCCATGCCTTTAAAGGTGAGTTTTTCCCAGGGGTTTTATCAGGTCTTGCCAGCTCGTGCGTAGCCCACCATAATTCTGCCTTTTCGAAAATCAGGGGTAATCCAACCATGAAAATAAATGATAATTGCGTGGTGACGTTCCACTATTCCATGACCGATGAAGCCGGCGATCTGGTGGAAACGTCCAGAGAGGGTGAGCCGACCGCTTACCTGCACGGCCATCGCAACATGATCGAGACCCTTGAGGCTGCGATGCTCGGCAAAGAGGCCGGCGAAACATTCACTGTGACGCTACCTCCGGAACTGGCTTATGGCCGGCAGCGGTCTCAGAGTGTCATGCGAGTTTCCGCCAAGAATCTGAAGTTTGAGGGAAAGCTTGAACCCGGTATGACCGTACCGTTGATGACCAATGAGGGACTGCGCCCGGTTACTGTGGTCAAAGTCGGCAAATTCAACGTGGACATTGACACCAACCATCCGTTGGCGGGCAAAACCCTGACCTTTGATGTCGAAATTGTTGAAGTCCGTGAAGCAACCCAGGATGAAATCGGTCACGGACACGCCCACGGCGCCGGTGGTCACCATCACTGAGTGGGCATACCCCTGACACCGGATAGAATCAATACTCCCGACGGTCCCGGGCATTACCTCCAGTAATGCCGGGTTTCTGGGGCCCGGAGGTCGCTTCGAGCTGCAACACCTTGTGGCAGATATTTTGAATTAGCAGTGTCCTGATCAAGTTCTGATATCAGTAGTACTGCAAAATTAATCCCAGTGAAACAATGTCGGTATCCATGCCGGCGTAACCGCTGGCATTGGCATCACCTGTAACATAGTGAAGGTTGACGGTTGCCTTGTAGCCGTTGATGACGTAATTCAGGCCCCATTCGGTAGTGTCGCTCGTGTCGGCATCGTCCGGGTCATTTTTCATGTAGCGAACATAGGGCTGAAACTGCCCAAAGCCGATTTTTTGCGGGAATAAATAACCTGTCGTGGCAAAGTAGGAGTCACCTTTGAAAAGGCAGAAACATTCATCCAGTCCATCAGTGGGTGGTGATGCGAATGTGAAATCCCCGTCCATATTCTTGTAGCCTGCCTCAAAGGTCACTACCCCCCGGTTGTCCAGCACGGTTTCAGAAAAGATATCAAAGGCAAAGCCTGTAAAGTCGCCGGGATCCTGCCTGCTTCCCGTGCTGTCTTTCTGACTTTGAAAAGTCAGTGCTGCCGTCAGCAGGTCGCCGGCTTTGCCATAGTGTGTGGCTGCGGTGTAGTAGCCCACCAATGGCTCCACATTGAGAAAATTATAGGCAATTCGGCCTGCATACAGCAGATGATCGTCGGTGTTACCGTGGTCGTCGGTGCCCTCAAAAATACCCGCCAGGTACTGTACTTTGTCAATGGCACCAAAGACGACGGCACCCTCGCTGCGGCCGAGCCGTCCGGCCGGACCATCGTAATCTGACGGGAACAGGGGTTGACGATACTGGTTCCAGCTCATGCCGGTGTAGGGGCCGTTCAGTCCGGGCCGGTCGGTGGGAACCAGTGTGCGGCCAATCCAGAGGTTAAACTTCGGATCGAGATCAAACTGCAGGATCGCATCAATGATCATGACGGAGTCGCCTTCATACTTCTCGGTGTTGATGCTGAATTTCAAGTGTTCGCTGAGCTGTCCGGCGATGTACAGCCGCATACTGTCCATCGTGAATTCATTGCTGCCGTCAGTGGCACTGTTTCTGGTGGTGTGCTGCATGCGTATACCACCACCGAGACTGACCCAGAGCGTATCGCTGTGTGCCGCCTTTAGCCCGGCATAGGCGGGCAGCGTGGTAAAGCTGGCCAGCAGAGAGAGCACTACAAAGGCTGCGTGACTTTTGTGTTTTACACGATTTTGGCGTGCGCGACGCCACCAGGCATTTTTGATTGCCATGTCTTCTCCCCATTTTTATTGCTGTTATTCTGATCTTGGGATTATATAGGCTGGGTTGCAGCAAAGACTAATTTACACCCCAGGGATTTTTTTGACTTGCCGACTGAGCGGCAACCTTGTCGCTGGCACTATGAAGCCGTGCTCTCATCTGACAGTGCTTATACAGTTATTCAAGGAACACCCTGTCATCACCCAGAAATTCTGGCGCTTGCACCGAAAGTGCCTTGAGCGGCACTGATGACGTAGTCTTTACCCCGTGGGCTGTCCCTTCCGGTACCTTGATAAAATCCCCGGGACCCACTGCAAACTCCTCTTCACCCAGTCGCATCAATCCGGTTCCCTCGAGGATATAAATCGTTTCTGTGTGGGCGAGGTGTTTGTGTAAAGGTACAAACTGTTTCACAAACACGATGAAATCCGAAGCATGTCGGTCACTGCTCAGGTTTTCCACGTGGATATTGACCAGATTTTCTGGTGGCTGGATATCGGCAATAGACAGTTTGCCAGCATTTGCCTGAATGAAACCCAGCAGTGTCAATGTCAGTACAAAAGGAACTTTCATAACGAATACCCTGTTTCAAATGGGCCATTTTTCTGTGGTAGCTGAATCCGAACAGGTCGCTGACTGTCAGGGTTGCCCCTGTGATTTGGCCAGCCCAGCCCGTGTTTGTTACTTGTCCTGCCAAATCCGCCTGATGGGTTCACCAAAGTCATCATAAATAATGGTTTCTTTTGGTCGGACTCTGGTGGTTCTGTGAGGTGACGGTTTTTTTGGACGCCGGGAGTCCAACGCGGCCAGCACTTCAGGCACGGGTGTGCGTTCGGCCTTTGGCTGATTGAAAAAAACGGTTGGCAAACTCGTGCAAGCGTTTTCCCGACCGCTGATACCGCGGGGGATCTGTTGTATTTCGCCACCCTGTTTGAGGTAGCTGTCTACCTGTTGCTGCAGTTGGCGACGAAGTTGCGATTTGGTGGGTAATTTATTCACGGAGCTCGCTTTGTTACAAATAGATGTCCCCATGTTACCAGTGTTGCCAGACCGGTTGACACTGTTCGGGCAGTGCTGGAAAGCGACCCAACTCCGCCCAGGGTTGTCCCGGCTGATGAAAGTCTGAGCCACAGGACGCGAGAAGTTGTTTTTGCTGGCAGATAACGGCCAGATCTCTGGTGGTGTTGGGCATCTGCTTGCCGGACACCACTTCCATACCCTGGCCGCCGACAGCTATAAAATCGTCCACCAATGCGACCAGTTTGGTGCGGGTAAGGTCATACTTAATCGGGTGTGCCAGCACTGCTGTCCCGCCCGCATCCCGGATCCATGCCACTATTTGCAGCATATCGGCCCAGCACTGCTTTATATCGCCCGGCTTGCCGGCTCCGAGGTATTTTTTGAAGGCCTGCTTGAAGTTGTTAACCGCACCGATATTTACCAGATGCTGGGCAAAATGGGGACGGCCCAGGTTGTCGTTGCCGGCGACGGCAGTGGCTCCAGCCAATGCATCGTGAAATCCTGCCTGTTGCAGTTTCTCGGCAATACGTTCGGCCCTGAGTCGACGGGCATGTTGCTGAAACCGGACGCCGGCTTGCAGGGCCTCGCTATGGATGTCGACATTGAGGCCCAGAATATGTACACCGATCTTGCGCCATTGGCTGGAAAATTCCACGGCTGGAATTACCCGGAGGGGCTGAGCTGTGCAAAGCTCCAGCTGTTGCCAGGCGGCGATGCTGTCGTGGTCGGTAATCGCCAGCACATTGACGCCCGCCTCAGCAGCCAGATTCACCAGTTCGGTGGGTGATAGGGAGCCGTCGGAGCAGGTGGTGTGGCTGTGCAGGTCAAAAATCATTGTGCGATTATAGCCCGAGACGGTTTGCGGCTATACTGTGCGGATGAAATATATTACCCCAATCAGTGAGCGACAGCGTCTTCAGGTTGTGGAGAGGACGGCTGGCTTCATCCGGCGCGGCAGCATATTGTTTGACCGGAAATTTGCTGAGATACCGGTAGTCTTTGATCTGAGTGGTGGTACGGCGGGGATGTATCGGGTCAGGGATACCCAGCGGGTTATTCGCTATAACCCGTGGATTTTCGCCAAATATTTTGATGACAGTATGGCGGTGACTGTGCCCCATGAGGTGGCCCACTATCTGGTGGACTGCCTGCACGGTCTCGGCAAGGTGCGGCCCCATGGCGTTCAGTGGCGCGGGATCATGAACGCGTTCGGCGTCGAACCCCGTGCCACCGGGAGCTTTGATCTGGCCGGTATTCCGATGCGCCGCCAACGGCGTTTTCCCTATCGCTGTGAGTGTTCCACCCACCAACTGGCCACCCGTCGACACAATAGCGTCCAGCGGGGCGAGGCGCGCTATCGCTGCCGTGACTGCGGTGAGACACTGACTGCCGCTTCATGACCCAGGACTGGGTTGTATACATGATTGAAGCCAGCGATGGCTCGCTCTATACCGGCATTACCACCGACATCACCCGCCGTTTTAGTGCACACCAGTCGGGCAAGAGTGGTGCTCGTTATTTTCATCGGGGGCGGTGGCCGGTAAGGGTGGCCTATACGGAGGGCGCGGATAACCGAAGTGCTGCATCGAAGCGGGAGGCGGCCATCAAAAAACTGTCCCGTTCACAGAAATTACGACTGATCTCTGATCTGCAGATGAGCTCGCGCTGAGATCGCTATCCGCTGCTGCTCGGTTGCCTTATTCGTAGGTGCACAGGTAGGCAGTATCCACGGCTACCTGCAACTGGAAAGTCCTGTTTGGTGACACCTCGAAGCTATCTCCGGGTTTAAAGGTCTGCCAGACATCCTGATCCGGCAGTTTTACTGTCAGTGCGCCGCTGATTACCGTCAGGGTTTCCTTTTTATTGGGACAGAATTCGTGTTCACCGGGGGCCATGACACCCACCGTGGCAGGCAGGGTTTCGGTCTGGAAGCCGATAGAGACTACTTTGCCACCAAAATATTCATTGACTTTAAACATGGGCTTGCACTCAACAGGTTGGCTGGATAACAGCGTTGTTCACAACGGGCGGCTTTACTGGCCGCTATAGTACCTGCAGTCGACGACCGATAGAATGCGTGCTTTATGGATTTTTACAGGCGCAACTTTGAACCAGTGGGATGTGATTATTATCGGTGCCGGTGCTGCTGGACTGATGGCCGCTGTGGTTGCGGGTCAGCGTGGGCGCAGTGTCCTATTGCTGGAGCGGGCCAACAAGGCGGGCAAGAAAATCCTGATGTCGGGTGGCGGCCGTTGTAATTTCACGAATCTGTATGTGGAGCCGGAGCACTTTCTCTCTGCCAACCCACATTTCTGCAAATCGGCGTTGAGTTGTTATAGCCAGTGGGATTTTATCGAGCTGGTGAACAGGCACGGTATTGCCTATCACGAGAAAACCCTCGGCCAGTTGTTTTGTAATAACAGCTCCCGGGATATTCTCGACATGTTGCTGGCGGAAGCCGAACAGGTCGGGGTGGTGTTGAAAACCGGCATTGATATCCGTGAGGTGACGTCTGACGACAGGTTTCAGGTTGTAACAACCCAGGGGGAGTTGCGGGCTGACTCACTGGTGGTGGCCTGTGGTGGCCTGTCGGTGCCCACCCTGGGCGGTTCCGACTTCGGCTATCGGCTGGCGAGGCAGTTCGGCCATAGTCTGGTCCCATTGCGGCCAGCACTGGTGCCCTTTACCTTTACCGACGGATTTAAACTGCTGTCGGAGAAACTCTCCGGTTTGTCAGTGCCCGTCCGTGTCTCGGCGGGTGGACAGTCGTTTCTGGAAAATATGCTCTTTACCCACCGGGGACTGAGCGGTCCGGCGGTGCTGCAGATTTCCAGTTACTGGCGCGAAGAGCAAACGATACAGGTCGACCTGTTGCCACATATCGACGCCCGGCAGTGGTTGCTCGAATTGAAAACAGAACAGCCGAAGGCGCTGTTGCGCACGCTGTTGTCCCAATCGTTGCCCCGCAAACTGGTGCGGGAGCTGGAGGGGCTTTGGTGGCCGGAACATGCTGGCAAGCCGTTGGCAGAGTGGCCAGATCACTTGTTGGCATCGGTTGCAGGCAACCTGCAGGGTTGGTCGTTGAAGCCTGCGGGTACGGAGGGCTACCGGACTGCGGAGGTGACCCTGGGGGGAGTGGATACGCGCGAGATTTCTTCTAAAACCATGGAGAGTCAACGTCAGTCGGGTCTGTTTTTTGTGGGAGAGGTGCTTGATGTGACCGGTCATTTGGGCGGTTTCAATTTCCAGTGGGCCTGGGCATCGGGTGCCGCTGCCGGTCGAGTTGTTTGATGTGTGTTAAAGGTATTTGAGTGATGATAGAACGCGAAGAGCTGATGCAGGAGACGGCAAAAATTCCCTGGCAGGAATTGCAGCGTTTTTTTGCCAATGGCTCCACTATTTATGTGTCACCGGAGCTGGATTTGATCGAGGTTGCCTGGGCAATCTGCCAGGATAATAAAACCTGTGTTCAGGACTGGCTGGCGGTCGGTCAGGTGGGGCAGGTGACCGATCAGCAGGCAATGAAGTGGCTGGAAAGTGATGCCCGGGTCTGGTCGGTGGTGGTAAAGCCCTGGGTGTTGGTGCAGCCGATTTCGGACTGACCTGCCTGACTAGCTGCTCAGTCGGGCGCGTTGCCAGTACTCAGGGGTGATAGTCAGGGTCTGTTCGCTGTTACCTATCCAGATGAGCCCATCCTGGAGGGTTGCCTGGAGGGTCATGTTGCGGTTCACCAGCCCTGCCAACGCCGTGGTATTCTCTGGTGAGAGGTAACCGATCGTCAGGTTATCAAAGCGCGCCAGATCACCCTGGATACTTTGCCACCACACGGGAGCTGTCTTGGCGCCATAGGCATAAATGATAATCTGTTCGGCGCGGTTTGAACCTTTGCGAATTCGCTTTGCGTCGGGAACCCCGACTTCGATCCACAGACCGATTTCACCATGCAGGTTTTTCTGCCAGAGATCGGGCTCTGCCTCCGTGGACAATCCTTTGGTGAAATGCAGGTGCTCGCTGGCATTCAGCGCAAATGCCAGCAGCCGGATCATCATTCGTTCGTCCGTTTCTGACGGATGCCTGGCGAGGGTGAGCGAGTGGGTTTGATAATAGTTGCGGTCCAGATCCGATACCTGCAACTCAACTTTGAAAACGGTTGCTTTCAGTGCCATTGGACGGTGCCCGATAAGAGGTCAGACGGTGGTCTGTCGTTCAGCCCGACACGCTTCAGTTCAGAACCTTGCAGTTCAGCACGTTGTAGTTCGGCACCCTTCAGTCCGGTAACGAGTGGGCTCAAGTAATAATACCCGAGCTACCCAATCCGCCGCCGATACCTCCGCCCATACCTCCACCGAGGCTGCCGGCGGGACCGCCGCCTCCCTGACCGGGCACAACAATTTTGGAGGCCTGGTCGCGACGCATTTCCTCAAGCTCGCGAGCAGTGCGCTCAACGGCTACCTCGGCTTCCTCGCCGAATTTTTCGGCGGCTTCACCGATACTGTTGGCGTGCAACTCGAAATTGATCGGCAGGGCACCCATGGGTGTCATTACCTGGGTAGAACCCATATAGAGTACTTCGCGGCTTGCATCGGCGTCACCGTTGCGGGTGACCGGACTGAGCCGACGTATGCTGCCGATTTTCTGGTCAGTGAAAATTTCCTCAAGATAGAGTTCATCGGGGTTCATGTCTGCGTCGAATTGTTTTTGCTTGTTCATAGTGATTAATTTGGGTAGTGAAAAGAAGGTAGACACCCTAACAGATATTGTTCGGAGCGTCAGGTGTCTGGCCCCTGTATGAGGAGTCTCAGGGCGCCGTAATTTGTGATTTCAGGGTCTCTACCAGAGCCATGGCGGCAGAGGACAGCGGGTAGCGACGCCTTGTCAGAATACCGATTTGGCGGGTGACGACGGGGCTGGTGAGTGGGCGACACTCCGCGCCGAGTGCCCGCATCTGTTGTATGGCCAGTGATGGCACGACACTGATGCCCAGTTTGTTGGCGACCATGGAGCCAATAGAGGCGAGCTGGTGTGCTTCAAATTCCACCGTCAGGGTTATGCCGCAGCTGGCGGTAATCTCATCAATCATTTGACGCATGGCTGAGGGGCGTTGCAGTGCCACAAAGGGAAATTCCTGGAGTTGTGTCCAGGTGATTTCGTCATTTGCCAGCAGGGCATGTTGTTCCGGCATCACCACGTAAAAACTGTCTTCAAAGAGCGGCTCAAAGTGGAGATCTTCGGACTCTTCCATATCAAAGGTAACACCGACCTCTACGCGGCCTGTGCGCACCATATCCACCACCTCTTCTGCCACTACATCCTGTACCGTGATATTGATATCCGGGAACTTGCTGCGGTAGTAGTGAAGGGCTTTTGGCAGCTTGCTAATCGAAAAAGAGGCCATGCTGGCGATGCTCAGTTTGCCCCGTCGCATGGCGAACAGGTTGTGCAGGTCGGTCAGCGCATTGTCCCAGTCGGCCAGCAGGCGCTGTGCCACCGGCAGAAAAGCCTCGCCCTCCGGGGTTAGCGAAAGGGTGCGAGTGGTGCGAGCCAGCAGTTTTCCGCCCACCACTTCTTCCAGATTTTTCAGGGAAATGCTGAGTGCAGGCTGAGAGAGATGCAATCGTTCGCCGGCTTCAGCGAAGTTGCGAGTCTGGGCAACGGTGACAAACGCCTTGAGCTGTTTTATGGTGATATCCATGGCACTCTTATATAAATTCCTTTAATCAGTTGATTAAAATTTTACGCTTGATAAATATATTTCGCTATAGGATGCTAGGAGCCGTTTTGCGCACCTCAAATTGAGGTCGCCACGGTAAATAATAATCATTGAGGAGTTTTGTTCATGGCGGGTTTCGATAAGGTGGTTAACACCTACGAAGAAGCGATGGCGGGTCTGGAAGATGGCATGACCGTGATTGCAGGCGGTTTTGGCATTTGTGGTATCCCCGAAAACCTGATCAATCAAATCAAGAAAATGGGTACCAAAGAGCTCACCATCATTTCCAACAACTGTGGTATCGACGGTTTTGGTCTGGGTGTTCTGCTGGAAGATCGTCAGATCAAGAAAATGGTGTCTTCCTATGTAGGGGAAAACAAGCTGTTCGAAGAGCAGTTGCTCTCCGGCCAGCTGGAAGTGGAGCTGACGCCCCAGGGAACCCTGGCGGAAAAAATGCGTGCTGCCGGTGCGGGAATCCCGGCTTTCTACACTGCCACCGGCTACGGCACGGATATTGGCGAAGGTAAGGATGTACGCGAGTTCAATGGTCGCAAGTACATTCTTGAAGAGTCCATCCAGGGTGACTTCTCGATTGTCAAAGCGTGGAAAGCGGACCGTTATGGCAATGCGATCTATCGCAACACCGCTATGAACTTCAATCCCATGGCGGCCACCGCGGGCAAGATCTGCGTGATGGAAGTGGAAGAGATTGTCGAACCGGGCGAACTGGATCCGATGTACATACATACCCCGGGTATCTATGTGGATCGTCTGATTCAGGGCACGTTCGAGAAACGTATCGAAAAGCGCACTGTTCGCGAAGGCTAAAAAGGAGAGACAATCATGGCACTTTCTCGTGATCAAATGGCTATCCGTGTTGCCCGCGAGCTGCAGGACGGATACTACGTAAACCTCGGCATAGGTATTCCCACCCTGGTGGCCAACCATGTGCCGGATGGTATGGATGTGATGTTGCAGTCTGAAAACGGCCTGCTCGGCATGGGTCCGTTTCCCACCGAGGACCAGATTGACCCAGACCTGATCAACGCCGGGAAACAACTGGTAACCACCGCCAAGGGCGCCTCCATTTTTTCATCGGCGGAGTCCTTCGCCATGATTCGGGGCGGTCATGTGGACCTGACGGTGCTGGGTGCCTTTGAGGTGGATGTCAATGGCAACATTGCCTCCTGGATGATCCCCGGCAAGCTGATCAAGGGCATGGGTGGCGCGATGGATCTGGTGGCCGGCGCCGACAATATCGTGGTGATGATGACCCACGCCGATAAATACGGTAACTCCAAGCTGTTGCCCCAGTGCAATCTGCCGCTGACCGGCGCTGGTTGTATCACCCAGGTACTGACCGATCTGGCCTACGTGGAAATTCGTGATGGCAAGTTCCATCTGGTGGAGCGTGCTCCGGGCGTTTCTGTGGAGGAAATCGTGGAGAAAACCGCCGGCGAAATGGTGGTTCCCGACCACGTACCGGAAATACAGTTCTGATTGCTCCGGTATGATCGAAAAAGGCTCCCACTCGGGAGCCTTTTTTATGCCCGGATACTTGTCAGGTCTGTCATTTCCTTTTAAGGCCGGGGACAATTCTTCAGGAGTATACTGTCTAATAACTCGAGTACATCAATAAGGAGTGCAAGGTAATGAAAAATCTCTTGTGCACAACGGTACTGATACTGGTTGCCAGTGGCCTCAATGCGCTGGAAATGGATAGCAGCCGTTCGACACTGAATATCACCAGCGTAAAAAATGACCGTATTGCTGAGTTGTTTGTGTTTGAAAAAGTGAGTGGAACTATCGATGATGCCAGCGGAAAGGCGAGTATTGACGTCGCATTGGATAGTATTGACAGCGGCATAGAGGTGCGCGATGAGCGCATGCGCAAATATCTGTTCAATACGGAAGAGTTCAAAACAGCCAGTTTTACAGCAGATGTCGACCTCAAGGCGTTGAGCTCCCTGAAACCTGGTGAGCAGCGTGAGGTTGAACTGAAGGGCGAGCTGGCGCTGAATGGATACACGGTGCCCCTAAGCTTCCAGACACAGGTGACGCGACTGAATAGCGGAGCGCTGAGTGTCGCCACGGTGGCGCCGGGATTTATAGATATGACTCGCCACAAAATGGCGCCGGGGATTGAAAAGCTACGTAGCCTGGCGGGTCTGGATAATATCTCTCTGGCCGTACCGGTGACTTTTTCAGTGGTGTTTAAATAGTGGCTGAATGGCCAGGCAATAAAAAAACCCGCAGTTGCGGGTTTTTTTATGTGCGCGCTTTCCCGGCGACATTTTTGTATTGGTCGGAAATAACTTAGACTGCGTGTTCCCATAGTTGGCAGAAATGCCCAATCCCGTTGCCAGTCCGTTTTCTACCCCGTCGGGTTGGCATCCATCCATCGTTTGCGAGGTGACTGTATGTTGAAAGGAAAAACCGCACTGGTGACCGGCTCCACCAGTGGCATCGGTTATGCCATGGCCGATCGACTGGCCAATGCCGGCGCCAATATCGTGCTGCACGGTCTGATGGATCCCGCCCAGGGCCAAGCCCTGGCGGAAGAGTTCGAATCCCGCTACGGTATCCAGTGCCAGTTCAGCGATGCGGACATTTCCAGCGCGGAGGGCAACGAGGCGCTGGTGGCGACCACCTTGGAGAAGTTCGGCCAGGTGGATATTCTTGTCAACAACGCCGGGATTCAGCACACCGCCTCGGTGGAAGATTTTCCGGTGGCCAAGTGGGATGCGATTATCGCCATTAACCTGAGCTCCGCTTTCCACACCACCCGCCTGCTGGTGCCCGGCATGCAGGAGCGCGGCTGGGGACGTATTATCAATATCGCCTCGGTGCACGGTCTGGTGGCTTCCCTGCAAAAGGCCGCCTATGTGGCCGCCAAGCACGGTATTGTCGGCCTCACCAAGGTGGTGGCGCTGGAGAATGCAGACAAAGGCGTCACCGCGAATGCCATTTGCCCGGGTTGGGTGGATACCGAGCTGGTGGCGGCGCAGTTCCAGGCCACGGCAGATCGCGACGGCGTCAGCTTTGAAGAGGGCAAGCGCCGCACTATCGTCGCCAAGCAGCCGGTGCCCAAGGCGACTCAGCCTTCGGCCCTCGGTGATCTGGCTGTCTTCCTCTGCTCAGATGCCGCGGCCACCATTACCGGTGCCAGTCTGCCGGTAGACGGCGGCTGGACAGCTCAATAAGGGTCGGTTGCTGTTTTAGGCGGCTGGCTGTTTTTTGGGCAGCGGCCCCGGATATGCTGTAAAATCCGCGCCTTTCTTCTGCCCGGCCATCTCTTTTTGAGCTGGCCGGGCCAACATGCGGGTTAGGTATTGTGTCAGGCAAAGTTGGATTTATTTCGTTAGGTTGTCCGAAGGCGCTGGTGGATTCCGAGCGTATCCTCACACAGCTACGACTGGAGGGCTACCAAGTCTCCGCCAGTTACCAGAATGCCGATGTAGTGGTGGTCAATACCTGCGGGTTTCTCGATAGCGCCAAGCAGGAGTCGCTGGATGCCATAGGCGAGGCCATGGCGGAAAATGGCAGGGTTATCGTCACCGGCTGCATGGGCGGCGACGAGCAGGCCATCCGCAAAGTGCATCCGGACGTGCTGGCCGTATCGGGCCCCCATCAATACGAAGCGGTGGTGGGGGCCGTCCACCAGCATGTGCCACCCCCTGCGGATCACAATCCCTATGTGGATCTGGTGCCGAAGCAGGGTATTAAACTGACGCCGCGCCACTATTCCTACCTGAAAATTTCCGAAGGCTGTAATCATCGTTGCAGTTTCTGCATTATTCCCTCGCTGCGGGGGGATTTGGTGAGCCGTCCGATTGGCGAGGTGATGGATGAAGCAGAACGGTTGGTGAATGCCGGTACCAAAGAGTTACTGGTAATTTCGCAGGATACCAGTGCCTACGGGGTGGACATGAAATTTCGCACCGGCTTCTGGCAGGGCAAGCCAATAAAAACCCATATGCAACAGCTGTGTGAGGCATTGGGTGAACTGGGCGTCTGGATTCGTCTGCATTATGTATACCCCTACCCCCATGTGGATAACCTGATCCCGCTGATGTCCGAGGGGCGGATTCTGCCCTATCTGGATATCCCTTTTCAGCACGCCCACCCCGTTGTACTGAAGGCGATGAAGCGGCCGGCCAACGAGGAGAAGGTACTGGAGCGTATCCAGCGCTGGCGGGATCAGTGTCCGGATCTGTCCCTGCGAAGTACCTTTATCGTGGGTTTTCCCGGTGAAACCGAGCAGCAGTTTGCTTACCTGCTGGATTGGTTGAAAGAAGCCCAGCTAGATCGGGTTGGCTGTTTCAAATACGAAGCGGTGGATGGAGCGCCCGCCAACGCCTTGCCCGGTGCTGTACCGGAAGCAATCAAGCAGCAACGCTGGGAGCGTTTTATGGAGGCGCAGCAGGCAATCAGTGCGGCGCGGCTGCAGAACAAGGTTGGCAGGACGCTCCCCGTGTTGATTGATGAGGTCGATGAGGAGGGTGCTATTGGCCGCTCCACCGCAGATGCTCCGGAAATTGACGGTAACGTGTTTCTCAATGGCGAGCAGACCTTGCAGCCCGGCGATCTGGTCAATGTCACCATTGACCACTCGGATGAGTACGATCTCTGGGGTGAACTGGCCGGTTGAGCGGCCTGGCTGCTGTCAGGCTTGGTCAAGAGAGCGGTAATAAAGGAATGAAAAAGGCCAGCCTGTTCCGGCTGGCCTTTTTGATGTAACACGTTGTTAGTGCACGATGGTCATACTCAGTGTTGGTGGCCCTCCGGCCCATGCACATGGCCGTGGGCCAGTTCTTCTTCGGTGGCTTCCCGGACGGTCTGGATATTTACATCAAAGGTCAGATCCTTGCCTGCAAGCGGGTGGTTGCCGTCAACTGTCACGGTTTCTTCGGTGAAATCCCTGACCACGACCGAGACCTTGCCCGATTCAGTCTGTGCCTCGAAACGCATCCCGGTCTGCATGTCTTCCACTCCCTGGAATGCCTTGCGGGGAACCTCCTGTACCAGGTGATCCTGGTATTCGCCGTAGGCGTCGGCAGCGGGAACGGTGACTTTCATGGTATCGCCTTCGGTTTTGCCTTCCATCGCCTTCTCGAGACCGGGAATGATATTTTTATGGCCGTGCACGTAGGCCAGTGGCGCTGCATCGGTGGACGAATCGAGCTGAACGCCGTTCTCGTCAGTGAGGATGTAGTGAAAAAGCACGACGGCGTTCTCTGAAATATTCATGAGGATTCCTTTTGATGGGAATGAATTTTTGGATGAGGGGCACATTATGAGTGAACAGCTTTGCTTTGCCAAGAAACGGCATTGTGATGACAGTTTCGACTTTTTTCGACCGGATGGCAGGTATCTGGTCATGGGATTAGCTGTCGACCTGTCTGGCAGCCCTGTTTTTTGATAAGAGCCGTTTTGTGACAGCCTTTGCCTGTCGGGGCGCAGGGGGGAAGTAACCGCTTTCAGGGCCGGCTCATTGAGTCGGCTTTTGTGAATAAATACTATCTGTAGTGTTAGATCTGGAAACAGCCACTAGATATTGTATACTCAGCGACGGACAAGGATTATCGCTGGACACTTGGATGGTATGCCCCAACTGCCATTCTGCCAGCAAAATCAGGGGAATTTCTTCGCAGTGCCCCGCACGAAAAGACGGTTAAAAGCCGCTCACAGCCACATTTGTAACAAGGAAACAGCATTCTCATGTCAATAGAAGCGCTTAAAACTGCAGATGAGCCCCATGCCATCGAAATCAGACTTCAGACTGCCTCCCAGGATATTTGGGACAAGAAATATCGCCTCAAGGACAAGAGTGGTAATCCGGTAGATGCGACGATTGATGCCACCTACAGTCGAGTTGCCAAAGCACTCTCCGAGGTGGAGGAGCCGGGCAAACAGGAGCACTGGTACGAACGCTTTCTGTGGGCGTTGCGCAATGGTGCGATACCCGCTGGCCGGATTATTTCCAATGCGGGCGCACTGGCCCATAAACCTGCAACTTCCACAATTAACTGTACGGTCTCCGGTATCGTGCAGGATTCCATGCAGGGCATTCTGGAGAAAAATCTGGAGGCGGGCCTGACACTGAAAGCAGGTTGCGGTATCGGTTATGAATTCTCCACCTTGCGCCCCAGGGGAGCATATGTATCAGGTGCGGGCGCCTACACCTCCGGGCCACTGTCCTTTATGGATATTTTTGACAAGATGTGCTTCACCGTGTCCTCTGCCGGTGGGCGTCGCGGTGCACAAATGGCTACTTTCGATGTAAGCCACCCGGACGTGGTGGATTTCATTCGTGCCAAGCGGGAGGACGGTCGTTTGCGGCAGTTCAACCTGTCATTGTTGATCACCGAAGAATTTATGGAGGCGGTCAAAAGTGATGGCGACTGGTCCCTGAGCTTCCCCGTGTCTCATAAAGAGGTTGAGCAGGGCACGGTCGATCTCGCCGATGATACTTTGCTGTGGAAGGAGTTTCCCACCACAGAAGGTTACATCGTCAATGAGGAAGGGTTGGTGGCCTGTCGCATTTATCGCACGGTCAAGGCCCGGCATATGTGGAACGTGATTATGAGTTCCACATACGATTATGCGGAGCCCGGCTTTATCCTTATCGACAAGGTGAATCGACAGAACAATAACTGGTACTGTGAAAATATCCGGGCGACCAATCCCTGTGGCGAGCAGCCTCTGCCCCCCTATGGCAGCTGCCTGCTGGGGTCGATCAACCTGACCCGGTTTGTCCTGGATCCGTTCACTGACAAAGCCCGCTTCGACTGGGAGAATTACCGTGAAGTGGTCTCCGTATTTACCCGGATGCTCGATAATGTGGTGGAAATCAATGGGCTGCCATTGGAAGGGCAGCGCAATGAAATTGTTCGCAAGCGTCGCCACGGCATGGGCTTCCTCGGTCTCGGTTCCACCATGACCATGCTGCGGGTGCCCTATGGCAGTGAAGCATCTCTGGCGCTGACTGAGCAGGTCTCCCGCGAGATGGCAATGGCGGGCTGGCGTACCGGTCTCGAGCTGGCCAAGGAAAAAGGTCCGGCTCCGATTATGGATGAAGAGTTTGAGGTGACCGCTGAGATGCTGCGCCTGCGCCCCGATATGGTGCAGGATGGCATTGTCATCGGCGACAAGCTCAAGGGTAAGGTATTGCAGGCCCGTTACAGTCGCTATATGCAGAAAGTGGCGGAGGTTGACCCCGGCTTGGTGGAAGAAATTGCCACAGTCGGTTGCCGTTTTACTCACCACTCATCCATTGCGCCCACCGGGACTATTTCACTGTCATTGGCCAATAATGCCAGCAACGGTATCGAGCCCAGCTTTGCCCACCACTACTCCCGCAATGTGATTCGCGAGGGTAAAAAATCCAAGGAAAAAGTGGATGTCTTTTCCTACGAGTTACTGGCCTACCGGGAATTGATCAACGCCAACGCCCTGCCTTTCAGCGACAAGGAGGGAGAGAAACTGCCCGATTATTTTATCTCCAGCGAAGATGTCAAACCCCGCCAGCATGTGGATGTGCAGGCGGCCGCCCAGAAGTGGGTGGACTCCTCCATTTCCAAAACCATCAACGTGCCCACGGATTGTGACTTTGAGGATTTCAAGGATATCTATCTGTACGCCTACGAAAACGGTCTCAAAGGCTGTACCACGTTCCGCTTTAATCCCGAAGCCTTCCAGGGCGTGCTGGTAAAAGAGAAAGATCTGGAAAACACCACTTACCGCTTTACGCTGGAGGATGGTTCCACGGTGGAGTTGAAGGGCAATGAGGAAGTGGAGTACGACGGTGAAACCCACAGTGCCGCCAATCTCTTCGATGCCTTGAAAGAAGGCTACTACGGCAAATTCTGATCGGAAGCATAGACATGAGTGTAAAAATTGATAAAAAAATCGTTGACTACAAGGTGGTGACACCTTCCAACGATGAGGTCATTCCCGAAGCAAAGACTGCGGTTGCAGAACTGGAGCGGGCTATTGTGCAGATGCACGAAAACCTCAGTCGGCCCGAAGAGCTGCACGGTAGTACCTACAAGGTAAAGACACCGCTGTCTGACCATGCGCTCTATATCACCATCAATGACATCATCTTGAATCAGGGCACTGATCATGAGCAGCGCCGTCCCTTCGAGATTTTCATCAACTCAAAAAATATGGATCAGTTCCAGTGGGTGGTGGCACTGACCCGGGTAATCTCTGCAGTATTTCGCAAGGGGGGGGACTGCACTTTCCTGGCCGAGGAGTTGAAAGCCGTATTTGATCCGCAGGGCGGCTACTTCAAGCGCGGTGGAAAATTCATGCCATCACTGGTGGCCGAGATTGGCGAAGCGATTGAGTCCCACCTGACCAAGATCGGCATGATGCAGGCGCCCAATCTGGGAGAGCATCAGATGGCGATTCTGGCGGAAAAGCGTGCCGAATACGACGCGGCCAGTAGTTACACTGCCCCCGAAGGGAAGCAGAGCAACCCATTTCCCGAAAGTGCCCAGCTCTGTCATAAGTGTATGACCAAAGCGGTCATCCTGATGGACGGCTGTATGACCTGTCTGAACTGCGGTGATTCAAAGTGTGGTTAGCCAATATTATTGATGCTTAAAAGTGCCGAAACGGGAACGGCCATTGCCGGGGGTTATCCCCGGCTTTTTTTCCTCTTTGGAGCTTGGACGAATTGTCCTGCCGAGGTGTGCGGCCTGAGTCGAGAACTCAACTACGGCATACAACGAGCTAGCTTAGGCGTAGACTGAGCAGAGAAAGGTACTCTGGACTTGGCAGCAAGTATGCCGCCCAAGCGATGTGCTTGAGTGGGCCGCATCTGGGCCTGTAGGAACTAGAAAAGGTTGCCGGACGGAATAGCCCGAAGACCAACAAGTTAACCGGAAAAGGAATCTGTACATGAGTAATCAATGGATTAGACAGAAATACAGTTTATCCATGCTGGCGCTGCTATTAATGGCGCTGGTGGTCAGCGGTTGTGACGGTCGTGGTGGTGCCGCCGAAGAGGCGGGGGCAAGTGGGACGGAAAATACCCCCCGAGCGGAGGCCCCTGCACCGGCAAAAGTGGTATGCCAAAATTGTGGCACGGTGGTCTCTATTACGGTTGTGACTGAAAAGGGTTCAGGCAGTGGTGTGGGCGCTGTAGCGGGGGCCGTGGTGGGTGGCCTGCTGGGCAATCAGGTGGGCGGCGGCAGTGGTAAGAAAGTCGCCACGGTGGTCGGTGCTGTGGGCGGTGCTTTTGCCGGGAATGAGGTCGAGAAGAGCACCACGCAACAGGTCTATTATGACGTGGTGGTAGAGCTTGATGCTGGGGGCATTCAGACCGCCAGTGTTAGCGATGCCCGGTCTCTGTCAGCCGGTATGCGAGTGCGGGTTTCAGGAAATAACATCGAGCTCTTGTAGGGCTCTGACCATCAAGTGGGGGTAAGACCCCGTTGACCGACCAACGCCTCGGCGATGGCGGCCACCATATCCTCCGGGGAATGCTGCTCACTGGGCAAGGTGATATCGGCATAGTGGCGGTACAGTGCGGTGCGCTCGGCAAACAGCTCCTCGAAGCTCTGCTTCGGTCGCCGGGCAATCCCGCGGCTGTCGTAGTTACGGATGCGCTCTCGCAGGCAGTGCAGCTGCGTTTCAAGATAGACGATAGTGCCGTCCCGGGCCAGATGTGTCATGGCGATATCGCTGTATACGGCGCTGCCGCCGGTGGCGATCACCAGGTTGTGACCCTCGATGTCGATGAGTACTGATTCCTCGATTTGCCGCAGGTGCAGGTAATCATTCTCGTCTATGATTTGCTGCAGGGTCTTGCCTTCGCGCACCTGGATCAGCACATCGCTGTCGACAAAGTTTTTGCCCAACGCCTTGGCCAGCAGAATGCCGACGGTGCTCTTTCCCGCGCCGGGCATCCCGATCAAAACGATATTGTTTTTCATGGTGGTATTCCTTATCTAGGCAGCTTGGTGCGGCCCGGTTTAAAGCGAGGCCTTGACGAAATCCATCAGCCGGGTGATCGCCTCACCGGATTCACTGCTTTGTTCAATCAGACTGATGCCCACTTTACCCAGCTTTGGCAGTTTTTCTGTGGGCTTCAGAATCCGGAGGTTCTCCGGTACCGTGCTTCTCGCCAATACCGTAACACCCAGTCCCTCGTTAATGGCAGACTGAATGCCGGTTAAATCGGGGATTGTGTAAACCACTCGCCAGTCGCGATGATTCTCCCGGAGCCGCTCAATGCCACGCTTGCGGTAAATACAGCCTTCCGGGGCCACAATTAACGGCAGTGGTATCTGTTGGTGGGCATCGTGGTCGGTGCCGGTGACCCAGACCAGCTCGTCCTCCTTGACCAGGTTGTGGCCCGCCATCACCGGATCGTCGTGCAGGGCCAGAATCAGGTCATAGCAGCGACGCTCCGGATCGGAGAGCAACTGTTTGCTGAGCGCGCAGGTGACCTCCAGCGTGACATTCGGGTAGGCCTGGGTAAAGCGACCGACAATTTTGGGTAGCAGTGTGGTGGCGAATTCACTGGGGATGCCGAAGTGAATCTTGCCGCTCACAGAATGCTTGGTGAACTGGGCGACCGCCTCGTCATTCAGTGTCAGTATCTGTCGAGCGTAGCGAAACATCAGCTGGCCGGCCCGGCTGAGCTCCAGCTGGTGCCCGCTGCGGACCAGCAGGGTTTGCCCCAGCAACTGCTCCAGACGTTTAATCTGGAGGCTGACAGCGGGCTGTGAGCGCCCGAGCCAGTCTGCTGCAGCGGTAAAGCCGCCCAGTTCTGTCACGGTGACAAAGGTGCGGAGCAGGTCTGTTGGCAGGTTTTTCATCGCGCCTACATTAACAAATGAAATGGACCAATTTTAACTATTAATTTTACCAATCTTTTGCAGGCCGATAACATGGCTTTTTTTAGACGCTCCATTCACCGGTGGAATCTATGACAACTGAACAAAACCCAGACTTGAAAGCGACACCTCTTAAAGCCCTGCACCAGGAATTGGGTGCCCGGATGGTGCCCTTTGCCGGTTATGACATGCCGGTCCAATACCCGGCGGGCATTATGACCGAACATCTTCATACCCGCGCTCATGCCGGCCTTTTTGATGTTTCCCATATGGGGCAGGTGGTAATCAGTGGTACCGGTGTAGCCGCTGCTCTGGAGAAGCTGGTGCCTGTAGACCTGGAGCAGTTGGCTATCAACCGTCAAACCTATGCGCTATTTACCAATGCGCAGGGCGGTATCCTCGATGATCTGATGATCGCCCGCTGGGCGGAGGATCGCTTCTTTCTGGTGGTGAATGCCGCCTGTAAGGAACAGGATATCGGCTATCTGGAAGATGCCCTGACCGGTTTCGAGATCCAACATCTGGAAGACCGTGCGCTGTTGGCCCTGCAGGGACCGGCTGCCGTCGATGTGATGGCAACGCTGGCCCCGGAAGTTTGTGAATTGGTCTTTATGAGCGGTTGCCGGGCCACTCTCACCGGTGCCGATTGCTTCGTTACCCGTTCCGGTTATACCGGAGAGGACGGTTTTGAAATTTCTGTCCCTGCAGATGCTGCGGACGCGCTGGCCAGAACGCTGCTGTCGTTTGATCAGGTCAAGTCAGTCGGACTGGGAGCCCGCGACTCGCTGCGGCTGGAGGCTGGACTGTGCCTTTATGGTCACGATCTGGACACCACTACCACTCCGGTTCAGGCAGGACTTCTGTGGAGTATCAGCAAGTCCCGTCGTCCGGACGGCCAAAAGGCGGGCGGTTTCCCCGGTGCCGAGGTGATTTTTAACGAAATGCAGCAGGGGACGGTCCGCCGCCGGGTCGGTCTGCAGATTGAGGGCCGTGCGCCGGTGAGGGAAGGCGCTGTGCTGATTGATGAAGCGGGTCAGCAGGTCGGGGTGGTCACCAGCGGTGGCTTCGGGCCGACCCTGGAGGCGCCGCTGGCGATGGCGTATGTCTCGTCGGCTTTTGCGGCGGCAGGTACCCCGTTGCGCGCACTGGTGCGCGATAAACCCCGCTCGGTCAGGGTGATAAAAATGCCGTTTGTTCCCCAGCGGTACTATCGTGGCCAGTAAGCGCAGCCAGCAACGCGCGATCAGTCACGTGGTCAGTCACATGGAAAATGCCGCGGACTGACGCAAACAGTAGCACCGAATATCGGGATGCTCGTCAATACGCTGAAGATATCCCATTCAACTTGCCTATCAACGTCCGAACAGAGAAAGAATCCCATGAAGTCATTGGCAGAGCTTGCTAGCAATAATGAATTTATCCGTCGACACATTGGCCCTTCCGGCGAAGATCAGCAGGCCATGCTGAAAGCCCTCGGTTATACCGATATGGCCTCCTTTATCGCGGCGGTGATACCGGAAAAAATTCGTTCTACAGCGCCACTGGCACTCGCTGACGCCTGCACGGAACAGCAGGCTCTGACTGAGCTGCGTGCCATTGCTGCCGAAAACCGGGTTTTCCGGTCATTTATTGGTCAGGGCTACTACGGCTGTTTCACCCCCAATGTGATTCTGCGCAATGTGCTGGAAAATCCGGCCTGGTATACCGCCTATACCCCTTACCAGCCGGAAATTTCCCAGGGGCGTCTGGAAGCCATGCTGAATTTTCAGACGCTGATTACGGATCTGACGGGTATGGATCTGGCGAGCGCTTCGTTGCTCGACGAAGGGACGGCTGCCGCCGAGGCGATGACCCTGTGTCAGCGCATGGCCAAGTCGAAAAGCCGGGTGTTTTTCGTGGATCGTCAGTGTCTGCCACAGACGATTGAGGTGGTGCGCACGCGCGCTGAACCCCTGGATATCGATGTCGTCATTGGGGATCCACAGGAGATTGCCGACCAGGAATGTTTTGGTGTGCTGCTGCAATATCCCGGTGCTGACGGCAGTGTTGAGGATTTTTCCGGTGTGATTGAAACCGCTCACCAAAACAGGGCGTTGGTGGTGATGGCGGCAGATATTCTCAGCTTGATGCTGTTGCAAAGCCCGGCCCGGTTGGGTGCTGATGTGGCGATTGGTTCCACCCAGCGTTTCGGTGTGCCGCTCGGTTTTGGTGGTCCCCATGCCGCGTACATGGCCACCCGTGACACCTTCAAGCGCTCTCTGCCGGGCCGTTTGGTTGGTGTTTCAGTGGACAGTCGTGGCAAGCCCGCTTTCCGGCTGGCACTGCAAACCCGCGAGCAGCATATTCGCCGCGAGAAAGCCACCAGCAACATATGTACTGCGCAGGTATTGCTGGCCGTGATGGCCAGTATGTATGCGGTTTACCACGGCCCGGAAGGGTTGCGGCGCATCGCGGAACGGGTTCATTGCCTGACGTCGATTCTGGCAGCTGGATTGACCCGGTTGGGTTTCACTATTACCAATCACCACTTTTTTGACACGCTCACGATTGCCAGTGGATCAGAGACCGCTGAGATTCATCGCAAAGCGCTGGCACAGGGAATCAACCTGCGGGTGATCGATCAGCAACACTTGGGTATCTCCCTGGACGAGACCACGACGGCGACCGACGTGGAGACCCTCTGGCAGTTGTTTGATGACCACAGTGAACTCACAGTAGCCGACCTGGAAGCTACCGCGGACACCGGCTTGCCGGAGGGGTTGCTGCGAACGGAGCCGGTTCTCACCCACCCGGTTTTCAATCGCTACCACTCGGAAACGGAAATGCTCCGTTATCTGCGTAAGCTGGCCGACAAGGATATTGCGCTCGACCGGGCGATGATTCCGCTGGGCTCCTGTACCATGAAATTGAATGCCACGGCTGAGATGATTCCGGTCAGTTGGCCGGAATTTGCCGGGATCCACCCTTTTGCGCCGGCGGATCAGACCGTCGGCTACCGTAAAATGATTGGCGAAGTGGAGGCCATGCTCTGCGCCGCCACCGGCTATGATGCTGTGTCACTTCAGCCCAACGCCGGTTCACAGGGTGAGTACGCCGGCCTGCTGGCGATTCGTGCCTATCACCATAGCCGGGGGGACAATCATCGCAATATCTGTCTGATTCCCAGCTCCGCCCACGGCACCAATCCGGCCTCTGCACAGATGTGTGGTATGCGCGTGGTAGTGGTGGGTTGTGACGAGCGGGGCAACGTGGATCTCGGCGAGTTGCGGGATAAAGCCGCCCAATACAGCGATCAGCTGGCGGCTATTATGGTGACGTATCCCTCGACCCACGGGGTGTTCGAGGAGGGCATCACCGATATCTGCGGGATTGTTCACCAGCATGGCGGGCAGGTCTATATCGACGGCGCCAACCTCAACGCCATGGTCGGGCTGTGCCAGCCCGGCCAGTTCGGGGGAGATGTGTCACACCTGAATCTGCATAAAACCTTCTGCATTCCCCACGGTGGTGGTGGACCGGGTGTGGGCCCGGTGGCGGTCAAGCAACACCTTGCGGCATTTCTGCCGGGCCATGACGTTTTTGAGCGGTCTCCGGAAGTGGGTGCTGTGTCCTCTGCGCCCTGGGGGAGTGCCAGTATCCTGCCGATTACCTGGATGTATATCAAAATGATGGGAGCTGCGGGTTTGAAACAGGCCACGGAGGTAGCAATCCTCAACGCCAACTATGTGGCCGGGCGTCTGCAGGACGGTTACCCGATCCTCTATACCGGCAGCAATGGTCGGGTAGCTCACGAATGCATTATCGATTTAAGGGGTATCAAGGAGACCTCCGGGATTACGGTTGATGATGTCGCCAAGCGATTGATTGACTACGGCTTCCATGCGCCGACCATGTCCTTTCCTGTGCCGGGCACCCTGATGATTGAGCCAACAGAGAGTGAATCCAGGGAAGAGCTGGATCGGCTCTGTGATGCCCTGTTGCAGATTCGCGAGGAGATCGCCGCAGTGGAGCGCGGCGAATACCCTGTGGATGACAACCCGCTGTGCGGCGCGCCTCATACCGCGGATGAACTGGTTGTCGACCGGTGGGTCAAAAGCTACTCTCGTGAACAGGCGGCCTATCCGCTGGCTGTTCTCAGGGATAGTAAATACTGGTCGCCGGTAGGCAGAATTGATAATGTCTACGGGGACCGGAATCTGGTTTGTGCCTGCCTACCCGTATCGGAGTACATTTAATTGCAAAAAACCAGCTCGCAGAAAAAGAAAAAAGCGATGCAAAAGAGCGCCGGGTGGGTACTGTTCACTCTGGTGATGATGCCCTGCTTTGCCAGTGCCATCGATTTGAAGTTGTCGATAGTTGCGCCGGATGCGTTGGCGGTGGAAGATGCCGTTGTGGAATTGTTGCCTCTGAATGCTGATGCGGCAGTATCCAGTGGCGATCAGAAGGAAATGACTCAACAGGATCGCACGTTTATTCCATTTGTGCTGACGGTGCCTAAGGGGACGCGCGTGGATTTCCCCAATCTCGATCGCACCCGCCACCATGTCTATTCGTTTTCTGAACCGAAACCCTTTGAGTTGAAGCTGTATGTAGGAACACCCCAGGAGCCGGTATTGTTCGACAAGCCGGGAATAGTCGCGCTGGGTTGTAATATTCACGATTACATGCAGGCTTTTATTTACGTTTCCGACAGCCCCCATGCCAGGGTAACGGACTCGGAAGGTCAAGCCTCGTTCACTGGTCTGCCTGCAGGCAACTACCGCCTCAGAGTCTGGCATCCCTGGCAAAACGGTGAATTGCTCGAAACGGCGTTGACACTGCCTACAGAAAACCGTCTCCTCAAGTATCAGATAGGTATTGATCGCCAGCAAAAACCCTCGGCACCTCCGGCCGGCTTCGGCGGGCTCTAGACAAAGGTTGGCAAGCAAATGCTCAACAGTTACCGAATCCGGCTGGTAGTTGCATTTGTGCTGGTGCTGATGCTGGTACAGCTGGCCACCGCGGTGTTCGTATTGGATGCCGCTCACCGGCAGCAAATGTTGCAGCAGCAGCGAACGCTGGATGTCGGTATCAATGTCTTTCGTGAGGTACTAGCCAATCGTTCTCTGCAACTGAATAACTCCCTGTCAGTGCTCAGCGCCGATTTTGGCTTCAAACGTGCGATTGCCACGGGTGAAAGCGACACCATTTTGTCCGTACTAGAGAATCATGGCAGCCGTATTGGTGCAGATGCGGCGGTACTGCTGTCTCCCGATGGCAAGCTGATCAGTTCCAGTATTGCCGGTTTGGACAAAGCCGATATCGACGCTCTGTCGGAATTGACTGACAGCATGAATGATGGCGGTGCGGCCAGAATTCTCAGCTTTGACAACGCCAGTTATCAATTTGTGATGCAGCCCGTTAAAGCGCCAACCCTGATCGCATGGGTAGGCATGGGTTTTGTGATGGATAGACAGGTGGCGGAGCAGGCCAAGGCCATTACCGGTGTCGAAGTCAGCTTTATTAACAAGGACAGCGATGGCCGGTTTGCGATCCAGTCCACCCTCGATGCAACCTCTCAATCCGCTCTTCTCTCGCAGTTAAACAGACTACCTGAGCTATCGCGGGAAGCGGTCGAAGGTTTTCCGGCCCATTATCTGTCTTATGCGCTGGAACTGGATGGCAAGTCTGCCGATCAGTGGGTGGTATTGCATCTTTCAAACCTGAAATGGGAACAAAATTACGAACACTTGCGTAACAGCATGCTGTCGATTTTCGCCGGCACACTGGCACTGTCATTGCTGGTCGCAGCCTGGTTGTCCGGCAGTCTAACCCGCCCGGTCCATACTCTGGTGGAATTTGCCCGCTTGATTGGCCAGGGTCAAAATCCCCCGCCAATTAAAGGTGCTCCTGCGGAACTTGCCGTGTTGGCAGATACCCTGACAGTGATGCGCGATAACATCGAGGCCCGTGAGAGGGACCTGATCTATCAATCCACCCATGACAGCCTGACCGGGCTTGCCAACCGCTTTGCCGCCAAGCGAACCCTCCAGGATGCCGGTGACAGCCTGTCGGGTACGCTGGTGCTGCTGGATCTCAAACACTTCCGACATATCAATGACATGATCGGTTTTGCCAACGCAGACGCCCTGCTGGTGATGTTTGCGCGGCGACTGGAGACAATAACACCGGCCCCGGATTTCCTGGCGAGACTGGATGGCGATGCCTTCCTGTTACTGTATAACAATGGCATAACTGAAACAGTTCTCTCCAACGCCATTGATCAACTGGAGGCACCCTTCAGTATTCAGGATTCTAATATTTCGATAAAAATCCGCGCCGGTATGTTATCCCTGACGGAACATGGGGGTAAGGTTGGTGTTTTGTTGCGGCGCATTGAAATTGCCCTGATGCAGGCCTGTCTGAGCGATACCCGAATTGTCGCTTATCGCACCGGAGAGGATGAAAAATACCAGCGTGAACTGACTATTATCAATCAGTTGGAGCGCGGGCTGGAGCAGGGGCAGTTTCATCTGGTTTTCCAGCCGAAAGTCGACATTCAGAACAACCTCTGTAGCGGTGCGGAAGCACTCATTCGCTGGGATCACCCCGAGCTTGGCCCGATTCGCCCCGATGAGTTTATTATGCTGGCAGAGCATACGGGCAATATCGATCTGATCAGCCAATGGGTTTTGCGCCAGGCTATGGACCAACTGGTGCTCTGGCAGCACGAGGGATTGGTAGGATTAAAGCTGGCGGTGAACCTGTCTGCTCATGATCTGGTCAATGAGTCCTTGCCGGGCCAGATTGCCGAGATGCTGGAGACGAGAGGGTTGGCACCCGACCTGCTGGCTATTGAGGTCACCGAGGGTGCGGTGATGAAAGATCCGATGACTGCGGTGAGTGTGCTACAGAAATTCCGGCATCTCGGCCTGTCCATTGCCATCGATGATTTTGGTACCGGACATTCCTCGCTGGCCTATCTGAAAATGTTGCCGGTGAATGAAGTCAAAATAGACCGCAGTTTTATCAAGGACATGCTGACCAACACCCATGATGCGATGATTGTTGAAACCAGTATTGCCCTGACCCACAGTCTGGGCTTCAGCGTGACAGCGGAAGGTGTTGAGGAGCGGCAGACGATTGATGTTCTCCGGCAACAGGGGTGTGATTTGGTGCAGGGTTATGTGTACTCTAGGCCCTTGGCAGCCAGAGATTTTTACCACTGGTATGTAGAATTCAATCAACAGGGTGGCGTGTCGCCGCTAACTTAAAATAATGATAAAAAGCAGCGTTGACCACTTCATCCGAGTCGTTTTCTTTCCCTTGTTCCTGACTATGGTCTGTGGTTTTGGTCACGCAGACAGCCGCATAGTGGCAACCGGAGGCGCATCGAACATTGAGGGCAGTGCCGGCGGAGGCGTCGTGCCATGGGCGGTTATCAATGGCTATGGCAGCAGTGACGAATGGGCGGTTACCGGGATGGCTACCGGTGTGTTTGTGGATGACTTTACGCTCAAGGTGATCGGCGCATCCGTAAGTTATGACAATCGGGTAGAGCTATCTTTTGCCCGCCAGCGCCTCAAACTGGACAGCCTCGGTGGGGATCTTCAACAGGATATTATCGGCCTTAAATACAAGGTTGTCGGAGAGTTGCTTTACACCACCATGCCTCAGATCAGCGTGGGGGTTCAGTACAAGGATGTCGATGACTTCTCATTGCCCTCCGCGGTAGGCGCCAGAGACGACAGCGGTGTTGATTACTACGTCGCCGCTACCAAGGTCTTTTTTGATGCGCTTTGGGGGCGCAACGTGCTGGTCAACGGCACAGTGCGTGCTACCAAGGCCAACCAGGGTGGGTTGCTGGGATTCGGTAGCGAGCGCAACAATCGGTACCGCTATATGAAGGAAGCCTCCGTCGCGGTGCTGTTAACCGATAATCTGGCCGTGGGCATGGATTATCGCGAGAAACCCGATGAGCTCGATTTTGCCGGTGAAGACGACTGGCAGGATTTTTTTATCGGCTGGTTTGTTAATAAAAATCTCTCTGTCGTGCTGGCCTATGCCGATCTTGGCAGCATTGCGGGATTTGACGATCAAAAGGGCTGGTACCTGTCCATTGAGGGAGCTCTATGACCTGCGTTTTGAGAAGACGGGTGTGGTCACTTGTTTCAGCCATCCTTTTATTATCACTGCTCAGTGCCTGTAGCAGTCAGCCCGCTACCGTTTATGAGGGACTGGGGGGTGAGCCCGGCCTGGCAGCCGTCGTGGATAACCTGCTGGAGCGGATGGCAAAGGACGAACAAATTGTCAGGTACTTCCAGGATACCGATATCACATTGTTCCGTGAGGGTTTGACCGAGCATCTCTGTGATGTGGCTGATGGCCCCTGCGAGTACGGTGGTGACGACATGAAGGCTACCCACAGAGGGCTGAATATCACACAGGCCGATTTTGATCGTTTGGTGCAATTGTTGATCTACGCGATGCAGGATGAGGGTATACCCATTGCGGTCCGCAATGATTTGCTCAAGCGTTTGGCGCCGATGTACGGGGATGTGGTTTACCAGTGACGCCTGAAGGTTCCGGATATACCGGGGTTTTTCGACCTCTGCCGTATTTTCGGGCATTAAAAGGAGGTTGCTCTCGTCAATCAGATGGCACATGCTGTGAAAAGAGTCCTAGGCGGGGTCTAGAGCCGTACTCCAGGCTTTGTTGGACAGATTGCAAAGGCTGGTGAGGGTGGCCCCAAATTAAACAAACAGGTTGCCCGGGAGGACAGCTGTCTATGCAAAAGGTTTACTCCAGGAAATAACGACCCATGCGTCGATTCAGAATTACCCACAACACCTACTATAACTTTTCCGGATCGGTGATCCTCGGTACACACTACTTGCGATTGCGGCCCAGAGAAGGGCACACACTGCATATCGAATCCTCCACGCTGACGATTACCCCTCAGCCCACCCTGCGCTGGCGACACGATGTCGAGGGAAATTCGGTGGCGATAGCCAGTTTCAGCCAACCGACCAGTCAACTGTCGATTCTCAGTGACATCATTATTCAACAATACAATGAGGATCCGCTGGATTTTGTGGTGGAGCAACAGGCGGTGGATTACCCGTTTTTGTACGAAGAGGATGACCGGGTATTATTGCAGCCGTATATGACTGACCCGCCCATCGAGTCGGACAAGTGGCTGACTGACCTGATTGGCGCTATCTGGCAACCGGGAGAAGCCATTCAAACCTATACCCTGATGCAGCGAATTTGCTCTCATATTTATCAGACCTTCGCATACCGGATACGGGAGGAGCCGGGGGTGCAATCCGCCGAGCAAACCATCGCCCTTAAAGCCGGTTCCTGCCGTGATTTTGCACAATTGTTCATGTCAGCAGCCCGTCATCTTGGGCTCGCAGCCCGTTTTGTCAGTGGTTACCTGCATGCCCCGCCGACCATCGATAATTTCGGCGCCACTCACGCCTGGGCGGAAATCTACGTACCGGGCGCTGGCTGGGTAGGATTTGATCCGACCATTGGTCAGCTGGTCGGCGCGGATCACATCGCAGTTGCTGTGGCCCGGCTGCCAGAATCTGTACCACCTGTTTCCGGTACATTCTCCGGGGCGGCGTCTTCTGTGCTGGATGTGGGTGTCTGGATCAACGAGTGCCATGACTGAGTCGGTGGCTATATACCAGGTGGTTAGGAAGTGATGAAAATACGCCGCACATTCACTTGTTTTATGTTTCTTCCCTTTATGCTGGCGGGGTGCCTCGGCACGCCTGATGGCGTGAAGCCGGTCAGCAATTTTGACGCCGATGCGTATCTCGGCACCTGGTACGAAATTGCACGGCTGGATCACTCGTTTGAGCGAGGCTTAAGCCGGGTGACCGCAGAATACAGCCGGCGTGAGGATGGTGGTATACGCGTCATCAACCAGGGTTTTTCCGAGCAGAAGGCAGAGTGGAAATCTGCCGAAGGGCGTGCCTATTTCATCGAAAATGACAATATCGGTCACCTCAAGGTTTCCTTTTTCGGCCCCTTTTTTAGCTCCTATGTGGTATTCGGGCTGGACCATGAAAACTATCAATACGCTTTTGTGTCGGGTTTCAACCATTCCTATTTATGGTTGCTGGCCCGTACGCCTACGGTGGATGAAAAGCTAATTCAGCGGTTTGAAGAACGAGCTGGAGAACTGGGTTTTGATACTGACCAGTTGATATATGTGTCCCAGCAACCCATGCCGGCATCGCGGTGAGTGGGCGGTTGATTGTGTAAGGCGGATTTTCTGCCGGGGTGGGCGAAAAGCGACACGGTTTCTAAATTTGCAGGGGCTGTTTCTCTGTCCCGATTGATGGGGTTGCAGGCCAAAAGAGCAGGTCAAAAAGACTGTTATGAAGAACCAACTCGAATCCTATATCAGCCGGTTTTTCAGGCTCGAGTCGGCGGGCGGCATTGTGATGATGCTGGCTGCCATCGCTGCACTGATCTGTGCCAACTCACCAGTGCGGGCCTACTATGGACTGCTGCTGGATACCCCGGTAGCGGTGATGATCGGCGAATTCGTGGTGGCCAAGCCACTGCTGATGTGGGTCAACGACGGGTTAATGGCTGTTTTCTTTTTCCTTGTAGGGCTCGAACTAAAACGTGAGCTGATTGAGGGAGAATTGTCCGAGAAGCGAAAAATCATTTTGCCCGGAGTGGGTGCTCTGGGCGGTATGCTGGTTCCGGCGATGATTTATCTGAGCTTCAATAGTGGTGACGGTCTTGCCAGTCAGGGTTGGGCCATTCCGGCCGCCACCGATATTGCCTTTGCGCTGGGTGTTCTGTCGTTGTTGGGCTCCAGGGTGCCGGTCTCCCTGAAGATTTTCCTTACCTCTCTGGCAGTTTTTGATGATATCGGGGCAATTATCATTATCGCCATCTTTTACACATCGAATATTTCCCCTGCGGCTTTGCTACTGGTCTGCAGCTGTTTGCCGGTACTGGCGCTATTGAATCGCTACAACGTCGAGTCCAAAAGCCTCTATATCGCAGTGGGTACGATTATGTGGCTTGCCATGCTGAAGTCCGGTGTCCACGCCACCCTGGCGGGGGTGATCATGGCCATGTTCATTCCCCTACGCACCGACAATCCGGGTGTTTCTCCGCTTAAAATCATGGAGCATGACCTGCAGGCGCTGGTGGCTTTCTTTGTGTTGCCGGTATTTGCGTTTGCCAACGCAGGCATCAGTTTTTCCGGTCTCGGTGCGGCGCAGTTTTTCCACCCGGTTCCGATGGGCATTGCGCTGGGGTTATTCATCGGCAAACAGGTCGGCGTGTTCGGCAGTTGCTGGATTGCCGTCAGGCTGGGTGCGGCCAAGCTACCAAAGGACATGTCCTGGGGCGGTCTTTACGGCGTTGCGGCACTCTGTGGCATTGGTTTTACCATGAGTCTGTTTATCAGTTCTCTCGCTTTCGAGGGCACCGATATCAAACTGATTTTTGATGAGCGTCTGGGCATCCTTGCCGGATCGATCATGTCAGGTGCCATTGGCTATCTGGTGCTGCGACGCTGTCTCGGTCGTGGCGGCGCGTCCTCCCCAGCCAATACTTCAAGTCGATAAACGCCGGTTTCTGGCGCCAGCTTTTCCGCCAGTTTTGGCAGCAATGGTTGCATCTTGTCGAACAGTGTCCAGGGAGGGTTGATAACGATCATGCCTGCCGATGTCATGCCCCGCTCTGTGGTATCGGGTTGCAGGCCCAGCTCAAAAAGCTGCATCCGCTTGATTCCGGCGCCGATCAGCTGGCGCTCCAGGCGGTTGATACGCTCCCGGTCTACCACCGGGTACCAGAGCGCATAAATGCCAGTGGCGAATTTATGGTAGGCCCTGATCAGCTGTTCCGTAACCCGCTGATAATCCGATTTGATTTCGTAGGAGGGGTCAATCAGCACCAGTCCCCGTTTCGAGGCGGGCGGTAGCCGGCTCATCATTCCCTGTAGCCCGTCCTCCCCAAAGGTTCGCATTTGCGTGTCCCCGGCCATCAATTTATGCAGTGCCGCATAATCTGTCGGATGAATTTCGAATAACCAGCCCCGGTCCCGGTGGCGCAGGTAGTGTTTTGCAATAGCGGGTGAACCGGGGTAGCGGGAGAGCTTTTGTACTTTGCCGGTCGTCTTTCTGTCCGGATAGAGCAGAGAGAAATATTGCTGAAGTTCAGGAAAATCATCTGCGTCCAGACGGCCTATACCGGCGGTATATTCCGATGTTTTATTGGCCTGTTCGGAATTGAGTTTATGCCAGCCAGCCCCGGCGTGACTGTCGATATAGTCAAAAGGTTTTTCCTTAAGGGTCAGATAGTCGAGCAGTTCAACCAGGATGATGTGTTTCAGTACATCGGCAAAATTGCCGGCATGATAGCCGTGTCGGTAGCTCAACATGGTTTTTCCAGGAGCGAATTACAAGTAAGTGTTGGTCGGCCAATAGGCCGCTGGTTGGCAGTCCAGCTGGGCTTGTTGGGTCAGTTCCCGGTTTCTTCAGCGAGAAAGTCCATCACGATTTTGTTGAAGGTGGCGGGTTTCTCGGCGTGTAACCAGTGACCGCTATTATCCACCACCTTGAGCTGGGCGTGGGGAAATAATCGCAGGATTTCAGCCCTGTGTTTTTCCTGAATGTACGCGGAATTGGCTCCCTTGATGAACAGTGCTGGCCCCGCAAAGGGTGCTCCGGTGGGAGCCAGGGTCAGGGTTTCGTGATAGTTGGCGAGAATGCCATCCAGGTACAGCAGCAGATCAAAACGTCCATCGTCAGCCCGCTGCAGATTTTTTAGTAGAAAAGCGCGAACTCCCGGTTCACTAACGTGCCGGGCCAATAGCTGATCGGCCAGCTGGCGACTGCCTGGCCTGGCTTCGGCCAGCGCGCTGAGCCCGGACAGTACACCGCCGTGGCGGTCGGGTTGGTAAGTTACCGGTGCGATGTCTGCGGCTATCAGACTGGCAACGCGGTCCGGCTGGTTCAGGGCCACTTGCATGGCCACTTTGCCGCCCATTGAGTGACCCAGCAAATGCGCTTTGGGGAGCGCCAGATCATCCAGCAGCTCCACAATATCTGCTGCCATGACGGGATAATCCATGGTCATGCTGTGAGGTGACTCGCCGTGGTTGCGCATATCGACGGCGATTACCTGATACTGATCCGCCAGAGCCCGACCGACCACCCCGAGGTTGCTCAGCGAACCGAACATCCCGTGCATCAGTACTACCGGTTGCCCGCTGCCCTGACTGACATAGTTCAGTTTCATGATCCGGGACTCCCGGTCATGGGCACCGGTCTGCAGGTGGCTGCTGACCCATACGGCGAGCCCGCATTAAGCATCGATACCACCCAGACAGAGGTACTTCAATTCAAGGTAGTCATCGAGGCCGTAGCGGGATCCCTCCCGTCCCTGACCGGAGTATTTGATGCCGCCAAAAGGCGCCATTTCGTTTGATACGAGACCTTCATTAACTCCCACAATGCCGTATTCCAGCTGTTCTGCCACTCGCCAGATACGGCTAAGATCCCGGGAGTAGAAATAGGCGGCAAGACCAAATTCTGTATCATTGGCCAGCTGAACCGCCTCGGCTTCGGTCTCGAACCTGAACAGTGGTGCGACCGGTCCAAAAATTTCTTCCGCAAACAGTCGCATATCAGTCGTGGCATTGCTCAATACCGTGGGTTGAATGAAGTTTCCGGTTCCCCGGTCGCCGCCGGTCAGCACAGTGGCGCCTTTCTGAGTGGCGTCCTCGATCAGATTATATACGTCATCAGCGGCCTGCCTGCTGATCAGCGGACCAATATCGACACCGTCCGCCGTGCCGCAGCCCACGTTCAGCTCAGTCACCGCACGGGTAAATTTCTCTGCAAAACGATCGTAAACGCCCGCCTGAACCAGCAACCGGTTGGCACAGATACAGGTTTGTCCGGCATTGCGATACTTGGCGGCCAGAGCACCGGCCACGGCTGCATCCAGATCGGCATCGTCAAACACAATGAACGGGGCGTTGCCGCCCAGTTCCATGGAGGTGCGTTTAACGGTATCGGCGCAGGCAGCCATCAGTTGTTTGCCCACCGTCGTAGACCCGGTGAAGGTGAGTTTTCGTACCAGTGGATTGCGGGTGAGTTCTGCGCCGATGGTTTTACTATCGCCTGCAGCGATATTGATCGATCCTGCCGGGGCCCCGGCCCGTTCGGCCAGTGCTACCAGTGCCAGTGCCGACAGCGGGGTGGCACTGGCGGGTTTGCATACCACGGTGCAGCCAGCCGCTATGGCCGGCGCAATTTTGCGGGCCAGCATGGCACAGGGGAAGTTCCACGGGGTAATACAGGCCACCACGCCGACAGGCTGCTTTAATACCATCAGCCGCTTGTCGCTGGCAGGTGCCGGAATCAGATCGCCGTAGAGGCGCTTCGCCTCTTCAGCAAACCACTCGAGATAGCTGGCGCCATAGAGGATTTCGCCGCGGGCCTCGGCGAGGGGTTTGCCCTGCTCGGCGGTGAGAATTCTGGCCAGATCCTCCTGGTGCTCAATGATCAGGTTGTACCAGTCGCGCAACAGGGTCGCACGCTGTTTGGCTGTCGTTGCCGCCCAACCTGGCTGGGCGCGGTTGGCGGCCTCTATCATCCGGCGGGTTTCCTCGGTGCCGCAGCTGGCCACCTCGGCCAGTGGGGAATCGTCGACGGGATTGGTCACAGTCAGCGTCTTACCGTCGTCGGCGGACACCCAGTGCCCATCAATATAGGCCTGGTATTTCAGCAAAGAAGCATCATTGAGTTGTAGTGTCATAGACGAAACCTGTTTGGATCAGCGGTGCCGGTGCGGTCTGAGTTGTAGTGCGCAGGGTGAATCGCTATGCTTTTTCCGGCAAATCATTGGACAGTGTAGACGTCTATCCAGAGTACTGTGTAACGGCAGTGCTCGTAAAGAGAGAGGGCGGTACACTGTCACGGGTCAGCTGGTTTATTTGATCAGCGTTGAAGTGGAAGTACGGCGATGAAAAAGTTGGCGGGAAAAGTGGCGCTGGTGACCGGTGCCGGTCGCGGCATAGGTCGTGAAATAGCATTGAAGCTGGCCAGTGAAGGTGCCCGACTGGTGATCAATGATCTGGATGCCGAACCGCTTGAAAAGTTGGTCAGTGACATTCAGAGGTTAGGCTCCGAAGCGGTGGTCTGTCCCGGCAGTGTCACCGCCGAAGATTTTGGTGTGCGGTTTGTGAAAGCAGCGGTGGATGCGTTTGATGACCTGGACATCATCATCAACAATGCCGGGTACACTTGGGATAATGTGATTCAGAAAATTGACGACGAGCAGTGGTATGCCATGCTGGATGTGCATATGACGGCCCCCTACCGTATCCTCAAGGCAGCCCAGCCCTTCATTAAAGCCTACCATACGCTGGAGGTGGAGGGGGGCGATCAGGTTCATCGCAAGATCGTTAATGTGTCTTCGATCTCCGGGCTGGGCGGCAATGCCGGGCAGCTGGCCTACTCAGCGGCCAAGGCAGGCGTGGTCGGTATGACCAAAACCCTGTGCAAGGAGTGGGGGCGCTACAATGTGAATGTCAATGCGGTGGCCTTCGGGTTTATCGAGACCCGGCTCACCAGTCCGACCAGCGAGAACCCGACTATTAACATAGCGGGTAAAGACATTCGAGTCGGCGTCAGTGAACAGATGACATCGCTGCTCAAGACCCTGGTTCCATTGGGTCGCACCGGTACTGCAAAGGAGGCTGCCGATGCGGTATACCTGCTCTGCCTACCCGAATCCAACTACATCAGTGGTCAAACACTGGTGGTGGGTGGCGGGCTGGAAATCTAATCAGGTGGATTGCCCCGGTGGTATTTGCAGTAATTTCTCGGGCTCAGGCCGGTCCACTGCTTGAAGGCGCGCGTGAAAGAGCGCGGTTCCTCAAAACCGACCAGCTCCGACACCTCGTCAACAGACAACCTCTTGTTCACCAGCTTGTCGATCGCCATTTCACGGCGAATATTGTCCTTGATTTTCTGGTAACTGGTGCCTTCCTGCAGCAGCCTTCGGTAGAGGGTGAGCGGGCTTATGCGCAGCTGTTCGGCCAGGGCTTCCGCTTTCGGAAAAGAGGGGCGTCCGTGACTGTTTTTCAGGAAAATCCGTTCTATCTGTGCCTCCAGGCTGTTGTCCTCGCCCGGAATCGTCATGATGTCGGCGGGGTGAACGGCAAGAAACGCATCCAGTTCGCGGCTGGTTCGAACCAGTGGCTTGTCCAGATATTGCGCATCGAAATAAAGGCTGTTGCTGGACTGCTCAAACAATAGTGGGCCCGGAAACATCACACGCAGCTCGTTTTTGTGATCGGGTGCAGGGTGAATGAAATGCGTTGCCCTGAGGCGGACGGCCTCGCCGATAAACCAGCTCGGAAAACGGTGCCAGATCACCATCTGGAACTCGGTCATAAAATGCCCGACATCCAGTTCGGGCTGTTGCAGGGCGATACTGAAACGCACCGAGCTGTCCTCAATGTCCAGTGTCATGGCCATCGCGTCGGTGATCAGATTATAGAATGCGACCACTTTTTCCAGCAGTTCCCCCAGGGTGCGGCAGTGCCTGACCAGATCGCAGGCGGTGGCAAAGATGCCGTATTTGCAGGCCTGTGAAGTGAAGCCCATGAACTCGTCGTCAAGTGTTTGCTGCACCAGTCGAAACAGGCGGGCCACCTGGTCGGTGTGTACCCGGTCTCTTGAATTTTGCACACTGGCAGGGTTAATCCCGGCCCTTGCCAGCAATACCTGCTCATTTTGCTGGCGTTCAAGAATGCCGTGCAGGCAGGTCACAACATGGTGGTGCGAGATGGTGGCGATAGGGGTGGCCTGTTATGAAATGTGAGTTTATGTACTATTGTAGCGATGAAATGGTTTCAAAGGATAATTATATGAAAGAATCAGTGAGTTTTGGCGAATAAATTTGCCCTTGTTTCGACCGGGCTGCTCCGCCATAGTGCGCTCACATTGGAAATTCCGTTATTGCCTACAGCTGATGGTGACCCCAAGGGTAACGCCAATGCTATATACCCGCTATATTGAAAGAACAGATAACAGCAGAGCGCAATTTGCGCGGGATTGAGTTGATTAGAGGTAGTGTTCGATGACCGATAGCGCCAAACCTTCATACCGTGAATGGGCTGCCCTTGCGGCCAAGGAGACCAAGGGTAAAACACCCGAGGATCTTGTCTGGAATACCCCGGAAGGCATTGCGGTAAAACCGCTCTACACTGCCGAGGACCTGGCGGGCCTGGCGCATTTGGATAACTTGCCCGGGTTCTCACCGTTCAAACGGGGCCCCAAGGCCACTATGTATGCAGGGCGCCCATGGACCGTCCGGCAGTACGCCGGTTTCTCCACCGCCGAGGCATCCAATGCCTTTTATCGTCGTAATCTGGCGGCCGGACAACAGGGCCTTTCGGTGGCGTTCGATCTGCCCACTCACCGCGGTTACGACTCGGACCATGAGCGAGTCGTGGGGGATGTGGGCAAGGCCGGGGTCGCCATTGACTCGGTTGAGGATATGAAAGTGCTGTTCGACAGCATTCCGCTCGATCAGGTTTCGGTGTCCATGACCATGAACGGTGCCGTGCTGCCGGTCATGGCCAATTACATTGTCACTGCCGAAGAACAGGGTGTGACCCCGGACAAGCTGGCGGGAACCCTGCAGAATGACATTCTCAAGGAATTCATGGTGCGCAATACCTATATTTATCCACCGGCGCCCTCGATGCGAATTGTCTCCGACATTATTGGCTATACAGCCCAGCACATGCCCAGATTCAACTCCATTTCCATTTCCGGTTATCACATGCAGGAAGCCGGTGCCACCAATGTGCAGGAGCTGGCCTATACCATTGCCGATGGTATCGAGTACGTGCGCACCGCGATTGCCAGCGGTCTGGACGTGGATAAATTTGCGCCACGCCTGTCATTTTTCTTCGCTATCGGCATGAATTTCTTTATGGAAATTGCCAAGCTGCGGGCTGCGCGGATTCTCTGGGCGACGCTGATGAAGGAAAAGTTCGACCCCCGGGACAACAAATCGCTGATGCTGCGCACCCACTGCCAGACATCCGGTGTCAGCCTGACCAGCAAGGACCCATATAACAACGTAATTCGGACCACGATCGAAGCCATGTCCGCTGTACTGGGTGGTACCCAATCCCTCCACACCAACGCACTGGATGAGGCTTTGGCCCTGCCAACCGAGTTCTCCGCTCGAATTGCCCGCAATACCCAATTGGTGATTCAGGAGGAAACCGGCATCACTAACGTGGTGGACCCGCTGGCCGGTTCCTACTACGTGGAAAGCCTCACTGACCAGCTCGTCAAGGAAGCCCGTATCCTGATTGAGGAAGTGGAGGAAATGGGCGGCATGACCAAGGCGGTGGAATCCGGCATGCCGAAACTCCGCATTGAGCAGGCGGCGGCAGAGCGGCAGGCCAGAATTGACCGCGGGGAAGAGGTCATTGTTGGTGTCAATAAGTACCAGCAGGACAAGGAGTCTCCGGTTGATATCCTCAATATTGATAATAGTGCCGTACGTGATTCTCAGGTAGAAAGATTGCAGGCTCTGCGCGACAACCGCGAAAACAATGCCTGCCAGCAGACGCTGGATGCACTCACGGCAGCGGCGGAATCGGGGGAAGGCAACCTGCTGGAACTGGCGGTAGATGCCGCCCGGGCCCGCGCCACCGTTGGAGAAATCTCATTCGCGCTGGAAAAAATCTGGGGTCGCCACAAGGCGATAACTCGTACCATCAGTGGTGTTTACGGTTCAGCCTATGAAGGTGATGAGGCCTTTGCTGCCATTCAGGCTAGCGTCTTGGCCTTTGCCGAACGGGCAGGTCGCCGTCCTAGGATGCTGGTGGCAAAAATGGGGCAGGATGGTCACGATCGCGGTGCCAAGGTGATTGCCACGGCTTTTGCCGATATCGGTTTTGATGTGGATATCAGCCCGATGTTTCAAACCCCGGAAGAGGCGGCCCGTATGGCGATTGAAAATGATGTCCATGTGGTGGGGGTGTCTTCCCAGGCCGCTGGTCATAAAACGCTGGTGCCCCAGTTGATTGCTGCACTGCGCAAAGAGGGTGGCAGCGATATCAAGGTGGTTTGTGGCGGTGTTATTCCGCCTCAGGATTACCAGGAGCTCTTTGATGCGGGAGTGGCCGCTATCTATGGGCCGGGTACCAATATTCCCCAAGCGGCTGCCGAAGTGATTGCGCTGCTGAGTGAACAATAAGCTCCGCTTTTTGAAAGGAGCACCGGCAGGCCAGTCATCTGGCAGGCGTATATACATTATTAGAACAACAGAATGACGTGTTGCCGGGTTGTGTGATTCGGTAGCCAGGATTGGGAGAACCCTATGTACGAAATTATGGAACAGTTGGAAGCCATGCGTGAAAAAGCCCGTATGGGCGGTGGACAGAAGCGTATTGATGCCCAGCATAGTAAAGGCAAACTGACCGCTCGAGAGCGTATTGACTTGCTGCTGGATCCCGGCTCATTTGAGGAGTGGGATATGTTTGTCGAGCACCGCTGTACCGATTTCGGCATGGAGCAGGAACATATTCCCGGCGACGGTGTGGTCATTGGCTATGGTACCGTCAATGGTCGGCTGGTGTTTGTGTTTAGCCAGGACTTCACGGTTTTTGGTGGTTCCCTGTCGGAAACCCATGCAGAAAAAATCTGCAAGCTGATGGACCACGCCATGAAAGTGGGCGCGCCGGTCATCGGGCTAAATGATTCCGGTGGTGCACGTATTCAGGAGGGTGTGGCCTCCCTGGGTGGCTATGCCGACGTGTTTCAACGCAATGTCATGGCGTCCGGTGTCATTCCACAAATTTCCATGATCATGGGCCCCTGTGCGGGTGGGGCGGTGTATTCCCCCGCCATCACAGATTTTATTTTCATGGTCAAAGACAGCTCCTATATGTTTGTGACCGGTCCCGAGGTGGTGAAAACCGTGACCCATGAGACGGTCACGGCTGAGCAGCTCGGGGGGGCCGTCACCCATTCGTCCAAATCCGGCGTGGCGGACCTGGCGTTTGAAAATGACGTGGAGGCCCTGGTCAAGTTGCGCCGTTTCATCACATTCCTGCCAGCCAACAACCAGGAGAAACCACCTGTCTGGCCAACGGAAGACCCGGCAGATCGAGCTGAGGCATCTCTGGATACCCTGATTCCCGATGACCCGAATCAGCCCTACGACATGAAAGAGCTGATTGTAAAAGTGGCGGACGAGGGTGACTTTTTTGAATTGCAGCCTGACTATGCCGCCAACCTGGTGATTGGTTTTATCCGCATCGAAGGGTCTACCGTGGGTGTGGTTGCCAACCAGCCGATGGTGCTGGCCGGTTGTCTGGATATTGATGCATCCAAAAAAGGTGCCCGCTTTATCCGTTTCTGTGATGCCTTCAATATCCCGGTGCTGACGTTTGTCGATGTGCCCGGCTTCATGCCCGGCACGACACAGGAGTATGGCGGCATCATCAAGCACGGTGCCAAGTTGTTGTACGCCTATGCGGAATGTACCGTCCCCAAAGTGACCGTGATCACTCGCAAGGCTTACGGTGGTGCCTACGATGTGATGTCGTCGAAACACCTGCGCGGTGATGTCAACCTCGCCTGGCCAACGGCGGAAATCGCAGTGATGGGACCGAAAGGCGCCGTGGAGATTATTTTCCGCAAGGATATCGGCAACCAGGAAAAAATTGCCGCCCGCGAGCAGGAATACCGGGAGAAGTTTGCCAACCCCTTTATTGCCGGTAAACGCGGGTTTATCGATGATGTGATCTTGCCCAGCCTGACCCGCAAGCGGGTGGCGAGATCGCTTTCCATGTTGCGCGACAAGCAACTGGAGAATCCCTGGCGGAAGCACGGCAATATTCCGTTGTAAGTGGGGATTGCGCCAGGGCCTGTATTTACAAAATCAGGAAAACGCCTGCAAGCTGTAGGCAGACAATAAAGAAGAGACAGTAATGTTTAAAAAAATTCTTGTTGCTAATAGAGGTGAAATCGCCTGTCGAGTGTTCCGTACGGCCAAGGCAATGGGCATCGGAACGGTTGCAGTCTACTCCGATGCAGACCGGGATGCCCTGCATGTGGCTCTGGCGGATGAAGCCGTTCACATCGGCCCCTCAGCCTCCGCTGAAAGCTATCTGGTGATCGACAAAATTATAGCTGCCTGTCAGCAGACCGGTGCTGATGCGGTGCACCCCGGTTACGGTTTTCTATCGGAAAACAAGCTGTTTTGTCAGGCGCTGGATACCGCGGGTATTGCCTTTATCGGGCCCGGGGTCAGGGCGATTGAGTCCATGGGTGACAAGATCACTTCCAAGCGGATTGCCGCTGAAGCGGGTGTCAGCACCATTCCCGGTTATACCGATGTGGTGAAGGATGCCGAGCAGGCTGTGGAGATTTCCAATGACATTGGATACCCGGTGATGCTCAAGGCCTCTGCTGGTGGTGGTGGCAAAGGCATGCGTGTGGCCTGGAACGATGAAGAATGTCGCGACGGTTTTGAGCGCGCCACCAACGAAGCCCGGTCCAGCTTTGGCGACGACCGGGTCTTTATCGAGAAGTTTATTCAGGAGCCAAGGCACATCGAAATTCAGGTAATGGCCGACAGCTACGGCAATACCATCTACCTGGGTGAGCGCGAATGCTCCATCCAGCGCCGCCACCAGAAAGTAATTGAAGAGGCCCCATCGCCCTTCCTGACCCCGGAAGTGCGCCGCAAAATGGGTGAACAGGCCATAGCGTTGGCCAAGGCGGTGGATTACAAGTCGGCCGGTACGGTGGAGTTTATCGCCGATGCCGAGATGAATTTTTACTTTCTGGAAATGAATACCCGCCTGCAGGTGGAACACCCGGTGACAGAACTGGTCACCGGTCAGGATCTGGTGGAGCTGATGATTCGCGTCGCCGCCGGTGAAAAACTACCGCTGGCTCAGGAGGATGTAACGCTGACCGGCTGGGCGATTGAAACCCGCGTGTATGCCGAGGACCCATTCCGCAATTTTATGCCCTCTGTGGGTAGGCTGATTCGCTACCGCCCGCCAACGGGAGAGGGTGTCCGGGTGGATACCGGTGTTTTCGAGGGCGGCGAAGTCTCGATGTTTTATGATCCGATGATCGCCAAACTGATTACTTACGGTAAAGACCGCAAGGAGGCCACTCAGCGGATGGTGGAAGCGCTGGACGCCTATTATATCCGGGGCGTCAATCACAATATCAGYTTCCTCAATGCSCTGATGGTTCACCCGCGYTTTGTGGCCGGTAARTTGACCACCAATTTTATTGCCGAGGAATAYCCCGASGGCTTCAGYCCCGATCTGGTACCYCARGARGAYCCCGCGCTCTGCGTGGTGGCCGCCGCCGTGATCAACAAGAARTTCCGCGATCGCAGYGCCCTGATTACCGGYCAGTTRCCCAGTCTGGAATAYTGTCCCTCYAACGATTGGGTRGTGATGATGGAGGGCGATGAYRSCCGYTATCCCATTTCGGTSGATACTTCTGTGGAGCCGGTCGTGGCGACCATGGRTGGCRATGAATATCTGGTKGAGACGGAYTGGAAGCTCGGTGAGCCRCTGTTCAAGGCRGTTATCAACGGSCAGRCCGTTTGCATACAGGTGGATCGSGATGGTTGGCTGTTCAGRATGTTTCATCGCGGTGCAGAAWARCACGCCTATGTGGTGACTCCGCGCACTGCCGAGTTGAGTCAGCATATGCTGGTCAAGGAGCCCGCTGACCTGTCCAAATTCCTGTTGTCCCCCATGCCCGGTTTGTTAGTGAAACTGAATGTGAAGGAAGGTGATCAGGTGAAGGCCGGTGAGGAAGTGGCTGTTGTTGAGGCCATGAAAATGGAAAACAGCCTGAGAGCGATATCCGACGGTGTGGTGAAAACTGTTTCTGCAGCGACCGGTGACAGCCTCAAGGTAGACCAGCCGATCATTGAATTTGAGTAATCGCCGGTCTCTGCACGCAATCGGGTTGGCAGCCTGCATTGGCCGAGTAAAATGGACGCTGGTCTGACGAGCTTGGAGACGGTCATTGCAGATTAATCCACAGGAGCTTGCCGAGGGTATCCGCAGCGGCGATCGCCGTGCTCTTGCCAAGGGAATCACACTGGTCGAATCGACCCGTGCAGATCACCGGGAGGCGGCTGCCCGTTTGCTCGAACTGATTATGCCCTATACGGGCAACTCGATTCGGCTTGGTATTTCCGGTGTGCCCGGCGTGGGCAAATCGACGTTTATCGAGTCCTTTGGCAACCACGTGATCAGCCAGGGGCACCGGCTGGCCGTGCTGGCGGTAGATCCCACCTCGGCACTCAGTGGTGGCTCGATTCTGGGCGACAAAACCCGTATGGAAACCCTCGCCCGCCACCCCGATGCCTATATACGACCCTCCCCGGCCGGACAAACCCTGGGTGGGGTTACCCGCCGCACCCGTGAGACCCTGCTGCTCTGTGAGGCGGCGGGATTTGATGTGATCATCGTGGAAACCGTGGGGGTCGGTCAGTCGGAAACTGCCGTGGCGCAGATGACCGATATGTTTTTGCTGTTGCTGTTGCCCGGCGGCGGTGACGAATTGCAGGGCATCAAGCGCGGCATTATGGAACTGGCGGATTTGATTCTGGTGAACAAGGCGGATGGTGACCAGCAGGCCGCCGCCAACCGGACTGTGGCGGACTATCGCATGGCGGTTCACTTCCTGCACCCTCGCAGTCGACATTGGCAGGTTCAGGTTGAACCGCTTTCGGCGCTGCAGGGAGAAGGTGTGCAGAAAATATGGCAGACCGTTGAAGAATATCGGCAGGCGCTGGGCGATGCGGGCGAAATCGAGTCCCGCCGCGCTGCCCAGGCGCGGGCCTGGATGTGGAGCGAAACGGCCGACAGTCTGCTCGGCGAACTGAAAGAAAATGAGGCGGTAAAAGCCCTGGTGGATCAGCTGGAAGCCGATGTGACAGCCGGCCGAATCCCGGCTACCGTGGCGGCAAAACAGCTGGTGGAGGCCTTTCTTGGCTAGCTTTTTGGGTGTCGCTCAAATGCCATCGGCTGTGTTGAATTTAACCGGATGTCAAAAGGTAACCCTATGATAGGCAAACTGAATCATGTCGCTATTGTGGTCCCTGATCTCGACAGGGCAATGACCACCTATCGGGATGCGCTGGGCGCAACCGTCTCCGAACCCCTCGATCTGCCCGAACACGGTGTCCGGGTCGCCTTTGTGGAATTGCCGAATACCAAGATCGAGTTATTGTTACCCCTCGGGGAAAATTCGCCCGTGGCGAAATTCCTTGAGCGCAATGTGGATGGTGGTATGCACCACCTGTGTTACGAGGTGGATGATATTATTACTGCCCGCGACCAGCTGGTCGCGGCGGGTGCCCGGGTACTGGGCAACGGCGAGCCGAAAATCGGCGCCCATGGCAAGCCGGTACTGTTTCTCCATCCCAAGGATTTTTGCGGTACGCTGGTGGAAATTGAGCAGGTCTAGTGTGCCGGTCAAAAAATCGTTATCGCTGCCGGCCATTTCACACCCATGACAGTGATAGTCTGGATAGCTAGGACGGTAACTTCATACCAACTACCGTGATCTCGCGATTATCGAGTTGTCGCACCACAAAGATAGCCGTGCCAATGGTCACCTTGTCGCCGATAATGGGTGGTCGGCGCAATTGTCCGGCAATCCAGCTGCCCAGATTCTGGTTGGCATCCGGGGGTGTGGGCAGGTCATAGAACTGGCAGATCTCCTCCAGGGGGATCCTGCCATCCAGCACAAAATCCCCGAACACCCTGCGGAAGTTTTTCCTGTCATCCTTTTCCGGCAATACCAGTCCCAGTCTTCGTGCCACCCAGGCGAGGCTGCCACCCTGCAATAGCAGGGAGGTCACCACGACCACAAAAGCCACATTGAAAAGGGTTTTTGCCCCTTCCAGATCCACCATCATGGGGAAAATGGCCAACACGACCGGCACTGCACCGCGCAGGCCCACCCAGGCGATAAAAAATGTTTCCCGGCGTGTGAAGTGAAATGGCAGCAGGCACAGCGACACGGCCAGCGGACGCGCAACCAGAATCAGTAACAGCGCAATAGCCAGTGCCGGAAGCAGCTCGTCTGCCACCTCGCTGGGGGTGACCAGCAAGCCCAGCAACAGGAACATCAGGGCCTGGGACAGCCAGGCAAAACCATCCATTGCTGACAAAGCCTGGCGAACGCTCCGGCGAGCCCGGTTGCCCACCATCAGGCCGAACAGGTAGATCGCGAGAAATCCCGAACCGCCCACCCAGGTGGCAAAGGCAAATACGCCGATACCGGCTGACATCAACAGCAGGGCGAGTATTCCGGCACCGCTGTCCAGCATACCCCGAATACGGTTGACGGCGCTGGCCATGGCGATGCCGGCCAAGTAGCCGATCAGTCCGCCTATACCAAACTGCGTGGTCAGGCTGAGCAGGGTGGTCCAGCCATTGAAAGCCAGCGTCTCGCCGGTGTTATAAATCAGGGCGATACTGATAAACGTCAGGGTGAGGTAGACCGCCATTGGATCGTTCATGCCGGACTCGATTTCCAGCGTGGCGGCAACCCGCTCGTTGAGCCGCACGCCGCAGGATTTGAGCAGGGAAAACACGGCGGCGGCATCGGTGGAGCCGACGATCGCGCCCAGCAACAGGGCCATTGGCCAGCTGAGTCCCAGCAGCCACATGGCGGCGAGGCCCGTGAGGCCCGCGGACAGTAATACACCGAGTGTCGCCAGTATCAGGGACGGTTTGAGTCCGGTGCGAAAAGTGGCAAAGTCGGTGCGCAGTCCACCATCCACCAGAATGACCGCAAGGGCGATGTTGCCCACCCAGAAACTCAGTGAAAAATTGTCAAAACTGATGCCACCGATGCCGTCCTCGCCACTGAGCATGCCGACGATGAGAAAAACCAGCAGAAAAGGAAAACCCACCCGCGACGAGATAATACCGGCAAACACTGCCACAAAAATCAGTGCTGCTGCGGCCATTAAGGGTAGGGCAAGGAAGTCGAGTGATAGCATGTTCTTCCTCGGGGTTAATCGGTATTCTAAGGGTTACCGCGTGACGACCAATAACAGTTTAATCGGTGAAGGCAATTGGACGCCAGCGGGAAGCGGGCCGGTCCAATCGAATGCAGGAGTGGCGGTCAGGTATAACTGGCTTCGAACGCATCGATAAAGTTAGCCAGCATCCCGGCGGGCAGGTTGTTGATCCCTGCCGCCGCCGCACGGCCGCCGCCGGTGGGGAAGCGGCGGCATAAATCCGCGGCACCCTGGCGGTTGTTCAGTGGCGCTCGCACGCTCACCAGATACTCGCCCTGGGGTGTTTCCGTGAGAACGGCATGGGCTCGGTCGGGATGATCATTGGTCAGTTGATTGCTGAAGACACCGCTGACCCGTCTGGCCCAGGCATCGTTCGGCAGAATGAATACCGCTGTGGTGTCCGACGTTTTCTCGGCTGCAATCTCTGCGGCCGCCGCCATATCGCTGTGGTAGCCATTTTCCAGTTTATCGAAGTGTTCACTGTCGAGGTGGATGAAATCCAGAGGGTCTGTATAAAGACTGGTCCGCCGAAAGAGCTCGGCAGGAGGGATGTGTAAATCCTCCACCGAGGCACCGTAACCGTTATAGTTGATATAAATGCCAAGCTTTTGCAGTTGTCTGAGGTCGGTATCGCTGCACTGTAATGCCGCGTCGGCCAGCGCCTGTGCCTGTTGATTGAGGTTGTCGCCAAATGCACCGACCACCGCCCAGGCGGTGAAAGCATTCTTTAGATGCTGGTTAACCAGCAAACTGGTACAGGTATCTGGCGCCTCGTTGATCAGGGCGGTGAGCTTTTCTGTTTCCGGAATCGCGCCGGAAAAGTGGTGATCCACGTAAAACACCTTTGCGCCGGCCGCCAGTAACCGCTCCAGATCGGGACGGTTCTTGTCCATGGAGATATCCAGTACGGTGATCCGGTCATCGGGCCGGGCCGTGACAGTTTTCAGAAGGCTGATATTGCGTTTTACCCCGGTAATCAGGCTGCTCTGGCGGGGTTCGGCCAACCGCAGTTGTGTCAGCGCACAGATACCATCGGCATCGCCATTGAATACATCAAAATCGGCCATGAATAGTCCTTGTCTGGAGGATGGCGGACAGCGGGGTAGACAGGCCCCGCTATTCACTAACAGGTATTATTTATTGGTGCTCGGACTGGTAGTAATCCATCAGTATTTTGGCGACTTCAGGGCGGGAAAACTCGGGTGGTGGCGCGATGCCGTCTCCCAGCATTTGTCGTACTTTGGTGCCGGACAGCAGGATAAAGTCCTCTTTCTGGTGATCTTCCGCCTCATTCATCATCACCACCCGGCCGAGCTTGGTGGAGAAGGCGGTGTGATCGGCCCGGAAGATCTTAATGTCGAGCGCATCGTCCGGTACTTTTTCGTCGAAGATGGTTTGTGCATCGAAGGCTCCATAGTAATCGCCGACACCTGCGTGGTCGCGCCCCACAATCAGGTGAGTGGCCCCCATGTTCTGGCGGAACAGAGCATGCAGCACGGCCTCGCGCGGCCCGGCGTAGAGCATGTCGAAGCCATAGCCGGTGACCATGACGGTATTTTTCGGGAAATAGTGCTCTACCATGGTACGGATACAGGCATCACGAACCGGCGCAGGAATATCCCCTTTTTTCAGTCGTCCCAACAGCATATGAATGACCACGCCGTCGGCATCGAGGCGTTCCATCGCCATGCGACAGAGTTCCTCGTGAGCGCGGTGCATCGGGTTGCGGGTCTGGAAAGCAATTACTTTTTCCCAGCCACGCTCGGTGATTTCATTGCGTATTTCCACGGCGGTGCGGAAGGTGTCGGGAAAATCACTCTGAAAGTAACTGAAACTCAATACCTGCAGTTTCCCCGAGATCAAATAGTTGCCCAGATGGGTGAAAGTGGCTACGCCGGGGTGCTCAGGATCCAGATTGCCAAAAATCTGTTCGGCCATGGTTTCGATGTCCTCGTCCGAGACGGTTTCGATATGGTCGACCTCCATAATCGCCATTACCGGATTGCCCTCTGTGTTCGGGTCCCGCAGGGCGATACGTTTGGCACCTCTGATCGCGCTGACATCCTTTGCCAGATTAATGACCGGTACTGGCCAGAACAACCCGTCAGTGGTGTGCATTTTTTCTGCCACGCTCATGGCATCAGCCAGGCCCATGTAACCCTCCAGCGGATTGAAATATCCCGCCCCGAGCATGACGGCGTTGGCCGCTGCCGCCGAGTTCAACAGCAGTGAAGGCAGTTCTTCCGCTTCTTTAAGCAGTTGATGGTGTTGCTCTGTATCGTAGACAAAGAGGGGGTTCAATGTGTCTGAGCCGTGGGGCCTGATCAAAATACTATCTCCTGTTGGTGAGCGAATGGGCAAGTGGTTTGTTGTGGATTTAACCGGGGCCTATATGCCTGCAAGGAACTGGTGTGATTTTAGGTAGTTGATAATTGTATCAACTTCCTCTGCCAGGGTTGTCTGGTCGGTCTGCAAATGGATTTCGGGATTTTCCGGCGCTTCATAGGGGTCGTCAATACCTGTGAAGTTTTTAATCTCACCGGCGCGAGCCTTTTTGTAGAGACCTTTGGGGTCGCGTTTTTCCGCTTCCTGCAGCGGGCAGTCGACAAAAACCTCGATAAAGTCCAACCCGGCTGCTTTGTGTAGCTGTCGCACAGCATCCCGGTCAGCCCGGTAGGGGCTGATAAAACTGGATAGGGAGATAATGCCGGCATCGGCAAACAGTTTGGCAATTTCACCAATGCGGCGGATATTTTCGGTGCGGTCTGCCGCACTGAAGCCGAGATTCTTGTTGATGCCCAGTCGGACATTGTCGCCATCCAGTCGGTAGGCCAGTTTGCCGAACTCGTAGAGTCGGCTCTCAAGGGCGACGGCCACGGTGCTTTTGCCACTGCCSGACAACCCGGTAAACCAGAGTGTGGTGCCGCGCTGTCCCATCAGTTGAAAACGATCATCGCGGGTAACTTCGCCATGGTGCCATTGCACATTGGTTGCTTTTTGCTGAGTCATGGTGGGTGTCCTAATTGACCTGGGTATCAGTTTGCGTATCAGTGTCAGGAATTCCGGYTYTCCTGGYGAGGCAGCCGTGCAGCAKAATATCGACACATTTTWCTGTAACGTCCTCAGYCTTTAGMGGGGYATTTCTCAGTAATTGTATGCCCCAATAATTGCACAGACCGATCAGTGAAAGCGCTGTGAAATGGCAGTCGAKATCCTCGCGCAACTGACCACTTGAGACCCCTTCACAGAAAATYCCCTCGAGYTGTTGACGATAGCGTGAACCCAGCGCATTCAGGTGTTTYCGGCGYTCTTTGGGCARRTACARACGYTGTTCRTTGTGTACTTTCATGGCTTCAYTGTTGTGTTYGTAGGTCGMCAGGTGRGCGGCGATGGCGGCTTGCAGCTTGACTTCGAGCTTGCCGGGTTGGCCGGCAATCGACTCAATATGTGAAACGTAGTCCCCCAGGGCCGTCAGGCAGACTTCTTCCAGTGCCGCCTCCTTCGACTTGAAGTAGTAGTAGAGACTACCCTGCTGAATACCGAGTTTTTCGGCAATATCCCGGGTGCTGGCACCGTGAAAACCCTTGTCGGCAAATACCGCCGCCGCCGCGGCCACTGCGCGCTGATGCCGGTGAGCATAGCGGGTTGTATTTCTGTCCGGTATTGGCATTGAGGATCCGAAGATATTTCTATAACGCTATAGAATCTATAGGTTTATAGAAAAAAGCAAGCGGAGTTTTGTTTTTTGGTGTGTGGGGAGGCGTTCGTGGGTGAGAGTAAGGGTAAACGGTTGTAGCTGCTGATAGGCGACACAGACAAAGCAGGGGTGGGGGCGCTGATCTTGCGGGGCCGTCTGACCACCTTAAAACTCTGGATAAGTTTAGGGAGGGTTTGGGAAAGATGGCGCACCCGAGAGGATGGACTCAAAACGGCTGGTGGCCGTTTTGCTCCCTGCGGGACTGCGCCGCTCTGCGGCTTGGTCCAACTTCCTGACGGAAGTTGTCGAACCTCTTATCGGTTCGAACACTTTACAGCGTGCCAAACAAAAATCCCGGCACAGGGCCGGGATATTCATTTGAATGGCGCACCCGAGAGGATTCGAACCTCTGACCTCTGCCTCCGGAGGGCAGCGCTCTATCCAGCTGAGCTACGGGTGCATTGCTGACTATCTGAATTGTAGACCCATCACGCTTCTGGGTTAGTCGATCCGATACCGCTATACTGTACGACGATTTTGATATGGATAAGGTTATCTGAGCGGGCGCAATGATATAGCGTCACTGTCCGTTAGTCTATTTTTCTGGCAGTCATCGCTCATCTGTAAAAAAATGAATGGTATCTGGGAAATGATTTCTGCAGGGTATCGTTTATCGGTTTATCGGTTTGTCTGTTCAAGGAGTGTCGTATCCGTGAGAGTTGGGTTACTTGTCAGTATTGTTGGATTGCTTGTTGTTGCGGGCTGCGCCCAGGTGCAACCGCAGAGTGAGTCATCGACGAGTGTGGGGGAAGAACAGCCCAAAGTGGATGCGACCCCTGTGGAGCCATTGTGCCCCGCCCCGCCCCCCTGTCCGGTTTGCAAGGTGCCGGCGGTGATGTGCCCCGAACCCAAAGTCGTTGAAAAAGTTGTGGTCAAGACGGTGCCCGCCACCGCCGGTGAGTTGAACCTGCCGATTATTGGGGAAATAGAGAACGTCTTTGTTGACCCACCCGGCATCAAGCTGGAGGCCAGGATTGATAGCGGGGCTGAAACCTCCTCCATTCATGCGGAGAATATCCAGATCATAGAGCGGGATGGTATTCGATTTGTACGGTTTGTCATTCCCGATCCCAAAACAGGTGAACCTATTGGTTTGGAACAAAAACTGGCTCGCACGGTACTGATCAAACGAAAAGTCGGTGAACCGGAACGTCGCTATGTGGTGAAGCTCTGGATAACTATGGGTGAGATTAAAGAAAATATCGAAGTGACCCTTTCTGATCGTGAAGACTTTGAATTTTCTTTTCTGGTTGGCCGTAATCTGTTGACGGATACTGCTATTGTCGACGTCAGTCGCAAACATACACTGAAGTAATTAGCCATGATGTCTTCCAAGCTGCAAATTTCACTGGTGGCAGGTTTATTGATCGCTGTCGGTCTGGGATTAACGTTGTATAAAACGATTGAGCTGGACTTCCCATTGTTGCCGGGTGAAAAGCAGGATGTCTGGACACTGGAGTCCAAGATCACCTTCAATCCGGGTGATGGCCCGGTGGAAATTGCACTGGCACTGCCGGAAACCCAGGCGGGCTGGGTAATGCTCGACGAATATTTTGCTTCCTCGGGGTTCGGTTTTTCGGTAGAGGATGAGGCGGGAAAGCGGCAGGCAAAGTGGACGCGTCAGTCCCAGGAACACCCCACGACGCTCTATTACAAGTTGCAGGTTTATCGTGCGGACATCTCAGGGCTGGGGGCCAGCCCGGTGCCCCCGGTGGTATCTCCCGAGCTCAGCAATGACCGGCGGACCGCCATGGAGCGCGTGGTATCCAGTTTGCGGGAACGCTCCTCCGGTCCGGTCAGCTTTACGGCACTACTGCTGCAGCAGCTGGCCCAGGGCGGGATGGATCAGGATGCAGCATTTTTGTTTGGTACCCGCGAGGCAACCGATCTGACCGTGGCCATGGATGTGCTCTCTTTTGCCGGGATCCCCTCCCAGCGGGTGCGAGGGGTGTATCTGGAGGACGGCCGCCGCCGCCAGCAAATGTCGACGCTGTTGGAGGTGTTTGATAACGGTAGTTGGTATCTGTTCGATCCCACTACGGCGAAGCCCGGTTTGCCCGAAAACTTTTTTGTCTGGCAGCGGGGTGAGCGGTTCGTGCTCGATGTGATCGGCGGCACCAGTTCGCAGCTGGAATTTGCCATTGTTAAAAATACCCTGCCCGTCAAAACCGTGTTGTCCATGGAGCAGCAGGCAGGGGATAAACTGATGCTGGATTTCTCCATTTATGCCCTGCCGGTAGAACAGCAGGGCATGTTCAAAGGCTTGTTACTGCTGCCCGTGGGCGCCTTGGTGGTGGTGTTGCTCAGGGTGATGGTGGGAATTCGCACATCGGGTACCTTCATGCCGATTCTTATTGCGCTGGCATTTATTCAGACTTCACTGATCACCGGATTGGTGATCTTTCTGACTGTTGTGAGTGCCGGGTTGTGGATTCGCTCCTACCTCTCCCATCTCAACCTACTGTTGGTGGCCAGGATCACGGCCGTGGTCATACTGGTGATCCTGATCATGGCAACCCTGAGCATCGTTACCTACAAAATGGGCTTCGAACAGGCGCTCACTGTGACGTTCCTGCCGACGATTATTCTGTCCTGGACTATTGAGCGGATGTCGATTCTATGGGAAGAGGAGGGTGCACACGAAGTGTTGATTCAGGGTGGTGGCAGTCTGCTGGCGGCGATACTTGCCTACCTGCTGATGACCATGGAGTTGGTGGCACACCTGACATTTAATTTCCCCGAGTTGATGATCAGCCTGCTGGGTGTGGTGTTGTTATTGGGTAAATACACSGGTTACCGACTGTCAGAGTTGTATCGTTTCCGCTATCTGAGAAAGGACTGGCAGTGAAATTCATTTCTCCGGGTGARTTGCGTCGGTTGGGTGTGCTGGGCATGAACAGCCGTAACGTGAATTACATTGGTGCCACCAATGAACGCCACCGGTTTCCGTTGGTGGATGACAAGCTGAAAACCAAACGCCTKGCRCAGGACCATGGTATGCGYGTCCCGAAAYTGTTCGGGGTSCTCAGCATTCAGCACGAAATACAGAGYTTGGARAAGAYCCTTGAAGGGTTGGAACGTTTCGTAATCAAACCTGCTCATGGYAGTGGTGGCAAGGGGATAYTGGTGATYKGTGAACGCCGWKCTCWSGASTTCGTCAAGTCCTCCGGTACGGTGATTAAYCTGCGCGATGTGAAGCGCCATACCTCCAATATTCTCAGCGGTCTCTAYAGYCTTGGTGGGCGAACGGATGTGGCAATGATYGAAGATATGATTATCTTTGATCCCYTGCTCAGTGAYTTCAGCTACGAGGGGGTCCCKGATATCCGRGTGATCGTGTATCGGGGGTTCCCAGTGATGGCGATGATGCGCTGTGCAACCCATGCCTCGGATGGTAAAGCCAATCTCCACCAGGGTGCCGTGGGCGTTGGGCTGGACATCGAAACCGGTTTTAGTGTCTGTGCTGTTCAGAACAATGTCAGAGTCGACAAGCACCCCGACACAGGCATTGGCTTTAAAGACCTTCAATTGCCTCACTGGCAGGAGATTCTCGATTTGGCCTGTGGATGTTACGAAATGACTGGCCTGGGTTATTTCGGTGCGGATATTGTGCTCGACAAGTACCGGGGGCCGATGATTCTCGAGCTCAATGCCAGACCGGGTCTGGCCATACAGATTGCCAATCAGGCCGGGTTGGCAAAACGCTTGCAGGCCATAGATCGGCTTGAGACTGTTGATCGGTCCATCGCTGAGAGGACGGAACTGGCGAGAACAATGTTTGCTCAGAAACCGGATCATGTATAACCATTTCCGGCTTTGAACTTTAACCCCAAACAACATTCACCCCTGGAGTTTATGCGTTATAATGAGGCGCTGAATCTGGTGGTTAATACGCAAAAATGGAGACGAAAATGAACCAATTGAAAAAGCTGAGTGTGTTTGGCGCTGCTTTGCTACTGGTCGCCGGTATGGCCGGTTGCGGTTCTGAGGAGCAGGAAGTGAAGCTGACTGCCCAGCAAGAGAAGGACATGTCCGAGCGTCTCGCACCTGCCGGTGAGGTGGTTTTGGCGGGTAACGTACCTGAACCGACCAAAGTTGCTTCAGCTGGACCTCGCTCCGGCGAAGACATTTACAACAGCAAGTGCGTGGCCTGTCACTCCAGTGGGGCAGGTGGTGCGCCAAAAACCGGTGTTGCCAGTGACTGGACCCCCCGTATTGATCAGGGGATGGATGTACTCTATGCCAATGCCATCAACGGGATTCGCGGTATGCCGGCGAAAGGCCTGTGTATGGATTGCTCCGATGATGAGGTTAAAGCAGCTGTGGACTATATCCTGGAGAAGAGTAAATAATCGGCTCTTTAATGATAAAAACCGCGCTATTGGCGCGGTTTTTTTATGGCTGCGGGCTTTGTGCCCGAGTGCTAGTATCTAAAAGAACCTGTTTGGGTTCATTTTCATAACCTGAATATTGAGTGCCATGTCTAATTGTAGGGGTTTGATTCTGGCCGGGGGGCTGTCAACGCGAATGGGTTCAGACAAAGCCGCCTTGCGACGCAACCACCAGACGATGAAAGATTTTAGCCAGGCGTTACTCTCTGCGCTTGGTCTTGACGTGGTCGTGGCGGGCGGAGCTTCAGGCATCCCCGACCTGATTCCCAGGGCCGGCCCTCTGGCAGCTATCTATTCTGTCCTGCAAACCATTCAGCCTCCTGCATTATTGGTCCTTCCTGTCGATATGCCCCTGTTGACCACAACAGTGTTGGGGGTGTTGTTGGAGGAGGGCGAGAAAGCTGGTGTACCTGTCTGTTATGAGGGTTGTTACCTGCCGCTATACCTGCCAGTTACACAATCCCTGCGAGACTATCTCGATATAGCTTTTACGGAAGGCAGCGATCAACCGCGTTCGTTGAAGCGGATGCTTGCCGCACTGAACGGTCGACAATTGCCCATCGCGGATGCCGATGCGCTGCTTAATGCCAATACGCCCGAGGAGTGGCAACGAGTGGTGCAGATGCTGGATGACATCGATTGAGGGCTAAGTAAGGCAGGTCGATGTGACTGGGCAGGCCGGTCGGTAGCTGATGTCTTCCGAAGAACCGTGCGTTGTGGTGGCCGAAAAATAATTGATCACCGGATAAGCTAACCAGGCCAACGGCCTAGTAAACGTATTCCGGGCTTGACCTGATGCCTTGATCCGGTACGCTCGAGACTACACCCTTTTTGGCTGTGCTTATGCCGCCTATGCCTGACAGCAAATCAACCGTATTGACCGACCGCTTTGGCCGGGTCGTCAACTATCTGCGCCTGTCGGTGACAGATCGTTGTGATTTTCGCTGTGTCTACTGCATGGCGGAGGACATGGTCTTCGTGCCGCGTCAGCAGTTGCTGACCCTGGAAGAACTGGCATTTGTTGGTCAGGCGTTTGTCGAGCTGGGTGTGAGTCGTATCCGTATTACCGGTGGCGAACCACTGGTGCGCCGCAATCTGATGTCACTTGTACACAGCCTGGGTAAATTGCCAGGGCTGGGCGAATTGCTCCTGACCACTAACGGTGCAAGGCTTGAGTCGGTTGCCGGGGAGTTGGTTGATGCCGGCGTCAAACGCATCAATATCAGCCTCGACTCCCTGCAACCGCTTCGCTTTGCGGCGATTACCCGCACAGGCGAGTTGTATCGGGTCCTGAGTGGCATCGCGGCTGCCAAGCGGGCCGGTATTGAGCGGGTCAAGATCAATGCGGTAATCATGCGTGACCAGAACGATGACGAAATCATAGCACTGCTGGATTTTGTTCTGGAGCACGGCCTGGATATCAGCTTTATTGAGGAGATGCCTCTCGGGGTGACAAGTCGGTCTGATCGTCAGAAGGAGCTCGTCAGCAGTCAGGAAATTCGGGCCAGGATCAGCAGCTTCTACCCCTTAATGGCCAGTGCGGAAACATCCCCCGGGCCATCACGATATTACCGAATACCCGGCAGCAACAGCCGGATTGGCTTTATTTCCCCCAACACGCACAATTTTTGTGAAAGTTGTAACCGTGTGCGGGTGACTTGTGAAGGGCAGTTGTTGTTGTGCCTCGGCAACGAGCACTCAGTGGACCTGCGGGCGGTGATTCGCTCTCACCCCGGCGATATGGATATCCTCAAAAACGCCATTGTTGAGGCCATGGTCATCAAGCCAGAACGACACCATTTTTACGATCCAGATCGGCCCCAAGTAGTGCGTTTCATGAATGCCACCGGTGGCTGAGAATTTTGGTATACCGCAATAATCACCAGTAGTTGACAACAGAACCGATTGGTCCATAATTCGTCTATGAATCTGGGCAGACCAAGAGAATTCGATATTGACCGCACACTGGAATCCGCGACCCGGCAGTTCTGGGCCGTGGGTTATGAAGCGACATCTCTCCAGGACTTGCTGCGGGTGATGCGCCTGTCCAAAAGCAGCCTCTATCAGACCTTTGGCAACAAGCAGCAACTTTTTATTCAATGCCTGGATCATTACCGGAAAAGCATGGTTGTTCAATTGGAGGAAAAACTGGCTGCGAACAATTCCGCCAAGGGGTTTCTCCGGGAATTTCTTGAAGACATTGTTGCAGAAGCTCAGCAGAAAACCGGTCGCAAGGGCTGTCTGCTGGTTAATACCGCCAATGAGCTTTCCCAGCGCATTCCCGAGGTGCAGCTGGCCGTAGCAGAGGGTGCCGGAGCAGTATTGAAGGTTTTTCACCGCGCGATGGAGCTTGCTGTGGAGCAGGGAGACATTGCTTCGTCTGCCTGCCTTGAGAGCCTGGTGAATTTCTATTTTTCCGGGGCAAGTGGTCTGCGGACTATGGTCAAGGCCGGTGTCGATAAGCGTGAATTGGAGCCCGTGGTGGCGTTGATCATGGATTCCATCAAATAATTTTTTTTGCCGATTAAAGGACCGTTTAGTCCTGAATTGTTTTAGTAAAAAAAGCCCTTTGAAGAGCATCTGGGGCTCACCTAGGTTGTTATAAAGGCCATTTCGTGAGGGGTGCTATCAACAGCTGTATTTTTGAGTAACTGGCAAATTGACGTAAAAATTTTTGCCCTATTTTGAACCGTAAAGTCCATATCAGGAGTAAATACCATGAAATCTGAATACAAAATGTCACAACCGGCAGTGGAGCTGAATTCAGCGCCAGAGGAAATAAAAAATATTTTAACCGAACAAAAAAACAACTTTGGCTTTCTTCCCAACATGTACGCCACGATGGCCAATGCGCCTTCCATGTTGAAGATGTACCTGAATGGTTATCAGTTATTCCGGCAGGAAGCCACCTTTTCGCCAGTAGAGCAGGAAGTGGTTTTTCTGACTATCAGCCGGGAAAACGGTTGCGACTACTGTGTGGGTGCCCACAGCATGATTGCGGACAAAATGTCGGGGGTTCCCGCTGACGTGACGGAGTCCATACGCAACAATGCACCAATTGATGACCCGAAATTGCAGGTATTGCACGACTTTGTGGTTACCATGTTGAACAAACGGGGTGCTCCTTCACGTGCAGAAGTGGAGTATTTTCTGACCGCCGGTTATACCGAACAGCAAGTGCTGGAGTTAATTGTGGCGATAGCGGTGAAAACGCTGAGCAACTACAGCAACCACCTGTTTCATACTGAGCTGGATGAGGTCTTTGCGGACTATCGTTGGGTAGGATAAGCCTGTAGCTGGCAGAGGAGGCCCTCTCCTCTGCTTTGTTCACCTGCACTCGATAGGTCGAAAAACTAATGGTCCTGGTGGTCGTCAAGATCTTCCAATGTATATCTCAGCCAGGCCAGTAGCCCGCCGTCCAGACTGGCCCCGTTGAAACCCAGCTCTTTCAGAAGTGCCAGTGCTTTGCCACTGCGAACGCCACTCTGGCAGTAGCAGAGCACGGTTGTTACACCCTCCAGTTCCGTCAGTCGTTGCGGTAGTTCATCGAGCGGAATGTGTTGTCCGCCGATATGAAACGCCTGCCGCTCGGTCGGGCTGCGCACATCCAGTAACACACAATCACCCTGGCGGTGGCGATTCCGGAAGTCCTCAGGATTTAATCGAGTGCCTTCTCTGGTATCAATATCTCTTGTGTCGAGGGTGCACTGGGGCGGAGTTTCCCGCGGCAAGTTGGGAGCGCCAGCCAGATTGCCGCAGGCGGCGCAGTTGTCGCTACGGGTCAATTGTATGGAGCGAAATTCCAGATTCAGGGCATCCACCAGCAACAGATGATTTAGCAGCGGTGTCGGCAGCCCCAGCAGGTATTTGATCGCCTCGTTAGCCTGTAAAACTCCGAGCAGCCCCGGCAGTACGCCGATCACCCCGGCACTGTTGCAGTCCTCCACGTTGGCGGGGGCCTCCGGGAACAGGCAGCGGAAGCAGGCTCCGCCCGGGGTAAACAGGGCGCACTGGCCGAAGAATTTCTGGATGCTGGCAAACACCCAGGGCTTACCGATGGCACAGCAGTAATCGTTGATCAGGTAGCGTGCACTGAAGTTATCGGTACAGTCCACTACCAGGTCGGCAGAACCCACCAGCTCAGCAGCGTTCTCAACACCGAGAAAAGCCTCGACGGCATCGACGCGGATATCCGGATTGAGTCTCAGTAGGCGTTCCCTGGCGGCCAGGGCCTTGGGCTGTCCCACCTGGTTGTGCTCGAAGATGATCTGCCGCTGCAGGTTGCTGGTGTCCACGACATCACCGTCTACCAGCGTGAGGTGACCGATTCCGGCGGCGGCCAGATAAAGCGCCACCGGCGAACCCAGTCCACCGGTACCAATCACCAGAATATGGGACTGTTTCAATTTCAGTTGTCCGGCAGCGCCCACTTCCGGAAGCTGGATATGCCGGGTATAGCGCAGCCATTCGCTGGCACTGAAGCTGGTTGTATCTTCATTCATGGCTCACCCTACTCCGGTTTAATGGCAGCTGCCAATAGAGAGTGCAACTCCCTGCAGGTCTGTTCAGGATCACCTGCCTGGGTGATGGCAGTAATCATGACCACACCCCATCTTCCACCGGCAGGGAGCGGCGTTGCCGGGACTCAGAATGCAACCGTCACTTGCAGCCACGTCTTTTGGGTGTCGGTGCCGAAGTCGTCTGCGTTGTAGTTGGCGTACTTTAGTAACAGGTGAACATTTTTATGGACCTGTTTGGCAATGGCGATATCAATTTCGTCACCGTAATCGGCGTTTCCTTCCTCAGCGTTGAAATCGTGGTAGGTCAGCTGTACCAGTGCGCCGAACACCTTGCTCTCAACAGAGCCATAGCGGTCCTCGATACCGGTCGCCGGGGTGTTTAGAAACTGGTCTGCAAAGCCCTGGAATTTGTGCAGGGTGGCCAGTGGTGTCGAGAAGGCCACGCCTGCATGGTCATCGGCTTCAAGCACGTCCATACCCAGTCTGGCGGTCAGCAGTTTGGTCTGGATGCCGGTCTCCAGGTTGTAGTAATCAGCGTCATAGCTGGTTGGGTTGTCTTTGTAGTCGGATTGCCACGCGTATTCTGCCGTGTAGAGCCATTTGGTGTCCTTGCCCTGTGCACCGGACAACCGGACACCGTAGGTTTTACTGGATGCGGAGGGCGCATCTTCCAGATCCAGCAGGTAGGCGTAGGCAGCCAGGGTGCCTATGCCAAGGCCCTGGTAATTGATATTGATGACATCGGCGCTGCTATCCCAGTCGACATCTGAGGCGGGGGTACCTGTGCGGCCATCGTCCGGACCGAAGATACGGTTCACGTTATTGATGTAACCATAGAACAGGGTGGTATCGGGTAAGGATTGATTGGTGATGGTAAAGCTGTCATAGGTCTGTTCGTTCTGTCGCCAGCCAACGCCACCGATAAAGCGCTGGTTGTCGAGGTTGATGCGCTGGCGGCCGTATTTCATGGTGGTGTCGGTCAGTCCACTCCAGGCGAGCCAGGCCTGGTTGATCTCGGTACCTTCCGGATCAGCGACCACTGCGTGGTCGGTCATATGGTTGTTCAGATCGTCGTAGTTGTCACCGCCGATTACCGTGACATCATCCACTTCCAGCTGGACCTGCAGGTTATTCCAGTTTTTTGTGGTATAGGTGATTCGTGAGCGTAGGGTCGAGGCATGGGCTTCCTCTGGGCGAACATCGTCGTCTACATTTTCGAAACGGTAGCGGAAATTAAATGCCAGTTTGCCATTCCGGAGAGCCTCTTGCAGTGTTGGTGAGTCATCGGACTGAGAACCCGTGCCGTTGGCAGATACCACACCGGTCATTCCCAGGGCTCCCAGCATGATAATGGTGGGGAGAGCCATTACTGGCTTTGTTGCAACAGCGTTTTTCATAATCAAATTCCCAAAAAAGGTCTTTTTCTGAAGCCGCCACCAAAGTGGTATGATGAATGCTACCTTGGTATTAACTTTATGAATTACAAAGAATTTTTTTCCTTCCTGTGGCAAGTTAACAGCTAATTACATAGGTAAGTTTGACTTCGATCAACGAATCGAGGCTGTCGACTCCTAAACTAGAGATCACCTGAAGAAAACACGTTTTTACACTGAAGCCGTTGTGGAGCCCCAGCTATGCAGAGTGAACCCCAGACCGTTCTGGAGGATCGTTTTGGTCGCGTTGTCGACTACCTGCGCCTGTCGGTGACCGACCGCTGTGATTTCCGTTGCGTCTACTGTATGGCGGAAGACATGCGGTTTCTGCCGCGCCAACAGGTGCTGACGCTGGAAGAGATGGCATTTTTGAGTAGAGCCTTTGTCTCCCTCGGGGTGCGCCGCATCCGCCTCACTGGCGGCGAGCCGCTGGTGCGCCGGGATGTATTGACGCTGGTGCGCCAACTGGGTGCACTGGACGGTCTCGATGAGTTGACCATCACCACCAATGGTTCCCAACTGAAGACCATGGCGCCGGCATTGGCAGAGGCTGGTGTACGCCGGCTCAATATCAGTCTTGATTCGTTGCATTCGGAGCGCTTCAGTGCCATTACCCGCACCGGAAAACTGGCTCAGGTGCTGGCTGGCATCGACGCAGCACAAAAAGCTGGCATCAGCCGGATAAAACTGAACAGTGTGATAGTGCGCGATCTGAACGATGATGAAGTCCTGCCGCTGCTGGATTTTGCCCTGGAAAAGGGTTTGGATATCAGTTACATCGAGGAGATGCCGCTGGGCCAGATCGATTGCCGCGATCGCCGTGGCGGGTTAGTCTCCAGCGAGGAGGTTAGAGCGCTCATCGCTGAACGCTATCAGCTCCTGGCAAGTACCGAGTCTTCTGCCGGGCCCTCCAGGTACTATCGTATCGGTAGCAGTAAGAGTCGTATCGGCTTTATTTCTCCCCACAGCCACAATTTTTGCGACAGTTGCAATCGGGTACGGGTTACCTGCGAAGGCCGGTTATTACTGTGTCTCGGTAATGAACACTCGGTGGATCTGCGTGCGGTGATGCGCCGTTATCCCCAGGACATGCCCGCTTTGCAGAATGCGATTGTCAATGCAATGGCATTGAAGCCGGAACGACACTATTTTTACCACGATGACAAACCGCAGGTATTGCGCTTTATGAATGCCACAGGTGGTTAACGGGAATCAGGATGATCGAAATACAAGAGCCTCAATCAAGTAATTTACCGGCATGGCTTAATCTGGGCTTCCGGCCTTTCTTTATAGGTGCGGCCCTGTTTGCGGTGTTGTCCATGTCGATCTGGGCGGCGATTTTTCCGCTGCAAATACTATCGCCCTTGAATGAATTGGCCCCGACCGTCTGGCACGCTCACGAAATGATCTACGGCTACGCGGTGGCGGTGATTGCCGGGTTCCTGCTGGCTGCGGTGAAAAACTGGACAGGTCTGCAGACACCCAGGGGTGCATTATTGTTTCTGTTGTTCTTCTTGTGGCTGGCCGCGCGGTTGTTGCCCTTTGCCGGATTGTTTTCAGAAGAAGGGCTGCCTTTGCAGTGGACCGCTTTCGCCGATCTGTTATTCATGGCCATGCTGATCCCGGCGGTGGCGGTGCCGATCATTCGCGTCAAATCCCAGCGCAATCTGGTGGTGATTGCCATACTGGCGCTGCTGCTGGCCGGCAACTGTCTCTTCTATCTCGGGGTTTTCGGCATACTGACCGATGGTATCCGGCTGGGGCTGTACCTGGGTTTTTACATCATCATCGCCCTGGTATTGATGATGGGAAGGCGGGTAATCCCCTTTTTCACCGAGCGCGGTGTCGGCTATTCGATCACCCTGACCAATTATGCCTGGCTGGACAAGGCAGTGCCGCTCCTGATGATCGCCTTTATTGCTGCTGAGCTGGTCGCGCCGGGAAACCTGATGACAACGATGGTGGCAGCAGTTCTGATGGGGCTACTGGGGCTTCGCCTGGTCGGCTGGCACACCAAAGGTATCTGGCGTAAGCCATTGCTGTGGGTGCTGCATGTTGCCTACGGCTTGGTGGTGGTGGGCTTTGCCCTGAAAGTGGCGGCCTTTCTGTTCGGCGCTTCGCCTTTTCTGGCAGTGCACGCTTTCGCCCTGGGGGGCATCGGCCTGATGACCCTCGGCATGATGGCCAGGGTCTGTCTGGGGCATACCGGCAGAAATGTGTTTGCTCCACCTGCTGCAGTGAACTGGATGTTCCTGCTGCTCAGTGGTGCGGCGCTGTTGAGGGTATTTGTGCCTCTATTGGCCCCCGCCTATTACGGTCTGTGGGTCGGTCTGTCCCAGTTGAGCTGGATATTGGCATTTGCATTGTTCTCGCTGATCTACATCCCGATGCTGGTGACGCCCAGGGTGGATGGTCAGCCGGGGTAGCTGGCAAGTTGTTAAAAACTATCTACAACGTTACCACCGCTTTAAAAGCAGGCATAAAAAATACCCACTGATTCTAGGTGCGTCATTTTTAAACGCAGCAAGCTGCTCTCTCTCGGAGGGGGATTATGGGTCTGGTTGTGATTAAGGCTGATTCAGTCCTTAAAGGTTTTAACGCCGGGGAAACGGTCAGACACATATTTGCTGTGGCATTGAATGCAGTTACCTGTCATTTTGCTGAATAGTTTGTGCTGTTCTTTTGTGTCTTGGTCTCTGCTCGCTTCTGCTAGCGAAGCCGCGAGTTTGTGAAACTCTTTGTCCAGCTTGATAAAACCTTTTGGGACAGCTGACATCAGATCTTCGCGATCCTGTTCGGTCAATTCCTGTTGAAGGATGAAGCTATCATGAATTTGTTGGGCATTCTCTACAACACTCTCATGTTGCCCCATTACAATTGCGGAATGGATAGAGGCCATGCCTTCTTGCACTGCTCTCATCTCTTCTTGAAGCAGATGCCTCAGTTTATCAGTGAGTTTCGGGGTGACAGGTTCTGCCGCCAGGGAGGTGGTTGACACTGCCAGGCAAAGTAAAAAGGCTCCTAGTAATCTATTTATAGTTATAGCTTTCATCGTTGTTGTCTCGTTATTTGCATGTATTGGAAATATTAGCAGCGTAGCTATTATTTGACAGGGATGGGCACTCTGGCCCAGCCAAGATCTTCAAGAATGGCATAGAGCGCCGGCAATGCCAGCAGTATTAGAACGGTAGATACGAGAAGACCAAATACCACCGAAATTACTAATGGAATCACCGCCATGGCCTGGGTGCTGGTTTCGGCCAGTAGTGGTAGTAGTCCGGCTACGGTGGTGCTGGTGGTGATCAGGATAGCCCGGAAGCGGGCGCGGCTGGCGGCACCGGCGGCTTCCCGGACGCTCATGCCCTGTTCCCGGTAAGTGTTGATGAATTGTACCAATAGGATGGCGTTGTTCACCACAATCCCTGCCAGTGAGGCGGCGCCGATCAGCGAGGGCATGGACAGGTTGTAGCCCATGAGCATGTGGCCCCAGACTGCGCCCATAAACGCTACCGGAATGGCGAGCATCACGATGATCGGCTCCAGGTAGCTGCGGAACTGGAACGACAGAATCAGGAAGACTCCCAACAGGCCGATCAGCAATCCCCGGGCGATGGACTGACCGGTTTCCCGGGAGCGGGCGGTCTGGCCTTCTACCTGCAAGGTAATCTCCGGCCATTGCTCACGCAGTTTCGGGAACACCTGGCTCTGCAGGTCTGCCACGATGGCATCGGCATTGGTTTCCCGGCCGTTGACATCTGCAGAGACGGTGACCGTGCGCAGGCCATCAATACGGGTGACCTGTGACCATTGCCGTTCCTCGGTGATGGTGGCGACTTCCCGCAGCGGCACCAGCTGGCCTTTGCCGGTGGTGATCACGGTATCTTCCAGGAACTGGCGGGTGTTGCGTTCGACGCTGGTCTGGCGCACCAGAATTTCGATGTGCTGATCACCGATCTGCACCGTATCCACGATATCTCCGAGCAGTCCGGTTCGAATCTGGCTAGCCACCTCGGCCGCTGTTAATCCGAGGGACAGGGCACTGTCGTTCAGTGACAGGGTGCGCTGGGGTTTGCCGGGGCGAAGATCATCCAGCACGTTGAAGGTGCCGTTATAGGTGGCAACTTCGTCGCTCAGATATCGGGCGGCAGCTTTCAGCTCGTCCAGATCCGTGCCCTGCAGGCGAACTTCGATCGGAATGCCGGCCGGGCCGAAGCCGGGTTCCTGGATGTTCAGGGCAATCAGTCCCGGAATCTCGCCGATTTCCTGGGACCAGCGGTCAGTTAGGGTGGCAAGGTCCACGGTGCGCAGCTCTGCGGTCAGCAAATCGGCCATCACGGTGGCCACATGGGCGCCTTTTTCGCCGGCCCCGGCGTGCTGGTTGAAACGGGTCTGGATGTTTTGCACCAGGGCTTGCTGGTCTGGCTGGTCTGGCGCGTACTCCTTGTTGAGCCGAAGCATGGCTGAGGTGATGCGATCCGTAATGGCCTGCGTCTGGTGTAGGGGCGTGCCTTGGGGCATCAGTACCCGGGCTTCCAGTACGTCGCCGTCGATTTCCGGCATGGCCTCCATGCGGACATGGCCGCCGGCCATCAGCCCCACGGAGCCAAGAAGTATCAGCAGCATGCCCGCCAGTACACCGTAACGGAAACGAATAGCGCCGTCGGCCAGTTGCCCCACTTTCTCCCGGGTTTTTTCAAAGCGATTGTCGAAGACGGAGCGAAAACGAGAAGGCGCTTTCTCGCGCTTTTTGCCAAGACCGCTTTTCAGATGGTGAGGCAGTATCCAGAAGGCTTCGATCAGTGAAGCTGCCAGGGCGGCAATCAGCACCACCGGCAGCACTTCCAGCACAGCTCCCAGTTCCCCGGTCAGAAAGGCCAGCGGGATAAACACAGCAACGGTCGTGAGAAAAGATGACAGCACGCCGGGAAGAATTTCCTGGGTGCCTTTGGCGGCTGCCTCCAATGGACTGCAGCCATCGGCTGCCCTCTGAGCTATGTTGTCGGTGATCACCACGGAGTCGTCCATGACAATACCGATGGCCATGAGCAGGGCCACCAGGGTGATCATGTTCAGAGACAGGCCGGTCAGTGCCATCACCACAAAGGCACCGGCAAAGGCGGAAGGGAGGCCGAACAGGGCCCAGAATGCGAGACGGGGGCGGAAGAACAGTGCCATCACCAGGCCTACCAGTAGCAAACCGGTGATGCCGTTGCCTACCAGCATTTGCAGGCGATCTTCGACGATGGAGGTCATGTTCTGGGTAATTTCCAGTTCCACCGCGCTGCCTTCTACCGAGCTACCCCGGCGGGCCTTTTCCTCGTCAACAAAGGCTTGCAGTGAGTCCATCACCCGCAGGGCATCATCGTGGCGGTTTTTGTGGATCTCCAGAATGATGGCGCGTTGGCCGTTGAAATCTACCCGTTCCTCCTCCCGTTCGTGGGCCTCGGTAATGGTGGCAAGATCACCCAGGGTGAGCACGGCACCGGCTGCGCCGCCAATGACAGGCAATTCGGCTAGGGCTTGTAGTGATCGCCGTTCATCCACGAACCTCAGTTGGATGTCCTGGCTGTCGGTTTCAATGTTGCCCAGAGGCATGTCCAGATTCTGGCTGCTGATGGCACGGGCAATGTCGCGCACGCCCAGACCGTACTGGCGCAGCAGGTCACGGGAGACTTCGATGTGCCACTGGCGCTGGGACAGGCCCACGGGAATCACATTGGCCACGCCATCCATGGCGAACAAACGGTCCTCCAACTGGTTGGTGTAAGCCTCCAGGTGGGAAAAGCTCATAGGCCCGTATACTGCAATGGCGGCTACGAGACTGGTGCGGTACAGCTCGCGGATTATGGGATCTTCTGCTTCTTCGGGCAGGTCGGTCAGGGCTTCGATTTCGGTGCGGATATCATCCAGAAACCGGCCCATATCACCCTGTGGCGCCATGCTGGCAATGGTCTGGGCCTGGTTATCCCGGGCGGTGCAGGAAATCTCCTTCATGTAATCCACCCGTTGCAGCGCTTCACCCAGTCGCTGACAGATGGCTTCTTCCACATCCGCTGCGGTGGCGCCGCGGTATTCCATGGTGATGCTGACTTCCGGTGGCAGGTAGTCGGGGAAGGTTTCCCGGGTCAGGTTGGATGCGGCGAACAGACCTACTGCCAGGAACAGAATCAGCAGCAGGTTGCCAGCGGTAGGGTGGCCGGCAAACCAGCGGATCATGGTTACTCTCCTGCGGCCATTTTCTGCAGCCATTGTGCGGTGGGCTCATCGGGTTTCGGGTTCAGCAGCGTGCCCTCGATGGCGGGGATGAGATCGTCCAGAATGAGTTGGTCGCCGGATTTCAGACCGTCACCGATCACCGCAATCTCGCCCTGTTGCCACGCCAGGGTAACCGGCTGGCGTTGCAGGCGGTTTTCACCATCGGCTAGGTACACCACGCCTTGGTGAATCGCGCTGGCGGGTACCACGACCACTGGCCCGGGCGTTGGAGCCGATACTGTCGCCTGCACAAACATGTTCCGCACCAGCGGTGGTCGGGCAGGCGGATTGGCGTTGCGGTAAGGTTCTTCCACGGTAATCACTGCCTGGATAGTGCGGGTTACGGGATCAAGGCTGCCGGTCACCCGGGTCAGCCTGCCGGGCCAGTGGCTGTCGGGTGCCCCCGTCGGGTGCACCCGCACGGTCAGTGAATCCAGCGGCAACTGCTGGTGGAAGTCGGTAAAGCCCGGGTGTGCTTCGCCACCGCTTGCCGGGGTAGGAGCGCCCGGGATTTGAGAGATCACGTTCCTGAGTGCGGACATTTCTAGCTGTACCGTGGCCTCTGCTGCGGTGATGTCGTCTGCTATAAACAGAGTCTGGTTGGGATTCACCTGTTGCCCGGTTTCGATCTCGCTCTGGTGCACCCGCATATCCCAAGGGGCTTCAAAGCGGGTGTCTTCAAGGTCTTCCCGGGCATTGGCGAGAGCTGACTCACTCCGGGCTAGGCGTGCCTTAAGGATTTCTTTGCGCACAGGAGTCAGGTTGAGCTGGTTTTCCAGCGACTGCACCGCCTGCTGTTGCTGCAGAGTGGTACGCTTTTGCTCATCCAGTCGGTTTTCTGACAGGGCGCCCCGATTCACCAAGGTTTTTACCCGCTCCAGCTCCCGCTGGGCCAGGGCTAGTCGGCGGTTTTCCAGTTCGAGCAGCCCCCGGGTGTTCTGCTCTTCCTGATCCAGTTGCTGCCGCTCGGCTTCTAGGCCGGCAATATCGGCTCGGGCGGAAGCCTCTGCCAGTTCATAGCGGGTCGGGTCGATCTGCAGCAAGCGGGTACCTGCGGAAATCAGGTTGCCGCTTTCCAGGTCCGGATGCTTCCAGGTAATGCGGCCGCCCACATTGGCCACCGCCCTCCAGCTACGAGCCGGTAATACTTCGCCATAACCGCGGGCTTGGGTAACAATAATCAGGGGGGCGACTTCAAGTATTCTGGCCGGTATCGCCATTGCCTGCTCGGTGGTGCGTTCCGGTGGTTGCTTCAGTTTCACCATCACTACCACGAAAACGATGCCGGTGATCAGCGTCAGGGCGAGGATGAGTTTATGCTTGTGGCGCATTGGGAGCCTCCTGAAAGCAGGCGCTGAAGATTCTGAAAATACGGGGCGCGATTTTTTCAAGGCTGCGAATGTCACCGCCTACCATGCCCTGAGCCACTAATCCCTGAATGGCCCCCAGATAGAGCACTGCAGCAGCGTCGGCGTCAATGGTGGGAGTAACGCGTTGCTGCTCGATACCGAGGTTCAGCAAAGAAATGACTTTCTGGCGGTAATTAGTCAGGGTCTCGCGAACGATACGTTTGGCCGGGCCGTTGCCCGGCTTCTGGAGTTCTCCCAGCATCAGCCGTGGAATGCCCGGATGGCGGGCAATGAAACCGATATGGGCCAGGAACATGGCTTCTAGGGCCTGATCTGCGTGCTTATGTTGATCTGCAACACTGAAAACTCGCTGGGTGAGCTGCTCGGATACCCAACCTGCCACCGATTTCCACAGGCTGTTCTTGTTGGGGAAGTGCTTGAATAGGGCGCCCTGGGAAAGTCCCACTTCATTGGCAATGCGGGCGGTGGTGAGGGTGGAAGGGTCTTGCTCCGCACACAAATGGACTACCGCCTCGATAGTTGCGGACTGGCGCTGTTCAGTACTTTGGTAGGCGCGTTTGGTAGGTTCCAATGGGGTAGCCATTTATATTCCGTGAAAGAAAGTAATCAATCGCTTTATTTTGATGAGATGGCTGGTACTTTACAAGTTTGTTTTCAAAGCGGGAAGCATTCTGGAACACAGGTCAACGACAACTGCCAAGTAGAGCCAGCCCTGCCAGGTGCGGATGTAAGTAATATCCGTCACCCACGCGGTATCGGGTTGGTCAGCAGTAAATTCGCGGTTCAGTGTGTTGGGGGCAGCTACATTACTGGATTAAACTCTTTCCTATTTCAATCCCCTCAATATCCGCTTCATCAATTAGCCAGTGGAGGTAACGGTTGATGGCCAGGCGCTGGCGCACTTCGGCCAGGTAGGCGGCCACCTGGTCGTGTACCTGTTCGTAGGGCAGGGGTATCCCCGGGATTTTGCGGTCCACCTGTACCAGATGTATGCCGTAACGGGACTCAATGGGCTCATTGGCGAGCCCCGCTTCCAGGGCAAATACCTGCTGTTCAAATTCCGGGGTGGTCTGTCCTCGAGTAATCTGGCCCAGATTGCCGCCGGTTTCTTTGGAAGGGCAGGCGGAGAACTGCCGTGCCAGTGTCTCAAAGTGATCCGGTGAACGCTGTAATTGTGACAGCAGTTCCCGGGCGGTTTGCCGGGCGCGCTGCAGGGCGGCCTCATCATCGGGTGCTGCGGCGAGCAGGATGTGACTGACCTGCAACAGGTCGGGACTCTGGAAACTTTCCCGGTGGCCATCGAAATAGCGGAGGCACTCCTCGTTGCTGGGGAGCTCCGCTGGTGCCTCCTGCTCCAGTAGCGCACTGAGCAGTGATTCTTCCGATAATACTTCATCCCCCTCTGCAAGCACTTCTTTTGCCTTTTGCAACAGCAGGGTGCGGATCACCAATGCCTCCGCTGCCTTGCGAAGACCGTCTTCAGGGGATTGGGCCGGGTGATATTGCACTTCCCGGGCGATATCATCGGCTGCAATCAGGGTGCCGTTAACCCGGACTTCCGGTATGTCTGTGGTCGTGTGGGGGGCTGTAGCGTGGGAAGGGCAGCTCATATTTGTCTCCTGACAATGTTGGGTAGGGAAACGGTTTACCCCGGTGGCCTGTGCCAGTCACCGGGGTAACGCTGTGATCAGGCTCTCTTCCTGCGCACGATCTGGTAGTTCCTCAGCAGGTATTTCACCGGGGCCGCCAGGCCGCTGATGATGTGCACCAGGCGGGTGAAGGGGAAGATCAGAAACAGGGTCATGCCCAGGAAAACGTGCAGTTTGTACACCAGCGACACCGGGGCAATGGATGCCGCCGCCTCCATGGGTTGCAGCAGTACCAGTGACTGGGCCCAGTTGGCCAGCATCACCATTACCGAACCGTCCATATGCTGGCTCGACGCATAGATGGTGCTGAGCCCCAGGATTAGCTGGATATACAGTAATACCAGCACCAGCAGGTCGGAGAAGCTGCTGCTCGCCCGCACTCGAGGGTCGGTGAAACGGCGTACGATCAGCATGGTCAGGCCGACGAAGCAGAGCGCACCAAACAGCCCGCCCGACACCATGGCCAGCAGTTGTTTGTTCGGTGTGGAAATGACATGGTGGTAGATGAATTCCGGTGTCAGCAGTCCCACCAGGTGACCGGCCAGCACAAACAGGATGCCGACATGAAAGGCATTGCTGGCCAGCCGCATGCCCCTGGTCCGCAGGATTTGGCTGGAGCCCGCTTTCCAGGAGTACTGTTCGCGGTCGTAACGGGCCCAGCAACCGACCACGCAGACCAGCAGTGCCAGATAGGGGTAGACCCCAAAAAGAATCGTGTTGATATCCATGATAGTTTCCTCAGTTTGCCCAGCGAATGGCTACGCTGTCGTTAGGGGATCGTTGTGGGGGTTGCGGCGTATTGGAGGGGCAGCTATCCCCGCCCCCAGCACCAAAGGTGACCGCTTCTTCCTCCCAGATTTTGTCCAGTGCCTCGGGGGTGTCGTCTCGCTGTTCACTGGCAGTTTTTGCGCGCAGTTCCTCGACGTCTACTGGAACGCCGCTGATCATCAGCAAGCTGTCAAAGAGTGTGTCGTAGGGTGAACCGCGCTCCTTGAGACGTGCGCTCAGCAGGCCGAGGATATGGGCCACATCCGCCAGTCCCTCGCGGGCCTCCATATCCGGGCGGTGGGCCAGGAATTCCAGATAGAGGGGAATGAAATCCGGCAATTCCCGCACGTCAATGTGGAAGCCCTGGCTGCGGTAAACAGCCAGCAGATCCACCATGGCCTGGCCGCGGTCACGGGATTCACCGTGCACGTGTTCGAACAGCAGCAGTGACAGGGCGCGACCCCGGTCAAACAAACCGGTATAGCATTCCTGAGCATCCATCAGGTCGCCGTCATAAATCTGATGCAGCAGGGCCGTGAGCCGCTGGCGCATGTCAGGAGAAATCTCCCGCGCGTCCAGAATCACAGATTCCAGTTCAGCCACAAGCGGTTGCAGTTTGGCGCTGGGATAATCCATCAGTCGGGAGATGATTTTGAGAATATCCATGTTCTACTCCTCCCACATCTGGACGGTCTGGATCACATCCCGCCGGGTGGTTTTTTTTGTGCCGAACAGGTTGATATCCGACTCGCCGGTGGAGCAGCCGTTGCCGAATGAGAAGCCGCAGCCGCCGCGCTCGGCGAAGGCCTCGGACATGGCTTCCTCCCGGTGGGCGGTGGGAATCACGTAACGGTCCTCGTAGTTGGCGATGGCCAGGTAGCGGTACATGTCCTCCACCTGCAGGGTGGTGAGCCCCACCTCCTCGAGAATCTGCTGGTCGTCAAAGCCCTCAACAATCTGGGCGCGCTTGTAGGCACGCATTGCCAGCAGGCGTTTCAGCGCCAGCAGCACCGGTGCCTCGTCACCGGCAGTGAGCAGGTTGGCCAGGTACTTGACCGGAATGCGCAGGGAATCCACATCGGGAATGATGCCGTTCATACCAACGTGTCCGGCATCCACTGCAGACTGGATCGGCGACAGCGGCGGCACGTACCAGACCATCGGCAGGGTGCGGTATTCCGGGTGCAGCGGCAGGGCCAGCTGCCAGTCGACGGCCAGTTTGTAGACCGGCGATTGTTGGGCCGCTTCGATCACGGAGTCCGGCACACCATCTTTTCTAGCCTGTGCAATCACTGCCGGGTCGTGGGGATCAAGGAAGATTTCCAGCTGTTTTTTGTACAGGTCCTGCTCGGACTCGGTGCTGGCCACTTCGTGGATGCGGTCGGCGTCATAGAGCAGTACGCCCAGGTAGCGGATGCGGCCCACGCAGGTTTCCGAACAGATCGTGGGCTGGCCCGCTTCAATACGCGGGTAGCAGAAGATGCATTTCTCTGACTTGCCGGATTTCCAGTTGAAGTAGATCTTCTTGTAGGGACATCCGGACACGCACATGCGCCAGCCGCGGCACTTCTCCTGGTCGATCAGAACAATACCGTCCTCCTCGCGCTTGTAGATGGCGCCGGAGGGGCAGGCAGCCGCGCAGGTGGGGTTGAGGCAGTGCTCGCACAGTCGTGGCAGGTACATCATGAAGGTGTTCTCGAACTCGCCGTAGATCTCTTTCTGGATGTTGTCGAAATTGCGGTCGACACTGCGCTTTTTGAACTCGGTGCCGAGAATTTCTTCCCAGTTTGGGCCCCACTCGATTTTCTCCATGCGCTTGCCGGATATCAGCGAGCGCGGACGCGCGGTGGGCTGGTGTTTGCCCAGCGGGGCGGTGTGCAAATGCTGGTAGTCGAAATCGAACGGCTCGTAGTAGTCGTCGATTTCCGGCAGGTCGGGGTTGGCGAAGATGTTCGCCAGCACCCGGAACTTGCCGCCGATTTTCGGGTTGATGGAGCCGTCGCGGTTGCGCACCCAGCCGCCGTTCCATTTGTCCTGGTTTTCCCACTCCTTGGGGTAGCCGATGCCGGGTTTGGTCTCGACGTTGTTGAACCAGGCGTATTCCATGCCCTCGCGGGAGGTCCAGACATTTTTACAGGTGATGGAACAGGTGTGGCAGCCGATGCACTTGTCCAGGTTCAGCACCATGCCAACTTGTGAGCGTATTTTCATTGTGATGCCTCCTTAAACGTCCTGGGGAAGTGGTTGCGGCAGGTCGTCGGTATCCGAGCCCTCCAGCCAATCCACCTTGTTCATTTTGCGCACCACCACGAACTCGTCGCGGTTGCAGCCGACGGTGCCGTAGTAGTTGAAGCCATAGGACTGTTGTGCGTAGCCACCGATCATATGCGTCGGTTTCATGACTATCCGGGTCACCGAGTTGTGGTGGCCACCCCGGGTGCCGGTCATTTCCGAGCCGGGGGTATTCACGATGCGCTCCTGGGCGTGGTACATCATCACCATGCCCTCGTTGACCCGCTGGCTGACCACTACCCGGCAGGCGATGGCGCCGTTGACGTTGAATACTTCCACCCAGTCGTTGTCCTCAATACCGGCTTTTTGTGCATCCACTTCGCTCATCCAAATAATCGGCCCGCCCCGGGACAGGGTCAGCATCAGCAGGTTATCTGAGTAGGTGCTGTGGATGCCCCATTTCTGGTGGGGTGTGATCCAGTTCAGAACAATCTCGGTATGGCCGTTGGGTTGCTTGCCCTTCACCAGGTCGATGGACTTGGTGCAGATCGGCGGTCGGTAGGACACCATTTGTTCGCCGAATGCCTGCATCCACCTATGGTCCTGGTAGAACTGCTGACGCCCGGTGATGGTACGCCAGGGAATCAGCTCATGGACGTTGGTGTAACCGGCGTTATAGCTGACGTGTTCATCCTCCAGCCCTGACCAGGTGGGCGAGGAGATGATCTTGCGCGGCTGTGCCTGGATGTCGCGGAAGCGAATTTTTTCATCGTGCTTTGGTTCCGCAAGGTGCTTGTGGTCGCGCCCCGTGAGTTTACCGAGCGCATCCCAAGCTTTAACCGCCACATTGCCGTTGGTCTCCGGCGCCAGACTGAGTACCATTTCGGCGGCGTCGATAGCGGTATCGATGCGCGGTTGTCCGTGACTGATACCCTCTTCGGTAACGGTGTAATTCAGTTTGCGCAGCAGTTCCACTTCTTCATCGGTGTTCCAGCCGATGCCCTTGCCACCGTTACCGAGTTTTTCCAGCAGCGGTCCCAGGGAGGTAAACTTTTTGTATGTATTGGGGTAGTCCCGCTCCACCGCCACGATGTTCGGTGCGGTTTTGCCGGGAATCAGCTCGCACTCGCCCTTCTTCCAGTCCTGTACCTCGAAGGGTTGCGACAACTCTCCGGGAGTATCGTGGAGGGTGGGCACGGTGACGATATCGGTCTCCACGCCGAGGTTGTCGTTCAGGGCGGAGATCTCCGAGAACTTTTTGGCGATGCCCTTGTAGATGTCCCAGTCAGAGCGCGCTTCCCAGGCTGGATCGGCGGCTTTTGACAGCGGGTGGATAAAGGGGTGCATGTCCGAGGTGTTGAGGTCGTCCTTCTCGTACCAGGTGGCGGTAGGCAACACGATATCTGAGTACAGGGCGGTGGAGGACATGCGGAAGTCCAGGGTGACCACCAGGTCCAGTTTGCCCTCGGGACCTTGTTCCTCAAAGTCGATTTCCTTGGGAATCAGGTCACTACCGCGGGCGAAGTTATCCTCGTTCATAACACCGTTGTTGGTGCCGAGCAGGTACTTGAGCATGTACTCGTGGCCCTTGCCGGATGAGCCGAGCAGGTTGGATCGCCAGATAAACATATTGCGTGGAAAGTTGGCGGGGTTGTCCGGTTGTTCAGAAGCAAATTTCAAATGCCCGGATTTTAGTTGCTGGACGACATAATCCTTCGGATCCATGCCGGCTTCAGCAGCTTCACGGGCAACCTGTAGCGGGTTACGGTTGAGCTGCGGCGCCGAGGGTAGCCAGCCCATGCGTTCGGCCTTGATGTTGTAGTCGAGCATGTGCTCCGGCCACTGGGATTTGTCCGCCAGTGGTGACAACACCTCGTGGACACTGACTTTCTCGTGGCGCCATTGGGAGCTGTGATTGTAGAAGAAGCTGGTGCCGTTCATCTGGCGCGGCGGACGGCTCCAGTCCAGACCAAAGGCCAATGGCAGCCAACCGGTCTGCGGGCGCAGTTTTTCCTGGCCCACGTAATGTGCCCAGCCACCACCGCTCTGGCCGACACAGCCGCACATGATGAGCATATTGATCAGCGCGCGATAGCTCATATCCATGTGATACCAGTGGTTCATGCCGGCACCGACGATGATCATGGATTTGCCGCTGGTTTTGTTGGCGTTGTCGGCGAACTCCCTGGCCACCTGGATAACGCGGTCTCGGGGCACGCCGGTGATTTTCTCCTGCCAGGCGGGGGTGAAGGGGCTGTCGTCGTCGTAACTGGCGGCGACATTGCCACCGCCGAGGCCGCGGTCGATGCCGTAGTTGGCCATGGTCAGGTCGTAGACGGTGGCGACTCTGGCGGTGGAACCGTCGCCCAGTTGAATCTCCCGCACCGGCACCAGTCGAGGCAGAACATCGTCGTGCTCGCAGTAGTTCCAGTGCTCGTTGCGTTCATCTGCGGCAAAGTGCGGGAAGGCCACAGCCACGGTGTTGTCACCAATCAGCGAGAGCTGCAGTTTGACATCATTGCCATTCTCCCCCTCACGTGGCTCGATATTCCATTTGCCCTGTTCGCCCCAGCGGTAGCCGACGGAGCCCAGCGGTGATACCAGTTCGCCACTGGGTTCATCCAGTGCGATGGTTTTCCACTCAGGGTTGTTGTCCTGGCCGAGTTTGCCGTCCAGGTCGGAAGCTCGCAGGAAGCGGGTGGGGCAGTAGTGGCCGTCTTTCTCCTCCAGCAGCACCAGCATCGGCATGTCGGAGTAGCGGCGCACGTACTCGGTGAAGTACTCACTGGGTTTCTCCAGGTGAAACTCTTTGAGAATCACGTGACCAAAGGCCATGCCGAGGGCCGCATCGGTACCCTGTTTAGGGCTCAGCCAGATATCGGTCAGCTTCGCCACTTCGGCGTAGTCGGGGGTGATGGCGACGGTTTTGGCACCTTTGTAACGCACTTCGGTAAGGAAGTGAGCATCGGGGGTCCGGGTCTGGGGCACGTTGGAACCCCAGGCGATGATGTAGTTGGAGTTGTACCAGTCGGCGGACTCCGGTACATCGGTCTGCTCGCCCCAGGTCATCGGCGAGGCCGGTGGCAGGTCGCAGTACCAGTCGTAGAAGCTCAGGCACACGCCACCGATCAGCGACAGGTAGCGGGAGCCGGCGGCATAGGACACCATCGACATGGCGGGAATCGGGGAGAAACCGATGATGCGATCGGGACCGTACTGTTTGGCGGTATACACATTGGCGGCGGCGATGATTTCATTGACTTCCTCCCAGGAAGATCGAATGTAGCCGCCCAGGCCGCGTGTGCTCTTGTAGCTCTTGGCCCGTAGCGGGTCTTCGACGATAAAAGCCCAGGCATCTACCGGGTTGTCGAACCGCTTGCGGGCGTCGCGCCACAGTTTCAACAGCGGCTTGCGCACCTTGGGGTACTTGAGGCGGTTGGCGCTGTAGATGTACCAGGAATAGCTGGCGCCTCGGGGGCAGCCGCGGGGTTCGTGGTTGGGCAGGTCCGGGCGGGTGCGCGGGTAATCGGTCTGCTGGGTTTCCCAGGTGATCAGACCGTTCTTGACGTAGATTTTCCAGCTGCAGGAACCGGTGCAGTTGACGCCGTGGGTGGAGCGCACAATCTTGTCGTGCTGCCAGCGCTGGCGGTAGCTGTTTTCCCATTCACGATTCTGGTTGCGGGTCTCGCCGTGACCGTGGGCAAACTCTCCTGTGACGGTTTTCTTGAAGAACTGCAAGCTGTCGATGAAGTGACTCATAGCGTTACTCTCTCTTGATCGGTGGCAGTAAGCTGCCGACTCGGGTAGTGGCTTCAGTTACGGGTTGTAAAATTCGTCATCCTTGTGGAGGGTGAAATTCTCACCACATTTCGGGCAGTGAATTTCGGTGTCGCTGCGGTTTTTGCGCAGGTAAAACCACCAGTTAATACCGATACACACTGCATAGAAGGCGGCGAAACCGATCAGTGCCACTTCCGGGGTGGTGGCGGTGATCTGCTCTCCAATAACCTTGGGGATGTAGAACGCGCCGTACGCGGCCACCGCGGAAGTCCAGCCCAGTACCGGGCCGGCCTGCTCTTTTGGGAAGACCATGGCGATGGTGCGGAAGGTGGAGCCGTTGCCGATACCGGTGGCGGCGAACAGCACCAGGAACAGCAGGAAGAAGGGTAGGAAGAACTCCTCAGGGGTCGCGGAGTTGTAGGCGGCTTTCATGTAGTAGGCCACGCCGAGGGCGCTGGCCACCATCACCACAGAGCAGATCTGGGTGACCATGGCGCCGCCCAGCTTGTCGGCAATCCAGCCGCCCACCGGGCGGATCAGCGCACCGATAAAGGGTCCCATCCAGGCATACATCAGGGCGCTGGGGCCGTTGGCGTTGATGGTGTCGTGGGTCATCACGCCGTCCACCATCAGGTGCTGGTAGCCGAAGATCACCTTGATGGCCAGCGGGAAGGAGGCGGCAAAGCCGATAAACGAGCCGAAGGTCATGGTGTAGATAACACTCATCACCCAGGTGTGCGGGTTGTTGAAGATCTTGTACTGTCGGGTCAGGCTGGTGCCAATGGCGCCGGGCAGCATTTTCAGCCAGAACACCGTGGAGCCGATCACCAGCACCATGACGATTTCTTTTGGTACACCAAAGCCGGAACCGTTGGCGGATTCCGGTAACAACAGCCACAGGCCCACCGCGGCGGTGACGAAACCGATCAGCAGCATACCTGTGATCATGCCAAAACTGACCACCGTGTTCGGGAGGTCGGGCGACACCTCCTGGGAGCGGATGTTGTTCATGCCGAACCAGCCGGCGAAGGCCAGTGGAATCAGCAGCACCAGCCAGATGTAACCGGCGTTGTGAATCCAGGTTTCACTGCCTGCGGGTATCTTGCCGATCAGGGTGCCGGAGGTGTTTTCCAGAATCATGGAATCACCGCCGAACAGACCAAACGTCATCACCAGGGGGATCAGGATCTGCATGGTGGTGACCCCGAAATTGCCGAGGCCCGCGTTCAGACCCAGTGCCAGCCCCTGTTGCTTTTTGGGGAAGAAGAAGCTGATGTTGGACATGGATGATGCGAAATTGCCGCCACCGAAGCCGGACAGCAGCGCCAGCGCCTGGAACACCCACAGTGGCGTGTTTTTATCCTGCAGGGCGATACCGGTACCGACGGCGGGGATCATCAATAGCGCAGTGGTGAAGAAAATGGTGTTGCGCCCGCCGCACAGCCGGATAAAAAAGCTGCTGGGTATTCGCAGGGTGGCGCCGGTCAGGCCGGCAATGGCGGTGAGGGTGAACAGCTCGGATTGGGCGAATGGAAAACCCAGGTTCAGCATCTGTACCGTGATAATGCCCCAGTAGAGCCACACGGCAAATCCGCACAGCAGGCTGGGAATCGATATCCAGAGATTTCGAGTGGCAATCTTTTTGCCTTCTGATTCCCAGAACCGGGTATCTTCGACATCCCATTTTTGTAGATCGGCCATGATGGCTCTCCTCGTGAGTACAGTCTTATAACGTTAAAAAATCGTCGGCTTTTGCCTGATCCAGCCGGTGCCGAAATTGATCAAGTTTGATGGCGTAAAACATCAGCACCATGCAGCCCGCCAGCACTCCGTAGAGCAACATGAAGCAGGAACTGCGAATGCCGGTGAGGTCAGCCGCCAAACCGAACAGGATGGGCAGCGAGAAGCCGCCGAGAGCGCCGATGGCGGCCACCGCGCCGCCTACCACACCGACGTTATCCGGGTAATAGTCGTAGATAATCCGGTAGATGCTGGCCTTGCCGAAGCCCATCGCCAGCCCCATCACGAAGGTCAGTAGCACGAACACCCACAGGTTGATGTGGATGTTGAGGAACAGATTCTGCTCGATGCCGTGGATGGTCATGGTGGTGGGCGGGTAGGAGAGGAAAAACAGGCACACCAGACACACCCAGAACACTGACCAGTTGATTCGGCGGGCGCCAAAGTTGTCGGCGAACCAGCCCCCCAGGGCGCGCACAATGGCCGCTGGCAGGGTGAACAGCATGGTGACAAAAGAGGCGGTTTTCAGGTCGAGGCCGTATTCGCCCACATAGTACTGGGGCAGCCACAGGGTCAGGGCCAGGAAACCGCCGAACACAAAATAGTAGTAGAGCCCGAAGCGCCACACCCGCAGTTCCCGCAGGGGGCGCATTTCCTCCGTCCAGGATTGCCTGGACCTGGTTCGTTGGCTTCTGTCCGAGGGCGACCAGCTAAAGAACCAGAACAGTATCGCGATTGCCAGCAGCACAGAGCCGTAGATATTGGGTACTGCCTGCCAACCATAAGAGAGGATAATCAACGGTGCCACCAGGTTGGTGATGGCGGCCCCGGCATTGCCGGCACCGAAGATACCCATGGCGGTGCCTTGTTGTGAGGCCGGGAACCAGCCGGAAACCAGGCTGATCCCGGTGGCAAAGGTGCCTCCGGCGATACCCAGTACCAGGCCGATACTGAGAAACTGCCCAAAGGTCCTGGCGTAGGGGAGGGTGAACAGCGCCAGCGCCACAATCAGCGATTGCACAAAAAATACCAGCCGACCGCCAAAATGCTCCGCCAGCACGCCGCTGATCAGTCGGGCCAGAGCACCGGTAAGAATCGGTGCCGCCACCAGCAGACCGAAGGCGGTTTCGCTCAGACCCAGGTCAGCTTTGATCTGCATGCCGAGAATGGCAAACAGGGTCCAGGTGGCAAAATGGGCGGCAAAGGCGGTTGTGCAGATACCGAGGCTGTACCATTGAAGTGGCCGGTTTTGTGACTGGACTGTGGTCATGGGCTTTTCATTTTCTCCCGAATGTGGTTTGAATGTAGTAACAGTGAGTGGCCCCGCACATGACCTGCATCAATCATCGAACCGCTTGAATTTGATGAGGTTTTTTAAAGTACTACCTAAGTGGTAGATCGATTTTTTTAAAAAACCTTAAATAACATAAGGTTGTTTTTGGTTGTGGGGATGGGTGGAGTTGACTGCTCCGAAAGTGGATATTTGGTGGTAATAACCATGGCAATGATGCTGACCGGCAGGAAATTGCGTTTTTCCCAATCGATTGCGATTCAGGTGTTGATCCCGATGTTGGTGATCGGTCTGCTTGCCCTGTCGAGCATGCTGGTCTCCCTGCTGGTGACGCTTAACACCCAGCACGATGCCGAGGCGATCAATATTGCCGGTTCGATGCGGATGCAGACCTACCGTATTGCGGTACATCTGCAGCAGGCCGTGGCGGGAGAGGCTGATTCGAAAGATTTGATTGACACCCTGGCGGAAGAGCACCGCACTTTTTCTGAGAAGCTGTATCAATCGAGCATTGCCAGGGTGGCGGGCGAGCGCAGTGACATCAGTCTGAAACGCACCTACCAGCGGGTGGTCACTAACTGGGAGCAGCATATGGCCCCGTTACTGTTGTCTCTGGGTTCTGCTGAACAGGGGAGTCTGGCGGCGGCCAGTCGGGAATACCTGGGGCATGTCGAGGAACACGTGGGCGATATTGACAGGTTGGTGCTGAGTATCCAGCAGAATACCGAGGAGAAGATCGAGTTGCTGGGCATGTACGAGGGGCTCAGTATCTTTCTTTCCTTTCTGGCGCTGGTGTTCATTGTCATGCGTACCGACCAGAATCTGGTGCGGCCCCTGAAGGATCTGGTGCGGGCGGCGGAACACACCAGCGTCGGCGATTTTTCCTACCGAACCTACTATGAAGCGGTCAATGAGATCGGCCTGCTGTGCAGTACTTTCAACGATATGTCCGCCAGCCTGGCGCGCCACTACCGCAAACTGGAGGACATGGTGGATGAAAAAACCGCCCAGCTGCAGCGCTCCAACCAGATGCTGGATTTCCTCTACAACACTGCGCAGCGACTGTCGGAAGGGGTGGGTGGCAGCCATGAACCCTTCAGGGACATTATGGCCGACCTGAAGACGCTGACTGGTATTCCGCGTATTTCCCTGTGCCTGGCCAATGAGGCCAACACCGACAAATATGATTTGATTCTGCCTGCCGGAGAGGAACACGATTGTCTTATCCGCGACTGTATAAACTGTTTCATGCAGCCTGGCAGTGATCATCAGACTCAGGGTGAGTCGTCATTTGCCATCGAGGATGCCAGCGATAATTTTGGCTTTCTGTATATCAACACTGGCCCCAACCTGGTGCTGGAGCCATGGCAGCAGCGGCTGATCGAAGCCGTGGTGGAACATCTCGCGGCGGCCATGGCGCTGCACTACCGGGAAGGGCTGAGTCGGCGGGTAATGCTGTTCGAGGAGCGCTCCATTATCGCCAGAGAATTGCATGACTCTCTGGCTCAGTCCCTGTCCTACATGAAGATGCAAGTGGCACGGCTGGTGCGGCTGTTTGATCGGGAGGCCCCGGAGGAGCAGCTGCGCGAAGGCTTGGAGGATCTGCAGCAGGGATTGAATGCCGCCTACCGGCATTTGCGGGAACTACTGACGACCTTCCGACTGAAACTGGATGCCCCGAGTCTTTACCAGGCATTGAAAGCCACAGTGGATGAATTTGATCGCCAGAGTGAGCAGACTGAGGTGAAGCTGGAGTTCCACCTGGGACACTGTCCGTTGACCCCCAATGAGGATATCCATGTTTTGCAGATTATCCGCGAGGCCATCACCAATGCCTTTAAGCACGCCGGGGCCAGTTGTATCGAATTGCGCTGTGAGCGAGGTGCCGATAACCGCGCAGTATTCCGGGTGCTGGACGATGGTGTGGGGATTGCCACTGACCCGGTCAAGGAGCACCACTACGGGCTTTCTACCATGCGGGAACGGGCGGAACTGTTACAGGGTACCCTGGATATACACCCCGGGGAGGAGGGGGGTACCGAAGTGGTTCTCAGTTTTATGCCAGATGCCTTTTCCTGAGTAAAATGATCAACTATTCACCTGCGCCAGATCAATTTATTTTAAGGAGTGGCGTTCTAAACTAACCCTATTGTGACAATGATGTACCTTTTTAAGAGGCGACCATGAACGAGTCTAAAAGCAAATTGATCCTGGTGGATGACCACCCGTTACTGCGCAAGGGCGTACGCCAGCTATTGGCGCTGGAGGATGATATGGAGGTGGTCGGTGAAGCCAGTAATGGTCGCGATGCGGTTGAATTGGTCAAGCGACAGGGACAGGACGTAGACCTCGTGTTGCTCGATCTGAGCATGAAAGGCATGGATGGCATCGAGACTCTCCGGGAAATGCGCGAGGCGGACGTGTGCTGCCGTATTGTGGTATTTACGGTTTCCGATGAGAGCAAAGATATGCTGGCGGCGTTCAAGGCAGGAGCCGATGGCTATCTGCTGAAAGATATGGAGCCGGGAGAGCTGGTGGAAAGAATCCGCGATGCCTGTATCGGCAAGATGGTACTGTCACACGAGCTCACCGAGGTGCTGGCCAAGGCTTTTCGTGATAACGCCCGCCAGGAACAGGATTCAGGCTACGATGCCCTGACTCGTCGCGAAAAGGAAATCCTGCGCATGGTGTCTGCCGGGCTGAGTAACAAGCTGATTGGTCGCGAACTCGATATTGCTGAGGCGACGGTCAAGGTCCACGTTAAACACCTGCTGAAAAAACTCGGTTTGCGCTCACGGGTAGAGGCCGCTGTCTGGGCGGTGGAACACAAGAAAAATTAATGTGAACAGGCTCTAAGTCCTTCTGAACGGAGTTTCCCCTATGGAAACATCTTTTACCCGTCGCGCGCCCTGGCTGGCACGTGCCGAAACCCTGGTTTTCCCGCTCTGTCGCCAGGTGCCTTTTCGAATACAGCAATGGTTGCTGGAAAATGTACTTCAGCAATTGCTGGCGGAGGCTTCTGCTGAAGGTGAGCTGGCCTTCTTTGAAGGCCGAACCCTGGAAATTCGGGTGACCGATATGGGTGTCGGTTGGCTCATCGTCGGCTGTCATCCCCGTTTATTGGTCTTGCCGCCGAACGACACAGCCGATGTCACTATTCTGGGTCGAGCCAGAGCGTTTGTGTTACTCGCCTCCGGTCGAGAAGATCCCGATACGCTGTTCTTCCGTCGCGAGCTTTGCCTGGAGGGTGATACTGAACTGGGCCTGGGAGTGAAAAACCTTCTGGACAGTATAGAACGCGATGTCCTGCCCCTGCCGATAAGACGGTTGTTGTCTGGTGCGGGGGCCATGGCGAATGGTATTTAAACGATTCTCCGGGGGGACTGGCTGTCAAAGGTCGAGAGATACAAACCCTCGACCTTTTCTCTGGCCCACGGGGTTCTACGCAGGAAAGTCAGTGATGACTTGATGGACGGGGCATTTTTAAAGCACTTGATATCAATTCGCCGGGCCAGGCCATCCCAATCGTAGTGCTCCAGCAGCGCTGTGACAATTTGCTGCAAGGTTACGCCATGTAGGGGGTTGTTCGGTTGCTGATTGGTCATCAGATTGATCCATCGCTATTGTTGAAGTGTTTATACCACTGCGATCGGTAAATCGCTGCCCATTAATGCGGTGATTGTAAATCATTAGGCTGTTTTGAATCGCAATGGCAATGAGGAAAAACCGCTCGCGGGATAGACAGCATTGATTGCTGGTTTGCCCGCTACAGGCTCGATCCACTCGGTGTGTTCGAACAGTGCCTCCATGACTGCCAGCAACTCCATTCGAGCCAGCGGTGCACCGGGGCAGACATGGATGCCCGCACCATAAAGCAGATTTTCGGTCGGGTCGCGATCCAGGCGGAAACTGTCCGGGCTATCGAAGACATCACCATCCCGGTTGGCGGAAATCCAGTTCAGTGAGATTCGCTCCCCGGCACCAATCTTTCGGCCGCCAATTTCCACCGGGCAGGTTGTGATGCGCCGGTTGTCCACCAGGGGGCCGTGGATCCGCAGAATCTCATCAATGGCCCCGGGCAACAGGAATGGTTGCTCGCGCAACCGTTTCTGTACCTCAATGTGTTTCGCCAGATAGCGAACCAGTACGCCGATTGCTGCAGAAATGGTACCAATTTCTCCGACGGTCCAATTCCGTAAAATGCTCGTCATCTCTTTATGACTTAATGGGCGTCCCCAGACTTCCTCGTGCATCAGGTCGGCGGTGATGTCATCACCAGGTTTTGCGCCAGCCTGACGACGCGTTTCAAGCATGTCGACGACGAGGGTTTCAAATTCGCGTGCAATATCCGCCATCGCTGTCCGGTCTCCAGCGCGGGTGGCTTCGGTATTCTTTCTGACCCATTGGACTAGCGGATCGTGCAGGCCAGGTGGCCAGCCGAGAAATGCACATTGAACCCGTACCGCAAAGGGCTGGGCGATATCGGCCATCAGTTCCACGTCGCTTTGAGCCGGTACTTGGTCAAGCAGTTCTGTGATGATTTCCCGGCAGGAAGGTCCGAATGCCTCCATTCGGGCCGGCGCAAAGTAGGGCTCGATGATATGCCGGTAGACTGTATGTTCCGGGGGATCCATACCATTCGGGATGGAGAGGTGCCGGGACACCACGCTGCTGAAGGTGTCGTGATCGTGAAGTACCCGGGTAAGGTCCCGATGCCGGAATAGTGACCACTGCACGACCTCGTTGTAAGCGACAGGGCATTGTTCACGCATGTTGTCGTAAGCGGCGCGTTGGTTGCGAAGAACCGCTTCCGATTGGGGATCCCAATCGGATCGGAGTTTGTCAGTCATGGTTTCTCCTTTTTCTGTCAGAGTATTTTGCGAACAGCTGGCATGCAGGATTCTGCAGGATAGCGATGTGTTCTGGTGCAGAGTCAACCGGCTCAGATCGAGCTAAAAGCACCATTACGTGAAGTCCATACCCGGCTTGCCATACCAGTAGCCATTGCAAAATGTGGCTGCTCCCTGGTCACTGGCAATGAGTTGATTGCTGAGCGTTTCTCCTCGACGTATCCGGTCAAATTGCTCCAGCACCTGGAATGTGTTGCTGCTGTTTGGACTGATGCGAAGAATATCAACACCAATAGCTGCCATGTCATGGTATTCCGCCAGCAAATTGTGAATATCGCCAGAGAGTGTCTGAATGCCATTCAGGGTAAATAGCGACGTATTTTCACGCGTGTGTACGGGAATACCGTCTGGATAATCCAGGCAACTCAGCTGGCAGTCATCCTTTGGCAGGTTGCGGTTGCGGGCGGTAAAACAGCGAGCGGAGTAGGCCAGTGGCAAATGCCCATAGCTGAATATTTCCGTTTGTACCTGTTGGGCAAGACCGAACTGCTGGACTTCTTCGAGGATACCTTGCAACGTGTGGCGGCTCAGCTCTACCGGCATCACCCAGCGCATCATGCCCGCCTGTTGCAGGACACGCAGGCTGGCGCTGTTGTAGATATTGATGGACGGACCGGCGACAAATGGCAGATTTCGCTCCGAAAGCAGTTCCACCGCTGCCATGTCGTTGGCCTCCATCAGGCAGCCACTCTGATCGCAGAGCTTGCGCAAGGTTGCCAGGTCGGCACGTGACTCGATCAGTGCCAGGGTGGAGAGCACTACCTGTTTACCCGCCTCGGCCAATGGTGCTGCCATTTCCAGCCACTCCGATGGGTGAACCTCGCGCCGCTTTGGGCAAACAGTTTCCCCCAGATAGACGATATCAGCGGGGGAAGCCAGTGCCTGGTGATAAAAGTCTTCCACCTGTTGTCGCGGCCAGTAATAGAAAATTGGTCCCAGGGACAATTGCATCGGTTATTCCCCGTTGTTGTGGGTGTTTATTGCCAGGGACGTGAGTAGGCGCCGAAGGTGGTTTGACTGCCCTCGGAAACCCTGGAAAGAGTATCGAACCACTCTCTGCGAGGGGTGAAGCATTCGCCGGCATTGTGATAATGATCCAGTGCTTCCCGCCACACGCTTACCACCTGCGCCACATAGGCGGGACTGCGTTGGCGCCCTTCGATCTTGATGGCTTTGATGCCGATCTCCGCCAGCTGGGGAATCAACGCCAGGGTGTTCAGGCTGGTGGGTTCCTCCAAGGCATGATAGGTCTGCTCTTCCACCTTGAAACGGCCTTTGCAGAGGGTGGGGTAACCAGCGTTTTCGCCGGCCTTGAAGCGGTCGATCAACACCCCGTTGAGGCGTGACTCCCGGCCACTGGCTGTCTCTTGCCAGCGCACCGCTGAAGCAGGTGAGCAGGCGCCACAGGTGTTGGGGGATTCGGCGGTGACATAGGATGACAGATGGCAGCGGCCCTCGGCCATGATGCACAGACTGCCAAAACCGAATACCTCCAGATCCACCGGGCTGACAGCCGACAGTTGCTGCACCTGGGACAGGGAAAGCACTCGCGGCAGCACGGCACGGCGAATGTCGAACCGGCGTTGGTAAAAGGATAGTGCGGCAGCGTTGGTGGCCGATCCCTGGACCGATAGATGCAGAGCGAGTTGCGGATGTCGTTCCCGGGCGTAGTCGAGTACACCCAGGTCGGCGACGATCAGTGCGTCAACGCCCAGGTGCGCGGCGCGATCTACCGCTGTCTGCCAGGCGCTCCAGTTGTGCGGTTGTGGATAGGTGTTGATGGCCACGAATAACCGGACATTGTGCCTGCGGGCGTGTTCCAGGGCCTGGTCAGCCTTGCTGTCATTAAAGTTGAGGCCGGCGAAATGACGGGCGTTAGTGGCGTCCCGAAAACCGATGTAGACAGCATCTGCACCATTGTCCACGGCGGCCTTGAGTGCGGGCAGGCTGCCCGCTGGACAGACGAGTTCCATAGTCGATCCTCTGGGTAATAAAAAAACGTCCGACTGAAACGGACCGGACGCAAAATCCCTGGAGTAGGGGTGAAAGCTTGGTGTTAACAGACCCTAGTTTGTCACCGGCACCATTAAGACCTTCTGCCGGGCCCGGTGAATCACGCCGGGGGCTGTTCCGCCGATCAGGGTATCGTAGAAAGGGCTGTGACCGTGGTTGCCGATGACGATCAGGTCTGCCTGTAGACGGTCCGCAGCCTGTATCAATTGATCGACGGGCTTCCCTTCCAGCATGACTGCACGGCAGTTGATACCCCGGGAAGACAGGTCGTCGGCCATGTTCTTCAGCCGTGTCAACGCCTCATCGTAGGACAGCTGTATTTCTTTCTTCAGCTCTTCAGCAGTGGCACCTTCCATACCCGGTAATTCAGTTTCCACTGTTGCCAGAATCAATACTGCACGGTACTGCATAGCCAGATCGATGGCCGCATCGAGCACACTCTCTGCATTTGAATCCAGATCAATTGCCGCAAGTATGGTTTTCATGGTGCAACTCCTCGGTTGACCTAAAAATGGCATAACAAATTCTGCGGTGCCTGCCTCAGCTTGCAATTGATGTACGTCAAGCGTGTCCCCGAAGAGGTTCTTCTCTTAGGGGGTACCACTAAATAGACGGGTTAGTGCCGGTTTTGGGTTTCCGACCATGTTATTTGTCTATCTATCTGAAATTAATGAATTATTTGTGATTCTTTGATTACCTCCTTGGTGGTATTAGCAGGCGAGCTGGTCTTTTTTACAAGCTTCGCCCGATGACCTGGATCAACTGTCATACCGCAACCTCTAGGTAGATTCAGCCCGTCAGTCCCGGTTGTCGTTTTCAGTCAGATACAGTTCCCGCGAGGAAAAACACCATGTCCCAGGCAACAATCAATTTACTGGACCTCAAAGATCCGAAAATCAGGATGCTGCATATTACGTGGTTCGCCTTTTTTCTCAGTTTTGTCGTCTGGTTCAGCCATGCCCCAATGCTGGCGGTAATCAAGGAGGCTTTTGACCTCACCGGAGAGCAGGTCAAGGCACTGATGATTCTCAATGTGGCCATGACAATTCCCGCCCGGATACTGATCGGTATTCTGGTAGACAAGTTTGGGCCACGACATATTTTCAGTGGTTTGCTGATACTTTCCGGCGGTATCTGCCTGCTGTTTGCTACGGCTACCAGCTATGAACAGTTGGCGTTATTCCGTTTTCTGCTCGGCTTTGTCGGTGCAGGATTCGTGATTGGCATTCGCATGGTCGGTGAGTGGTTTCCGGCCAGACAGGTGGGCTTGGCGGAGGGTATATACGGTGGCTGGGGCAACTTCGGTTCTGCGGCCGGCGCCATGGCGCTGCCTACCATTGCCCTGATGTTTGGGGGTGATGACGGTTGGCGCTATGCCCTGGGTCTTACGGGTGTCGTCGCTTCCTTCTATGGTGTGTTTTACTACCTGAAAGCTCGCAATACGCCAAAGGGTTCCACCTATTTCAAACCGAAAAAATCCGGTGGCCTGGAAGTCTCCAGCTGGGGAGATTTCTGGTTTTACCTGGCGATGAACATCCCCATGTACATCGCCCTGGCGGTACTGACCTGGAAATTGTCTCCGTCCAACTTGGGGCTGCTCTCCTCGGGAGGGGCCAGTGGTATCTACATCGGTCTGGTGCTGCTCTATCTGTTCCAGGTGTACCAGATCTGGAAGGTGAATCACGAACACCTGAAACAGTGTGTCCCGGAAATGCAACGCTACCAATTCAGGCAGGTGGCGATTCTCGACGGGTCCTATTTTGTTACCTTTGGTTCCGAGCTGGCGGTGGTCTCGATGCTGCCATTGTTCTTCCTGGAAACCTTTGAGGGCCTTGACCCAGTCAAGGCTGGGCTGCTGGCCTCAGGGTTCGCTTTCATGAATCTGGTGGCACGTCCCGGTGGCGGCTGGCTGAGTGACAGGTTCGGTCGCCGCAAGACCCTGATGATCCTGATTTCCGGGCTCGCCGCAGGCTATTTCCTGCTTAGCCATATCGATGGCACCTGGTGGATTTTTTTGGCGGTACTCGCCACCATGTGCTGCTCGTTCTTTGTCCAGGCGGGGGAGGGTGCAGTGTTTGCCATGGTGCCGCTGGTGCAGCGGCGTATGACCGGCCAGATCGCCGGTATGGCCGGTGCCTATGGCAACGTTGGTGGTGTGACCTATCTGACCATTCTGTCGTTTGTCGACTATCAAACCTTTTTTCTGCTGATCGCCGCTTCCGCTGTTCTGTTGTTTGTAGGTGTGATTTTCCTGAAGGAGCCTTCCGGCAAGATGGCCGAAGTATTACCTGATGGAACAGTCGAGCTGATCGACGTAAGCTGATATGACAACCAACATGATTGAGAGGATACATGCGTGAGTCAGGGAAGCATTGAAACAGGAAATGTTTTCCGGGCCACTGTGGGGTGTTGCTCCGATGCAGGCGTCAAACCGGTCAATGAGGATGCCGTGGGCTATCGTATTCCCGACGATCACCTGCTCAATACCAAAGGCATAGTTGTGGCGCTGGCAGACGGCGTCAGCACTGCCGAGGCGGGCAGAGAGGCGGCTGAGCTGTGCATTCGCTCGGTGCTAAACGATTACTATACGACCCCGGAGACCTGGAGTGTCAAACATGCTATTCAGAAAATTCTCACCCCGCTGAATCGTCAACTATATAACCTGGGGCACGAAATCCAGGATGAGGCGCGGGGTTATGTCACCACCCTGAGTGTGCTGGTGATCAAGTCCCACCTCGGCTATCTGTTTCATATCGGCGACAGCCGCATTCACCGCCTGGCGGCAGAGGACGGGGAATTAATCCAGTTGACCCGGGATCACACGGCGGGTATTTCCGCCGAACAGAATTACCTGATTCGCGCCATGGGCATGGATACCGGCCTCAATGTGGATGCCAGCGTTGTCACCCTTAAGCAGGGTGACATTTTTCTGCTCACCAGCGATGGGGTACACGATTTCCTTTCCATTGAAGCGTTGCGAGGACTGATCGAGCGCCATCCGAAAGATTACCAGCGCGCCTGTCGTACCATTGTTGCTGCTGCGCGGGCCGCCGGCAGTAATGACAACTTGAGTTGTGTCCTGCTGCGCATCGACCATTTGGGGCTGGAAAATATCGAGGACCTTAACGAGCGGTTGACCCGGCTGCCGTTCCCTCCTGATCTGTCCCCCGGACTGAAGATTGATGGCTACGAGGTGTTGGCAGAAATGTATGCCAGCGAGCGAACTCAGCTCTACCGGGTGCGGGACCTGGACACTGGTGCGGAGCTGGTGATGAAAACCCCATCGCAGAATTACTGTGACAGCCC